>NZ_JBGTYM010000002.1:0-683892 GCF_044142105.1 Neotabrizicola paludis
GGCAAGATCGAGATCGATTCGATGATCACCCACACGCTGAAGCTCGAGGACATCAACAAGGGCTTCGACCTGATGCACGAAGGCAAGTCCATCCGCGCCGTCGTCGTGTATTGAACCAGCCCGGGGGGCGCCTTGCCCCTTCACCATGGCCGCCCGAACCAGCGGCGCGGCTATGGCTCGCGCCTTGAGGATGTCCGGGACCGGAAGACAGGTCCGGTCCTTCTCGGCTTTCTTCCGTTCGCAAATATCCCACGGGGCCCCGGGGGTGTGAAACCCCCGGCACCCGCCGCAAGGCCAGACGAGGCAGAATGAAGACCCTTTCGGAAAATGGCGCGTTCGGCGGCGTGCAGGGGGTCTATTCCCACGCCTCCGATGTCTGCGGCTGCGACATGACCTTCGCAGTCTACCTGCCGCCCAAGGCGAAGGCAGAGAAGGTGCCGGTGCTCTGGTATCTCTCGGGCCTGACCTGCACGCATGAGAATGCGATGACCAAGGCCGGTGCGCAGAAATGGGCGGCCGAGGCGGGGATCGCGGTGATCTTCCCCGACACCTCGCCGCGCGGCGAGGCGGTGGCGAATGATCCGGCCTATGATCTGGGCCAGGGTGCGGGCTTCTATGTCAACGCGACCGAGGCCCCCTGGGCGCCGCATTTCCGCATGTGGGATTATGTGGTCGACGAATTGCCCGATCTGGTCTTTGCCCAGCTGCCGCTCGACCGTTCGCGCCAGGGCATCACCGGCCATTCCATGGGCGGCCATGGCGCGCTGACGATCGGCATGACCCATCCCGGAACCTATCGCGCCTTGTCCGCCATCTCGCCGATTGCCAACCCGACCCGCAGCGACTGGGGGCGCAAGCAGCTTGCCGCCTATCTCGGCTCGGATGAGGCGAAATGGGCGGACCATGACGCCACGCTTCTGATGGAATCGCGCGGCTATCCCGGCCCGGTGATGGTCGATCAGGGCGCAAAGGACCAGTTTCTCGATCTTCTGAAACCCGAAGCGCTGGTCCAGGCTGCGGCGCTTCGCCGCCAGCCCTTCCGCTTCCGGCTTCTGGAAGGCTATGATCACAGCTACTTCTACGTCGCCAGCGTGATGGAGGATCACATCCGCTTCCATGCGGAACAGCTCGCGCAAGCCGGATGACACGACGCCCGACAATTCAGCCAGACAGTTTCACGGAGGAGACCATGTCCAGCCCCCTCAGCGGCGCCCTTGCCGTTGCCCTTCTTGCCCTCGCCGCCGCCCCGGCCCTTGCCGAGGGCGATGCCGCCAAGGGCGAGAAGGTGTTCAAGAAATGCCTCGCCTGCCATGCCATCGCGCCGGATGCGCCCAAGAAGCCGGGGCCGAATCTGCATGATGTCGTCGGCCGCCAGACCGGCACCTTCCCCGATTTCCAGTATTCCGAGGCCATGGCCAAGCTGGGCGCCGAGGGCCATGTCTGGACGCCGGAAGAGATCGAAAAGTTCCTCGCCGATCCCAAGGGCATGGTGCCCGGCACCAAGATGACCTTCGCCGGGCTGAAAAAGCCCGAGGAACGTGCCGATGTCGTGGCCTATCTGATCACGCTGCATCCCGAAGGCGCCGCGGCGGCCGAGCCCACGCCCGCGCCCTGACCGCGCTTTCTGAAAAGCCTTTCCATCTGCTGACCGGCCGCGCCCTTTCCCCGGGGCGCGGCCTTGTTTTTCCTGACTTTCCGCCCGGCACGCCCGGGCCGCCGCGCGGCTCATACTTTGGGCTGAACATGCCCCCGGCTTCGTTGACACACAGGCTTCCGGGTCGCTTGATAAGAACGGAATAAGAAGCGCCCGATCACCCCCGAGGAGGACAGGAAGGGTTGCGGGCGCTTGTGTTCGACAATCGCGCATCAGGGAGGATGACGATGAAGAAGGGACTTCTGGGGCTTGTCGCGGGGCTGATGCTGACCTCCGCGCTGCCGGTTTTCGCAAATGACTCGGCCATGGCCGGGTCCAAGGATCCCAAGCAATGGGTCATGCAGCTCGGCAATTATGCCGGCACGCGCTATTCGGAACTCACCGGCATCACCAAGGACAATGTGTCCAAGCTGCAAGTGGCCTGGACCTTCTCGACTGGCGTGCTGCGCGGCCATGAGGGCTCGCCCCTCGTGGTGGGCGACGTGATGTATGTGCACACGCCCTTCCCGAACAATGTCTATGCGCTCGATCTCAAGAACGACGGCAAGATCCTGTGGAAGTATCACCCGCAGCAGAATGCCGACGTGATCGGCGTGATGTGCTGCGACACGGTCAACCGCGGCCTGACCTTCGCCGATGGCATGGTCTTCCTGTCGCAGGCCGACACCATGCTGGTCGCGCTGGATGCGGCTACGGGTGCTGTGAAATGGTCGGTGCAGAACGGCGACCCGGCCAAGGGCGAAACCTCGACCGCGACGCCGACCGTGGTGAAGGACAAGGTTCTGGTCGGCATATCGGGCGGCGAATACGGCGTGCGCGGCAGCATGACCGCCTATAACATCGCCGACGGCTCGCTGGCCTGGCGCGCCTATTCCACCGGCCCCGATGCCGAAATGCTGGTCGACCCGGAAAAGACCATGGTTCTCGGCAAGCCGATCGGCGCCGACTCGTCGCTGAATTCCTGGGAAGGCGACCAGTGGCAGATCGGCGGCGGCACGACCTGGGGCTGGACCACCTATGACCCCGAGCTGAACCTGATCTATTACGGCACCGGCAACCCCTCGACCTGGAACCCCAGCCAGCGCCCGGGCGACAACAAATGGTCGATGACCATCATGGCGCGCGATGCCGATACCGGCATGGCCAAGTGGTTCTACCAGAAGACCCCGCATGACGAGTGGGATTATGACGGCATCAACGAGAACATCCTTGTCGATCAGGAAATCGACGGGACGATGCGCAAGCTTCTGGTGAACTTCGACCGGAACGGCTTTGGCTACACGCTTGACCGCGAGACGGGCGAGCTTCTGGTGGCCAAGAAGTATGACCCTGCCGTCAACTGGGCGACCGAGGTCGTCATGGACCCTAATTCCGACCAATATGGCCGGCCGCAGGTCGTGGCGCAGTATTCGACCGAACAGAATGGCGAGGATGTGAACTCCACCGGCATCTGCCCGGCGGCGCTGGGGTCCAAGGACCAGCAGCCCGCCACCTACTCGCCGGTGACGGGTCTTTTCTACGTGCCGACCAACCATGTCTGCATGGATTATGAACCCTTCCGTGTCAGCTATACCGCCGGTCAGCCCTATGTCGGCGCGACGCTGTCGATGTTCCCGGCGCCCGACAGCCATGGCGGCATGGGCAACTTCATCGCCTGGGATGCCCGCAAGGGGGAAATCGTCTGGTCGCTGCCCGAGCAGTTCTCGGTCTGGTCGGGCGCCATGGCGACGGCGGGCGGCGTCGTGTTCTACGGCACGCTTGAGGGCTATCTGAAGGCGGTCGATGCCGAGACGGGCAAGGAACTGTACAAGTTCAAGACCCCTTCGGGCATCATCGGCAACGTCTTCACCTACGAATCCGGCGGCAAGCAATATGTCGGCGTGCTCTCGGGTGTCGGCGGCTGGGCGGGCATCGGCCTTGCGGCAGGTCTGACCAATGCCAATGACGGCCTGGGTGCGGTGGGCGGCTACGCGGCCCTGTCCGACTATACGGCTCTTGGCGGCCAGTTGACCGTCTTCGCGGTCCCGGACTGATCCGACGGCCCATTCCAGATCACCAGCGCCGCCCCGATCAGGGGCGGCGTTTTCCGTCCTGTGGGGCCATGGTGGCGGAAGACACAGCCGGAAGACGTTCGGAAGACATTTGGAAGACGATGGCAAGACCGTGAAAATCACGTGTTTCCGGCGCTTTGACCCCCGCCCGCGCCCGTCCAAACTAAAGTTTGAATTGCTGCACGGGCGCTGCCGACTAGGCTTGCGTCAAACTCTTTGGGAGGAGAGACCCATGCAAAGAACCGCGTCCCTCATGGCCGCGCCGCTGCTGGCCCTTGCAATTGCCGGAACCGCCCTTGCCGCCGATCCGCCGAACACCGAGGCGGCCAGCAATGACGGCGTGCGCTGGTTCAATTCCGACGATATCCCCACCTTCAAGATCGAGGCCGATGGCACGGTCGACTGGAACACCTTCTCTGGCTTCCGCCGCTATCATGCCGAATGCCATGTCTGCCACGGCCCCGACGGCGAAGGCTCGACCTATGCCCCGGCGCTGAAGGATTCGGCGATGACGATGGACTATTACGATTTCGTCGGCGTCGTCGCCTCGGGCCGCCAGAAGGTGGGTTCGGCCGAGAACCAGGTCATGCCCGCCTTTGGCGTGAACCCCAATGTCATGTGCTACCTCGACGACATCTACACCTATCTTCGCGCCCGCGGGACGGATGCGATCCCGCGCGGACGTCCGGCGAAAAAGGAAGCCAAGACAGAGGCTTACACTGCCGCCGAAGCCGCCTGCATGGGGGGCTGAGATGCGCGCGCTGGCCGTGGCCCTGCTGGCCGCCCTTGCCGCGCCGGCAGGGGCGCAGGTGGCCGATCTGGTCGACCGCACCGCCTTTCGCGTCTGCGCCGACCCGGCCAATGCGCCGCTGTCCATGCAGGACGGCTCGGGCTTCGAAAACGCGATCGCCCAGCTTTTCGCCGACAAGCTGGACGTGCCGTTGAAGTATACGTGGTTTCCGCAGGTCATCGGTTTCGTCCGCCAGACGCTGACCGCCGGCAAATGCGATGTGGTGATCGGTTTCGCCCAAGGCGATGAACTGGTGCTCAACACCAACCATTATTACACCTCGACCCATGTCCTCGTGGTCCGTGCCGACAGTGATCTGGCGGGTGTCACGCAGCTGGCCGATCCCGCCCTGCAGGGCCACAAGCTGGGCGTGGTGGCAGGTTCGCCCCCGGCGACCCATGTCGCGCGGCTGGGGTTGATGAAGCTTGCGAAACCCTATGACCTGATGACCGACCGAAGGGTCGAGGATCCGGGCGGCGACATGCTGCGCGATGTGGAAAACGGCGTCACCGACGGCGCGCTGATGTGGGGTCCGATTGCCGGTCCGATGGCAAAGAAATTCCCTGATCTCAAGGTGATACCGCTTCTCAACGAGCCGGACACGCCGCGCCTGTTCTTCCGCATCACCATGGGCGTCCGGGCGGGCGAGGACAGTTGGAAGCGCGAGTTGAACAGCATGATCCGCCGCAACCAGGCCGAGATTGACACCATTCTGCGCGAGGCCGGCGTGCCCCTTGTCGATGATTATGGCAAGGCGCTCAAAGCCCCCTGAGCGCGCATCTGGGGCCGATTTGTTCATATGGCCTTTACTTTTGGATCATATGACCTATCTTGAGCCTGTCTCCAGCGCCAGGAGGGCACCATGCCCCTTGCCATTGTCCAGCCCCGCCCCGATCCCGCGCCCGAACGCATCGCCGAGGTCGCGCTCAAGGCCTATGCCCGCGTGGCAGAGGCCTGGGGTCTGGCGCTGCGCGAAGCCGCCGCCTTGGCCGACATGTCGGAAAGCACCTGGAAACGCGCCCGCAAACCCGGTTTCGCGGGCGAATTGACCAAGGACCAGATGCTGCGCCTTTCGGCCGTGATCGGCATCTACAAGGCGCTTGAGCTTTACTTCTCCGCCCCTCTGTCGCGCGGCTGGATCACCCGCCCGAACAGCGGCCCCCTGTTCGGCGGCGCCCGCCCCGTCGATGCCGCGATTGACGGCGGTCTGCCGCAGATCCTTGCCATCCGCAGCCATCTTGACGCGCTGCGGGGCGGCGCATGAGGCGCACCGACCTTTCGGACCGCGGCCTTGTCCGCCTGATCCCCGCCACCTATCACAAGCCCCCGGCGCTCCGCGGCCTGGTGGACAGCGACGAAGAGCTTGAAATCCTTGCGGGGATTGAGGCGATGACCAGCGCAAGGATGCAGGCCGAGCGGGGCCGCAGCCCGCATCTGGACCCGCGCGAACTGGCCTGGCAACGCCGCAGCCGCGACTTGCGGCTTTACGGCGAAAGCCATGTCAACGCCGCCTTCACCTACACGCGCGCAGGGGGCAACCGCTTCAACCCGCCCACACGCGGGGCCTGGTATTGCGCGTGGGACGTGCTGGTTTCCGTGTCGGAAGTGGCCTTTCACCGCACGCGGGAACTGTCCTTCACCGGCTGGTACCATGATCGCGCCCGCTATGTCGAACTGCTGGCCGATTTCATCGGCAACTTCGAGGATCTGCGTGACGAACCCTCCCATCCCGCGCTGCATCCCGACCCGGCGCAGGGCTATCCCGCCGGTCAGGCTCTGGCCGAATCCCTGCGCCGCGACGGCGCGCGCGGGCTGATCTACCCTTCCGTCCGCGCCCCCGCAGGCGGCGATTGCCTTGTCTGTTTCGAGCCCCACGCCATCCAGAATGTCCGCCCCGGCGCAAGCTGGGACCTGATCTGGGATGGAACCGAGGATTACACGGTTCAGGCCGTCGCCTAGGGCGCGCCCGTCCCCACCCCGGTAAAGGCCCCAAAGGCGCGCGGACCTTCGGGCATGTCCAGCCTGTCCACCACCTGCATCGCGACCGGATCAATCACTTGCAGCGTGTCGGAAAACCAATTGGCGACAAGAACTTGCCCCTCCGCCGTCGTGGCGATCCCTTCGGGGTATTCGTCGGTCTCGATCCGCCCCAGCACCTTCAGGCTTTGCGCGTCAAACACAGTCAGGCTTTCATCATACTGGTTGGTCACAAAGCCCCGCCCGGCGGCGAAGGCGGTGGCGTAGGGCCGCTCGCCGGTGGGGATGGTGGCGATCACGCGGCCTTCGGCCAGGTCGATCACGCTGACCTGATCCGACAGCACATCCGTGACGAAGGCGCGGTTCCCCAGAAGCGTCACACCGAACGGATGCTGGCCCACCGCGATCTCCTGCACCGCGTCGCCCCGGATCACCGATACCGAATTGCCGTCGCGGTTCGCGACGACGATCACGCCGCCGCCCTCGGCAACGCCGGAGGGCAGGGCGCCGGTGCGCCATTGCGCCAGTTCCTTCCCCGTCGCCGGGTCGATCTCGCGCAACACCGCGTCCGCCTGATCCGTTATCAGCGCGGTGCCGACTCCGGGCCGTATCGCCAGCCCGAAAGGCGCGCCGACGATCGGCCATTCGGCAAGGGGTTTTCCTGCCAGATCGAATATATGAAGACGCCCAGTTTCAACCGCCACCGCCATCACTCGCCCGCGTGCCGCATCCATGGCCACCGCCGCCGGCTTGCCCGGCAAGGGCGCGCTGGCCAGCACCTCAAGGCTTTCAGTCTGCACCAAAGTCAGCATTCCGGCATTTTGCGAGGTGATCGCCGCGATATCAGCCCGCGCCGCCCCCGCCATCAGCAGCAGGGCGGCCAGCCTGATCATCCGCCCGCGCCGAACCGCGCCACCAGCGCGTCGATCAGCCCCTGATGCAGAGCCTCGACCGAGGCGGTGGAGGCCGCGTCATCCTGATCGGCGGGCGGGTCATTCTGCGGAAAGGCACGGTAGAAGGCGCCCTTCACATCGACCACCGCCTTGCCGCCTTCGTCCTTCACGGTCAGATGCAGTGCGTAATTGGTGGCTTTTACATAGGCGAGGTTGTCCTCGGTCAGCCGCACCGACAGGGCCATTTTGGCCGGGTCCAGCTTCAGCAGTTCTTCCTGTACCACGGTCCCATCCGCCAGCGTCCGGGTCCGGGTCGCGCCCTTCTCGTTCCCCGTGGCCTCGATCTTCGCCACGCCGGGCAGCCAGTCCATCTGCTCAAATGATCCGATCGCCGCCCAGACATCGGCGGCGCTGGCGTTCAGCGTTACGGTCTGGTCGGTCTTCAGCCGCGAGGGTCCATGCGCCTGCGCCGGTCCGCCAAGCCCCGCGATCAGCGCCAGCACTCCCGCCAGCGCGACAAAAATCTTCCGCATCCTCATGCTCCTCCCCGCCACCTCTGTTCGGTCCGTGCACTTAGAATGCGGCCCCGAGCGCAGAAAAGGTAATCAGCCAAAAGTACTATACCGTTTGAAATCATTTGCTTATGATCTTCTTATTAACGAATAACGCTTTGCCCCTCGGCGGGTCCATGCCTGAATGACCGCAGGGAGGACATCATGAAAGGACTGACGCGCAGCCTGTGCGGACTGGCACTTCTTTGCCTCTGCGGCCCGGCCCTGGCCGAAGGCACGGAATATCGCGTGGCGGTGATCCGGGTCGATGCGCCGGGACCGATGCCGATCTCTCGCGCCGATCTTCCGCCCAAGGATCTGGGCTTTGCCGGGGCTGATCTGGGCACGGCCGACAATTCCACCACGGGCGCCTTCGTGGGCCAGACCTTCGTGACCGAAGACATCGTGGTCTCGCCCGAGACGGCCGAAGCCGAATTGCAGCGCATCCTGGATTCCGGGGTGACCTATATCGTCACGCTGGCCGATGCCGCGATGACGGTGAAACTGGCCGATCTGGCCGGGGACCGGGCGCTGGTGTTCAATGCACTGGCCACCGATGACGTTCTGCGCGGCAAGGACTGCCGGGCAAACCTGCTGCATGTCGCGCCCTCGGACGCCATGCTGACCGATGCGCTGGCGCAATATCTGGCGCTGAAACGCTGGGACGAGGTGGTCATGATCGAGGGCAGCCATGCCGAAGACATGGCGCTTGCCGCTTCTTATCGCCGCTCGGCCGAGAAATTCGGGCTGACCATCGTGGAAGAGCGGGTCTATGTCGACACAGGCGGCGCGCGGCGCACCGATACCGGCCATGTGCAGGTGCAAAAGCAGATGCCGGTCTTCACCCAGGAATTGCCCGCGCATGACGTGATCATCGCCGCCGACCATGCCGGGGTCTTTGCCGCCTGGCTGCCCTATCACACCTGGGACGCGCGACCGGTGACCGGGTCCGCTGGGCTGGTGCCTGCAAGCTGGTCGGGCGTGTTCGAGGCCTGGGGGGCGACCCAGTTCCAGACCCGCTTCGAGAAAGCGGCAGGGCGCTTCGCGCGGTCCGAAGACCTGCAAGCCTGGATGGCGCTGCGCGTGATCGGCGAGGCGGCGATGCGCACCAAGGGCGGCGATTTCAACACGATGCACGATTTCATCCTGTCCGACGCCTTCGACCTTGCCGCCTTCAAGGGGCAGAAGCTGACCTTCCGCGACTGGGATGGCCAGTTGCGCCAGCCGATCCTTCTGGTGGCGGGCAATGTCGTCGCCTCGGTCAGCCCGCAGGACGAATATCTTCACCAGGTCAGCCAGCTTGACACGCTGGGCATCGACCGGCCCGAGACGGAGTGCCAGAAATGAGACTGCCCCCCGCCTTCCTCACGTCCGCCGTCCTGCTGAGCATGGCCGCAAGCCCTGCACTGGCCGATAAGATTTTCGTGTCGAACGAGAAGGGCAACACCGTCACCGTGCTGGATGCGGCGACGCTTGAGGTGATCCACACGATCGAGGGGCTGCAACGCCCGCGCGGCATAACCGCTTCGCCCGATGGCAAGCATATCTATGTCTGCGCCTCGGACGACAATCTGGTGCGGGTCTATGACAGCAGCACCTATGAGGAGCTGCCGTCGCTGCCCTCGGGGCCCGACCCGGAGCTGTTCGTGCTGCACCCATCGGGCAATCCGCTGTTCATCGCCAATGAGGATGACAACATCGTCACCGTGGTCGATGTGAACACGCGGCAGGTGCTGGCCGAAGTGCCGGTGGGGGTTGAGCCGGAAGGGATGGGCGTGTCGCCCGATGGCAAGATTGTGGTCAACACTTCCGAGACCACCAACATGGCGCATCTGATCGACACCACCAGCTATGAAATCGTCGCGAATGTGCTGGTCGACAGCCGCCCGCGTTTCGCCGAATACACGCCGGACGGCAAACTCTTGTTCGTCACGGCCGAAATCGGCGGCACGGTCAGCGTGATCGACACCGCGACCAACGAGATTGTCAAGAAGCTGACATTCGAGGTGCAGGGCGTGCTGCCCGAGGCCCTGCAACCCGTGGGCCTGCGCGTCACCGCTGACGGGGCCAAGGCCTATGTCGCGCTTGGCCCGGCGAACCGAGTGGCGGTGATCGACGTGGCCAGCCTTGAGATCACCGATTACCTGCTGGTCGGCCAGCGGGTCTGGCAGCTTGGCTTCTCACCCGACGGCAAGTTCCTTTACACCACGAACGGCAATTCCAACGACATCTCGGTGATCGACACCGAAAGCGACACGGTGACCGTGTCGATCCCGGTGGGCGAACAGCCCTGGGGCGTCGTGGCCGTCAAGACATCGCAGGAGGGATGACGATGAAAAAACTGGTTCTGGCCGGGATGCTGGCCCTGGCGGCGGCACCGCTTGCGGCGCAGCAGTTCGACTATGGTTTTGCCGGGCTGATGGGCAAGGCCAACCGGGTCGAACTGCCGCCGCTGACGCTCGCTTCGGGCAAGCCGGTGGCCGAGAAGCCCTACGACCTGAAATCCGGCGGCTATTACAAGATGAAGATCGTGGCCGATGGATCTGCGGAACTTGCCCTGTCTGGCGGCGATTTCTTCCGCGCGATCTGGATCAACGAAATCGTTATAAACGGCATCGAGATCCGCCCGATGGGCGTGCATTCGATGGAATTCGACAATGCGGGCGAGGCCGAGATCAGCTTCATCGCCGTCATGCCCGGCAGCTTCGCGCTGTCGATCCCCGGAACAGATGGCCAAAGCCAGCGCGCCGAGTTCAACATCCGCTAGACAGGAGCAACCCATGCCGAGACGACTTGTCCTTGCCACCGTGATCGCCGGTTTCGCCGCCCCAGCCTGGGCCGAGGCGGAGGTGACACCCGAGCAGATTACCAGTATCGACGCTGCCCTCGCTGCGATGACCTGCGAGGTGGACAGCGCCAATATCGAGGTTGAGGAGGATGGCAGCTTCGACCTGGATGACGTGATCTGCGCCGATGGCCAGTATGACATCAAGCTCAATGCCGATTTCACCGAAAAGGAGCGACGCAAGGAATGATCGACGCTTCGGGGGCCGCTGCGGCCCCCGCCCTTCTGATCCAGGGCGTCAGCCACCGTTTCGGGCGGATCGAGGCCCTGTGCGACGTGTCCTTCACGGTCGGGCGCGGGGCCTTTTGCGCGCTTCTGGGGGTGAATGGCGCCGGCAAGACCACGCTTTTTTCACTGATCACAAGACTATATGACAGCACGTCCGGCACAATCGCCGTTGCTGGCTTCGATGCCCGCCGCCAGCCCTCGCAGGCGCTCGCGCGGCTGGGCGTCGTCTTCCAGTCGCGGGCCTTGGACAGCGACCTGACCCTGCAGCAGAACCTTGCCTATCACGCGGCGCTGCACGGGATTGGCGGCAAGGCGGCACGGGCGCGGATTGCCGAAGTGCTGGCGCTGGTCGACCTGTCGGACAAGGCTGGAGTCAAGGCCGCAACCCTCTCGGGCGGCCAGCAGCGCCGGGCCGAGATTGCCCGCGCGCTTCTGCACCGGCCGCAACTTCTGCTTCTGGACGAGGCGACCGCCGGCCTTGACCTGCGGGCCCGGCATGAGGTTTCGGCGCTGGTTCGGCGGCTGATCGCCGAGGAAGGCGTCTCGACCCTTTGGGCGACGCATATCTTCGAGGAGATTGAGCCAAGTGACCATGTCGTCGTCCTGCACAAGGGCGCGGTTCTGGCCGATGGGCAGGCTGCTGCCCTGGCGGGCGACGGTCCTCTGGCTAAGGCCTTCCTCACGCTCACGGGAGCGGCGGCATGAAGGGCTGGGCCATCGCGCTTTCCGGCATTGCGACCCGGGAATTCCTGCGTTTCGCCAAGCAGCGCGAGCGCTTTGTCGCGGCGCTGGTGCGGCCCCTGGTCTGGCTCTTCATCTTCGCCGCCGGCTTCCGCTCGGTCCTTGGCCTGTCGATCACCCCCCCCTACAAGACCTATGTCCTGTACGAGGTCTATGTGACCCCGGGCCTCTGCGGGATGATCCTTCTGTTCTCGGGGATGCAATCGTCGCTCTCCATGGTCTATGACCGAGAGACTGGGGCGATGCGCAGCCTGCTGGTCAGCCCCTATCCGCGCTGGTTCCTGCTGGGCGCAAAGCTGCTATCCGCCGTGTTGGTCGCGGTCGCGCAGGTCTATGCCTTCCTGCTGATCGCTTATGCCTGGGGCATCCGCCCGCCCGCTATGGGCTACCTCACCGTCTTGCCCGCGCTGATCCTGGCCGGGCTGATGCTTGGGTCGCTGGGCCTGCTGATATCTTCGGCCATAAGACAGCTGGAGAATTTCGCGGGAGTGATGAACTTCGTGATCTTCCCGATGTTCTTCGCCTCCTCCGCGCTTTACCCGCTGTGGCGGATGCGGGAATCTTCGGTGCTGCTGTACCAAATCTGCAGCTTCAACCCCTTCACCCATGCCGTCGAACTGGTGCGTTTCGCGCTCTATGGCCAGCTCGATCCGCTGTCGCTGGCGGTCACGCTGGGCTGTACCGCCGCCTTCTTCGGCGGCACCGTCTTCATGTATGATCCGGCCAAGGGCCTCTGGCGCGGCCGGAAAGGGGGAGCCTCCTGATGATCCGGCTTGCCGCACTTCTTGCTCTTGTCGCCGCCCCGGCCCTCGCGGGGGGATCGACCGATCCCGACTGGCCCTGCATCCAGCGCCGCCAGCCCGCCCTGTCGGTGGGCCAGCTCTGGCCCGCCACGCCGCCGGGGGTCGAGGCCGAGGCCCTGACCAAGGACCCCGAAGTGCAGGCGGTGGCGCAGGTGATCGCGTTGCGCCGCACCGACATGGCCGAGGCCGAGACGATGATCGCGGATTTCGCCGCAAACCATGATCCGGCCAAGATCGAGGCTCTGTTCCTGGCCGCCTTCGACCATATCCAGACGCGCCGCAACAAGGTCATGGCCGGGATCACCCGCTATGCCCACAAGCAGGAGGCGCTGGACCAACAGATTCTGGACATCCGCCATCGTTTCGATGCGTTGCAGGCCGCCGATCCGCCCGACTTTGACGCGATCGACAAGGCTGAGGCGGAACTCGATTGGGCGACCCGAATCTTCCAAGACCGGCAGCAGTCGCTCACCTATGTCTGCGAGGTTCCGGTGATCCTGGAACAACGTGCCTTCGCGCTTGGCCGCGCAATCGCGGCGCATCTTGGGGGGGCACCGTGATGACCCCGGCAAACCCTTGCCGAAATTACCGATTTACCAAGCGTCAGCCAAGAATTCTCTCGCTTCGCCCCGGGTTTGGCCTAACATTCCCCTGCGGCGGAGACTGGGGGACCCGACGCAATCATGAGGGGAGGAAATCTCATGGACCACCGTCCCGTCCGGCAGGGCGCAAGTGACGTTGCCCGCCCCGGCCAGGTATCGCCGCGCGAGGCGCAGGTGCGCGATGTTCTGATCGTCGATGACCATCCGCTGATGGCCGAGGCGCTTTCCGTCACGCTGACCCATGCCTTCGGCCTGCGCCGCGTTCGTATTGCCTGGAGCCTTGCCGCCGCCGAAAACAGCGTGCAGGCCGAAGGCCCGCCTGATGCCGTCGTGCTGGACCTGAATCTGCCCGATGTGCAGGGGATCGAGGGTGTCGTCAGTCTGGGCAACAAGGTGCCGCGTGGCCCGATCACGGTGATCTCTTCGGAAATCGACCCGGCCATGGTCTCGTCGGTCGTGGCGGCGGGGGCGCGGGGCTATATCTCGAAATCGCTGCCGCGCAGCGAGCTGGTCGATGCCTTCCGCCGCATGTGGGCGGGCGAAATGGTGCTGCCCGAGGGCCATGAGCTTGAGGTCGACGAGGATGAGGAAATGGCCGCCCTGATCCAGAACTTCGCCTCGCTGACGCCGCAGCAGATGAAGATCCTGCGCCAGATCTGCCAGGGCCGCCCGAACAAGATCATCAGCTACGAGCTGTCGATCACCGAGGCCACGGTGAAGACCCATATCGCCGCCATCATGCACAAGATCAACGTGCGCAACCGCACCCAGGCCGCGCTTCTGGCCAACAAAGCGCGCCTGTTCAACCGCTGATGGACCGGCCGCTGCACCCTCGTGCCCGCGTCGCAACCGCATGTGGGGCGGTGCAGGACATGGCGCGCGATCTGGCGACGGCCTTTGCCGATGATCCGCCGGCCCTGGTGCTTGTCTTTGCTGCCGATGGCACCATGGTCGAGCCGCTCTCCGGTCTTCTGTCCGAACGGCTTGGCTCCAAAGCCCTGGTCCTGGCCTGTTCCTCGGCCGGAGGTTTCGCCTTTGACGGCTATGACGATGACAGGGTCATCGCCATCTCGCTGTCCGCCGCCGCCTTTCACGCCCGCGCGCTGTGGCTGTCGCGCCTGCGTCAGCACGCGGCGCTGGACTGGATGCGCGCCCTGCGTGGTCTGGCCGAGGATATGCCCGTTGCCGCCGGCCGCTCGCGCTTTGGCCTGCTGCTGATCGACGGGATGAGCGGGCGCGAAGAGCTGGTGACGACCACGGTCGACGCAACGCTGCCCGGCTTGCTGGTGCTGGGCGGATCGGCGGCCGACGGTCTGCGCTTTGGCCGCACCCATCTGGCGCTGAACGGCCAGACCCAGGATGAAAGCGCGATCTTCTGCCTGATCGACACGCAATTCGCCATCGAGGAAGTGGTCTTCGACCATTTCGTCCCGGTGGGCGAGAAGATGATCGTCACCGATGCCGATCCCGACAACCGCGTGATCCGCGAGATCAATGCCGAACCCGCCGCCGAAGAATATGCCCGCCTGATCGGCTATACCGGCCGGGCGCTTGGCCCCCATGCCTTTGCCGAAAACCCGCTGCTGGAACGTTCGGCCGGGCGTCATTTCGTCCGGGCCATCGCCGGGGTCACGCCCGAGGGCGGGCTGTCCCTGATGTCCTCGATCCAGACCGGGGCGATCCTTACGATCGGTCGTCCCGAAAGCCTGACCGAAGGCCTGCGCAAGCGGATGGAGGCGCTGGGACCGGCGCAGTTGGTGCTGGGTTTCGACTGCATCCTGCGCCGGATCGCGGTGGAACATGCGGGCGAGCAGGCGACCGTCGCGCAGCTGTGCCGCGACCACCGTATCGCGGGTTTCAACACCTATGGCGAACAGCATGGCGGCATCCATGTGAACCAAACCTTCGTCGGTCTCGCGATCCTTGACCGCGATGTCGCCGTTGCGGGGGCGCCCTGATGCTGCGCGACAGCGATGACAAGGACCGCGCCATCGCCAAGCTGGAGCGGATCAACCAGGCGCTGATGCAACGGTTGGAACGGATCGAGGAGACCCGTGGATCGGCCTATGCCCTGACCCGGGCCACTGCCGTCCTGGAGCGCGAGGTCGTGGCCCGCAACCGCGATCTGGAACAGGCGCTGTCGGACCTTGCCAAGATCAATGCCGAACTGGCCCAGGCCCGCGAAGTGGCGGATGAGGCGAACCGTGCCAAATCGCGTTTCCTGCGCGCGGCAAGCCATGACCTTCTGCAACCGCTCAGCGCCGCTAAGCTGTTCCTGTCGCATCTGTCGGAACTGGCCGACCTTCAGGGCGACACGTTGCAGCGCGATCTGGTCTCGCATCTGACCGCCACGTTCGATTCCGCCGAAGAATTGATCCGCGCCCTGTCCGACATTGCCCGGTTCGACAGCCGCAGCTTCCGCATGAACCCGGCGCCCATGGCGCTGAGCCGGCTGTTCCGCCGCCTGATCATTGACATGCAGCCTCTGGCCAGCAGCCGTGGCATCGATCTGCGCTTCGTCGCTTCGGCCGCGACGGTGGAAAGCGACCCGGTCTATCTGCGCCAGATCGCGCAGAATCTGATCACCAACGCGCTGAAATACACCACGGGAAAGAAGGTTCTGGTGGGCATGCGGCGGCAGGGCGATGCGCTTTGGCTTGAAGTGCTGGATCAGGGGCCGGGGATTGCTGTCAAGGATCAGGAGCGCATCTTCCAGGAATTCGAGCGGCTGTCGCGCTCGGACCAGCCGGGCACCGGGCTGGGTCTTTCGATCGTGCAGCGCGCCTGCCAGCAATTGGGTCATGCGCTGGAACTGCGTTCGGAAAAGGGGCGCGGTTCACGCTTTCGGGTGCGGCTGGCGCGGTATCAGGGGGTGGCGGCGCCTCGTCAGGCGATCGCGCCGCGCAGACGTGGCGAGATAAGCGATTTTTCGGGGCGCCGCGTGCTGGTGGTCGAGAATGATCCCGTGATGCGCCATGCCTACGGCTTCCTTCTGGGCGGCTGGGGGATGGAGGTGCAGACGGTGGCGGGCATCCGTGCGGCGCGGGATGCGGCGGCGCGCACGCGGCCCGACCTCTTGCTGACCGATTACCGGCTGGATGGCGACGAGACCGGGTTGCAGACCATCCATCTGCTGCGCCAGGATCTGGGGCAGGGCCTGCCTGCGCTGATCGTTTCGGCCGAAAGCGCCCAGGCGATCAAGGGCGAGGCGGGCGGGCTGGCGATCGAGATCCTGGAAAAGCCCGTGGCCGAGGGTGAGTTGCGCCGCGCCATGCGGGCGGCGCTGGCCCAGCCGTGACCGGACGTTTCGGCCTGCGCGCGCGGCTGTCACTCGGGGCCGGGCTTCTGGCACTGCTGGCGGTGGCTGCGGCGGGGATGACGGCCTACGGCCTGATCCATACCCGCGCACTGGCCGAAGAAGCCATGGCCGCACAGCGCCGGATCGAGGCCTATGGCACGCTGTCGATGCGGGTCAATGAATGGATGCTGGGCTGGCTCACGGCGGGCAGCCGGCCCGAGGATGGGTTGGTTCTTGGCGCCCTGGATGCGCTCGACGGGTTGGTGGCCGAGGATGTCGCCGCCGCGCCCGACGCGACCGAGGCCACCCGGCGCGCGCGTCAAAGCGTGACGCCCGCCCGGCTGCGGGCGCAATTCCTGCAACTGGACGCGGCCCTTGCCGCCGCGCCGCCCGGTACGCCGGGGGCCGAGGGGGCGGTGACCTTTTACGCGGCCCAGGTCCCGCCGGTGATCGCGGCGCAGACCGATCAGGAAGCCCGCCGCCGCGAGGCCGCCCTGACCGTGATGGAAGCCTTGCGCCGCCCGCTTCTGGCAGGGGCGGTGACGGTGGCGCTGGCGGCGCCGCTTCTTCTCGTGCTGCTGTATTTCTGGCTTTTCCGGCCGCTCTTCGCCCGACTGGGGCGCGTGACAGCCGAAGCCGAGGCGCTTGCGATGGGCGGGCTGCCCGCCGGGGCGGGCGGACATGACGAGCTGGGGCTGATGGTTGCGCGGCTGCGCCAGATGTCGGCCCGGATCGACCGCCGCCGGGCGCGGCTGGAGCAGGATTACGCGAGGCTTGAAGGCATCGTGGCTGCGCGGACGGCGGAACTTTCGGCCGCCAATGCGCGGCTGGAAGGGATCGACAGTACCCGCCGCCGCTTCTTTGCGGATGTGGGGCACGAGTTGCGCACGCCCCTCACCGTGATTCTGGGCGAGGCCGAGTTGGGCCATGCCAGTCCCGACCCTGAGGCCCGCGCTGCCTTTGATACGATCCGTACGCGGGCGCAGCGCCTGTTCCGCCGGATCGAGGACATGCTGCGCATCGCCCGGTCGGAAAGCGGTCATCTGGAACTGGCGCAGGACCGTGTCGATCTGTCCGAGGCGGCCCGCGCCGCGCTGGCCGATCTTGCCCCGGTCTTGAAGCGCGCGGGCGTGACGGCGCGGCTCGAGCTGCCGCCCTTGCCGGTGCGCGGCGATGCCGACTGGCTGCGGCAGGTCTTTGCCGGGCTTTTCGAGAATGCCGCGAAATATGCCGGGCGCGGCGCGGAAATCCGCATGTCAGGCCGTGCCCAGGACGGGCAGGCGACGATCCAGATTTCCGACACCGGCCCCGGCCTGCCGCCCGGAAAACAGGAAGAAATCTTCGCCAGGTTCGCCCGCGGCGCGGTTGGTGCGGGCGGCTTTGGGGTTGGTCTTGCGCTGGCGCGCTGGGTGGCCGAGGCTTCGGGCGGCACCCTTGTGCCCGAACCCGGGCCCGGCTTTGGCCTGCGTCTGGAACTGCCCCTGTGGGAGGAGGTGCCATGGCCCGCATCCTGATCGTCGAGGACGATCCAGATATCGCCTCGCTGCTGATCCGGGGTCTTGGCGCCGCCGGACATGCGACCGGCTGGGCCGAGACCGTGACACAGGCCGAGTCCGACCTGCGCAAAGGCTATGATGCCGCGATCATCGACATGATGCTGGGCGAGGAAAGCGGCGCCACGCTTCTGGCCAGCATGCGCGCGCAGGGGCACCGCATCCCCGCGATCATCCTTTCCGCCCTGTCGCGGGTCGAGGATCGGGCCGAGGGGCTTGAGGCCGGGGCGCAGGATTATGTGGTGAAACCCTTCCACCTTTCCGAGCTTCTCGCCCGGCTCGAGGTGCAGTTGCGCCGCGCCGCGCCGCGCATGGCGCCTGTAGGCCTGGGTCGCTTGAGCTATGATCCCGCCACCCGCACGGTCACCGGTGTCAATCGGCCGGTGATCCTGACCGAACGCGAGGGCGAATTGCTGGTGGCGCTGATCGCCCGGCCCGGCCAATTGCAGACGCGGGGCGATCTCTTCGACGAGCTTTGGGCAAGACACGGCGGTTCGACCGAGAATGTCGTCGATGTCTATCTTGGCTATCTGCGCCGCAAGCTTGGCAATTTCGCGCCCTATGGCCTGAACCTGCGCACCCTGCGCGGGCGCGGCTTTGTGCTGGCGCTGGAGGAAAGCGAATGAAGACCATAAGGGCGGCTCTGCTGGCGGCCAGTCTTGCCATCTGGCTGGCGCCACCGCTTGCGGCGGGGAGCTTCAGCGATCTGGTCATGGCGCCCGGCACCCTGTCGGATATGCCAGAGGCCGGTCTTGCCTATAGCCTGACCCGCAACCTGCCGCCGCGCCCCGAACCGGTGCCGGGGCAGGAGGCCACGCCCCTGCCGCAGCGCATCGTGGAGGGCAGCCTGACAGCAAGGCTTGCCCCTGGCGCGGGCGGGACAGAGCTGGTGCTCAGGCGCCTTGAAGACGGCACGGCCCAGCCCGAAATCACCTTTCCCGCCGGGGGGCCGAACCCGGTCCTGCTGTTCTTTCTGGAAAACACCGTGCGTGTGATCGCCGCTGAGACCGGTGGCAGCCCGTTCTACATCCGCAACCGCATGCGCGAGGCCTTGGGAGGCGCGGCACTGGCCGCAGGGACCGGGCCGCAGACCCTGACCCTGCATCCCTTTGCCGAAGACGCCAACAGGGCGCGCCTGGGGGCTTTTGGCGATTTGGCCCTGTCGATCACTTTCGATCCTGCTGAGCCAGGTCGCCTCATCGAACTTAAGGCCGATACCGGTGGCGGCGCGGGCGGCTATACTGAGATCCTGCGGCTTATCCCGGAGAAGACGCCATGATCCTGCGCGCTGCATGTCTTTCGCTGGCCTTTGCCCTGCCTGCAGCGGCCGAGATGCTGGCGAATGACTACCCGACCGAAGCGCGGGCCGAATATGTCTTCGGCTGCATGGCGGTGAACGGCCAGTCGCAGGATGCGCTGATCCGCTGCTCCTGCTCGATCGACCAGATCGCTTCGATCCTGCCCTATGACGATTACGTTTCCGCCGAGACCGTCTTGCGGATGCGCCAGGGCGCCGGCGAGGCCGGGGCGATGTTCCGTGGCGCCCCCACCATGCGCACGATCCTGGCCGATCTGCGCCGCGCCCAGGCCGAAGCCGAGATGCTGTGCTTCTAGCGGCGGCTCCCGGGCCCGGTCATCCTTAAGTCTGACGCCGCCGTGCTGGCCTCGGGCCGCTTTCCCTGCCAGTCTTGCCCGGACTTGCACGTTGATCGGGGAGGAGCGACGTGGCGATGGATGGAAGCGGCGATGCCGCTGTGGGCCTGGCCGATCTGGCCCCCGTGGCCGAACTGGCCGCCCATATGCGGCAGGGGCTGGTCGGGCACGAGGTTCTGGTTGAACGGTTGATCACGGCCCTTCTGGTCGGCGGTCATGTGCTGATCGAGGGGCCGCCGGGCCTGGCCAAGACCCGCGCGGTCAAGCGGCTGGCAGCGGGGCTGGCGGGCAGTTTCGCCCGCGTCCAGTGCACGCCCGACCTCATGCCGTCGGACATCACCGGCACCCAGGTCTTCCGTCCCGACAGCGGCGGTTTCGATTTCCTGCCCGGTCCGATCTTCCATGAGCTGGTCCTGGTGGACGAGATCAACCGGGCGCCGCCCAAAGTGCAATCTGCGCTTCTGGAGGCCATGGCGGAGGCGCAGGTCACCGCCAGCGGCACGACGCGTCCCTTGCCCGACCCGTTCATGGTGGTGGCGACGCAGAACTCGATCGAGCATGAGGGCACGTTCCCGCTGCCCGAGGCGCAGCTTGACCGCTTCCTTCTGCATCTCGACCTTGCCCTGCCCGATGCCGGAACGGAACGCGCCATCCTCGATCTGGTCGAGGGCGAGGCGCTGACCGAGCCGCCGCCGCCCGCGACGCGCCTGCCCGGCACGGCGATCCGCGCGGCGCGGCGGGCGGTGGCCGGGGTTTTCCTTGCGCCTGCGCTCAAGGATTTCATCGTGCGGCTGGTCGTCGCCACGCGCGATCCAGCCGGGCCGCTGGAGGGGCTGGTGGCCCATGCTGTCTCGCCCCGCGGATCGCTGTCGCTCGCCGCCGCCGCCCGGGCGCGCGCCGCCCTTCTGGGCCGCGATCATGCCCTGCCCGAAGATGTCGAGGCGCTGGCCGCCGATGTCCTGTCGCACCGGCTGATCCCCGGCTGGCGCGCGACCTCCGAAGGGCTTTCGTCGCGGGCGCTAATCGCCCGGCTTCTGTCCCATGTCCGGCCTTGGTGATCCGGCGCATTTCGGCGCCGCTGGGCTGATGGCGCTGGAGGGCGCGGCCCTGCGCGCTGGGGCCGAGGCTGCGAGCCTGGCCGAACGGCCGGGCGCGACCGCCACGCGCAGGCGCGGGCAGGGGCATGAGATCCGCGAGATCCGCCCCTTCAGCGAAGGCGACGATCCCCGCCATATCGACGCCGCCGCCTTTGCCCGGTCCGGCAGCCCGCATGTGCGCAGCTTCCATGAGGATCGCGAGCGCAGCCTTTTGCTGATCGCCGATTTCCGCCGCCCGATGCTGTGGGGCACGCGCGGGCGCCTGCGCTCGGTCGCGGCGGCCGAGGCCCTGGCCCTTGCGGGCTGGCGGGCGGTTCTGGAAGGTGGCGCGGTGGGCGTGGTCGCGCTGACCGATGCCGGGCCGCAGGTGCAGGCGCCGCGCCCGCGCCATCGCGGCATGGCGCTGGTGGCGGGGTGCCTGGAGCGCGCGCATGAGGCGGCGCTTGCCCATCGCGGTCCGGTGCGCGAGCTTGCGCCCGAGCTGATGGCGGCGATGCGGCAGGCGCCGCGCGGGGCGGGGCTTGTGCTGGCCACGGGGCTGGACACGCCCGGTCCGGGGCTGGATGCGGCCCTTGCCGCGATGCGCCTGCGTGGGCCGCTGCGCCTGATCCTGGTCGAGGATGCCTTTGAATGCGCCCCGCCGGCCCGCGCCCTGCCGCATGACGGCCCCGAAGGTCCGGCCTTTGCCCGTTTCGACGACTTGCCCGCCCTGCGCGCCGCCCGTGCCGCAAGGCTTGCCCTGCCGGGAGTGGACGTGCGCCGTCTGGACGCTTCGGGAGATATCGCATGACCCTCGAAGACCTTGTTGCCCAGCTTCACCCGCCCCGGCTGCCCGAGGAATTTGCGGCACTCGGGTGGAACGATGTCTTGGCCGCCATGGGCCTGGGCTTCGTTCTGGCGGCGCTGCTTCTGACCATTCTTGGCCCTCTGTTGCGGCCGCGCACCCGCCCGCCTCGCCCCGCCGCCCTGATCGCACGCGCCGCGCGCCTGCCACCCCAGGAAAGGCTTCTGGCCCTGGCGCGGCTTTTGTCGGAAACCGGCGGCACGCTGCCCGAGGACCAGCGCGCCGCGCTTTACGCGGGCCAGCCGGGCGACCCGGGCCGGATCGAGGCTCTGATCCTGCGCGCGAGGGCGAGATGATCGAGCTTGCGCTGCCGCTGGCGCTTCTGGCGCTGCCACTGCCGCTGCTCGCCCGGCTTTTGCCCCCGCGTGCGGCACAGGGACAGGTCCTGACCCTGCCCGATGGCATCGCCGCCGCCGCCCGCCCGGCCCATGGTCCTGCCGCCTGGCGCGGGCTGGTGCTGGCCGCGCTGGCCTGGGCCTGCCTATGCCTTGCCGCCGCCCAGCCGCAGCGCATCGACATGGTGACCGACCGCAGCGCCTCGGGCCGCGACATCGTGATCGCGCTGGACATGTCGGGCAGCATGGAGACGCCGGATTTCGCTTTGGATGGCGAGACGGTCACCCGTCTGGCCGCGGTCAAGCGCGTCGCCACCTCCTTCATCCGCGCCCGGCAGGGCGACCGGATCGGTCTGGTGATCTTTGCCGACGCCGCCTATGTCGCTGCGCCGCTGACCCATGACTTGCCCGCCGTCGCCCGCGCGCTAGACGAGGCGCAGATCGGCCTGACCGGGCGCTCAACCGCCATTGCCGAAGGGCTGGGCCTCGCGCTCAAGCGTAGTCTGGCCGAGGCCGCGCCGTCCAAGGTGATCGTGCTTCTCTCGGATGGCCGCGACAGTTCGGGGCGGCTGGACCCTGTGCAGGTCGGGCAGCTGGCGGCGGAAAAGGGCGTGCGCATCCATACGATCGCGCTGGGCCCCGAGGACCTGGAAACCCGTCCCGGCGCGCGCGACGCGGTGGATCTGGCCACATTGCGCGACATTGCCCGGACCTCGGGCGGCCAGACCTTTCGCGTACGCACGACCGACGACCTGACCGCGATGGCCGAAGAGCTGGATCGGCTGGAACCCAACCCTTCGACCCGCCCGCCGGTTGCTGTTCCGCGCCCGCTCTGGGTCTGGCCGGGGGCGGCGGGGCTGGTCCTTGTGCTGGCGCTGGGATTGGGGCGGCGGGCATGAGCGGCGAGATGGTTCTTCTGCGCCCGCTCTGGCTTCTGGCGCTTTTGCCCGTGCTGGCGGCAGGGCTGTGGGCCTGGCAGCGCCGGTTCGCGGGAGATTGGGCAGGGGTCGTCACGCCCGAGATGATGGTGGCTCTGCGCCGGCTTGGCCTGATCGGACAGGGTGTGCGCGGCTGGGCCGTGCTTTTGCCCTTTGCCGCTGCTGCCATTCTGGCCGCCGCGCTGTCTGGCCCCGCACTGCTGCGCCCCGGTGCGGTCAGCCTGCGCGCGCTTGACCCGCTGATCCTGGTGATGGACCTTTCGCCCTCGGTCGTCGGCGACACCAAGGTTCTGGGCGAGGCGCAGGCAGCGGCCTCGATGCTGTTGGACGGGGCTGAAGGGCGGCCTGTCGGGCTTATGCTTTATGCGGCCGATGCCTATCTGGCCTCGGCCCCGACCAGCGATCCCGAAACCCTGCGCGGGCTGATCGCGGTTCTGGGGCAGGACACGATGCCCGTGGTCGGCAGCCGGCCCGACATCGCGCTGTCGATGGCGCGCGACATGTTCGGCAGCGGCGAGACGGGGATCAGAGGTGCCGATCTGGTGCTGATCTCGGATGGCGGCGGCAGCGGCGCCAGGGCGGCGGAAGAGGCGGCGCGGCTGGCCAGCGATGGGGCAAGGGTCTGGGCGCTGACCCTGCCGCGCGCCTCGGAAGGCGCGCCCGCCGCCGATCCGGCGGGCCTTGCCGCGCTGGCTAAGGCGGGGCAGGGCGCGGCGCTGCCCTCGGGCCAGGCCCCAGAGCTTGCCCAGCAGATCGCCGCCCGTCGTGTGGCGCTTCTGGTTCAGGATCCCGAGGCCGGCCTTGCCTTTCAAGACCTTGGCCCCTTCCTGCTGCCCCTTGCCCTGTTGATCCTCTTTCCCCTGTTCCGGAGGCAAAGATGACCGCCTTCCGCCTTGCCTTTCTGGGCACGGGCATCGCTGCCCTGATCTTTGCCGGTGGCCAGCCCTTGGCCAAGGCGGCGCTGATCCTGGGCCTGCCGGGTCTTGCTGCGCCGCTCTTGTCCGATCCGTCGGTGCAGGGTGTGGCGCTGTATCAGGCGGGTGACTATGCCGCTGCGGATGACGCCTTCCGCAAGGCCGGGCGCGGATCGACCTACAATCGCGGCCTCTCGCTGGCCGCGACGGGGGACTATGCCCTGTCGCGCGCCTATTTCGACGCCGTGCTTTTCGCCAATCCCGCCGACAGCGCCGCGCGAGAGAACCGCAACATCGTGGCCGCCCTTGCGCCGCAGGTTCAGGGCGAGGCGAACAATGCCGGGCGCATCGCCGCCAAATCCATCGCCACGCCCGGCGGATCGCCGGTGGACGAGATCAAGCGGCTGGGTCGCCAGCTTGATGCCGGGCAGCGGGTGGCCGATGCCGAGTGGCTGCAAAGCCTGCCCGATGATCCGGGCCTGTTCCTGCGGCTGCGTCTGGCGGCGGAACATGACCGCCGTGTCTCGATGGGCCTGACTGCGGCCGAGGAAGTGGAGCCATGGTGATCCGCTGGCTTCTGATGTTCCTTCTTTTGGTCGGCCCGGCCGCGGCCGAGGGCAATCTGACCCTGACCATCACCGCCGACAGCCCGACCGACCGGCTGGTCGTCGGCCAGATGGTCGCCATCACCATCCGCGCCGTCTATAATCGCAAGATCGCGCTTGAGCGGTTGCAGATCCCGCCGACCGATGCCTTCGATTGGGTTCAGACCCGGCAGGATGACTGGCGTGAGGAGATGATCGACGGCCTGCCCTGGATCGTGATGGAACGGCATATGGCGATCTGGCCCAAGCGGGCGGGCCTGTTGCATTTCGGCCCGGTGCGGCATGAGCTGACCATCATCGACAGCGCAAGCCAGCGGCTGGACACGGTGGTGACCGCGCCGCCCTTGGCCCTGTCGGTGGGCGAGTTCCCGCCGCTGCATGGCTGGCATATGGCGGCGGCGCGGGTGGAACTGACCGATGAACTGTCGACCGATGCCGCCCATCTGGCCGATGGCGAGGTGGTGGTGCGCAAAGTCACGCTGCGGGCGCTGGGCTCTTTGCCCGAACATCTGCCGCCGCGCCCGGTTGTGTCGGAGAACTGGCTGATCACCTTCGCGCCCCCGGTCGAGCGCGAATTGATCCTGACCGACGAAGGGCCGGTGGCGCAGGCGGTCTGGACCTGGCAGTTCCGCCCTCATACCGGTGAGCCGGGGATGCTCGACCCCGTACCGATCCCGTTTTTCGATACGGTGAACCATCAGCTGTCCAGGGTCGAAATTCCGGCCCTGGCCATCGGTTATGCGAGCTTCTTCACCGGCCAGGTGCCGACGGGGCGCATCGGTGGGGCGCAGGTCCTGGCGCTGACGGGTGTAGCCGTGGCGACCTGTCTTGCCGCCCTGGCGCTCGCGGCGCTGCGGCTTGCGCCCGAGGCGACGTCGGCGGGTCTGGCCCGGCTGCGCCAGCATTGGTCGCCCCTGCCGCGCCTGCGCCTGTGGCGGGCCCGGCGCGGCGGCGATCTTCTGGCGCTGCGCCGCGCCGCGACCGAAGCGGGGCGTCCGCTGGACGAACTGGCCGCGATCGACCGCCGCATCTACGCGCGCAACCCGAAGGCGCCGCGCTAGCTGTCCTGCCGGGCAATCTCGGTGATCAGCACGTCACTGCACATCGGGCCCAGAATGCCCACGGCCTTTTCCTTCAGCGCCTGCCGCAGCATGACCAGATTGGAACCATCGGTGAAGGAACCGCGAAACCCGCCGGCATTGGCATGGTCGAACATCACCTGCAGGAAGGCATCGCGCAGCTTGGGTTCGCGCGCATAGACCTCTTCCGATTTGCCCTTCTCGACCTCAAGCGACAGCGACATCACCACCATCGAGGCGACGCGGCCGCCTTCCAGAATCGGCACGACGAACTGGTTGTTCAGCTTGACATAATCCGGCATAGCTTCGGGATCAGCAGCGGGATGTTCCTCTTCCGCGGGCAGGGCGCCTTCCTCGGCGGCGGGGCGCAGGAAAAGCCCGGCCCCGATGCCGGCCCCAAGGCCCAGCAGCGCCAGAACAAGGGGGATCACAAGCCGCAGCATGGTCAGAACGGCAGCACGATGTCAGCCACCTGCTGACCATAGCCGGGCTGCTGGAAATCCGAGATCTGTCCGCGCCCGCCATAGGAAATCCGCGCGCCTGCGATCTTGTCATAAGTGATTTCGTTCTGGCGCGAGATGTCTGCGGGGCGGACATAGCCGGTGACGACCAGTTCGCGCAGCTCGTTGTTCACCCGCACTTCCTGCTGGCCCTCGATCCGCAAGACGCCATTCGGCAATTCCTCGACCACGGTGGCGGCCACCCGCAGCGTCAGGGTTTCCGACCGGGTCACATTGCCCGTGCCCGAGAAGGTCGAGGCGCCGCTGGTATCGAGCGCCGTCGCCATGCTGGAACCAGTGGGCGCGCCTGTATCAAGGCGCTGCGGAATGCCGAAAAGCTGCGGGATGCCCATGGTCCTTTTGCTGCTGCGGTTGCGGCCGGTGGTATTCTTGATCGCGGCGCTGTCATTGATCTCGATCACCACGGTCAGGATATCGCCGCGTTGCGCCGCCCGCCGGTCGCCCAGCAGCGAATCGTCATTGCCCGACCACAGCGAAGAAGCCTCGCCGGGTGTGTCTGGGCCGGCGGTTTCGGGCAGGTTGGTGGAGTATAGCGCATATTGCTGGTTGCTGCCCTCCAGCGGCGAAAAGGGCGGGGCGCGGCCCACCATGTCCAGCTTTTCGCAACCGGCCAGCAGCGTGGCGGCGAGGATCGGGCCGCAAAGGGTGCGAATGGGGCGGGTCAAGACTTTCCTCCGACAATGACGGTGCCATCGGGCGCGACCAGGCCCGTGACGGTGGCTTTCGAGGCAAGGTTCATCACCCGCACGCTTTCACCCGGGCCGGCGCGTTGCAGGGCGCGGCCCTCGGCGCGGATGGTCAGAGTGCCGGACTGGTAGATCAGCGTGACGATGCCATTGCGTTCCACCAGCGCGGGCGGGTCAAGATCGGCGGCAAGCACCGGGCGGCCCGGATAGATCGCCACCCGGGTCTCAAGCCCGATGGCGGCGGCGGCGCTGGTCACGGCGCCCGGGATCTCGGCATCGACCAGCATCACGTCGCCCGCCGCGATCTGGCCCTGCGCCGGGATGATGCGCGCCGCGACCAGGCTTTCCGCGCTGGTCAGTGTGGGTAGCAGGACTAGACCGACCGCCCGCCACATCAGCGCACCTGCGTGGTGGCCGCCAGCATCTGGTCGGCGGCGGTGATCACCTTGGCGTTCAGTTCATAACCGCGCTGGGCCTTGATCAGTTCGGTCACCTCGCGCACCGGATCGACCGAGCTTTCCTCAAGATAGCCCTGCCGCAGCGTGCCGCGCCCATCGGTGCCGGGCACGCCGACAATCGGCGCGCCCGAGGCGGTGGTTTCCAGGAAATTGTTCGACCCGATCGCCTCAAGCCCCTTTTCATTCACGAAATCCGCAAGCGTGAACTGGCCCAGCAGCTGGGGCTGCACCTGATTGTCGAAATAAGCATAGACCTCGCCCTGGGCATTGATTGCGACCGAGCGGGCATCGGCCGGGATGGTGATGCCCGGGACGACCGGATAGCCATCCGAGGTGACGATCAGCCCGTCGGGCGAGCGTTTCAGCGCCCCATCTCGGGTATAGGCCGAGGCGCCCGAGGGCAGCGTGACCTCAAGATAGCCATTGCCCTCGATCGCGACATCCAGATCGCCGCCAGTCAGGGTCGGCGTGCCCTGCGCCAGTACGACCGAAACCGAGGAGGGGCGCACGCCAAGGCCGATCTGCACCCCGGTGGGCAGCAGCGTGCCATCGGTGGCGGATACCGTGCCGGGGCGGGTGACCTGCTGGTAATGCAGATCGGCGAAATCGGCGCGACGGGCGTTGTAGCCGGTGGTCGACATATTGGCGAGGTTGTTCGACACCACATCGACCTTCATCTGCTGGGCCGCCATGCCCGTGGCGGCGATGTACAGCGCCTTCATCGCTATCTCCCCAGCGTCTGGATGACATTGCGGGCGCGGCTATCCTCGGCATCCAGGAATTTCTGGCCCATCTCATAGGCGCGCTGCACCTCGATCATGCGGGCGATCTCGGTCACCGGGTTGACATTGCTGTCCTCGAGATAGCCCTGCATCACCGTCGCGCCCTCGGCGGGCTCAATCTCGCCGCCATCGAACATCGTGCCGCCGACATAAGAGAGCTTCAGTGGATCGACCGGCTGCCACAGACCGATCTGCCCGATCGCCGCGCCATCGGCCGAGAGCGTGCCGTCGCTGCCCACAGCGATCTTCGCCCCCGGCGGCACAAAGACCGGCGCGCCGCCCGCGTCGAGCAGGCTGTAGCCCTCATCCGTGACCAAAAGCCCGTTCGGATCGGGGGTGAAGGCCCCGGCGCGGGTCAGCCGGTTGCCGGCGGGCGTCTGGAGCTGGAAAAACCCGTCGCCCTGGATCGCGAAGTCGAAACTGCCGCCGGTCATCTCGACGCCGCCCTGCGACAGGTCGACCACCTTGCCGGTGGCGAAGGCCATCGAGATCGAGGGTTCGTTCGCCAGCCTGTCGATGAATTCGGAAAAGACCACGCCTTCGCGCCGGAAGCCGGTGGTCGAGACATTGGCGATATTGTTCGCCACGGTCTGCATCTCGCGCATCAGGCCCGATTGGCGGCCAAGGGCGACATAGCCTGCGGCATCCATGGTCAGCCCCCCGCGACCATGGGGATCACCAGATCCTTGAAGAAAGAAACCAGCGCGCCCGACATGAAGGACATCGAAACCCAGAACACCGCCAGCATCGCCGCGACCTTGGGCACGAAGGTGAGCGTCATCTCCTGCACCGAGGTCAGGGCCTGGAAAAGCCCGATCACCACCCCGGCCACCAGCGCCACGATCAGCAGGGGCGCCGAGATCGTCACCGCCACCCAAAGCCCCTGGCGCAGCACGTCGAAAAAGGCGTTCTCGGTCATATCGGCATCCTCAGGATTTCCTGATAGGCTTCGACCACGCGATCGCGCACCGTGGCGACGGTTTCCACTGCCAGCTGCGACGAGGCCAGGGCTTCGACCAGAGCATGGGGGTCCGCGCCGCCGGTCATCGCGGCGCGGGCCGTCTGTTCATGTTTCGCCAGCGCATCGACGAAATTCTCCGCCAGCTGGGCGAAACCACCGCCCCCGCTTTCCGAGGGTTTGGGCGCCGCGGCCGTTCTGGCCTGCGCATAGCTCTGCGCGACAAGCGAGGTTCTGACATCCATTCCGGTTGCCCCCTAGCGCCGCAGAAGCTCGAACAGGCTTTGCGTCATTTGCCGCGCCTGATCGAACAGTCGAAGATTGGCCTCATAGGAGCGCTGCGCCTCACGCGCATCGGCGAGTTCGATCACCATGTCGACATTCGAGCCGTCATAGTAGCCCTTGGCATCCGCCATCGGATGGCCGGGATCGTAGATCTTGGGCAGATCGGTGCGGTCAAGCCGCACATCGCCCAGTTTGACCAGGCCGGTCTCCATCGCGTTTTCGAAAGTCACCAGCTTGCGGTGATAGCCGGGCGTATCGGCATTGGCGATGTTCTCCGAGACCAGCCGCAGCCGGTTGGCCTGCGCCTCCATCCCCGAGGCCGCGAAAGCAAGCGATGTGGAAAGATCGTTCATCTGTCGCCCCCTAGCGCCGGATGCCGAGCGATGCGCGGATCACTTCGGAGGTGGCACGATAGATCGCGAGGGCCATTTCATGCTCCTGCCGCGCCTCGACCGATTTCACCATTTCCTTTTCCAGCGAAACCGAATTGCCGTTTGGCGATTCCGCGCCGCCCGATTCCACCGTCTCGCCAGCGGCAAGCAGGGTTTGGCCGCCCAGATGGCCCGGTCTTGTGGCGCGCATCGGCAGGGACTGCCCTGCATAGACCGAGGCGAAGTCGGGCAGGTCCTGGGCCTTGTAGCCGGGCGTATCGGCATTGGCGACATTGCGGGCAATTACCCCGATCCGCGCCCCGGCATGGGCGGCCAGCGATTGCGCCATTCTGGTCAATTCGAGCTTTTCGAACATCGGGGCTTCTCCCTCGATCTGCTTCACCAAGGCTTAAGGGTGATTCCTTTAGAAACCGTAATTGGCGAACAAAGAGGGAATCCGGTGACCGGCGTCTTCGATGCCCTGCAGGCGGAAATCGCGACGATCCAGACCGCCCGCGACATCGGCCGGGTGGCGGAATCGACGCGCGGCACCTTTCTTGTGACCGGGCTGTCGCGCGCGGCCCTGGGCGAACGCGTCCTCGCCGAAACCGGGGCCGGGCCTCTGGGGGGCGAGATCGTGCATCTCTCGGGCCGGGGCGCGGTCGTCCTGCCCGAGGACGATCCCGAAGGCCTGCGCATCGGCAGCCGGGTCGAACGGCTGGGCCCTGCAACCATCGCGCCGGATCGCAGCTGGCTGGGCCGGATCGTCGACCCTTTCGGCAAGCCGCTCGACGGCCGCCCGCTCCTGCCCGGCACGCAGCGCCGCGCCATGACCGGCACGCCGCCCCCGGCGGCCGGGCGACGCGCGCTGGGTGAAAGGCTTTCGACCGGAATCGCGGTCTTTGACACGCTGCTGCCCCTGGTCCGCGGGCAAAGGATCGGTCTCTTCGCCGGATCGGGGGTGGGGAAATCCTCGCTTCTGGCCAAGTTCGCCCGTGGCGTCGCGGCGGATATTGCGGTGATCGCGCTGGTCGGCGAACGCGGCCGCGAGCTGCGCGATTTTACTGAGCGCGTCTTGGGATCCGAAGGCATGGCGCGTTCGGTGGTGATGACCGCGACCTCCGACCAGTCGCCGCTGATGCGGCGGCGTTGCGCTTTGTCGGCCATGGCGATGGCGGAATATTTCCGCGATCAGGGCCTGCATGTGCTGCTCTTGGTCGATTCCGTCACCCGTTTCGCCGAGGCGCATCGCGAAGTGGCACTGGCTTCGGGCGAGCAGGCCTCGTTGCGCGGCTATCCGCCCTCGACCTCGCATGCGATCATGGGCCTGGCCGAGCGGGCGGGGCCGGGGGCAGCGGGGCAAGGAGACATCACGGCGGTGTTTTCCGTGCTGGTCGCCGGCTCCGATATGGAGGAGCCGGTGGCCGACATCCTGCGCGGCACGCTGGACGGGCATGTGGTGCTGGAGCGCAAGATTGCCGAACGCGGGCGCTATCCGGCGGTCGATCTTCTGCGCTCGGTTTCGCGGGCGCTGCCCGGCGCGGCCAGCGAGGCCGAGAATTCCCAGATCGCCGAAGCGCGGCGGGTGCTGGGCGCCTATGACCGCGCCGAGATGATGATCCAGGCCGGGCTGTATGCGCCGGGCAGCGATGCGCTGATCGACCGGGCGATCCGGCTTTACCCGATGCTCGACGGATATCTGGCCGAAGATGCGCCCGCGGGGGGGCCACCCGCCAGTTTCGCGCGGCTGAGGGCCTGCCTTGGCGCCTGACCCCGCCCGCGCATCGCGGGCTGCGCGGCGTTTCGCAGGTCTGTTGCTGGCTCAGGCGCCCAGGATCTGCAGCGCGATCGAGGCCGGGCTGTGGCGCTGGCCGGTCCCGGTAATCTCGGTCCGGATCAGGTAGCTGCGGACCAGCTTGTCCACCTGGTCCGGGTGGGCGAATGTGGCGGGGTCGCTGCTGCCGAACACCGCCTGCGCCCTTTGTTTCACGACCTTGAGCTGCTGGTCCAGATCGATCGAGGCAAAGCTTGACGGTAGGCCAAGCGCGCCCTGGATCACCTCGCGCAGCGGCGCACTTCCCAGGATGCTGAACCATTTGGTGTTCACGCCGCCGCTGCCGGTGGCGATATCGGCCAGCGCATGTTCGGCATTCAGCGCCAGGCGGTAGCTGTCATTCTGCGCCCCAACGGCGGTCTCAAAGCCCTGGCGGTGGTACAGGGCCAGGATCTTGTCGGGGAAATCCGACATCTGGTTGCGCGGCACCGCATAGTCGCCAAAGCCGAAGGCTTTGGAGAACTCGAAATAGCGCTTGTCCGAAAGCTTGTTGGCCAACCCGTCGCCCGACAGCGTACCGCCCTCGAGGATCTTTTCGAGAAAGGCCTTGTAGGAGATGTCATCCTGCAGGCCAAAGGCCGTCAGCGCCACGTTCAACAGGCGCCGGTCCGCGACCAGGCCTTTCGCCGTCTTGATCGTGCCGATCCTGGCGCGGAAATAGTCTTCGTCGCGTTTCTGCGTGCTGTCGGCCTGCATCGCCGCCTGCTGCGTGGCCTTGGTGCGCTTGAGGAAGGTCCAGCCGGCATAGCCGGTCAGCGGCAAGACCGGCTGGAAGCTCATGCGCGGCCGGCGGCGAGCAGCCGCTCCTCCCGTGGCAGAAGGCCGCGCAGACATTTCAGCACCTGGTAATGCTGCTCGGCCATCACGGCCTGGCTGGCCTGGGTCAGCAGGGTCCGGCTGTCCGGGTCGGTCAGCACCTGGCTGAGCTGCTCGATCCCGCGCAGCAGCTGCTGGCGGGTATCGTCGGCATCGGCATCGCCCGACAGCACCAGTTGCGCCACATAGCAGACCCGGCGCACCGGGGTCGTCGCCTCTTCGGGGTGGATCGCGTCGCGCAGCCGCAGGATATTGGCATTGGGCGTCATGATCGCCAGTTTCGAGCGGCGGTCGCCATTCTCGATCACCGCGCCATTGATCAGCACGCGCTCATGCGGGCCCAGTTTCAGGACGAGGCCGCTCATGCCGCCGCCCCGTCGCCGCGCAGGCCGCGCAACACGGCCGTGTTGATTTCGACCAGAACCTCGGCCCCGGTCGCGCCGCTGCGCGCCTTGCGGCCATGGGCGGCGGTGAAGCGGTAGAGGTAGAAGATCCTTGCCCGCAATTGCGGCGGCAGGCCATTGCCCGCGTCCGCCACATCGGCGGCGAGGGTGGACCACAGCCTTTCATTGTCGCAAAGCGCGGCGACGAAGGCCGGAAAATCCTGCTTGCGCCTTGCATTGGCCTGGTTCAGCCGCCGGGTGATGCGGGCGATCACATCATATTCCGCATCGCGCGGCGTGCGCATGGGCGCGGCGGCTGCCTGGGCATAGGCGGTCTGGGAAGGGGGGGTATGAGCATAGGGGGACATGTCGGGCGGTTCCGCTGCTGAGGACGATCACGGGGAAGGGGCCGGGGCCCGAAGGCCCCGGCCTTTGTCGCCTTAGCGGAACAGCGACAGCAGGTTCTGCGGCTGCTGATTGGCGATCGACAGCGCCTGGATGCCAAGCTGCTGTTGCACCTGCAGCGCTTGCAGACGGGCCGAGGCCTCTTCCATATCGGCATCGACCAGCGTTCCGATGCCTGAGGTCAGCGCATCCGACAGCTTGCCCACGAAATCCGACTGGATATCGATCCGGGTCTGGGCCGAGCCGAATTCGGCCGCGGCATCGATCGAGGTCTGGAGCATCGCTTCGATCGAGCCCAGCGCCAGGTCGGCCGCCGAAGCCGTCGAAACGTCGATCGTGTCCAGCGCGCCCAGGCCGCCCGAACCGGCATTGCGATACTGGCCCGAGACCGAAAGGTCGACGGCGCCGTCGTTCACAAAGGCCAGCTGACCGGGGTTGGCGCTGTCGTAATTCACCGTCAGGCCTGTGATCCCGAGTGCGTCGATCGAGTTCTTCAGGCCCACCGCGATCATGTCGGGCACCGTCGAGGCCAGCGAGGCATTGCTGGCGTCGACATCGTTCTGGGTGACCGTGTAAGACGCCTCGCGGTTGCCGATGCGGATCGAGATGCGGTCGCCCGCAACCCAGGCATTGGTGCCATCGGCAATGGTGATGTCGTCTGTGCCACCGCCCTGATCGAGCGTCAGGACGAAAGTGTCGGCATCGGTCGAGATCGTGCCCCCGGTCGAGGCCGAGAACACGTCATTGGCGACATAGCCACCGGTCGAGAGGTCCTGTGCGTTGATCGTGATCGACGAGGCGGCGACGCCGGTCGAGCTGCGGTCCAGCGAGGCCAGGATATCGACCGTGGATTGCGAGCCATTGACAAGGTTCAGCCCGTTGAACTGGGCGGAACCGACCACCGTGTTGATCTGGCTGACCAGCTTGTCGATGTCGGATTGGATCTTGACCCGGTCGACATTGTCTTCCTGGGCCGCAACGATCTTGCCCTTCATCTCGGTCAGAAGGTCGGTCACGGATTCCGAGGCCTGACGGGCCACGGAAATGGTCGAGGAGCCAAGCGCCAGGCTGTCGGCGATGCCCTTGAACCCTTTGACGTCGGATTCCATCACTTTCGAGATGGCCCAGACTGCCGCATTGTCCTTGGCCGATCCCACGGCCTTGCCCGTCGAGATCTCGGCCTGCACCCGATTCATGTTCATGTTGATGCCCTTCATCGTCTGAAGGGCGACCATGGCGCTTGTATTCGTCAGAATGGACGACATGTAGACTTCCCTTTCCTTCCCCGGCACTTTTGTGCGGGAACAAAGCGCCGCCTGCGGCGGCTGTTTCGTCCTTCTGTCCCTGCCCGCATCGGAGACCCCGAGGGCGCCATTCCCTGAGCTGGAATGCCGGGGCAGCATGCATCGACGCGGCTAACAAACCCTGAATCAAACCTTGCCAAACCGTGCCGAACTGCGCCGGATTTGAGCCAAAGAGCCGAGAATTGCCCTAGACGCGCCGCACCGGAGCCGTCGAGGCCAGCAAGGCGCCGCGCCTGCCGCTTGAATCATAGGTCGAGAAACGGTCAGGTTGCGTCAGTTCCTCGGCCCGGCGCAGGGCCGCGCGCAGGCCCTTCATCGCGGCCGAAAGCAGCGCGGCATTGCGCGCGGCCTTGTCGCGGCTGCGCCGCAGCGCCGCTGGCTCGCGGGGCGAAGCCGCCGCCTCCAGCGCGTCGGCAAGCGCCGCCAGTTTCAGGATATCGCCCGCGAGCAGCGCGTCCCGGGCCGAATCGAGCAGCGACTCAAGCTCCGCCATCTCCGCCACCTCCCATGGCGCGGAACAGGGTCTCCGCCAGCCCGATTCCGCCGCGCGCGACGATCAGCCTGGCCTGTTCGGCCCGCAGGAAAGAGGAGAATTGTTCCTCGCCGATGCCGCCCGCGAATGTGCCTTCGTGGTCCGAGTCCAGCCCGGCATGGCCCAACATCTCGGCCAGGAAATTGGCCTCAAGCTCCTGCGCTTTGCGCATCAGCACCGCATCGCGGCGCGGGCCCGGGTTTGTGGCGGCGGGGAGGGTCGGGCTGTCCATCGGAGGCTTCCTTGGATCGTTTGCATTTTCCACAGTCTTCTCCGGTGGCAGTAAAGAAATCTGTAACCGCCGCCGGGGCAGAACAGGGTCGTCCCCGGCAGAAGTCGCAGCCCATGCACCCGCTCCTCATCCTTCCTTTGGCCAGCGCCCCGGCGCCCGTCCTTCCCGGATCGGACGAGCTTGGAACCGCTGATCCGGCAGGGGCTTTTCTTGCCCTGCTGGCCAGCCTCGCCCGACCGGGCGTGGTGGCGCCGCCAAGACCAAAGGGCATGCCGGGCGACCCGGGCGACAAGGCTGATCGGACGGATCAGCCCGCCGGGGATACGGCGGCACTGCCGCTCCCCGCCGCCGCACTTGCCGTTGCGGTCCCTGTCTTGCCCTTGCCGGCTGTGCCGCCTTCGCCCGCCTTACCAAAGGCAGTTTTCGCGGCAACAGAGACTGATTCCAGCGTGCTTCCGCCTCCCTCCGCGGTGCCGCGTGGCTCCAGCTCCAATATCCCGGCCCTTCCGATTCCCCTGTCGGACAAGCCGCTGTCGGTCCCAGCCGATCCGCTGGTTTCTCTTGTGCCGCTGGTGGTGCCAGAGGCGGAAACTCCCGTCGCCCTTCCGGTCACAGCGCCGCTTGCCGCCGCCACGCCGGCAGACGGCCCGGAGCCACCCGCCGTTCCGGTGCCGCAGCCCGCGCCGCGGGCATCAACCGGCGCCGAATGGCGGCTCCGCAGCACTGCGAGCCCCGATCCGCCGCAGGTTTCACCGCTTCCTTCGGAGATTTCGTCCGCCCCTGCCGACGGCGTGCCGACACCGTCTATTCGCGCGCCAATGCCCCCGCTGGTCCTGGCCCTGCCATCAGACACCGGTCCCGCCGCCGCTGCTGCGGCAGCCGGGCAGACTGGCGCCCCGCCTTTGGCATTCCTGAACGCGATGTCGCCGACCGCCTTTCCGCCCGGGGTCGCGCCGGACAATCCGGCAGAAATGCCCCGCCCGGACGATCTGATGAATACAAAAACTGCGTTCACAGAGACGAGTCTGTCCCATCCGGTCCTGACCCGGGACCCGATCCGTCCAGAGACGCAGGTTCTGCCGATTTCCCGCCTCGCCCGGGTTGAGCCGCCCGAGGTCGGGCCGCAGAAGCGCGTCCCGCGCGCGGGGCACAGCCTGCCTGCGAAACCTCTCGCTGCCGATCCGGGGCCGAACCCGCCAGATCCGGCCCTTGCGCCGCGCGCGGATCCCGGTCCTTCGCCCGGGGCGCTGCTGCTGCATCCGGTCGCCCTTGCACCCCCGCATGATCCGCGCCCCTTGGTCGCGCCGCCCCCCCACGTCGCGCCGGTCCTTGCCCAGCTGGCTCAGGCCGCCGCCACCGTGCGGCCGGGCATGACCGAGCTGCGCCTCTCGCCCGAGGAACTGGGCGCCGTGCGCATCGATCTGCGGACCGAAGGCGATCAGGCCATCCTCACCCTCAGCGCCGAGCGGCCCGACACGCTGGATCTCATGCGCCGCCATGCCGACCGGCTGGTCAGCGATCTGCGCGCGGCGGGGTTTCAGCAGTTGGACCTCAGCTTCGGGCGCTGGGCCGGGCAGGGCCAGCCGCAAGGCGGGCAGCCGGGCTGGCAGCCGGGGCAGGCCATGGCGCCGCCCGCCGATGCCCCGCCCGCGCCGCGCGCCGCCGATCCCCCGCTCGCACCGTCCCGCCCACCAATCGGGGGCGCAAACAGTCTCTATCTCCGCATCTGAGGTTCCAGAATGGATGTCTCCACCAGCTATACCGCCTCGTCTTCCCCTGCGGGCAGCAGCGCCGCCAAGGGTTTGATCTCGTCGGATTTCACCACTTTCCTGAAGATGCTCACCACGCAGATGCAGAATCAGGACCCGCTGAATCCGATCGATTCCACCGATTACGCCGTGCAGCTCGCGACTTTTTCGGGAGTCGAGCAGCAGGTCCAGACCAACCAGCTGCTCCAGGCGCTCTCGGCGCAATTCTCGGTCATGGGCATGTCGCAGCTTGCGGGCTGGGTTGGGCAAGAGGCGCGGGCGGCCGCCGATGTCTGGTATACGGGCCAGCCGGTCGAACTGGCGCCCAATCCGCGCGCCACCGCCGATCAGGTCGTGCTTGTGGTACGCGATGTCGAAGGCAAGCTCGTCGCGCGCGAAGCTCTGCCCTTCGGCACCGAACCCTATCACTGGTTTGGACAGGATGCGCAGGGCAACCCGCTGCCCGAGGGGCGCTACAAGCTGTCGCTGGAAAGCCGCCGCAATGGCGAGGTTCTGGGCGAAGACCCGATGGAATATTACGGCCATATCACCGAAGCGCGGGGCGCGAATGGCGGCGTTTCACTGGTCTTCGATGGCAAGATCGAGGTCAGCGCCACCGCGATCACCGCCCTGCGCAGCCCGCAGGCGGGCTAAAGCAACTCGCCCAGGGCCAGGCCCAGCACGAAAAGTGCAAGCCCGCCGATGGCAGGCCAGAACCAGCCCCGCCCGGGCGCCGGACGGGCTGACACGTCGGGATTCCCGGCCCGGATCAGCGCGGCCTCGGTCAACGCGGGCAGCTTCGGCCCGAACCGTGCCAGAACCCGCAGCGTCTGGGCCAGATCGCGCATCACCGCCATCGGCCCCACATGGCTGCGGATGTAATCCTCGACCACGGGGCCCGCCACCTGCCACATGTTCAGATGCGGGTCCAGGCTGCGCGCCACGCCCTCGACCACCACCATCGTGCGCTGCAACAGGATCAGCTCGGTGCGCGTCTCCATGCCGAAACGCTCGGTCACTTCGAACAGATAGGCCAGAAGGCGCGCCATCGAGATGCGGCTCGCCTCCATGCCGAAGATCGGCTCGCCCACCGCGCGCAGGGCGCGGGCAAACTCGTCGATGTCGCGATCGGCCGGAACGTACCCCGCCTCGAAATGCACTTCGGCGACGCGGCGGTAATCCTTGCGGATGAAACCCATCAGTATCTCGGCATAGACCCGGCGGGTATATTCGTCGATCCGCCCCATGATCCCGAAATCATAGGCGATCAGGCTGCCATCCGCCGCCACCTTCAGGTTGCCCTGATGCATGTCGGCATGGAAGAAGCCGTCGCGCAGCGCATGGCGCAGGAACAGGGTTAGCACCCTGTGGCCCAGGGCCACCCGGTCGATTCCGGCCGCCTCGATCGCGGCGACCTCGTTCAGTCCGATCCCCTCGGCCCAGCCGATGGTCAGCACCCGGCGGCCAGAAAGCGGCCAGACCGGTCTGGGCACCACCAATCCCTCGTCGCGCTCGGTATTGGCGGCGAACTCGGCGGCCGAGGCACATTCCAGCCGCAGGTCCAGCTCGCCCAGCACCACGCCCTCGAAATGCGCGATCACATCGACCGGGCGCAGGCGGCGCGAAAAGGGGGCGAGGATCTCGATCCAGCGCGCGGCGAAATAGAACGCGTCAATATCCTTGCGGAAGGCGCGCTCGATGCCGGGACGCAACACCTTGACCGCAACGTCTTCGCCCGTATCGGCCCGCCGCGCGCGGTGGACCTGGGCGATCGAGGCGGCGGCGACCGGCTCGGAAAACTCGGAGAACAGCGTCTCGACCGGGGCGCCGATCTCTTCCGCGATGGTCGCTTGCGCGATGGCGGTGGGGAAAGGTGGCAGCTTGTCCTGAAGAACCTTGAGCTGATCGGCCAGTTCATCGCCCACGATATCGGGCCGGGTCGAAAGGATCTGGCCGAACTTGATATAGGCGGGGCCAAGCGCGGTGATCGCCCGCGTCACCGGCGGCAGCGCCGGGTCGCCCTTCAGCCCCAGCCAGGCGAAGGGCCAGCCCATCACCCGCGCCGCCACCCGCACCGCGCGCGGCGCCTCCATGGCTTCCAGCACCACGCCCGCCGCGCCGCTGCGTTCAAGCGTCGCGAGCGTGCGGATCAGCCGCCAGATGTTGTGCGGGCCGCGCATCGCCTAGATCTTCCAGCCCGAATGCAGCGCCGCGACGCCCATGGTCAGGTTGCGATAGCTGACCTGGGCAAAGCCCGCCGCGCGGATCATCGCGGCGAAGCTTTCCTGATCGGGGAACTTGCGGATCGATTCGACCAGATACTGATAGCTGTCGCGGTCGCCGGTCACCGCCTGGCCCATGGCCGGGATGACGTTGAAGGAATAGAGGTCATAGGCCTTTTGCATCAGATCGTTCGGGATGCGGCTGAATTCCAGCACCATCAGCCGCCCGCCCGGCCGCAGCACGCGATGCGCCTCGGCCAGGGCATCGGCGATGCGGGTCACATTCCTGATCCCGAAAGAGATCGTGTAGACATCGAAACTGCCCGACCGGAACGGCAGCGCCATGGCATCGCCTGTCACCCAGCCCAGCCTTTCGGCCATCTGCCCGGCCTCAGCGCGCTTGCGGCCCTCGACCAGCATGGCCTCGGTCATGTCGCAGACCATGGCGCTGGCGCCCGGCGCGCGTTTCAGGAAGCGGAAGGCGATGTCGCCGGTGCCGCCCGCGACATCCAGCAGGCGCTGGCCGTCGCGCGGGGCCAGCCAGTCCATCATGGCGTCTTTCCACAGCCGATGGACACCGCCCGACATCAGGTCATTCATCAGATCGTATTTCGAGGCGACCGAGGAAAAGACCCCATGCACCATGCCTGCCTTCTCGGCCTCGGGCACGTCGCGAAAGCCGAAATGGGTGGTTCTGTCGTTTTCGCCCGCCATCGCGCGCCCATGCCCGAAAATTGCCATCGCGCAGGGGTATAGCGCCCGGCGCGGGGCAAAGGAAACCGCAAACTGTCGCGCCGGGGGCCAGGTGGACGCAGAGATACAGGCTTTCTTCCGGGAACTCGGCTGGCGCGCGCTGGCCGCGATCGCCGCCATGTTGCTTTCTGTGGTGCTGGCCATCGTACTGAAGGGCCGCTTCGCGCCCGGACTTGCGCCGGGGATGGGCGATCTGCGCGACGGTGCCTTCCTTCCGCGTGTCCTTTCGCTTCTGGGCATGGGGGCGCAACCCGACCATACGCTGGGCGAAACCCGCCTGCGCGCCTCGCTGGGGCTGCGGCTGCTGTTTCCGGGCGCGCTGGCCCTGTGCCTCTGGCTGGGCGCCGAGATGGCGGCGCCCTTCGTCTCGCCGCTGACCGCGATCCTGCTGATCCTTGCCTTCCAGACCCTGCATGTCTGGCTGTATGAAATCCGCTACGACGCCCGCAGGATTTCGCTGCCGCGCTGGTCATTCGGACAGCGAACCTTTCTCTGGACCGATCTGGAGGCGCTGACCGACCGTGATCCCTGGCTCCTGACCTTTCACTTCCGGGGCGGCAGGCGGGTCACCGCGCATAAGTATGTTGTAGGCCACCGGCTTCTGAGTGAAGCTGCGCAGAAAGCCCTGCGCGAGGTCTGATTGCCCGAACTGCCCGAAGTCGAGACGGTCCGCCGTGGCCTTGCCCCGGTGCTGGAAGGCCGCGTCATCGCGCAGGCGCGGGTCAACCGCCCCGACCTGCGCTTTCCCTTGCCCGATCGCATGGCCGAAAGGCTGACCGGGGCGCGGGTGCTGGCGCTGCGGCGACGGTCGAAATACATCCTTGCCGATCTCTCCACCGCCGAGACCTTGCTGATCCATCTTGGCATGTCCGGGCGGATGCTGGTCTCGGGCACGATGCTGGGCGATTTCCACCACGACCACCCTGCGCCGCAAAAGCATGACCATGTCGTGCTGGAAATCGAGGGCGGCGCCCGCGTCACCTTCAACGATGCCCGCCGCTTCGGCGCGATGGACCTGATGGCGACCGATACCGCCGAGGCGCATCCACTTCTGGCCAAGCTGGGCCCGGAACCTCTGGGCAACGCCTTCGACGGCGCCTTTCTGGCCGCCGCGCTTGCGGGCCGCCGCACGCCCATAAAATCCGCGCTTCTCGACCAGCATCTCGTCGCTGGCCTGGGCAATATCTATGTCTGCGAAGTGCTGTACCGCGCCGGAATCGCGCCGCAGCGCCTTGCGGGCGATCTGACCGCCGCGCAGGCCGCCGCGCTTGCGCCCGTCATCCGCGACGTGCTGGACGAGGCCATCGCCGCAGGCGGGTCGTCCCTGCGCGACTATCGCCAGGCTGATGGCGAGCTGGGCTATTTCCAGCATGTCTTCCGGGTCTATGACCGCGAGGGCCAGCCCTGCGTCACCTCCGGCTGCGGCGGCACGGTGGCGCGCATCGTGCAATCCGGCCGTTCCAGCTTCTACTGCCCCACCTGCCAGCGTTGACTTGCCTTCCCGGCGCGGACTGGTAGGAGTCGGACAAAACCGCCGGGGGATGACGGATGGCCTATGAAACCCTGATCGTCGAGATCGTGGATTACACCACCCTGATCCGGCTGAACCGGCCCGACGCGCTCAATGCGCTCAACACGCAGCTCATGCGCGATCTGGCCGATGCGGTCACCGCCGCCGACCAGAATGACAAGGTGCGCTGCATCGTCATCACCGGTTCGGACAAGGCCTTCGCCGCCGGGGCCGATGTCAAGGAAATGGCCAGCAAGGGCTTTTCCGAGGCCTTCACCGAGAATCTCTTCACCCGCGAATCCGAAGCCATCCTGCGGGCGCGCAAGCCGATCATCGCCGCCGTCGCCGGCTATTGCCTGGGGGGCGGCTGCGAGCTGGCCATGATGTGCGACTTCATCCTTGCCGCTGACAGCGCCAAATTCGGCCAGCCCGAGATCAATCTTGGAATCGTCGCCGGCATGGGCGGCACCCAGCGCCTGACCCGCTTCGTCGGCAAGTCCAAGTCGATGGACATGCACCTCACGGGCCGGTTCATGGATGCGGCCGAGGCAGAGCGCTGCGGCCTTGTGTCCCGCGTCTTCCCGGCCAAATCCCTGGTCGAAGAGGCGCTGAAAGTGGCCGAGAAGATCGGCGAGAAATCCCGCGTCACTGCCATGCTGGTGAAAGAGGCGGTCAATCGCGCCCAGGAAACCTCGCTGACCGAGGGCATCCTGTTCGAGCGCCGCCTGTTCCACGCCTCCTTCGCGACCGAGGACAAGGCCGAGGGCATGGCCGCCTTCCTGGAAAAGCGCCAGCCGCAATTCCGCGACCGCTGATAAAGGCTTCCCTTTCCGGCGGGCTTGGCCTATAGCGCCGCCCACATGCGCGTGGGCCCGCTATAGGCGTGATGATTCTCCGACCGGACGGTTGGGGGCCTTGGGGTTTTCGTGCGACCGATTTGAACACTCAAGGATCACGACCCAGATGGCCAATACCGATCAGTCCAAGAAGCGCGCCCGCCAGTCCGAAGCGCGTTATGCCGTGAACAAGGCGCGCCGCTCGCGCATCCGCACCTTCCTGCGCAAGGTCGAAGAGGCGCTGGCCTCGGGCGACCAGACCGTCGCCGCCGAGGCGCTCAAGGCGGCCCAGCCCGAACTGGCCCGTGGCGTCACCAAGGGCGTGCTGCACAAGAACACCGTGTCGCGCAAGATCTCGCGTCTGGCCTCGCGCGTGAAGGCGCTGGGCGCCGCCAAGGCCTGATCTCTACCCGAGTCGCCCCTGCGCCCTTCGCTGGTGTGCGGGTCAAGACCGGAAAGCGAAAATCCTGAGAGGGCGCGCGATCTGCGCGCCCTTTTTCGTCTTTTGCGCGCGTCTTCCGCCATGGCGATCTGCGCGCCGTTGCGAATTTGCCGATGGACGCGGATTCGCTTTGCCCGGAATTGTGTCAAGCGAGATGTTCGGTTGCGGTTGGCTGCACAGGCTTGCTAGCGTCTCCCTGCGATTCACTTCGTCTTGGGGGACAGGTGGTCGCAGACCAGGATCTGAAAACGATAGACACGGACTGCCAGCCGGGAAGTCGGATCATGGTTTGCGAACAATGGGTTAATTCGGCGCGCCTGCGCGCGGACCCGTCTGCATAGACTCGCCAACCCTTGTGGGCTGGCGGCGATATGTTTGTGCCTCCATTGCGAAGTGGGCCCTGAGGCCCGCAGCGGATTCCGGTCTGTCGCGGCGACCATCGGGTGCTGGCAGACCGCGTATATGCGACAAGCCGGGCAATGACCCGGCAAGAGGCGGATGACAGGTCTGGAAAGAATGACAAACGAAACTTGGGGCCAGATTCGCGAAGGACTGATCGGCCGTCTGGGCAAGAACAATTACACCACCTGGATCGAGCCCCTGAAACTCTCGCAGCTGCGCAATGGCGTAGCGCGTTTCGAAGTGCCCACCTCGTTTCACGGCGATTGGGTCCAGCGCAATTATTCCGATCATATCCGCAACCAGCTCCTGACCTCGGGGGCCGAGGTCGAGCGCATCGAATTTGCGGTCGGCCGGGCCGCCACCGCCGCAGCGCCGCTGCGCAAACCTGCCAGCACGGCGGCGGCATTGCCGGCGCGCGCCGCGCGGCCTGCCGCCGATGACGAAACCCCCGGCGCACCGCTGGACCAGCGCTTCACCTTTGACAGCTTCGTCGTCGGCAAGCCGAACGAGCTGGCCCATGCCGCCGCGCGCCGCGTGGCCGAGGGTGGGCCGGTCACCTTCAACCCGCTGTTCCTGTATGGCGGCGTGGGCCTGGGCAAGACCCACCTGATGCATGCCATCGCGCATGAGTTGCAGCTTCGCCGCCCCGACCTGCGGGTCCTGTATCTGTCGGCCGAACAGTTCATGTACCGCTTCATCCAGGCCCTGCGCGAAAAGCAGGTGATGGATTTCAAGTCGCTGTTCCGCTCGGTCGATGTGCTGATGGTCGATGACGTGCAGTTCATCGCGGGCAAGGATTCGACGCAGGAAGAGTTCTTCCACACCTTCAACGCGCTGGTGGACCAGAACAAGCAGATCGTGATCTCCGCCGACCGCGCGCCGGGCGAGATCAAGGATCTGGAAGACCGCATCAAGAGCCGCCTGCAATGCGGCCTGGTCGTGGACCTGCATCCGACCGATTACGAATTGCGCCTGGGCATTCTTCAGCAGAAGGCCGATTTCTACCGCAGCCAGTATAAGGGCCTCGCCATCTCGCCCATGGTGATGGAATTCCTTGCGCATCGCATCACCACCAATGTCCGCGTGCTCGAAGGCGCGCTGACCCGGCTTTACGCTTTCGCTTCGCTGGTCGGGCGCGAGATCACGCTCGATCTCGCCCAGGAATGCCTGGCCGATATCCTGCGCGCCTCGGACCGCAAGCTGACGATCGAGGAAATCCAGCGCAAGGTGGCCGAGCATTACAATGTCCGCCTGTCCGACATGGTCGGGCCAAAGCGCCTGCGCACCATTGCCCGGCCGCGCCAGGTGGCGATGTATCTCGCCAAGCAGCTGACCAGCCGGTCGCTGCCCGAGATCGGTCGCCGGTTCGGCGGGCGCGATCACACCACGATCATGCATGGCGTGCGCAAGATCGAGGAACTTATGGCCACGGACAGCCAGCTTGCGGACGATCTGCAACTTCTGAAGCGGCTGCTGCAAGGCTAGGGCAGGGCTGGCCTTGACGCTGCCCGGAAAGCCTCTCAAAGTCCGTCAAAACGCATGTGAACCGGTGGTTGCCGGGTAAATGTCGGCACCCCCCTGCCTGGGGACCGGCAGGGGGAAAGACGATGAAACTCTCGATCGAACGCGGCACGCTTCTCAAGGCGCTGGCTCAGGCCCAGTCGGTGGTCGAGCGCCGCAACACGATTCCGATCCTCGCCAATGTGCTGATCGAGGCCGAGGGCAATACGGTCTCGTTCCGGGCCACCGATCTTGACATCGAAGTCGTGGACCGCGCCCCCGCCATGGTGGAGCGTCCGGGCGCCACCACCGTTTCGGCGGTGATGCTGCATGAAATCGTCCGCAAGCTGCCCGATGGCGCGCTGGTGAACCTGTCGGAAGATGCGGCTTCGGGCCGCCTGACCATCACCGCCGGGCGCTCGACCTTCAGCCTCGCCACGCTGCCGAAGGAAGATTTCCCGGTGATGGCGACGTCGGAATATGCCACGAATTTCTCGGCCAAGGCGCCGGTTCTGCGGCGGCTGTTCGACAAGTCGAAATTCGCCATTTCGACCGAGGAAACCCGCTATTACCTGAACGGCGTCTATATGCATGTCGCGACGGGCGAGGCCGGTCCGGTCCTGCGCTGCGTCGCGACCGATGGCCACCGCCTGGCCCGGATCGACGCCGAATTGCCGCAGGGCGCCGATGGCATGGCGGGGGTGATCGTGCCGCGCAAGACCGTGGCCGAACTGCGCAAGCTCTTGGATGACGACGAGGCCGTGATCGCCGTCTCGGTTTCCGAAACGAAGATTCGCTTTGCCACGCCGGCCATCGTGCTGACCTCCAAGGTCATTGACGGCACGTTCCCGGATTACAGCCGCGTCATCCCGACCGCCAATTCCAAGCGGCTCGAAGTGGATGCCAGCGAATTCGCCAAGGCGGTCGACCGTGTGGCCACCGTTTCCTCGGAACGCTCGCGCGCGGTGAAACTGTCGCTCGACGAGGACCGCCTGATCCTGTCGGTCAATGCGCCCGACAGCGGCGCTGCCGAGGAAGAGCTGGCCGTGGCCTATGGCGACGAGCGCCTGGAGATCGGCTTCAACGCCAAGTATCTGCTTGAAATCGCAAGCCAGGTCGATCGCGAGAATGCCGTCTTCCTGTTCAATTCCTCGGGCGACCCGACGCTGATGCGCGAAGGCAATGACACGTCGGCAGTCTATGTCGTGATGCCGATGCGCGTATGACGACGCCCGGGGGTTTCACACCCCCGGACCCCCGTGGGATATTTGGGAACAGAAGATGAAGGGGCTTTCGGTTGCCTCGCTGACTCTGTCGCATTTCCGCAGTCATCGCGCGACGCGGCTCTCGTTCGACGGGCGGCCGGTCGCGATTGTCGGGCCGAATGGCGCGGGCAAGACCAATATTCTCGAGGCGGTGTCGCTGCTGTCGCCCGGCCGGGGCTTTCGCCGCGCCAGCGGCGACGAGCTGTCGCGACGGCCCGAGGCGATTGGCTGGAAGATTTCCGCATCACTGTTCGGAAACGGCATTGCGCATGAGATCGAGACCTTTGCCGAAGGGAATGAGGCGCGTCAGGTCCGTATCGACGGCAAGGCCGCAACCCAGATTGCGCTGGGGCGGCTCGCGCGTGTGCTCTGGCTGGTGCCCGCGATGGACCGGCTCTGGATCGAGGCGGCCGAAGGGCGGCGGCGCTTTCTCGACCGCACGGTGCTCAGCTTCTTTCCCGACCATGCCGAGGCGGCGCTGGCCTATGACAAGGCGATGCGCGAAAGAAACCGGCTGCTGAAGGAAGAGATCGCCGATCCGCGCTGGTATGGCGCGCTCGAGGCGCAGATGGCCGAAGCCGGCTTGCAGCTCGACGCCAATCGTCGCGCCGCGCTGGCACGGCTCGCAGCGGCGCAGGACGGGGCCGAGACCGCCTTTCCCCGGGCCGATCTGGCGCTGATCCATCCCGACGATTGGGGGGCCGATCTGGCCCTTGCGCTGGCCGAGAACCGCAGGCGCGACCTTGCGGCGGGGCGTACACTGCTTGGCCCCCATCGCGCCGATCTGGCGGCCCGTTATGCCACCAAGGACATGCCCGCCGATCAGGCCTCGACCGGAGAGCAGAAGGCGCTTCTCCTGTCGCTGATCCTCGCCAATGCCCGCGCGCTCAAGGCCGAGACCGGCGCCGCGCCGATCCTGCTGCTGGATGAGGTCGCGGCCCATCTCGACCCGGCAAGACGGGCCGCGCTGTTTGACGAGATCGCGGCCCTTGGCGCCCAGGCCCTGATGACCGGAACCGAAGCGGCGCTGTTTGACTCTCTCGGGTCCCGCGGGCAAAGCTTCACCGTCGCCGAAGCGGGCGATGGCCTGTCTTTGGTGCATGAATGACCCCTCAGCGCGTGACCCTGATCACCCTTGGCGTGGCGGATCTGGCCGCCTCCCGCGCTTTCTACGCGCGGCTGGGCTGGGCCGAGCATGGCCAAAGCCAAGAGGGCGTTGCCTTCTTCCAGTTGAACGGCGCGGCCCTTGCCCTGTTCGGAGTCAGCGATCTTGCCGCCGATCAGGGCTGTCCGGGTGCCGCCTTGGGCACGGGCGCCATCACCCTGGCGCAGAATTTCGCCAGCGAGGCCGAGGTTGATGCCGCCTATCAGGCCGCGCTGGCCGCCGGAGGCACGCCGCTGAAAGCGCCGGAGAAGGTGTTCTGGGGCGGCTATTCCGGCTATTGGGCCGACCCGGATGGTCATGTCTGGGAAGTGGCGATGAACCCGTTCTGGCCCCTGGCCGATGACGGCAGCCTGACCCTGCCATGAGTGTTTCCCTGCACGAACTGGCCCTCTATGCCCTGGGCATGGCGGGGCTCTGGGCAGTGCCCGGTCCGGTCTGGGTGGCGCTGATCGCCCGCGCGCTTTCAGGCGGGTTTGCCGCCGCCTGGCCCTTGGCCGTGGGCGTGGCGCTGGGCGATCTGATCTGGCCCCTGGCGGCGATCCTGGGCCTCAGCTGGATCGAAAGCGCCTATGGCGATTTCCTCTCGCTGCTGCGCTGGGTCGCGGCGGCGATCTTTCTGGCCATGGGGGTGATGCTGATCCGCAAGCCCGCCGCCACGATGCGCGCCGACAGCCGGCTGACGAAACCCGGCCTCTGGGCCGGATTCTCGGTCGGCGTCGCCGCCGTGATCGGCAATCCCAAGGCCATCCTGTTCTACATGGGCGCATTGCCCGGCTTCTTCGCGCTGGACCGGCTGACCGTGCCCGATATCGTGGCGATCATCGCGATCTCTGCCGCCATTCCCATGCTCGGGAACCTGGGCCTCGCCCTTTTTCTTGACCGCGCCCGGCAGCTTCTTTCCAGCCCCCAGGCGATGCGGCGGATGAATGTCGGATCGGGGATTTTGCTGATCTGCGTCGGGCTGGTGATCCCCTTCCTCTGACACAAAATCTTGTGTCCTTCGCGTGACAATCCCGGCCCGGGACGCTATAAATCGCGCACAAATACAAGGGTTCCCGACGCATGGCCGAAGCCGCCCGCAAGCCCGCCGAATACGGCGCGGATTCCATCAAGGTTCTCAAGGGGTTGGAGGCGGTCCGCAAGCGTCCCGGCATGTATATCGGTGATACCGATGACGGCTCGGGTCTCCATCACATGGTCTATGAAGTCGTCGACAACGGCATCGACGAGGCCTTGGCCGGCCATGCCACCGAAGTGGTCGTGACGATCCATGCCGACGATTCCGTTTCCGTCTTCGACAATGGCCGCGGCATTCCCGTCGACATGCATCCCGAAGAGGGCGTTTCGGCGGCTGAGGTCATCATGACCCAGCTTCACGCCGGCGGCAAATTCAACAACACCGATGACGGCGGCAATGCCTATAAGGTCTCGGGTGGTCTGCATGGCGTGGGCGTCTCGGTCGTCAACGCGCTGTCGGAATGGCTGGAGCTTTCGGTCTGGCGCAACGACACCGAATATCATGCCCGGTTCGAGCATGGCGAGTGCACGGTTCATGTCCATGAGGTCGGCCCTGCACCGGGCAAGCGCGGCACCCGTGTGCGCTTCCTGGCTTCGGCCAAGACCAATATCCCCGAGGGCACCTTCTCGAACCTCGATTACAGCTACAAGGTTCTGGAAACCCGTCTGCGCGAGCTGGCTTTCCTGAATTCCGGCGTGAGGATCGTGCTCGAAGACGAACGCCATGCCGAGCCGCAGAAGATCGAGCTGTTCTACGAAGGTGGCGTGCGCGAATTCGTCAAATATCTCGACCGCTCGAAGCAGCCGGTGATGAGCGATCCGATCTATATGGTGGGCGAACGCAATGGCATCGGCGTCGAAGTGGCGATGTGGTGGAATGACAGTTACCATGAAACCGTCTTGCCGTTCACAAACAACATCCCGCAGCGCGATGGCGGCACCCATATGGCGGGCCTGCGCGGCGCGCTTACCCGCACGATCACCGCCTACGCCCAGACTTCGGGCATCGCCAAGCGCGAGAAGGTGGATTTCACCGGCGATGACGCGCGCGAGGGGCTGACCTGCGTGCTGTCGGTCAAGGTGCCGGACCCGAAATTCTCCAGCCAGACGAAGGACAAGCTGGTCTCGTCCGAGGTGCGCCCGGCGGTCGAGAATCTGGTGAATGAAAAGCTGGCCGAATGGTTCGAGGAGAATCCCGGCCCCGCGAAGCAGATCGTCGGCAAGATCGTCGAAGCGGCGCTGGCGCGCGAGGCCGCCCGCAAGGCGCGCGAGCTTACGCGGCGCAAATCGGCGCTGGATGTGAATTTCCTTGCCGGCAAGCTCAAGGACTGCACCGAGAAAGACCCGTCCAAGTCTGAAATCTTCCTGGTCGAGGGCGATTCGGCGGGCGGCTCGGCCCAGACCGGGCGCGACCGCAAGAACCAGGCTATTCTGCCCCTGCGCGGCAAGATCCTGAACGTTGAACGCGCCCGGTTCGACAAGATGCTGGGCAGCCAGGAGATCGGCAATCTGGTGATGGCGCTGGGCACCGGCATTGGCCGTGACGAGTTCAACATCGAGAAGCTGCGCTACCACAAGGTCGTCATCATGACCGATGCCGATGTGGACGGCGCGCATATCCGCACCCTGCTCCTGACCTTCTTCTTCCGCCAGATGCCAGAGCTGATCGAGGGCGGCTATCTCTATATCGCCCAGCCGCCGCTTTACAAAGTCAGCCGCGGCAAGTCCGAGGTCTATCTCAAGGACCAGCCCGCGCTTGAAGATTACCTCGTCGAACAGGGCATCGACGGTGCCGTGCTGAAGCTGGCCGATGGTCAGGAAATCGCCGGGCTCGACCTGGCCCGCGTGATCGAGGGCGCGCGCAGCTTCCGCCGCGTGCTCGATGCCTTCCCGACCCATTACCCGCGCCCGATTCTGGAACAGGCGGCGCTGGTGGGGGCCTTCGATCCGGGCCGCGCCGATGCCGATCTTCAGGCCGTGGCCGATCAGGTCGCGCGGCGGCTTGATCTTGTGGCGGTCGAGTTTGAACGCGGCTGGCACGGCCGCATCACCCAGGATCACGGCATCCGCCTTTCCCGCATCCTGCGCGGGGTCGAGGAATTGCGCACGCTCGATGGCGCCATCCTGCGCTCGGGCGAAGGCCGCCGTCTGGCACAGATCGCCGCGCCCCATCGCGACACCTACAAGGCGCCCTCGCGCCTGGTGCGCCGCGACCGCGAGCAGATGATCCATGGTCCGATGGATCTGCTGAAATCTGTTCTGGCCGAGGGGGAGAAGGGCCTGTCGCTGCAACGCTACAAGGGCCTGGGCGAGATGAACCCCGATCAGCTCTGGGAAACCACGCTCGATCCCGATGCCCGCACGCTGTTGCAGGTCAAGATCGACGATCTGGCCGAGGCCGACGACATCTTCACCAAGCTGATGGGCGACGTGGTCGAACCGCGCCGCGACTTCATCCAGCAGAATGCGCTGAACGTTGAGAACCTGGATTTCTAGGCTTGCTGGCGACCCCGGCAGGACTTGAACCTGCAACCTTCCCCTTAGGAGGGGGACGCTCTATCCGTTGAGCTACGGGGCCACGCGTGCCTTACATGCACAATAGGGCGCGGTTAGGCAACATCTGGCTTTTGCAACTGGGAAGGTTGGGGGGAGTGTTCTTGGCCCACCACTCCCCCCAAATCCCTTGCGTCCTGGAGAGAGAGCTTGCAGGACCGCGCGGGGCTTTCGCAGCCTTGCGGCTGTTAGCGGTAACATTATCAGCAGAAACGGGCTTGGACAAGCGCGACCTTTGGCGCTAACAAGAAAGAATATTGCCCGGCGAAAGCGTGACCGTGACGAAAATGCCTCCAGATCCGCGCCGCACCCTGACGCTTCGCGACGTGTCCGAAGCCTCGGGCGTCTCCGAAATGACGGTCAGCCGGGTGCTGCGCAACCGGGGCGACGTGTCCGAAGCCACGCGCGAGCGTGTCCTCGATGCGGCGCGCAAGCTGGGCTATGTGCCAAACAAGATCGCGGGCGCGCTGGCCAGCCAGCGGGTAAACCTTGTCGGCGTCATCATCCCCTCGCTGTCGAACATGGTCTTCCCCGAAGTGATGACCGGGATTTCCGAAGTGCTGGAAGATACCGGCCTGCAACCCGTGGTCGGCGTGTCGAATTATCAACCCGACCGTGAGGAACAGGTGATCTACGAAATGCTGTCCTGGCGCCCCTCGGGGATGATCGTCGCCGGGATCGAGCATTCCGACGCCTCGCGCGCCATGCTGGCCCAGGCCGGGATTCCCATCGTCGAGATCATGGATATCGACGGGGACCCGGTCGACAGCGCCGTCGGCATTTCCCACCGCCGGGCGGGGCGCAAGATGGCCGAGGCGATCGTCGCCGCCGGCTACCGCCGCATCGCCTTTCTGGGCACGCATATGCCCACCAACGATCATCGCGCGCGCAAGCGTCTGGAAGGGTTCGAAGAGGCGCTGGCCAAAGAGGGGCTCACGCTGGTCGAACGCGAATACTATTCCGGCGGTTCGGCGCTTCTGAAGGGGCGAGAGATGACAGAGGCCGTGCTGAAACGCACGCCGGATGTCGATTTCCTCTATTACTCCAACGATATGATCGGGGCAGGCGGGCTGCTTTACTGTCTGGAACAGGGCCTCGACGTGCCGGGCAAGATCGGCCTTGCCGGTTTCAACGGCGTGGAATTGCTCGACGGCCTGCCGCGCCGTCTGGCAACGATGGATGCCTGCCGTCTGGAAATCGGCCGTTGCGCTGCCGAGATCATCGCGGGCAAGCGCCCGCCGGATTCGATGGGGGGCGTGATCGGCGGCGAGGTGATCGAGCTGACGCCGACGCTGCAACCCGGCGACACGATCCGCAAGCCCTAGGGCCGCAGGGCCACTTGGTCAGGCCGTCAGCCGTTCGCCCGCGCTGCCGGTGATCCTGGCGGTCAGGATCACGCCCTCGGGCTGATCTTCCGCAAAGACCACTTCGGTGAATTGCTCGGTGCGGCCCAGGCGCGGCGTCTCAGTCAGGATGCGGTGCAGGCTGCCCTGCTGGCCCGCCAGATGCGCCGCCAGCGCCGCCGCCCCCGCTTCGCGCAGCCGCGCCGCGCGCGCCTTGATCGCCGGGCCGCGCACCTGGGGCATCCGGGCGGCGGGCGTGCCCTTGCGCGGGCTGAAGGGAAAGACATGCAGGAAGGTCAGGCCGCAATCCTCGACCAGCTTCAGGGAATTCTCGAACATCTCGTCGGTCTCGGTCGGGAAACCGGCGATCAGATCGGCGCCAAAGACGATGTCGGGCCGCAGGCGCCGCGCCTCTTCGCAGAAGCGGATGGCGTCGTCGCGCAGATGGCGGCGCTTCATCCGTTTCAGGATCATGTCATCGCCCGCCTGCAGCGACAGGTGCAGATGCGGCATCAGCCGCGGCTCGGTCGCGATGGCCTGCATCAGCATCGGATCGGCCTCGATCGAATCGATCGAGCTGATCCGCAGCCGCGCCAAATCGGGCACCAGTTTCAGGATCCGCATCACCAGATCGCCCAGACGCGGGAGGCCAGGCAGGTCTGCCCCCCAGGAGGTCAGGTCGACCCCGGTCAGCACCACTTCCTGAAAGCCCTTGTCGACCAGGCGCTTGATCTGCTCCACCACCACGCCTGCGGGGACCGAGCGCGAATTGCCGCGGCCATAGGGGATGATGCAGAAGGTGCAGCGATGGTCGCAGCCATTCTGGACCTGCACATAGGCGCGCACCCGGCCGAAACCGTCGATCAGGTGACCGGCGGTCTCCTTGACCGACATGATGTCATTGACCTGCACCTTCTCGGTCGCGCCGATCAGGTCCGGGATCGAAAGGTCACCGCGCAGGCCCGTCCAGGTCTCGGCCTGCATCTTTTCATGATTGCCGATCACCCGGGTAACTTCGGCCATCTCGGCAAAGGTCTCCGGTTCGGTCTGCGCCGCGCAGCCGGTCACGATCACCGGCGCGCCGGGATTCTCGCGGGCAAGGCGGCGGATCTCCTGCTTGGCCTTGCGCACCGCTTCCGCCGTCACCGCGCAGGTGTTCACCACCACCGCGCCTTCCAGACCGGCAGCGGCGGCAAGCTCCTTCATCGCCTCGGTCTCATAGGCGTTCAGGCGGCAGCCCAGTGTGGCGAAAACGGGCGGGGCGGCGTTCATGCCGTCGCTGCCAGGAACTCGGCCGAAAGCCAGCCGTCAAAGACATGTGCCACCGGCCCGGTCATCCAGACGCCATCCTCGCGCCAGTCCACCTCCAGCACGCCGCCATCCAGCTCCAGCGCCACGTGGCGCCCGGTCAGGCCGCGCAGATGCGCCGCTACGGCCGTGGCACAGGCGCCCGAGCCGCAGGCCAGGGTGATGCCCGTGCCGCGCTCCCAGACCCGCATCCGCAGCCGGTCGTGGCCGATCAGGCTGGCGAACTCGACATTGGTCTTCTGCGGATACAGGGGGTCGGTCTCGACCCGGGCGCCCTCACCGGCCACATCCACCGCCCCGGCATCGGCGACAAAGAACACGCAATGCGGATTGCCCATGCCGACCGCGACCGGATCGCCGGGCAGGGGCAGGTGCAGCAGGTCCACCTCGCGCGCCAACGGCACCTCGCGCCAGTCAAGCTGCGGCGGCCCCATGTTCACGCTGACGCGACCATCCGGCAGCCGCCGCGCCGCCAGCATGCCGCGCGCCGTGCGCAGGGCAACCGCCTCCTTGCCCAGATCGCGCATCACATGGTCCGACACGCAGCGCGTGGCATTGCCGCAGGCGCCCGCGCGGCTGCCGTCGCTGTTCCAGAAATCCAGCTCGAAATCCGCGCCCGTCGCGGGCCGAATCTCGGCAAGCTGGTCAAAGCCCACGCCCCGGTTGCGGTCGCCCAGCGCGCGCGCCAGCGCAGGCGTCACGACCGCCGCCTCGCGCGACCGCGAGTCGATCACCACGAAATCGTTGCCCGCCCCGTGCATCTTCATGAAGGGCAGGCCCTGGGGGCGCGATGCGTTGTTCATGGCGCGCATATACGCCCGTGCCGCGCGGCAATCCAGTGCCCGGTGAAGATTCCCGCTTGCGCCCGGCGCGAGAGCGGATTATCCGGGCGCCCGGATGGGCCGTTAGCTCAGTTGGTAGAGCAGCTGACTCTTAATCAGCTTGTCGAAGGTTCGAATCCTTCACGGCTCACCATCCACCTCTTCCCCCAAAATCTTCGCCGCTCTGCAACGGTTTTGGGGTTGACGCCTCCGGGGGGCTTCCTTACACGCCGCAGCCGTGGGCCCGTAGCTCAGTTGGTAGAGCAACTGACTTTTAATCAGTGGGTCACAGGTTCGAATCCTGTCGGGCTCACCACTTGAAAAAAGGCCTGGGCTGTGAAGCCCGGGCCTTTTTCTTTGCCTTCCCTGGCGGCGGGCACCGGCCAATCCGCGCGGGCAAAGGTCAGCGGGCTTGCTTTATCGCGCCTCTGTGCCCATATGAATGACATCGGTCTTGCTGTCGGACGTTGTTCTGTGCGCCCGTCGGCCAGTTCTGGCCCCCCGCGCACTCGACGATCTTCTTTTTCAACATCGATCCACCGGCCTGTCGTGCGACCCGCACGACCGGATGATACATGCGACTGATTGAAAGGAAATCGTCATGCCGACTGGCACAGTCAAGTTCTTCAACACCACCAAAGGCTTCGGCTTCATCGCCCCCGAAGGCGGCGAGGCGGATGTCTTCGTTCATATCTCGGCCGTCGAACGCGCGGGTCTGCAATCGCTGTCCGAGGGCGACAAGGTCAGCTTCGACCTCGTGCGCGACCAGCGTTCGGGCAAGAATGCTGCGGAAAACCTGCAAAAGGTCTGACCGCCGCCGCCTGCCGCCCGGCCTTTGATGTCGGGAGAGGCAGGGCAGACCCCAGGAATGGAAAGGGCCGGGCAAGTTCCCGGCTCTTTCCCTGTCGAAAGGATAGAAAATGGCCAGCAGCTCCACCAGGACATCGCTTTTCCGCGCCAACCCGCCACGGCCGGTCAGCAAGGCCGACGTCACCGATCAGGCGGCGCGCGACATCGTCGCCACGGAAACCGCCCGTCGCCAGGCCGCCTCGGCCCGGCTCAAGGCGTTGCGCGAAGAGCGTGATGCGCTGGCGGCCGCCAATCCCGAACCGGCACCCGCGAAAAAGCCCGCCAAAGCGCGCAAGGCCAAGGCGGGCTGAGGGGCCTTACAGCCACAATTCCCGGTCGCCTTCCGCGTCGCGGATACGGCTGGGCAGGCCGATGCGGTTCAGCAGGTTCACAAAGGGCGCGGGGTCCAGCTCCTCGACATTGGCCATGGTCCCCACATCCCAGGCGCCTTGCGCGATCAGGACCGCCGCGGCCACCGGCGGCACGCCCGCGGTATAGGAAATCCCCTGCGCGCCGACTTCCAGATAGGCCTCCTTGTGGTCGGCGACATTGTAGATCAGCACTTCCGCAGGCTTGCCATCCTTCACGCCCTTCACCAGATCGCCGATGCAGGTCTTGCCGGTGTATTCCGGCGCCAGGCTGGCCGGGTCGGGCAGCACCGCCTTGACCACTTTCAGCGGCACGACCTCCAGCCCCTCCGCCGTCCTGACCGGCTTCTCGCTCAACAGGCCCAGATTCTTCAGCACGGTGAAGACGTTGATGTAATGGTCGCCGAACCCCATCCAGAAGCGCACATCCGCCTGGGGATAGCGGGCCGAGAGCGAATGCACCTCGTCATGCCCGGTCAGATAGGCCTTTTGCGGCCCCACCACCGGCATGTCCCAGGTCTTGCCGACCTCGAACATGCTGTTTTCCTGCCAGGCACCCTGCTGCCAGGAATAGACCGTGCCGGTGAATTCGCGGAAGTTGATCTCGGGGTCGAAATTGGTCGCGAACCAGCGGCCATGCGAGCCGGCATTGATGTCGATGATGTCGACGCTGTCGATCCGGTCCAGCATCCCCTCGGCCACCCGCGCCCAGGCATTGACCACACCGGGGTCGAAGCCCACGCCCAGAATGGCCGTCACTCCCGCCGCCTTGCAGGCCGCGCGCCGCTTCCATTCGTAATTGCCATACCAGGGCGGCGTCTCGCAGGCCTTCTTCGGATCCTCATGGATCGCCGTGTCCATATAGGCCGCCCCGGTCTGGATGCAGGCTTCCAGCACCGTCATGTTCACGAAGGACGAGCCCACGTTGATCACGATCTGGCAGCCGGTCTCGCGGATCAGCGCCGCCACCGCGGCCGTATCCATCGCATCCACCGCATGGGCCGTGAACACGCCCGGCACCTTCATCGCGCCCTTGGCCCGGACGCTCTCGATGATCGCCGCGCATTTCGCCTGCGTCCGGCTGGCGATATGCAGATCGCCCAGCACGTCATTGTGCTGCGCCGCCTTATGCGCCACGACCTGCGCGACGCCACCCGCGCCGATGATCAGGACATTCTTCTTCATTGAGGCACCTCCTCGGGGTTGCGGGGAAGGGGATCAGCCCAGGCTGCTCCGGTAATCGTCATAGGTGAATTCGCGCGCCATGGTCAGGCTGCCATCCGTCTCGCGGATGACGATCGACGGCATCTTCACCCCGTTGAACCAGTTCTTCTTGACCATCGTGTAGCCCGCCGCATCGGCGATGCTGATCCGGTCGCCCACGCGCAGCGGGTTTTCGAACGGGAATTCCCCGAACACATCGCCCGCCAGACAGGATTTGCCGCAGATCATATAGGGATGCGCGCCACTGGTTTCGATCTTGGCCGCCTGGCGATAGATCAGCAGGTCCAGCATATGGGCCTCGACGCTCGAATCCACCACGGCCAGATCTTTGCCGTTGTTCAGCACGTCCAGCACCGTCACCTCAAGGCTGGCCGCCCCGGTGATCGCCGCCTCGCCCGGCTCCAGATAGACCTGCACGCCGAAACGGTCCTGGAAGGCCCGCAACCGCGCCGCCAGCCGGTCGACCGGATAGCCTTCGCCGGTGAAATGGATGCCGCCGCCCAGGCTGACCCAGGACAGCCGCTTCAGCAGATCGCCGAACTCTGCCTCGATCCGGTCAAGCTGGCGGTCGAACAAGTCGAAATCGGCATTCTCGCAATTGTAATGGATCATGAAGCCGGAAATCCGCTCCATCACGCCGTCGATCTTTGCTTTGTCCCATTCGCCCAGGCGGCTGAACGGCCGCGCCGGGTCGGCAAGGTCGAAGCCGCTGGTCGAAAAGCGCGGGTTCAGCCGCAACCCGCGCGCGATGCCCGCTGATTGGTTGTCGAACCGCTCAAGCTGGCTGATCGAGTTGAAGATGATCTTGTCGGCATATCCGACCGCCTCGGGGATCTCGTGATCCGCCCAGCCCACCGAATAGGCATGGGTCTCGCCGCCGAACTCCTCGCGCCCCAGCTTCAGCTCATAGAGGCTCGAGCTGGTCGTCCCGTCCATATGCCGTGCCATCTGGCCAAAGACGCCCCAGGTGGCGAAACATTTCAGCGCCAGAAGGACCTTTGCCCCGGATGCCGCCCGCAAGTCATCCATAACGGCCATGTTGCGCGCCAGTTTGGCGCGGTCGATCAGGTAATAGGGCGTCTGGATCATCGGGTCCCCCAGGGCGCGGCAGGATGAGCGGGGCTATTTAGGCCCCCGCCCCCCCTTGTGCAAGGTTTTGATGATGGTTTCGCGACGCGATGCCACGCTGGGGCGGGCGTTGCGTCAATCCGAAGCGGGCGCCCGTTGCGGAAGACGTTCGGAAGACAGTCGCAAGACCTTGGGAAGATCAGAAAATCAAAACAATTTCAGTGAATTAACCGAAATCCGCCTCAGATCATGCGGATCGCGTCCTTGTCCACGGCCAGCACATAGCCGCGCCGGGCGATGGTCTTGACCAGCAACTCGCTGACCAATTGGTTGCCCAGCGTGTCGCGCAGCCGCTTGACCCGCGTCGCCCCCGCCGCCTCGTCGCAATCGGCCTCGTTGCGCCCCGAGATCACCGCCTCGATCTGCGCGCCGGTCAGCACGTCATCATCCATCCGCGCCTCGGCCAGCACCGCCATGGTCTCGAGCGCCGCCTCGGTCAGCTGGAATTCCAGATCATTGATATAGACCGCCCGCGCCTCGCGGCTGATCATCAGGCTCGACACCTGGATGCCCGATCGCTGGATCGCCCCGATCCGCTTGTTCAAGGCGATGATCATCACCAGAAACACCAGCGCCGCCACCAGCAATGCGGAAGACAGCACCAGCAGCACGAAGATGACCGAGCGATAGCTCGTCAGCACCTCTGAGAACGAAGTGCCTGATTGCGCTAGGATTTCCAGAAGCTTGATCTCTGCCCCGGTGCGCAGGTCGTCGTTTTCCACGAAGATCCGTTCGACCCGCGCGTTGAAGGCATTGGCGTCGGGCAGGTTCAGGAACAGAAACAGCGCCGCGCCAAACAGGATCAGGACGATGGCGGCAATGCCGCCCGTCACCACCCTGTTGCCGGTCTTCAGACTGTCAGTAACGGAGGAAATAGGCCCCGGCACTCGCTTTCCTTTCCGCCAAACCTTCCGGGCCGAATGTGGACAAGATGTTCAGCAAGGTCCAGCCATCGGCCGCCAGCCGCGGCGCAAGTTCGCCCGCCGCCGCCTTCTTGCTGCAATTGCCGTCCGAGACCTGCGCCACACCGTAATGGAGTTGCAGCGGCCCGTCCTTCTTGGCCTTGTAATCGGCATAGCATTCGGCGCTCGCCGGGCCCGCCAGGGCCAGCGCCACCAAAGCCGCCGCGATCGCCTTCATCATTGCTCTGCTCCGTCGGACAGGTTTGCCTGTTCTGTCCCGCACCATGACCCAGCCCCTTGGGCTATTCAATATCGGCGCGTAACCGCCGGGTTGTTATCCCCTAGCAAGCCGGGTTCCGCCCGCCGCTATCGCTTGTCAGAGCCCCGATATTGCCTGTCCGGCGCCCTTGGCCCCAGCTTGGATGCAAGACCACAGGCACCGGGCCCAAGACCCGACCCACCTTATCGAGCGCCGCCCCGCCTTCGCAGGCAAGCCACTGGAAACAAAGGAGAAGCAGATGACCGCCGCCCCCCGCCCCCTTCCCGCCGCCCGGATCATCCGGCCCGACACCGCCACCTCGCCCCGCCGCATGGGCGCCATGCTCACCGCCGGGGCCGCGATTCTTGCGGTCGTGCTGTCGACCGCCGTCCCCGCCCAGGCCGCGCCCGACAGCGAGGACATGCTGAAGACCCTGCTCGGCCTCGCCATCATCGGCGCCATCGCCAATGAGGCAAACAAGGACAACAAGAAGCCCGGTCGCTATGACGATGACCGCTACTACCCGGTCCCGTCCAAGCCGCATAAGAAGAAGGGCTATACCGTCCCCGCCTCCTGCGCGATCCAGATCAGCGGCAAGAAGCGCGACGCTGTGGTCTATTCCGAAAGCTGCATGCTGCGCGCCGGGGTGAATCGCAACCTGCCCTATGAATGCAGCAACGAAGCCAAGATCTATGGCCGCTGGGACACGATCTTTTCCGAGCAATGCCTCCGCAAAGCGGGCTTCCGTCTGGGCCGTTGACCCGGCCTATGCCGCGTCGTCGCGCCTCTCCTGCGCGGCGGCGCGCACGGCTTCTGCGATCTGGCGCAAGCGCCGCTCCAGCGGGTTCGACCGCCGCCAGACCATGCCGATGCTGCGCTGGGGCTGCGGGTCGGGAAAATGCGCCGTGGCCACGGGGGCCGAGCGTGTCTCGACCCGCACCGCCATTTCCGGAATCAGGGTCACGCCGATTCCCGCCCCCACCATCTGCACCAGCGTCGACAGTGTGCTGCCATCCAGAATCTCGCGCGGCCGTGCCGCCGGAACGGTGCAAAACGACAGGGCCTGATCGCGGAAGCAATGGCCCTCCTCCAAAAGCAATAGCCGCATCTCGCCCAGCCTCTCGCGGTCCGGCACCGGGCGGTCGCGGTCACCAAGTGGCCGCACCAGAACGAAATTCTCGTTGAACAGCGGCAATTCGGCCAGGCTTGGTTCCGACACGGGCAGCGCCAGGATCGCCGCGTCCAGCCGTCCGTCCAGCAATTCCTCCAGCAAGCGCTGTGTCACCGTCTCGCGTGGCAAAAGCGTCAGGCCTGGAAAGTCACGCTCAAGCCGGGTGATGATCGCGGGCAGCAGATAGGGCGCGATGGTCGGGATCACCCCCAGCCGCAACACGCCCGAGGGGCTGCCCGAAGAGGCCAGCGCCAGCGCCTCGATATCGGCGACCGAAGCCAGGATCTTGCGGGCATGGGCCAGGAACACCTCGCCGAACCCGGTCAGCCGCAGCCCGCGCGTGCCCCGCTCGACCAGGGGTTGCCCCAGGCTTTGTTCCAGCTCCTTGATCTGCATCGACAAGGCGGGCTGGCTGATCGCGCAATCCTCGGCGGCGCGCCCGAAATGGCGCAGCCGCGCCACCGCCTCGAAATAGCGGAACTGTCGGAGGGTCAGGTTCTTCATCAGGATTTCCGATCGCCGCGCCTGAGGCATAACCTGCCATTATGCGAAAGCCTGGTCCATCCCGGAACGGAACCGGGGGCCGCGCCGGCGACCCCCGTCCCGTCCTGCACGCAAATGGATCAGCCGATGGTCGCGCCATCCTCACGCCAGACCTGGATGATCGAGGATCGCGGCTTGCCCGTGCCATCGGGCCAGCTTCCGCCCGGATGCTGGATGCCGACAAAGGCCACCTTGCGGTCGGCCGACCAGCACAGGCCGGTCACTTCGGCCCCGTTCGGCGCGGTCAGGAAACGGGCGATCTCGCCGGTATCCGGGTTGCCGATCAGCATCTGGTTATTGCCCTGGCCGACGAAATCGCCCTCGTTCGTATCCTCGCCATCGGTCTGGATCCACAGCATGCCCGTCGTGTCGAAGGCCATCCCGTCAGGCGAATTGAACATGTTGCCGTCGGTGATGTTCGGCGACCCGGCATAGGCATCCTTGTGCACAGCAGGGTTGCCCGCCATGACATAGAGATCCCAGTCAAAGCGGTCGGCGCCATGGTCACCGCCTTCCGGCCGCCAGCGCAGGATCTGGCCATATTCATTGGCCAAGCGCGGGTTCGCCGCGTTCACGGGCTGGCCCTCCTCGCCGCGTTTCGAATTGTTGGTCAGCGCGCAATAGGCCTCGGCCCGCGCCGGATGCGCCGCGATCCATTCCGGGCGGTCCATCGTGGTCGCGCCCACCTTGCTGCCTGCAAGCCGTGCGAAGGTCAGCAATTCTGGCAGGGTCATGCCGGTGGTCTCGGGCATCAGGGCCAGCCATTCGCCGGTTAGGTCGTCATTGAACCTGGCCACATACAGCGTACCTTCCGACAAGAGCGTCCCGCCGGGCTGGCCCTCGGCCCAGGTCCCGGTCGAGACGTAGCGGTAGATGAACTCGCCCCGCTCGTCATCGCCCATATACACCACCACACGGCCATCGGCGGCCTGCACCATCTCGGCATTCTCGTGCTTGAACCGCCCCAAAGCAGTGTGTTTCACCGGGGTCGAGGCCGCGTCCGCCGGGTCGATCTCGACCACCCAGCCAAAGCGATGCGGCTCGTTCGGGTTGGCGGTCAGGTCGAACCGCGCATCGTGCTTTTCGTACAGGTAATTGCTCTCGCCCTTCAGGCCATAGCGCTTTTCTTCCGGGGTCTGCTCCCGCTCGGTGACCATGCCGAAGTAGCCGTTGAAATTCTCTTCGCAGGTCAGATAGGTGCCCCAGAGCGTCCGGCCCGAGCCGCAATTGTTCAGCGTGCCCAGCGGCGACAGACCATCCGGGTCAGCGGCGGTCTTCACCAGATCGGTCCCGGCCACCGGCCCGTCCAGGGTCATCGGCGTGTCATTGGTGATGCGGCGGTTATAGGGGCTGTCCGCAACGACCGCATAGCCCTCGCCACTGGCCGCGATTTCCAGCACGGTCACGCCCTGCATGTTCTTCAGAAGCTGCACTTCCTCGGCCGAACGCGGCTTGCCCTCGGCCTCGGCGGGCAGATTGATCTTGGGGTTCACATATTCCGAATTCACCGCGATGACCTGCCTGCCATCCAGCTCGAACAGTTCCATCCCGTCGGTATTCTCGCCGAAGACCTTGTCCGACATTTCCAGCGCCACGCCGGTCTCGGCGCCAAAGGCGCCCTCGGCCCCGGCCACCAGCGCATCGCCCCAGCGCACCAGCGGCTTCCAGGCATAGCCCGCCGGCACCTGGATGCCATGATCGGTGCCGATGCCCACCGGCGTGAAGGCGAAGGCCGCCGCCTGGGCCGGGCGCGTGCTGCCGATCAGCGCCGAGCCAAAGACCGAGGCGCCCGAGCCGATCGCCAGCACACCGCCCAGAAAGCCCCGGCGCGAGATCGCGCGGTCGACCACGGCATCGAACCCATGCCGGGCCGGGCGCGGGTCGCGCATTTCGTCAAAGTCGTCCCAGGACATCTCGTCATGGCTTTGGGTCGGGGTACGGGTCATGGCGGGCCTCTCGCTGGCAAAGGAAACGGACAGGGCCGCCCCTGCGGGCAGCCCTTTCGCCAGCCTTGCCGCCCGGGATCACAAAGGCGCATCAGTTTGTCAAAGATTGCGTAACAACCTCAGGTTGGCAGGCGCTGGACAGAATCGCGCCGTCCTGCCTATCTGGGCGCTTGCGCAGCCAGGGTCACCGGATGGAAACCGCCTTCACGCCACTGCAATCCTTTTCGGGCGGGCTGCTGATCGGCCTGTCCGCCGTGCTTCTCATGGCGCTGCTGGGCCGCATCATGGGGGCGACCGGCATTGTCGCCGGATTGATCTTTCCTGCCAGCCTGTCCGACTGGGCCTGGCGCGCGGCGCTGGTCGCGGGCATGGCCTCCGGCCCGCTGGTCTGGCTGGCGCTCACCGGGCGCTGGCCCGAAGTGCAGGTGCCCGTTGACCCCGGCACCCTGATCGTCGGCGGCGCGCTTGTCGGCATCGGCGTGACCTTCGGCGGCGGATGCACCTCGGGCCATGGCATCTGCGGCCTGGCCCGGCTGTCGCCGCGCTCGCTGGTGGCAACGCTGACTTTCATGGCCACCGCCGCCCTGACCGTCTATATGGCAAGGCATGGGGCAGGGCGCTGAGATGCGGATCGTCCTTGCCTATCTGATCGGTCTGATCTTCGGCACCGGCATTGTCGTGGGCGGCATGGCCAACCCTGCCAAAGTGCTGAACTTCTTTGATTTCACGGGGGATTGGGATCCCAGCCTGCTGCTGGTCATGGCCGGCGCGCTGGGGGTGACGCTTGTGGGCTACGGCATCGTTCTGCCGCGCGCGCGCCCCCTGCTGGCCCCGGCCTTCTCGCTGCCCAGCACCACCGCCATCGATCTGCGCCTGATCGGAGGTTCGGCCCTGTTCGGCATCGGCTGGGGTCTGGCGGGCTTCTGCCCCGGCGGCGCGCTGCCCGCCCTGGGCACTTTCGAGCCTTCGGTCTACCTGTTCCTTGCCGCCATGATGGCGGGCATGGTCCTGGCCCGCGCCCTGTCCGACCGGCTTTCGCGCGGCGCGGCGCGACCCTTCGCCTAGGTCCGCGCGGCGGCGTCCTCCCCGGCTTCCCCGCGCAACAGCAGGCCGGGCAGGCCGTGGAAATCGGCAAAAGCGGCGCGATGGGGCATCGCCTCGACCGGGCCCTTGCGATAGCCCTCGGTAAAAAGAAGGAAAGGCACGCCCGCCGCCTCGGACGTGGCCGCATCCACCTCGCTGTCGCCGACAAAGGCGACCTCATCGGCCTCCAATTCTTCGGCGCAAAGCCGCAGCGGCGCTGGATCGGGCTTGGTCACGGCAAGCCGGTCGCCGCCCACCACCGCCTGAAACAGCGGCATCAGCCCCAGATCGGTCAGCACTGCCCGCGCCGCACCCTCCGGCTTGTTGGTGCAGACCCCCAGCACATGGCCGCGGGCCGCAAGCACGGTCAGCGCCTGCATCACCCCCGGATAGGGCCGTGTCAGCGCCGTGCCGCCCGCATTGTAGTGCGCCAGCACCACCGCCGTCAGCCGGCCATGCTGCTCCGGCGCCAGATCGCTGACCGCCATCACCCGCTCGACCAGCCTGGGCAGCCCATTGCCGATGAAGCGCGTCACCTGCGCCAGATCCAGCGGCGCGCGCTGCTCTTCCGCCAGCATCCGGTTCACCGCCGCCTGTATGTCGGCGGCGCTGTCGACCAAGGTACCGTCCAGATCGAAGATGACCGCGCGTCTCACTGCGCGGCCTCCGCAGCGGCCCGGATCGCCCGGATGTTCTCGCCATAGACGCCCGGATTGCCGACCGAACCGCCCCGGAACACCGCCGATCCCGCGACCAGCACATCCGCCCCCGCGGCCACCATGCCCGGCGCGGTGACCGGATCCATGCCGCCGTCGATCTCGATATGCACCGGCCGGTCGCCGATCATCGCGCGCAGCTTGCGGACCTTGGCCGTCATGTCGATGTATTTCTGCCCGCCGAAGCCCGGGTTCACCGTCATCACGCAGATCAGGTCGGTCAGATCCAGAAGGTCGGTCACCGTCTCGGCCGAGGTTCCGGGGTTGAGCGCCACGCCCGCCTTCATCCCCGCAGCGCGAATCGCCTGCAAGGTGCGGTGGATATGCGGCCCCGCCTCGATATGCGCGGTCAGGATATCGGCGCCCGCCTTGGCGAAGGCGTCGATATAGGGATCGACCGGCGCGATCATCAGATGCACATCCATCACCGTCTTCACATGCTTGCGAAACGCGGCCACGGCGGGCGGGCCGAAGGTCAGGTTCGGCACGAAATGTCCATCCATCACATCGACATGCACCCAATCCGCGCCTTCCGCCTCGATGGCCTGAATCTCGCGGCCGAAATCGGCGAAATCGGCGGAGAGGATCGACGGCGCGATCTTGATCTTGCGGGAAAACGTCATGCGGCAGCCCCTTCATGTCATGCGCCAGCCCGCCCCGGAACGCGCAGGGAGACGCGGATATCTGTCGATAGCGCTTGCGCCACGGCAGGACCAGAGGCAGAGAACCGCCAGAAGCGGCATCTTCCGCCCGCCAAGCCGCCCCTGCGTGCCGCCCGAAAGCCTCCAATGCCCAAGACTGTCCCCGACTTCGCCTTCGAGACCGCCGCCCAGGCGCGCGGGGCGCTGACCGTGGCAGGGGTGGACGAGGTCGGGCGCGGCCCGCTGGCCGGTCCCGTCACGGCAGCGGCCGTGATCCTTGACCCCGCCCGCATTCCGCCCGGCCTGAATGACAGCAAGGCGCTGACCCTCGCCGCGCGCGAGCGGCTGCATGACCTGATCCTGCGCGACGCCCGCGTCGCTGTCGCCCATGCCAGCGTCGAAGAGATCGACGCGCTCAACATCCTTAATGCCAGCCATCTCGCCATGTCCCGCGCGCTGGCCCAGCTTGCCCCCGACCATGCGCTGATCGACGGCAACCGCCTGCCGCGCGATCTTGCCTGTTCCGCCGAGGCGCTGGTCAAGGGCGATGCCCGCAGCCTGTCGATCGCCGCCGCCTCGATCGTGGCCAAGGTGACGCGCGATCGCCTTATGGTGGATTTGGCGCAACAGCACCCCGGCTATGGCTGGGAGGCCAATGCAGGCTACCCGACTCCGGCCCATCTCAAGGCGCTTCTAGATTTGGGGGTCACCCCCGTTCATAGACGTTCCTTCGCGCCGGTCCACAAGATATTGTGCCAAGCTATTTCTGTAACCTCTTGATTCAAAAAAGAATTTGACGCCGAATCGCCTCTGACTCATCCTGTGGACAACAAACGGCACACAAGAGGCCGTGGGGCACAGAGGCAGAGAATGGCGACGAAGAAGATCCCGGCGGAGGGCGACCTCCCGCTGAACCAGATCCTGGCAGGCGACTGCATTGACGTGATGAACAGCCTGCCTGCGGGCAGCGTCGACCTGATCTTTGCCGATCCGCCCTACAATCTCCAGCTCAAGGGCGAATTGCACCGGCCCGACAATTCCCGCGTCGATGCGGTGGATGACCATTGGGACCAGTTCACCTCTTTCGCCGCCTATGACGAGTTCACCCGGGCCTGGCTGGCCGCCGCCCGCCGCCTGCTGAAACCCAATGGCGCGATCTGGGTGATCGGCTCCTATCACAACATCTTCCGCCTTGGCGCCGAATTGCAGAACCAGGGCTTCTGGCTGTTGAACGACGTGGTCTGGCGCAAGTCGAACCCGATGCCGAATTTCAAGGGCAAGCGCCTGACCAATGCCCATGAGACGCTGATCTGGGCCTCGCGCGGCGAAGGCGCGAAATACACCTTCAACTACGAGGCGCTGAAGGCCCTGAACGAAGGCATCCAGATGCGCTCGGACTGGGTCCTGCCGATCTGCACCGGGCATGAGCGGCTCAAGGATGAAAACGGCGACAAAGCCCATCCGACGCAGAAACCGGAAAGCCTGCTGCATCGCGTGCTGGTCGCCACCACCATGCCGGGCGATGTCGTGCTTGACCCGTTCTTCGGCACCGGCACCACCGGCGCCGTTGCCAAGATGCTGGGCCGCGATTTCATCGGCATCGAGCGCGAGGAAAGCTATCGCCAGGCCGCGGCCGAGCGTCTGGCCCGCGTGCGCCGCTATGATGCTTCGGCGCTGGAAGTCACCGGGTCCAAGCGCGCCGAACCGCGCGTGCCCTTCGGCCAGGTCGTGGAACGCGGCATGCTGCGCCCGGGCGAAGAGCTTTACTCGATCGGCAACCGCTACAAGGCCAAGGTTCGCGCCGATGGCACGTTGATCGGCACCGAGATGACCGGATCGATCCATCAGGTCGGCGCGGCCTACGAACGCGCGCCCTCCTGCAACGGCTGGACCTATTGGCACTTCAAGCGCGATGGCAAGATGATCCCGATCGACATCTTGCGGCAACAGATCCGGGCCGAGATGGAAGCAGAGGCCACTCGCCCGAACTGACCCCCGAACAGGACGGGTCCACCGAACGCCTGCGTTTCCGGACCGCCCGGAACCGCCACTGCCCCGCCATGTCCGCATGGCGGGGCCTTTTCTTTTGCGGCTCCGTCAGGTGGCGCTTGCGGAAGACCTTCGGAAGACAGTGGGAAGACGTTCGGAAGACAATCAAATTATGGATTTCAAACGCAAAAAGCCGGGCGCTGGGCCCGGCCTTCATCATCTGTAAACGTCCCGGCGCAACACAGGGTCAGGGTGCGCCGCGCGGCATTGGCATAGCCCCCTTGTTATAAGGCTTCCAATCGGTGATCTCGGGATAGAACCGCTTCCGCCAGGCCCGGACGCGCGGGTTCATCACCCGCCGCCACAAGGGCGGCACCATCGCGGTCAGGCTCATCACCGGATAGCCATAGGGCAATTGCGGCGCCTCCTCCTCAGGATAGGTCTGCAAAAGCGGAAAGCGCCGGTCGGGCTTGTAATGGTGGTCGGAATGGCGCTGAAGGTTGATCAGCAGCCAGTTCGACGCCCGGTGCGAGGCGTTCCAGCTGTGGCGCGGCAGCACATGTTCATAGCGTCCGTCGCCCATGTGCTTTCGCGTAAGCCCATAATGCTCAATGTAATTCACCAACTCCAACTGCCAGACCGCCACGCCCGCCTGGACCAGGAACAGACCCAGCCCTTCCCATCCGCCCAAAGCCAGCGCCATCACCAGGAACGCCGCCTGCAAGATGGCATAGCGCCAGAACGGGTTGCTTCTGTGCCAGACCGACAGCCCCTTGCGCGCCAGCATCGCCCGTTCTGCCGCCCAGGCCGAGTGCAGGCCATGCCGAAGGACGCGCGGATAAAAGCGGTGGAACCCCTCATTGTATCGGGCGCTCACGGTGTCGCGCGGGGTGCCGACATACAGGTGATGCACCCGCAGATGTTCAGTGCGGAAATGGGAATACAGCACGCTTGCCAGCAGCAGGTCGCCCAGCCAGCGTTCCAGCCGGGATTTCTGGTGCATCAACTCATGCGCATAGTTGATACCCACCGTGCCCGACATGATCCCCATGCCGAACATCAGGCCGAATTTCTCCCATCCTCCCAGATGGTTAGATCGGGGCAACTCCCAAAGCATCGTCGCCAGAACCGCCAGTTGCAGCGGCAGCCAGACCAGCGTGACCAGCCGGTACAGCAGCAGGTCGCGGTCGGGCGTGGCCGGGTCGGCATTGTCGGGATTCAGTCCGGTCAGCGCGTCGAGCAGGCTGAACATGCCCCAGGAATACAGCGGCAGCAGCAGCACCCACAGCCCGCCCCAAGCGATCCCGATCAGCGCCAGCGGCACTGTGCCCAGCGACAGCCAGAAGGGTAGCGCGCTGGCGGGGCGGGTCAGGACATCCGGTGCGATCTGGGCCATGGCATCTTCCTTTGCGGCCCTGATCTTACGCCATTGCCCGCGCCGCTCAACGCGGCTTGATCGCCGCAGACGCAAGGTCAAACGCCTTGCGCATCACCGTGGGCAGGTCTTTGGGGCTGAAGTTGGCAAATGGCACCAATTCACCACGGTTGGGGTTCGCCTCACCCTCGGCCACAAGAACTTGCAGGGTCAGGTGGAAATGTGTGAAGGTATGGCGCACCTCGCCCGCCGCGCGCCACTCGGCCGGCGCAGGGGCTTCGCCGCCCGCGCCATCCCAGCCATCGCCCGGCAGGCCCCACATGCCGCCCAGAAGCCCGCGCTCGGGCCGCCGCTCCAGCAGCCATCCGCCGGGCAGGCGCAGCGCCCAGACCGTGCCTTGCCGCGTCGGCTTGGCCGCCTTCGCCACCTTGCGCGGCAGTTCGGCCTGCAGCCCGGCGGCGCGGCCCCGGCAATGGTCGATCAGCGGGCAGATGCCGCAGGCCGGACTGCGCGGCGTGCAGATCGTCGCGCCCAGATCCATAACCGCCTGTGCATGGTCGCCCGGCCGCGCCTGCGGCGTCATCAGCCCCGCCAGCCGCACAAGCTCTGGCTTCGCGCCCGGCAGAGGCGTTTCCACCGCGAAAAGCCGCGCCATCACCCGCTCGACATTGCCATCCACCACCACCGCCGGCTCGTCATAGGCAATCGCCGCCACGGCCGCCGCCGTATAGGGGCCGATGCCCGGCAGGTCCAGCAAACCCGCGCGATCGTTGGGAAATCCGCCCCGCACGGCCACGTTTCGCGCGCATTTCAAAAGGTTGCGGGCGCGGGCATAATAGCCAAGCCCGGCCCATTCGGCCATGACTTCGGCATCCTTCGCCGCCGCCAGGGCCGCCACATCGGGCCAGCGCGCGGTGAAGCGGTGGAAATAGTCGCGCACCGCCGCGACCGTGGTTTGCTGCAGCATCACCTCGGACAGCCAGACCCGGTAGGGGTCGGGCCGCACCCCTGCCAGCTTGTCCTGCGGCGCCACGCGCCAGGGCATCACCCGGGCGTGGCGGTCATACCAGCCCATCAGCAGCGCCTGCATCTGCGCCAGCTCTTGCCCGGAAATCATTTCGCCTGCGTCACGCAATCTTTATGCCCTGTTGCCCGCTGTTCACTGGCGAGACCTTCCGCTTGCGCTAAGATAGACTGCAATTGCGCAGGAACCAGATGGCAAAGACCCCTCTTCAGCCCCCTTCGGCCGAGCATCGCCGCCGCGGCTTCGAGCCGGCCTTCGGCCTCATGGCGCGCCAGCTGCGCCATGCGGGCGAGGCGCGGGGCTTTGCCGTGGCGCGTCTGGTGACCCATTGGGCCGAAGTGGCGGGGGAAGAGATCGCCCGTGTCACGATGCCCGTGAAAGTGGGGTATGGGCGCGAAGGCATGGGGGCGACGCTGACCCTGCTGGTGCAGGGCGCCCATGCGCCGATGATCGAGATGCAGAAGGACCGCCTGCGCGCCAAGGTCAACGCCGTCTATGGATATAACGCCATTTCGCGCATCATCCTGACCCAGACCGCCGTCACAGGCTTTGCCGAAGGCCAGGCCCAGTTCCAGCCCGCGCCAAAGGCGCCCGCTGTCCCCGACCCCGCCGTGCAGGCCCGCGCCCGTGAGACCGCCGATGGCGTCGGCGATCCGGGATTGCGCGCGGCGCTTGAACGGCTTGCCGAAAATGTCTTATCTCGCCGAAAGGCCAAGGAAGGAAACTGACCGCATGTTGACGATCAACCGTCGGGCGCTTGTCGCCCTGGCCGCAGCACTTGCCGCCGCGCAGGGCTTGCCCGCAGGGGCGCAGGAAACCACGCCGGCGCCCGATGCGCCCGCCGCAGCCGCGCCGGAGGTGAAGGATTTCTCGCTCGGCGATCCGAACGCGCCGGTGAAGATCACCGAATATGCCAGCTTTACCTGCCCGCATTGCGCGCATTTCCACGAGACGGTCTTTGGTCAACTCAAGACCAATTACATCGACACCGGCAAGGTCTATTTCACGCTGAAAGAGGTGTATTTCGACCGCTACGGTCTTTGGGCCGCACTGGTGGCACGCTGCGGCGGCGACCTGCGCTATTTCGGCATCCAGGACATCCTGTTCTCGACGCAGAAGGAATGGGCCGCGTCGGAAGATCCGAATGTCGTGGTGCAGAACCTGCGCAAGATCGGCCTGTCCGCCGGTCTGACCAATGAGGCGCTGGATGCCTGCATGGCCGATGCGCCGATGGTTGAGGCGATGGTCGCGCATTTCGAAGCCGGCATGAAGGCAGATAAGATCGAGGGCACGCCGACGCTGATCATCGATGGCGAGAAGCATCCGAACATGTCCTATGAGGACCTGAAGGCGATCATCGACGCCAAGCTGCCGGGCTGATCCCTGACATGACCGAAGCACCTCTGGCGGGAATCCGCGTTATCGAGCTTGCGCGGATTCTCGCGGGACCCTGGGCCGGGCAGATGCTGGCCGACCTGGGGGCCGAGGTCATCAAGGTCGAGGCGCCGGAAGGTGACGATACCCGCCGCTGGGGCCCGCCCTTCATCGACCGGACGCTGGCTGATGGCAGCGCCGAACGCAGCGCGGCCTATTTCCATTCCTGCAATCGCGGCAAGAAAAGCGTGACCTGCGATTTCCGCACCCCGGAAGGGCAGGAGATCGTGCGCCGTCTGGTGGCTGACGCCGATGTGGTGATCGAGAATTTCAAGGTCGGGGGTCTGGCGAAATACGGGCTTGACTGGCCCTCGCTGCAAAAGATCAATCCGCGGCTGATTTATTGCTCGATCACCGGCTTCGGCCAGACCGGGCCCTACGCCCATCGGGCCGGCTATGATTTCATCATCCAGGGCATGGCCGGGCTGATGAGCGTCACGGGCGAGGCCGAGGGTCAGCCGCAGAAAGTGGGCGTCGCGGTGACCGATGTCTTCACCGGCATCTATGCGGCAAATGCCATCCTGGCGGCGCTGGTGCAGCGCGGCCGCAGCGGGCAGGGCCAGCAGATCGACATGGCGCTGATGGATGTGGCGACGGCGATCATGGCCAATCAGGCGATGAACTATCTCGCCACCGGCACCGCGCCGAAGAAGATGGGCAATGCCCATCCGAATCTTGCGCCCTATGCGGTGTTCGATTGCGCCGATGGCTGGGTAATCCTGGCGACCGGCAATGACGGCCAGTATCAGCGGCTTTGCACCCTGCTAGGCTTGCCGGAAATGGCGACCGCCCCCGATTTTCTGACGAATGCCGATCGGGTCTCGCGCCGTGATGACATGACGTCCCGGCTGACCGCCGCGACGAAAACCTGGAAGATGGCCGATCTTCTGGTCGCCTGCGAAACTGCGGGCGTGCCGGCCGGGCCGATCAACGACATGGGTCAGGTCTTTGCCGATCCGCAGGTCGTGGCGCGCGGGATGCAGATCGCGCCGGGCGGCGTGCCGGGAGTGCGTAGCCCCTTCACCTTCTCGGGCGCTGCGCTGGCGCTTGACCGGCCCTCGCCCGGGCTGGGCGAGCATCAGGATGAAGTGCTGGGCAAGGGCTGAGGCCGCTACAGGCTGCGCAGCCCGTCCATCGCCCGCACCAGCGCCTCGCTGATCGCAGGTTCGCTCAGGGCGTGGCCCGACAGGCCAACCATTTCCAGACGCGCCTTCGGCCAACCCTGTGCCAGTTTCCAGGCGGAAACCGGCGGGCAGACCATGTCATAGCGGCCCTGCACGATGGTGGCGCCGATCTGCTCAATCCGCTTGCGGTTCGTCAGGATCCATCCGTCTTCGTCCAGAAAGCCGCTATTGATGAAATAGTGGTTCTCCAGCCGAGAGAAGGCGCGGGAATATTCCGCCGGTCCTTCGCCCACCATCCCCTCGTTCTGGATCGAGGCCAGCGCGTTTTCCCATTGCGCCCAGGCGCGGCCATGGCGGGTTTCCTCGGCCAGATTGCCCGAGAACAGGCGGCGGTGATAGGCGGCGATCAGGTCGCCGCGCTCCGCCTCGGGGATGGGCGCAAGGAACCTTTGCCACAGATCGGGAAAGAAAGCCCCGGCGCCGCCGCCATAGAACCAGTCGAGTTCGGCCCGGGTCATCAGGAAGACGCCGCGCAGCACCAGATGGCGCACCGCCTGCGGATGGCTGAGCGCATGGATCAGCGCCAGCGTCGCGCCCCAGCTGCCGCCAAAGGCGATGAAGCTGCCAATGCCCAGTTCGGCCCGGATGCGCTCGACATCGGCCACCAGATGCCAGGTCGTGTTGCCCTCGACCGTGGCATGGGGGCGGGACCGCCCGCAGCCGCGCTGGTCGAACAGCACGACGCGGTAATGCGAAGGGTCGAAATAACGCCGCATTGCCGGACTGCAGCCGCCGCCCGGCCCGCCGTGAAAGACGATGACCGGCACGCCATCGGGCTTGCCACATTGCTCGACATAGATTTTGTGGCCATCGCCCATGTCGATCACGCGCTGATCGAACGGGTCGATCGCGGGATAAAGGAACTCGACAGCGCGTTTTGGGCCTGACCTGTGATCCATGGCTGCACTATATACCGGCCAGTTGCGCTGTCGATCCGCTGAAAGGGAAGGTCATGGAGACGAACACCGTCGATCCCGCCGAAGTGGCGAAATTCCAGGCCATGGCCGAGGAATGGTGGGACCCGGCCGGAAAGTTCAAGCCGCTGCACCAGATGAATCCCGTGCGGCTGGACTATATCACCCGGCAGATCGCCGCCGAGTTTTCCCGTGACCTGACTGGGCCGAAGCCGTTTCAGCGCCTGCGCCTGCTGGATATCGGCTGTGGCGGCGGGCTTCTGTGCGAACCGATGGCGCGGCTTGGCGCCACGGTGATCGGAGCGGATGCGGCCGAGCGGAATATCCCCGTCGCGCGGCTTCATGCCGAGCAGTCGGGGCTGGAGATCGACTATCGCCACACCACGGCCGAGGCTCTGGCGGCGGCGGGCGAGCGTTTCGATGTGGTCCTGAACATGGAAGTGGTCGAGCATGTGGCCGATCCGCTGGTCTATCTGACCGCCTGCCAGACGCTCTTGAAACCCGGCGGGCTGATGGTCTGCTCGACGCTGAACCGCAATGCCAAGAGCTTCGCTCTGGCCATTGTCGGGGCGGAATGGGTGATGCGCTGGCTGCCCAAGGGCACGCATGACTGGCAGAAATTCATCACGCCGGACGAGTTATCTGATCTGATCCGCCGCGCGGGGCTGACGCCTGTCGACCGCAAGGGAATGGTATTCAATCCGGTCTCGTGGCGCTGGAGCCTGTCGGATCGCGACCTGTCGGTGAATTACGTTACCGCGAGCCTGAAATCCGCCTGAACGCTCCGGTGCGCAAAGGGGGGCGTGAATAAGCCGTCAAACCCCGTGCTTGCGGCAATTTCTCCGCGCAGGCCCGGTTCGCCCGTGTCAGGGTAGGGCAGCGCAGCAGGGGGCAGGCATGGACTGGCAGCCGATCACCACAGGGCTTGACCACGGCGGCTATGCGGCCTGGGAGGCGGCGGTCGAGGCCGCTTTGGGCGGGCCGGAGCGGTTTGTTCCGGTGCTGGCCCGGTTTCGGAAAAGACCGGGCCTCGGGCAAAGTCTGAAACAGGCCATTGCCGCTACGCTGGCCCTGCCCGATCTGGAATGGGCGCCGCATGAGCGCGACCTGCTGGAAACCGAACGTGCGCATCTGGGGCCGGGCTGGCCGCATGAGGTGCGCTTCGTGGCTTATGCACCACGCAGCTTTCTGCCTCAGGCCCCGGCAAGCTGGGAGATTCTGGGCATCGGCCCCGGTTTCCTGCCCACCGAACCCGCGCCCACCCTGGCCGCGCCGCAGGATTTGCTGGCCCTGCCCGGCACCTTGCCGGTTTCGACTCCCGTCATTGCGGTGATTGACGAGGGGATCGGTTTTCTGAACGCCCGCTTCCGTCGCACACCGACGACCACCCGTTTCCTTGCCGTCTGGCTTCAGGCGGCAGAGCGGCTGTTTCAGAACACCCTTCCTTCGGCCGATATCCAGCTTGGCCGCGTGCTGAGCGGGGCCGAAATCGACGGCATCCTCGCCTCGGGCCAGCGTGAGGCCGAGGCCTATACCCAGATCAACCGCGCGCTTTACCCTTTGCCCGACCGGGCCGCCACGGCGCGGCGGGTGGGCCATGGCTCGCATGTGCTGGATCTGGCAGCGGGCGCGGGCTTTGCCGAGGCGATGGCGCAAAGCCCGCTGCTGGCGGTGCAGCTTCCCCCGGCCTCAATCCGCGAGACGGCGGGGCGCCGGATGGAGGCGCATCTGGTGCAGGGGCTGCGCTGGGTGCTGGCGCAGGTGCTTGCCCTGTCGGACGGCGCGCAGGTGCCGCCCGTGGTGGTCAACCTGTCGATCGGTTCGCTGGCCGGGCCGGGCGACGCGACCGAGTTCCTGTCGGACTGGTTCGGATATGAGATCGCCCGCCACAAACGCATCGCCCCGGCCTCGCCCCTGCGCATCACCGCGGCCATGGGCAATGCCCGCCGCACCCGGCTGGTGGCGCGCGCCGAGGCGCGGATCGCGCGGCCGGTGAGGCTGGACTGGCGCATCCAGCCCGATGACCGCACGCCCAGCTTTCTGGAACTGCGCGTCGATACCCAGGCCCTGCCGGGGCTGACCCTGACCCTGACCCCGCCGCCCGGCGCGGGCCTGCCGCCCCTGACCGTGCCGTGGAGCGTCACGCGCGGCGGCTGGCGGGTCGTGACGCCGAACGGACCGGTCGCGGCGGTCAGTTTCCTGCCCGAATCCGGCCAGTCGCTCTGCCATATCGCCCTTGCCGCCTCGCGCCCCGAACAGCCCTTGGCCCGCGCTGCGCCGGGCCTGTGGCGACTTAGGCTGGCCAGCGCCGAGAATGAGCCGGTGCGCCTGATCGCCCGGGTCCAGCGCGACGATACGCCCTTGGGCCATGCGCCTTTCGGGCGGCAAAGCTGGCTGGATCATGTCGAGGGCTGGGCCTGGGATGGCGTGACCCGCGATTACAGCGATCCTGCGGGCAGTCCGGTCACGCGCGAGGGGACGGCGGTGTCCTTCGCCTCTTGCCCGGCGCCTGAAGTCTATCTGGTTGGCGCCCTGCGCCCCGGTCCTGATCCGCTGACCCATGCCACCCGCCGCGCCGCCGAATTTTCTGCCGAAGGCGTCACCATGCTTGCCCGGCCCGGCGAGGCGGCGGGGCCGATGCTTTCCGCCCCCGGCACAGCCCGCGGGTTCCTGGGCGGGATACGAGGGGCGGCGAATCTGTCAGGCGCGACCGCGCGTCTTGCGGGCACCTCGATGGCCGCACCCGCCGTGGCCCGGCGTCTGGTCGAGTACTTTCGCACCACGCCGCCCGCCGCGCGCAGCCTTGCGGCGGAACGGGCGGCGCTGGTGGGGCCGGGGGGCTGGTCGCCCGAAGCCGACCGCCGCCTGGGTCACGGGATGCTGACCGAATAAGACGAGCTGTGCGGGGTCAGGGTGTCGGCCCCGGCCCCCATTCCAGCACGGCGGCCCGCCACAGTTGCGGCAAGATGTGCCAGTCCTGCGCCTGCGCCATACGCGAGCTGTCGCGCCGCCAGCCGGTCGTGGTTCCGACCCCCAGCGCCGCCACCCATTTCGACAGTGTGAAATCGCCCACCCAGTCATCCGCCCGCGCGGCGAATTCCGGGATGGGCTGCGCCGTGCCACCGCCCAGGCAATGCGCAAGAAACCCCAGCGCCACAGACAGACCCAGAAGCGCGCCATGCGCCGAATCGACCGGGTAATGCACACCCGCCACCGTGCGGTTGTCGGCGATGCGCTGGGCTAGCCGGAACAGCATCACCGTGTCATCCGCCGCCGGCGCGGCCTCGGCCGCCGGGGTCAGCTTGTTCAGGATCGCGTCGATGAGCCCGGCATCGGGTGTGCCACGCCCCGACAGCCGAAGGGCGGCGATGGTCGTCGCCATGGCGAAAGACTCGGTCGCATGGCCTGAGGGATAGGCGGAATGGCCCGGCGTATCGATCACCGGCTGGATCTGCGGCGACAGGTCATAGGGCCGCAGGATCGAACAGAAATGCTTCATCCGCTGTTCCTGGCTGACCACCGCGTCATACATCGCCCCGATCAGCAGCGCGGTATAGCGGCGGCGGTTCAGGCCGAGCGATTGCTGGGCATTGAAAAAGCCCGCGATGCCATCGGTCTGGGCCAGGATCTCGGGCAGGCGGTCGGCGCGCAGGTCCATCGCGGCGCGCAATTCCACCATCTGCTCGGCGAGTTTGGCGGGCGAGGGCGGCAGGAGCGAGGTGATCTCTTCGGTCCCGTACAGCGAATAGCCGGTTCCGTTCGGGCGGACCGAGAACAGCCCCAGCGCCTCATGCGCCAGAACGGCGGCGCGGGGATAATCGGCCTGGCGCATCAGCCGGGTCAGATCGTCGGCGCGCGGCATCGCGGGCACGGGCACTGTGCCGTCCCAATAGCCCATCAGCGCCTCGGCCGTCAGGCCAAGGGCCGAGGACATGATCGGGCTTTCGCCGCCGCCATGCGAGCCATGCGATCCATGCGACCCGTGGGACCCATGTGAGCCATGGGAACCGTGCGATCCGTGTGAGCCATGTGACCCGTGTGAGCCATGCGACCCGTGTGAACCCATCAATGCCATGGTGCCCCTCCGCTATTTTCCCAGACCTTGCCGGGCTTTCGCGGCGCTGCAAAGAAGTCGCAGCATTCCTCTGCGGCGTTTGACGGCGTTTTCACGCAGGTTGAACCCGCCCGAAGCTGCGGTAAGCTGTTGACGACTGGGGGCAGGGTAGCGGGATGTTTGTTCGCCTCATCGGCGGGTTTCAGGTGCTGGACAGCGCCGGGCGCGATTGCACGCCGCGCGGGGCCAAGTCCCGCGCGCTTCTGGCCATGCTGTGCCAGACCCCGGACCGTCGCCGTGCCCGGCGCTGGCTGGAATCAAAGCTCTGGTCCGACCGAGGGGCTGAACAGGCCTCGGGCAGTCTGCGGCAGGCGCTGATGGAGCTGCGCAAAGCGCTGGGTGACTGCGCGTCGAAGGTGCAGGCTGATCGCGATTCCGTCTCGCTGGCCGATGTGGCGACCGATCTTGAAACCGATGCGACAGCGGCCGCCGAGGCGCTGGCCGCTGGCCGCGATTTTCTGGAAGGGATCGACATCGTCGACCCGGCCTTTCTGGACTGGCTGCGCGAGGAGCGCGCCCGTGTCGCGGCGGCACTAGGCGTCGGCGGTGGGTCTTCGGCCAGCGCCTCGCCACCCAGCGACAGCGCGCCGCCCTTCGTCATCACCCTTGGCTCTTTGCCGCCGGGTGCTGGCAGTTTCGCCGCGCGCGATCTTGCGCAGGCTATCGCGCGGCTGGTTTCGGAATTCGCCCATGTGCAGGTCTTCGGTGCCGGACCGGATGACCTGCCTGCCGATCTGCCGCGCACGGGGTTGGAGCTGCATCTCGAAGGGGCGCTGATCCAGGGCCGGGTGCATATGATGGCAAGCCTTGCCTTCCGCGCCACCGGCCAGACGGTGTGGAGCCAGCGCATCGCCGTGGAAGGGCCGCAGGACGTGGCCGAGGGTCTGGGCGACGTGCCCGCGCTGGTGTTCCAGGCCGCCGATGCCGCACTGTCGCAGATGCCCAGGCTGGCGCAGGCCGGGCCTGCCGGTGCGGCGCTTCAGGTCAATGACCTGATCGCCCGGGCCGTGGTCGAGATGTTCAGCTATGATGCGGTCCGGCTGCGTGCGGCTGACGCGCTTCTGGAACGCGCCGCGCGCCTTCTGCCCACGGGCCGCATCCATGCCTGGCGCAGCCTGGTCCGGCAGATCATGTTCGTCGAGCGGACAGAGGAGCCGCCCAAACGGCTTGAAAGCGAATCCGACGCTTTCGCGCGCGATGCGCTGGGCCGTTCCAACGGCAATCCTCTGGTGCTGGCGCTGGTCAGCCAGACCCGCGTCATGGTCGATGAAAACCCCGAGGCAGGCACGGTTCTGGCACGCGATTCTGTGCGGCTGTCGCCGTTCAATGCCTATGCGCATTGGTCGGTCGCCGCCGCGCATATCCGCCAACGCGACCATGCTGCTGCCTTGGCTGCCGCGCGGCGTGGCACAGAGATCGCCTCGCGCACCGCCTTTGGCCATTGGTGGGAGGCGCTGGCCGGCCTCGCGGCCCTGCGCGGTGGCGAATTCGGCAAGGCCGCGGCCCATTACGAAGCCGCCTTCTATCGCGCACCCAGTTTCCGCGCCGCGATGCGCCCGCTTCTCTATCTCTATCTTGAAGCGGAAGCGCCCGAGAAGGCCGCGCGCGTGCTCAGGGCGCTGCTACGGGCCGAGCCGGATTTTCACCCTGATCAGCTTCTCGATTCGGGTTATCCCGCGGTGACGCTGCGCCTGTCGGGTCTGGCGCAACGCCATGCCAGGACGCTGGCGCGCATGATCGAAAAATCCGGCACGGTGGCCTGACCGCGCCTTGCGGCAACGCACCGACCTTTTCCATCGGCCAGGCGCCGGCGCAAGTTGCACGCGCAGCAAAGGTCTGGGAAGCTGCCGCTATGATAAAGACGCTTCGGACCTTCTGGCATTTCATCGTCGCGGTTTGGACGCGGGTGGGCGACGGCCATTTCGGCCTGATCGCGGCGGGCGTGGCCTTCTATGCCATGTTCGCGGTCTTTCCGGGCCTGGCGGCCGTGGTGGCGATCTGGGGGATGGTGTCGGACCCGCTGGTGATCGCGGGCTATCTGGCAATTGCCGAGCGGTTCCTGCCGGTCGATGCGGCGCGGCTGATGCATGATCAGGTCATGGCGCTGTTGAACGCGCCGCGCAGCACGCTGGGCTGGGCCACCTTCCTGTCCTTCGCCGTCGCGCTTTATTCCGCCCGCGCCGGGGTTTCGGCGCTGATCCAGGGGCTGGACGTGGTGCATCGGACGCGGCCACGGGGATGGCTGTGGGGATGGGCGGTGGATTTCATGCTGACCGGCGCGCTGATCGGGGCGCTGATCGTGGCATTGGCGACCGCTGTTCTGGTGCCGGTGCTGCTGGCCTATCTGAACGACGGGACCGTTTCGGCCTGGCTGACCCAGGTGCTTCCCTGGGCGGTGATGTTCCTGTTCGTGCTGACCTGCCTGTCGATCCTCTATCGCTTCGGTCCCAATGTGCCGGGCAACGGCCGCAAGGGATGGTTCACCGTGGGCGTGCTGTTCGCCTCGGCGGCCTGGGCAGGGGTGTCGATTGGCTTTTCGATCTATCTGGCAAATTTCAACAGCTACAACCGCATTTATGGCTCGATCGGCGCCGTGATCATCCTGATGACCTGGCTCTATCTGTCAGTCTGGGCGATTCTGGTCGGTGGCGCGATCAATGCCGAACTGGAATCGCGCGCCCGCATCCACAGGCTGATGGGGCGCGCGAAAAGTTAGTCTGGCTCAGATATAGCGGTTCCAGAGGTTTTCGAGCCGTTCCTGGCGGCCCGATTTCGGCTCGGGCTCCAGCCCTTCCGCCGTCACGCGCGCCGCCGCTTCGGCCAGACTGCCCTTGAGCATCGCCTTGGCGGCCGGTGTTTCCCAGCCCGCGTAACGGGCGCGGCGGGCAGCTTCCAGCTCGTCCGCCTCATAGAGCTTCGCCGCCGCCTTGAGCGCGCGGGCGCAGGTGTCCATGCCGCCGACATGGGCCAGAACCAGATCTTCGGGGTCCAGCGATTGGCGCCGGATCTTGGCGTCGAAATTGGTGCCACCGGTGGTAAAGCCGCCCGCGCGCAGCACCTCGTAGAAGGCCAGCGCCTTTTCCGCGTGGTTGTTCGGGAACTGGTCGGTGTCCCAGCCCGACTGGTAATCGTTGCGGTTCATATCGATCGAGCCGAAGATGCCCAGCGAGGCCGCCAGCGCCAGTTCATGCTCGAAGGAATGACCGGCAAGAATGGCGTGGCCCTGTTCGATATTGGTCTTCACCTCGCCCTCAAGCCCGAAATCCTTGAGGAAGCCGTAAACCGTGGCCACGTCGTAGTCGTACTGGTGCTTTGACGGTTCCTGAGGCTTCGGCTCGATCAGAATCGCGCCCTTGAAGCCGATCTTGTACTTGTACTCCACCACTTGCTGAAGGAAGCGCCCGGCATGGGCGCGCTCGGCGCCAAGGTCGGTGTTCAACAGCGTCTCATAGCCCTCGCGGCCGCCCCAGAGCACATAGTTCTGCCCGCCCAGCCGATGCGTGGCATCCATATTGGCCTTCACCGAGGCTGCGGCATAGGCATAGACATCGGGATCGGGGTTCGTGGCCGCGCCCGACATCCAGCGCCGATGGCTGAACATATTCGCCGTGCCCCAGAGCAATTGGGTCTTGTGCTTGGCCTGCTTGGCCTCGAGATAATCGACGATGCCGTTCAGGTTCTTCAGGCTTTCGGCGAAGGTCGCGCCCTCGGGACGCACATCGGCATCGTGGAAGCAGTAGAAAGGCGCGCCAAGAATGTCGAACAGCTCGAAGGCGACATCAGCCTTGAACCGGGCAAGGTCCATCGTATCGCCGAACCAGGGCCTTTGCAGCGTCTGACCACCAAACGGGTCGCCTCCCGGCCAGGCAAAGCTGTGCCAATAGGCAACGGCAAAGCGCAGATGGTCCTCCATCCGCTTGCCCAGCAGGACTTCGTCGGGGTTATAGTGGCGGAAGGCGAATTCATTCGCGCTTTCCGGCCCTTCGTATCTGATCTGCGGGATGCCTTTGAAGAAGTCGGTCATTTCAGGTCCTTGATGGCAGTTTGCGCGGCGCGGAAGCGGGCGTGACCCGCATCGAAAGCCGCTGTAAGCGCGGTTTCAGGTTCGATGACCCGGGCGATCTTTGGCAGCGTCGCGATCTCGGCCCCGGCGCCGGTCTCGGCCATCAGCGCGAGCCGCGCCGCGCCGAAAGCGCCGCCGAAATCCCCCGCCACGGGCAGGGCGACCGGCACGCCAAGCGCGGTGGCGATCAGCTTGAGCCAGTAATCCGAGCGCGACCCGCCGCCCACGGCCAGCAGCGTGCCGATGCGGGTGCCGGTCGCGGCCAGCGCATCGCGGCTGTCACGGATCGCATAGGTCACGCCTTCCAGCACGGCCTGGGTCGCGGCCTCACGGTCGGTCGCATGTTCAAGGCCCGTAAAGGCGCCGCGGACCGAGGCCGAATTCAGCGGCGTCCGCTCGCCGCCCAGATAGGGCAGGAAGATCGTCTTGCCCGGCGCCTGCAGCGCGCCAAGACCGCCGGTCAGCGCGGCGGCATCGGTGCCCGCCAGCCGGGCGAACCAGTTCAGCGCATCGGTCGCGGCCAGGATCACGCCCATCTGGTGCCAGGTGCCGGGCAGGGCATGGCAGAAGGTGTGGACGGCGGTGGCCGGATCGGGCTGGTAGCCGTCATTTGCGGCGAAAAGCACCCCGGACGTGCCCAGGCTGACAAAGGCCTCGCCCGCGCGCACAACGCCCACGCCCACACCCGAGGCGGCATTGTCGCCGCCGCCGCCCGCCACGACCACGCCTTTCGGCAGGCCCCAGCGTGCCGCCAGCCCGTCGCGCAACTGGCCCGAGACCTGCGAGCCTTCGACGAGGGACGGCATGTGGCCGCGGTTCAGGCCCGTGGCGGCGAGAAGAGCCTCCGACCAGTCGCGCTTGCCGGTATCCAGCCAGGACGTTCCCGCCGCATCCGACATTTCGGCGACATGGCCGCCGGTCAGCCAGAGGCGCAGGTAATCCTTGGGCAGCAGGACCTTGGCGACCCGGTCCCAGATCGCAGGTTCATGGCGGCGCACCCAAAGCAGCTTGGGCGCGGTGAAGCCCGGAAAGACGATGTTGCCCGTGATGCGGCGGAACATCGGGTCGCCGTCCAGCTCGGCCGCTTCTTCATGGCTGCGGGTGTCGTTCCACAGGATGCAGGGCCGCAGCACCTGGTCCGAGGCATCCAGCAGTGTCGCGCCGTGCATGTGGCCCGACAGGCCGATGCCCCCGACCGCCCCCAGACCCTGCGCGGCAAGCTGATCCAGCACGGTCTCGGCCGCTGCGATCCAATCGGCGGGGCGCTGCTCTGACCAGCCTTCGGCGGGCCGCTGCACGGTCAGAGGGGCGGTCGCTTCGGCGATCACGGTCTGGTCGGCACCGATCAGGATGCCCTTCAGGCCCGAAGTGCCCAGATCAAGTCCGATATACATCAGGCAGCCACATGCGCGGGTTTCTTGCCCAGAATGATCATGCCCAGAATGTCGTCATCGGTGACCTCGTTCACATTCACCGTACCGACAAGCTGGCCGTTCTTCATGACGCTGGCCCGGTCGCACAGCTTCATGACCGAATGGATGTCATGCTCGATCAGGAAGATGCCCAGACCCTGGGCCTTCAGCTCCTGGATCAGCTCGGCCACCATCTGGGTTTCATGCGGGCCAAGCGCGGCGGTCGGCTCGTCCATGATCAGGATCTTGGCGTTGAAATAGACCGCGCGGGCGATGGCGACCGACTGGCGCTGGCCGCCCGACAGGGCGGACACAGGCACGTTGAACTTGCGGAAATTCGGGTTCAGGCGGCCCATGATCTTGCGGGTCTCGGCCTCCATCTGGGTGTCGTCGACGAAGCCTCCCTTGCCCACGATCTCGCGGCCAAGGAACAGGTTCGAGGCGGCGTCCAGATTGTCGGCCAGGGCCAGGGTCTGATAGATCGTCTCGATATTGTAGCTGCGGGCGTCGCGCGGGTTGCTGATCGTCGCCTGCTCGCCGTTGATATAGATTTGGCCGCTGTCGGGCCGATAGGCGCCCGAGAGGCATTTGATCAGCGTCGATTTGCCGGCGCCGTTATGGCCCAGAAGGCCCACGACCTCGCCGGGATATAGGTCGATCGAGACATGGTCGACGGCCTTGATCCCGCCGAAAGAGATCGAGATGTCGCGCATCTCGACCAGCGGCGTGCCACGGTTCGCGGTGGAAGCGGTCATGTCTGTCCCCCTTACTTGGCGCGCTTGCGATAGAGAATGTCGACATAGACGGCGATGACCAGAACGATCCCCACCACGATGTCCTGAATGGCGGCGTCGAACCCGATCAGGACCATGCCGGATTTCAGGCTTTGCATGACGAAGGCGCCGATGATCGCGCCATAGATCGTGCCGACACCCCCGGCAAGAGAGGTGCCCCCGATCACGGCGGCGGCGATGACATACAGTTCGTCCAACTGGCCAAGCGAGTTGGTGGCGCTGGTGGTGCGCGCGCTGGCGACGATGGCCGACAGGCCGGTCAGGAAGCCCATCAGGGCGAAGATCTTGACCGTCATCCAGCGCGTGTTGATGCCCGACAGTTCCGCCGCATCCGGGTTGCCGCCGATGGCATAGACATAGCGGCCAAAGCGGGTGCGGCCCATCAGAATGGTCATGGCAAGCCCGACCACGGCCAGGATCAGCAGCGGAATTGCGAAGCCATGGCTGATGAAAAGCCCGCCTTCGGGGATCTCGATCCCCTTCTCGGCGGCATATTGCTTCACGATGCCCACGGGCCAGGGATAGGCATTCACCACCAGCGTGGCACCGATCGCCAGACCGCAGCCCAGCACGGCCAGGAAGACCTCGGCCCAGACCGGGCGCAGCGGGAAACCATGCGACTTGCGCGCCTTGCGTCCCGCCGAGAGCATCCAGAGGATTGCGATGCAGACAAGCGCACAGACGATCCAGCTTCCGGTTTCGCCAATGGTGCCGCGCGGGCCACCGCCCAGCAGCGCGAAGGTCGTGTCGACCGGCGAGATGGTGACGCCCGAGGCGACCAGGAAGGCCATGCCGCGCCAGACAAGAAGCCCGCCCAGGGTGACGATGAAGGCGGGAATGCCGCGATAGGCGACCAGCCAGCCATGGAAGGCACCGATGGCCGTGCCAAGCACCAGACCGACGATGCAGGTGATCACCACGATCAGCGGATGACCAAGGCCCAGGATGCCGGGCAGCCACCAGACCTGCACGATCCCCATGATCATCGCGGTAAAGCCCAAAACCGAGCCGACCGACAGGTCGATATGCCGGGTGATGATCACAAGGACCATGCCGCAGGCCATGATGCCGACGCTCGCGGTCTGGACCGAAAGATTCCACAGGTTGCGCGGGGTCAGGAAGGCGCCGAAGCCGTTCACCGCCGCGCCATATAGGTGAAAGCCGATCCAGATCAGCAGCATCGCCCCCAGCATGCCCAGAAGGCGGGTGTCGATCTCGGTTGCGCGCAGGAATTTCTGAACCGGACTCAGGCCGGGGTCGGAGGCGGGATGCGGAACGGCGGGAGTATCGCTCATGGGGGCGTCCGGCATTGAATGGGGAAAGGGATGGGCGGGCGGCCGGGCGCGTCCGCATCTGCGGTCAGCCGGGTTGCGGGCCCTTCGAAACGGAAAACCCCCGGCGCCGTATGGGCGCCGGGGGACCGGAGGTTATTGACAGGCGGCCACGCCTTCCATCGCGCCTTCGCAGGCGGCTTCCTTGGTGATGTGGCCCGCGTCGATCACAAGGTTCAGCGTGTCCTTGGTGATCGGGGTCGGGGTCAGGAAGATGGCGCTCATCTCAACGCCCTTCTCGCCACCCGACCATTTCACCGCACCGGGAACCGCGTCCATTGCGGTGCCGCCGGCCAGAGCCACGGCGATTTCCGCCGCCGCCTTGCCAAGCTGGCGGCTGTCTTTCCAGACCGAGACGGTCTGGGTGCCGCGCGCCACGCGGTTCAGCGCGGCAAGGTCGCCATCCTGGCCGCCGACCGGAACGGTCAGGCCCTGCGCCGCAAGCGCCGCGATCACGCCGCCCGCCATGCCGTCGTTTTCGGCCAGAACCGCATCGACCGCATTGTTGTTGGCCGAGAGGATCTGCTCCATGTTGGTCTGGGCATTTTCCGGCTTCCAGCCATCCGAGAAGGCTTCGCCGACGATCTTGATCGTGCCCGCATTCACCTTGTCGCCGATGACTTCCATCATGCCTTCCAGCAGGAAGGCGGCGTTCGGGTCGCCCGGATCGCCCTTGATGATGGCGTAATTGCCATCGGGTTTCACCTTCGAGACTTCTTCGGCGATGATCTTGCCGACGCCCTTGTTGTCGAAGGTCAGGTAGAAGGCGCGGTTGTCCTCGATCAGACGGTCATAGCCAACAACCGGAATGCCTTCCGCCGCGGCCTTGTCGACCGCCGGTCCGATCGCGTCCTTGTCCATCGCCAGGATGATCAGCGCATTGGCGCCCTGGGCGATCAGCGCCTCGACATCGGTCAGCTGCTTGGCGGCCGAACCCTGTGCGTCCGCCGAAATATACTTATCGCCCGAAGCTTCCAGGGCCGCCTTGATCGCCGCTTCATCGGTCTTCCAGCGCTCTTCCTGAAAGTTCGACCAGGACACGCCGACGGTCAGGCCCTCGGCCAGCGCCGCCGACGAAAATCCGGCGGCCGTCACCACGGCCGCGAGAAAAATCTTCCGCATTGATACCTCCCGTTCGATACGGCCCGTCCACGGGACCGGTCCGGCAGATTCGCCGATACAGTCAAAATCCTGCCGATAATAATTTCAGTTGTCAAAATAAAAACACTGGGCGAAGCTGGCATAGCGTAATCTCTCATCCAGTTTTTGCTGCAACGCGGCGAAAAATGGGCGATCTCGCAATAGATTGGGACCTGTTTAGTTCGGGGATAAAAGAAATGGTGCCGCAGCTGCCAAAGGAAGGGGAGGGCGAGACGCGACGCGGCGTCGGGCCGCTGATTCCGCCCCTGACCGAAGGCCAGCGCCCGCTGCGCCAGCAGGTTTTTGACCGGGTGCGCGCGGCTGGTCTGATTCCCCGCGTCACGCTGGCGCGGCAGCTGACCGTTTCGCCCGCGACGATGACGACGATCTCGCAGGAACTGATCGAAGCCGGGCTGATCGAGGAAGTCGCCGCCCCGCGCGAGGCTGAAGGGGCAGGGCGCGGCCGCCCCGCCGTGGCGCTGGGCGTGCGGGCCGCCGCGCATCATGTGGCGGGGATGAAGCTGTCCGACCGCGAACATACGGCGGTGATCGTAGATTTCGCCGGCAACCTTGTGGCCGATGACGTGATCCCGCGCCGACCCGGTCCGATGACTCCGGCAGAATTGCTCGACGCGGTGGAGGCGCTGCTGTCCCGGGTGTGCGACAAGGCGGGGCTTGCGCGCAGCGCCCTGTCGGGCGTGGGTATCGGCGTGCCCGGATTTGTCGATGTGGCCGAGGGCATGGTCTTCTGGTCCTCGGTCCTGACCGAACGCGAAGTGCCCCTGGCCGCCAGCGCGAGCGCGCGGCTGGGCCTGCCCGTCACCATCGACAATGACGCCAATCTCGTCGCCATCGCCGAATTGTGGTTCGGCGCGGGCCGGGGTCTGTCGGATTTTGCTGTCGTCACCATCGAACATGGCGTCGGCATGGGGTTCGTGATGAACCACCGCATCTATCGCGGCTCGCAGCGGCTGGGAATGGAGCTGGGCCATACCAAGGTTCAGCTCGACGGCGCGCTCTGCCGCTGCGGGCAGCGCGGCTGCCTTGAGGCCTATGTTGCCGACTACGCCCTGGCGCGCGAGGCCAGCACGGCACTGAATTGGGGCCATAAGGAAAGCCAGCCGATCAATGTGCTGCTGGAAAGCCTCTACGACCATGCCAAGGCCGGCAATTCGACTGCGCGGTCGATCTTCCGCCGTGCCGGGCGCTATCTGGCGGTTGGCCTGTCGAATGTGATCAACCTTTTCGACCCCGAGCTTATCATCCTGTCGGGCGAGCGGATGCGCTATGACTACCTCTACGCTGCCGAAACCCTGGCCGAGATGGACAATCTGGTCATCGCAACCGGCCGCGCGCGCCCTCCGATCGAGATCCACGCCTGGGGCGACCTTCTCTGGGCGCATGGCGCGGCGGCGCTGGCGCTATCGACCCTGACCGATGCGATCCTGGCGCCCGGCAGCCGCGAGATTGCGGCGCAATAGCGCTTAGCCCTCGCTGCGCCCGTCACTTTCGCGGTTGTGGTCATAACGCCTTGTGCCGGGAAATTCCGGCAGCCAGGCCTCGCGCCGCACCATCCACAGCTCGTAGGTCGGCTTCAGCCGGTCGGGTTCGTCCAGCGTGCCCAAATTCACCCCGATCTCATCCTCGATATGGGCAAAGACCGGCGAACCGCAGGTCGGGCAGAAGCTGCGCCCGCCCCAGGTCGCGAAGGGGCCGGTGATCGTGACGGAGCTCTCCGGGAAGATGGCCGAGGCATGGAAGAGCGCGCCATGGTTCTTGCGGCAATCCATGCAGTGACAGATGCCGACGCGGTAGGGCTGGCCGGTTGCGACATAGCGCAAGGCCCCGCACAGGCAGCCGCCGTCATAGCGTTCCATGATCTTTCCCCCGTCAGTCCCCTGCCAGCAAGGCCGCCAGCCCGGCCCGGTAATCCGGGTAACGCAGGTTCACCCCAAGCTCTTTCTTGATGCGGTCGTTCCGCACCCGTTTCGATTCCGCATAGAAGCTGCGCGCCATCGGCGTCATTTCCGCCTCGTCATAGGCAATCGCGGGCGGCTCGGGCAGGCCCAGCAGGGCGGCGGCATGGCTGAGCACGTCTTCCGGCGGGGCGGGGTCGTCATCGCAGACATTGTACACCGCGCCGGGGTTGGGATGGCGGATCGAGGCTTCCAGCACCTGCGCAATGTCATCGACATGGATGCGGCTGAAGACCTGACCGGGTTTCAGGACGCGCCTTGCCGTGCCGTCGCGCACCTTTTCGAAAGGTCCGCGGCCGGGGCCATAGATGCCGGCAAGCCGGAAGATGTGCAAAGGCAGGCCGGTCTTCTGCCATTGCGCCTCGGCCAGAACTCTTTGCCGGCCGCGTTCGGTGCCGGGGGTGAGGGCTGTCGCCTCGTCGACCCAGCCGCCGTCATGATCGCCATAGACCCCGGTGGTGGACAGATAGCCCACCCATACGGGCCGCGCCCCGCAAAGGCCCGGCAGGGCGGCAAGAAAGGGATCGCCTGCCGCATCCGGTGCGGCCGCGGCGAGGATGTGTGTGGCGTCAGCCAGGGCAGGGCCAAGATCGCCGGGCCAGAGGATCGGTTCCACCCCCTGCGCAGCCAGCTCGTTCGCGCGGCTGCGGGTGGTGCCGATCACACGCCAGCCCTGCGGGATCAGCCGCCGCGCCAGCGCCGCCGCGCTATAGCCATGTCCCAGAGAGAGAAGGGTTTTCATGCCCACACTATCCCTGCGCCGCGCGGCAGCCGCAAGGCCGTCATCCAGCCTTCACTTGCGCCATGCCGCCGCATCGGGCATATCTGCGGCGATCAATCCCCGAAGGGAAGATCACCTTGGAAGACCTGCTTTATCTCCTGCCCGACCATCCGACGCCCGAAGATTTTTCCGATGCCGATGCCGCCGTCACACGGCTCGAAGAGCTTTACGCCCAATCGGTCGCCCATCTGACCCATGCCTTCAACGAGGCGTTGGCGAAGGGCCGTCCGGCGACCCGGATCCGCGCCTGCTATCCGGAAGTGCGCCTGACCGTCACCAGTTTCGGTGCCATCGACTCGCGGCTGTCTTTCGGCCATGTCAGCCAGCCCGGGACCTATTCCACCACGATCACCCGGCCCGACCTGTTCCGCCAGTATCTGATCCAGCAGCTTGGGTTGTTGATCCAGAACCATGGCGTGCCGGTCCGCATCGGCATCTCGGAAACGCCGATCCCGGTGCATTTCGCGGTGGCGGGCAATGCCGAACTGTCGGTGCCGCAGGAAGGCGTGCTCGACTTTCCTCTGCGCGACGTTTTCGACGTGCCGGATCTGGCAACCACCAATGACGATATCGTCAATGGCATGTTGTCGCGCTTTGCCGATGGATCGGCGCCCCTGGCCCCCTTCACCGCCCAGCGGGTGGATTACTCGCTCGCCCGGCTGGCGCATTACACCGCAACCGACCCGAGCCATTTCCAGAACCACGTCCTGTTCACCAACTACCAGTTCTATGTCGATGAGTTCGAGGCCTATGCCCGCGCCGCATTGGGCGATCCGGCTTCGGGCTACACTGCCTTCGTCGCGACCGGCAACCAAGAGATCACCACGCCGGGCGGGGTGATCCAGACCTTCGCCCGCCTGCCGCAGATGCCGACCTATCACCTCAAGCGCGCCGATGGGCAGGGGATCACATTGGTGAATATCGGCGTCGGACCATCGAACGCCAAGACGGCAACCGATCATATCGCCGTGCTGCGTCCGCATGCCTGGCTGATGGTTGGCCATTGCGCGGGCTTGCGCAACACCCAGGCCCTGGGCGATTTCGTGCTGGCTCATGCCTATCTGCGCGAGGATCACGTTCTGGACGATGACCTGCCGGTCTGGGTGCCGATCCCCGCCCTGGCCGAGATCCAGATCGCGCTGGAAGACGCGGTCGAAGCGGTGACCCAGCTTGAAGGCTATGAGTTGAAGCGGATCATGCGCACCGGCACGGTCGCCACGATCGACAATCGCAACTGGGAATTGCGCGACCAATCCGGTCCCGTCCGGCGCCTATCGCAATCGCGGGCGGTGGCGCTGGATATGGAATCCGCCACCATCGCCGCCAACGGCTTCCGTTTCAGGGTGCCTTACGGAACGCTGCTCTGCGTGTCGGACAAGCCGCTGCATGGCGAGTTGAAGCTGCCGGGCATGGCCAGCGCCTTCTACAAGACGCAAGTCAGCCGCCATCTGCTGATCGGAGTGCGCGCCATGGAGTCGCTTCGCGAGATGCCTGTTTCGCGGATCCACAGCCGCAAGTTGCGGAGCTTTGAGGAAACCGCTTTCCTCTAAACACGGCGAAATTCGCCTCAATTCCAGCCGAACCTGCGTTCCGGTCTTGATTTCAGACCCGAAAGCGGGCTTCTGGGCGCTGGCCCCGTAAATCGGGGGGTGGGCCGCGGCAAGGCGGCCCCAGAATCCGCGGAACAATAAAGGGATGCAAAAATGTCCAAGCCGATGACCAAGACCCAACTCGTGGCCGCCCTGGCAGATGCGATGGGTGCCGACCGCAAGACCGCTGGTGCAGCGCTCGACGCGATTGCCGCCGTGGTCGCCAAGGAAGTTGCCGCCGGTGGCGCCGTCACCCTGCCGGGCCTCGGCAAGGTCGTCTGCAAGGCCCGCCCCGAGCGTCAGGTCCGCAACCCGGCGACGGGCGAGACGATGACCAAGCCGGCCGACAAGCAAGTGAAGTTCGCCATCGCCAAGGCGCTGAAGGATGTGGTGAACGGCTGATCGCTGCTCACTGTTCCTGATCCGTGCGGGCCGCCCCCCAGGCGGCCCTTTTTTGTCGGAGACCCGTCTTGGATCTGCGTTCCGCCCTGATCGGCTTGATCTTCGTCTTCTTCTGGTCCTCGGCCTTTGCCACGGCGCGCATCATCGTGGCGGATATGGCGCCCCTGGCCGCGCTGGCCCTGCGCTTTCTCGTCTCGGGCCTTCTCGCGCTGGGCATCGCCCGCGCGTTGGGCCAAAGCCTGCGCCTCACCCGCGCGCAGGTCGTTCCGGTCGTGGTCTTCGGCCTGTGCCAGAACGCGCTTTACCTTGGCCTGAATTTCATCGCCCTTCAGCGGGTTGAGGCCTCGGTGGCGGTGATCATCGCGGCCACCATGCCGCTTCTGGTTGCGGCTCTGGCCTGGGCGATCCGGGGTGAGCGCCTGCCCGCCCTGGGCACGGCGGGGCTGCTGGCCGGGTTTGCCGGCGTGGCGCTGATCATGGTGCATCGCTTGCAGGGCGGGGCCGATCTGCCCGGCCTTCTCCTCTGTGCCCTGGGCGCGCTGGCGCTGGCCGTGGCCACGCTGACGCTGCGCGGCGCGGCCGCCGGGGGCGGCAACCTTCTGACCGTGGTGGGGATGCAGATGCTGGTCGGTTCGGCCGCGTTGGCGCTGGCGGCGCTTCTTTTCGAACCCTTCCGCTTCACGCCGACCCTGCCCCTGGCGCTTGCCTTTCTCTGGCAGGTCGCAGGTCCGGGGATCGCCGCCACGCTGATGTGGTTCTGGCTGGTTGGCCGCATCGGTGCCACCCGCGCCGCGACCTTCCATTTCCTCAACCCCTTCTTCGGGGTGGTCGCCGCCGCACTTCTGCTGGGTGAGCATATTTCGGCCTGGGATTTGGCCGGGGTGGCAGTGACGATGGCGGGCATCCTCGCCGTGCAATTGTCCCGCCGGACGACGGCCTGAACGGTCAGGGGGTCGTGTGCGACCGCGGCCCCCTAGTTGAGCTTCGACGAGGTCAGGCCGCGCGCCGTGCCGCGTCCTGCTCCAGCGCATGCAGCCGCGCGGGACGTGCCATGCAGCGTTCCACCCAGTCGCGGATCAGGGGATCGTCGGGGGTCGCGTCGCGGAACCAGGCATAGGGCGCGTGGACCAGAAGATCGGCGGCGGTGAAGTTTTCGCCCATCAGCCAGGGGGATTTCTCCAGGGCCGCCCGGATACGCGCCACTGCCGTCGGATGGTCGCGGAAGGTCGCGGTCAGGACCGGATGGCTGAGGCCTGCGAATTCGTGAATGATCACCGGCTCCAGGACGCCCTGATACCAGCTCAGCCAGCCCAGGAAGACACCCCAATCCGGTGTGAAGGGCGCGGGCGACAGGCCACTTTCGGGGAACAGCCCGCAAAGATGGGCGATGATCGCGCCGCGTTCGGTGATCAGCCGCCCGTCATGCACAAGCGCCGGCACCTTGCCTTCGGGATGCGGGTTCGCCTTGTCGCGCGCGCCGGTGCCGTCGATCCGGGGGATCGAGACGATCCGCAGATCAACCTTGTCGGCGATTCCCATCTCCTCGATCAGGGTGACGATCGCGGTCGAGCGACTTTGCGGGCTGTGGAACAGGGTCAGCATAGGCTTTTCTCCTTTTGTCTTGCGATGGGCCGGTTCTAGCGCCACCCTCCTGTCAGAACCCGTCAGGAGTCCTCATGGCCCGTGCCGACCGCCTGTTCCGCCTGCTGACCGTTCTGCGCACCCTGCCGCAGCCGGTGACCGCCGCAAGGCTGGCCGAGGAAACCGGCGTCTCGCCGCGCCAGCTTTACCGCGATATCGAGGCCCTGCGCGCGGGCGGCGCCTTGATCGACGGGGCGGCGGGCTATGGCTATACCCTGACCGAAGACCCCGCCCTGCCGCCGCAGATGCTGACCCGGCTTGAGGTCGAGGCGCTGACCCTGGGCCTCGCCGAGATCCGTCTGGCGGGCGATCCGGCCCTGGCCCGCGCCGCCGATTCCGCGCTGGCCAAGATCGTCGCCACCCTGCCCGATCGCGTACAGGCCCAGGCGCTGCATACCGCGCATCAGCTGTACCGCTACGAAACCCGCCCGCCCGTGCCCGCCCATCTGGCGCAGTTGCGCGAGGCAATCTGGGACGAGCGGGCACTGGACATCACCTATACGGACCGCGCGGGAAACCGCACCCGCCGCCGCATCTGGCCCCTGTCGATCGTCTTTCTCGACCGCTCGCTGATGTGTCTGGCGCAGTGCCGGCTGCGGATGGATTTCCGACGTTTCCACCTGGCCTCGATGTCCGAGGTGGAAGAGACCGGCGAGTCCTTTCGTCCGCGCCGCGTTGCCCTGCTGCGCGCCTTCCTTCAAGAGATGCGCAACCGGCCCGGCACAGGATCAAAACCTTAACAGAACGTGAATCTTGCTTCGTTAAGTCATTGAAAAAATTAGATCATGCCCTTGTCCCACCGTGGGACATCAGCCGATCACGCCCCTTTGCCCGCCGGTCTGGGCGCGGTCCAGGAGCAGGTGGTCCAAGAGGACACAGGCCATCATCGCCTCGCCCACCGGCACGGCGCGGATGCCGACGCAGGGGTCGTGACGGCCCTTGGTCACCACCTCGACCGGCTGGCCGGTCACGTCGACCGAAGCGCGCGGCGTCAGGATCGATGAGGTCGGCTTGACCGCGAAGCGGCAGATCACCGGCTGACCGCTGGAGATGCCGCCCAGAATGCCGCCCGCCTGGTTGGAGCCAAAGCGCAGCCCGCCTTGGCCGTCGGGATGGATCTCGTCGGCATTCTCGGTGCCGCGCAGCGCCGCTGCGGCCATGCCCGCGCCGATCTCGACGCCCTTCACGGCATTGATCGACATCATCGCCGAGGCAAGATCCTGATCCAGCTTGCCATAAAGCGGTGCGCCAAGCCCTGCGGGCACGCCTTCGGCGACAATCTCGATCACCGCGCCGACGGAATCCTGCGCGAGCCGGATTTCGTCCAGATAGCCAGCCCATTCCGCCGCCATGATGGGATCGGGGCACCAGAACGGGTTGCGGCCGATTTCTTCGGCGTCAAAGCGGCTGCGGTCGATGGCTTTCGTCCCGACCTGCACCAGATAGCCGCTGATCTTCAGCCCGGGCATCAGCCGCGCCAGCACCGCCCGCGCCACGCCTCCGGCCGCCACGCGGCTGGCCGTCTCTCGCGCGCTGGAGCGACCGCCACCGCGCGGGTCGCGGGTGCCGTATTTCAGGTGATAGGTCAGGTCGGCATGGCCGGGCCGGAACTGAAGCGCGATGTTGCCATAGTCCTTGGACCGCTGGTCAGTATTCTCGATCTGAAGGGCGATGGGCGTGCCGGTGGTGACGCCTTCGTAAACGCCTGAAAGGATGCGCACCTCATCGGCCTCGCGCCGTTGCGTCACGAATTTCGACTGGCCCGGCTTGCGCTTGTCCAGCCAGGGCTGGATGTCGCCTTCCGCCAGTGCCACGCCGGGCGGGCAGCCATCGACCACGCAGCCAATGGCCGGGCCATGGCTTTCGCCCCAGGTCGTCACGCGGAACAGGTGGCCGAAAGTGTTCAGGCTCATGGCGCTCTCCGAAAGATCGTTGCCCGAATAGGCCCGCCCCGCCGCTGCATCAAGCCTTTTCCGGCCTGTTCCAAGGCCGGTTGCCAGCCGCGCCTCGCCCTGCGCAAGCTCTGGCAGTACACAAACCTCGTAAGGCCCCGACCGTGATCGAAGACCGACAGCCGTTGCCCAGCACCGCCCCCGGAACGACCCGACATCTGACAAGCTATCTGTTCGCGCCCGATACGACCGGCCCGTCGGTCTATCTGCAAGCCGGGCTTCATGCCGATGAAATGCCGGGCGTGCTGATCCTGCAGCATCTGCTGCCACTCCTTGAAGACGCCGAGGCTGCGGGCAGGCTGCACGGGCCGGTGCGGGTGGTGCCATTGGCCAATCCGATCGGCCTGACGCAATGGGCCCATAACAAGCCGATGGGGCGCCATGACGCCGACAGCCTGCGCAACTTCAACCGCTATTATCCCGAGATGGCGGCCCTGATCGGCGACCGGCTGGAAAACCGGCTGACCCAGGACGAGGCCGCGAATGGCGCCGTGATCCGCGCTGCCTTTGCCGAGGCGCTGGAGGAACTGCCGTCGGGCACCGAGGCCGAGGCGCAGCGCATCGCGCTCTTGCGCTGGTCCTTGCAGGCCGACCATGTGCTGGACCTGCACTGCGACCATTGGGCGATGCTGCATCTCTATGCCTCGCCGACCCATCCGCAGACCACAAGCCTTCTGGCGCGCTGCATCGGCGCGGGGCTTGCGCTGATCGAAGCCGTCTCGGGCGGCAACGCCTTTGACGAGGCGCATACGGTACCCTGGCTGCGATTGCGGGACCGGTATGGCGACCGTTTCCCGATTCCGGTTGGGGCGTTTTCCGCAACGCTGGAATATCGCGGCCAATTCGATGTCGATGACGCCACCGCCGCGTGGGATGCGGCCAACCTGATGACCTTCCTTGCCGCCATCGGCGTTGCTGCCGGAGATGCCGGTCCCGCCCATCCCGAACCCGAAACGCTGCCCCTGTCCGGCACGGTCGAGATCCTTGCGCCGCAGGGCGGTGTGGTGACCTGGGCCGTCGCGCCGGGCGCGCGCGTGGCTACAGGCCAGATCATCGGTCACGTCACCGATGCGATGACACGCCAGCGTCTGGCGATGACCAGTCCGATTGACGGCATCCTGTACCGGCAAGAGCTGTGGCGAAGCTGCCTGCGGGGGCAGGTTCTGGCGGATATTGCAGGGAAAGAGCCGGGCCGGTCAGGAAATCTCTTGTCAGACTGAACGCGACGGTCAAAGAATTGCACAAATGAACAAGAACGGGGGAGTCGCAGATGAAACGCCTGATCCTCACCGCCCTGGCCGCGCTGGCATTGACAGCAGCGCTGGCCCCGGCCCCGGCCCGGGCCGACGATACGCTGGATCGCGGCATTGGATCGGAATGGTCGTCGCTTGACCCGCAGGTGAATTTCGACGCGGCGGCGGGCTGGATCCTGATGGACGCCTATGAAGGCCTTGTGACCTTTGGCCCCGGCGGCGCAGTGATGCCCGGCGCGGCCGAAAACTGGGACATGTCCGAGGATGGCAAGACCTACACCTTCCATCTGCGCGACGGGCTGAAATGGTCGAATGGCGATCCGCTGGTGGCGCAGGACTTCGTGAATTCGGTGCTGCGCACGCTGAACCCCGACACGCTGAGCGAGAAGGGCTACTATTTCTACTCGGTTGTGCAGATCAAGGGCGCGGCCGATCTGGCCAACGGTGTCACGAAAGACCCCGCCACGCTGGGCGTCACCGCGCCTGACGACCGCACCGTGGTGATCGAGATGCTGACCCCCGCGCCGCATATTCTTGATATCCTTGGCGCCTTCCAGATTCCGCCGCTGCACACGCCCTCGCTTGAGGCCAATGGCACGGCAGGCTTTACCGATCCGGCCAAGGTCGTTTCGAACGGCGCCTACATGTTCAAGGAGATCGTGCCGCAAAGCCATGTCCTGCTGGAGAAGAACCCGAACTATTGGGATGCGGCAAATGTGAAAATTCCTTTCGTCAAATATCATGTGACCGAGGATGTCGGCACTGAATTCAAGCGCTTCCAGGCGGGCGAGCTGGACGTGACCTATGACATACCGGTCAACATGATCGAGCAGCTCAAGGCTGATATTCCCGATCAGGTCTTCATCGCGCCCTCGACCGAAGTCACCTATTACAGTTTCAATCTCACCCATCCACCGCTGGACAATCTGGATGTGCGCATGGCGCTGTCGCTGGCCATCGACCGTGAGACGCTGCAGGAAAAGATCGTCAAGGGCGGCGCAATCCCGTCTTACTCCTATGCCGGGGGATTCGATCCTTCCTATCAGGGTCCCAAGATGCCCGGGGCCGAACTGACCCAGGCCGAACGCGAGGCCAAGGCGAAGGAACTGTTCGCCAAGGCGGGCTACGGGCCCGACAATCCGCTGAAGCTGACCGTCGTGACCACGGTGGCCGAGGACCGCACGCGTCTGGCCCAGGGCGTGGCGCTGATGTGGAAGAAGGTTCTGGGCGTCGAGACTCAGGTCAACCCGATGGAGCGCAAGGCCTGGCTGGACGAATTCTATGCTGGCGGCTGGGATGTCTTTGCCGACAACCTGGTGGGTGATTTCGCCGGGGCCGAGACGTTCCTTGCCTATATGCGCCCCAGCGCCGAGCCGGGCTACAACTGGGTCAAGCCGGAATACGATGCGCAGATGGACGTGGCGGCGACCAAGCCCGACAAGGAAAGCCGCAATGCCGAACTGGCCAAGGCCGAGAAGATCCTGCTGGATGACATGATCTTTGCGCCCATCGCGGTGGAGCCTTCGCGCATCCTGGTCAGCCCGCATGTGAAGGGCTGGGTGCCTTCGCCCGCGGGTTATTACAACAGCCAGTATCTGAGCCTTGAATGACAGGGCAGGGGGCGGCCGCCGCCGCCCCTGACGCGAGATGATAAGGTTCATTGCGAAACGGCTGTGGGGGGGCGGGCTGACGCTGGTGGCGCTGGTGACGCTGACCTTTTTCGTCATGCGCCTGGCGCCTGGCGGCCCCTTCTCGAAGAATCGCAAGATCAGCCCCGAAGTTCTGGCCAATATCCAGAAAGCTTTCCATCTGGACGAACCCGTCTGGCAGCAGTTTGGCCGCTGGCTCTGGGGGCTGGCGCATCTGGATCTTGGCCCCTCGACTAGGTTTCGCGACTATTCGGTGAACGACATCATCGCCTCGGGCCTGCCCTGGTCGCTGACGATCGGCTTCTGGGCGATCGTGGTGGCAACCCTTGTCGGCATCGCTTTGGGCATTGCCGGCGCGCTGCGCCGCAACGGGGTGACCGATTATCTTGCCGGCACCATCGGCGTTATCGGCATCGCCATTCCGATCTTCGTGATCGGACCGCTGGCCCAGGCCTTTTTCGCGCTCAAGCTGAACTGGGTGCCGGTTGGCGGAATCGCGGGCGGCTGGCACGCCCTGATCCTGCCCATTCTCGTGCTGGCTCTGCCCAACATCGCCTATATCTCGCGTCTGACACGGTCCTCGATGATCGAGGTTCTGCGCGAGAACTATGTCCGCACGGCCCGTGCCAAGGGTCTTGGCACGCGGCGCACCCTGCTGCGGCATGTCCTGAAAGGGGCGCTTCTGCCGGTGATCGCTTATCTCGGTCCTGCCACGGCGGCGATCATCACCGGCTCGATCCTGATCGAGACTATTTTTGCCGTGCCGGGCATCGGGCGGCATTTCGTCGATGCCGCGCTGAACCGCGACTACCCTTTGGTGATGGGCATCACCATCCTTTACGGCGGCCTGGTGATCGTCGCAAACATCGCGACCGATCTTGCGCGCGGCTGGATCGACCCGAGGGTGCGCCATGACTGATGCCGTGACGCCGCGCCACCTCTCGACCTTTCAGCTTCAACTGCGCCGCTTTGCTGCAAACCGGCTGGCCATGGCCTCGGTCGTGATCCTGCTGCTGATCGTGGTGCTGTGTTTCCTTGGCCCCTACGCCTTTCCCTTCACCGGAGAGGACGCGGATTTCGACTACATTTCCGCGCCCATCGACTTCTCCTCGCCACATCTTTTCGGCACCGATGATTTCGGCCGCGACCTTCTGGTGCGGGTGATGGAGGGCGGCCAGGTCTCGCTGACCATCGGTTTTCTGGGGGCACTGACGGCCGGGGTGATCGGCGTGATCTATGGCGCGGTCGCGGGTTATGTCGGAGGTCGCACCGACCGGATCATGATGGCAGCGGTCGAGGTTCTTTATGGCTTTCCCTATGTCATCCTTGTGATCCTGCTAGGCCTTCTGTTCGGCGGCGGCACGATTGCGCTGTTCGCGGCCATCGTCTTCACCCTCTGGCTGACACCGGCCGTGATCGTGCGGGCGCAGGCGCAGTCTTTGGCCCGGCGCGAATTCGTCGAGGCGGCGCGGGCGGGCGGCATGACCGGCGCTGGCATCCTGTTCACGCATATTCTGCCCAACTGCTTTTCGGTCGTCCTTGTCTATGGCAGCCTGCTGGTGCCCGAGGTGATCTTGTCGGAATCCTTCCTGTCCTTTCTGGGCATCGGTATCCGCGAACCACAGGCGAGTTGGGGCAACCTGATCCAGACCGGCACCGCCGCCATGGATACCGATCTGCGCCTGCTTCTGTTGCCGGGAGGGCTGCTGGCGGCGGTGCTTTTCTGCCTGAATTTCATTGCCGACGGGCTGCGCGATGCCTTTGACCCCAATGAGCGATAGCCTGCTTTACCTGCGCGACCTGACGGTCGACTTCCGCCTGCCGGGCGGGATGATGCGGGCGGTGGACCGTGTTTCCTTCAATGTGGCGCCGGGCGAAATACTGGGGATCGTGGGCGAGAGCGGATCGGGCAAGTCGCAGATCCTGTTCTCGCTGATGGGACTTCTGGCGGGGAATGGTCGCGTTTCCGGGCAAGCGCTCTTTCAGGGGCAGGATCTCTTGTCACTGTCTTCGACGGCGCTGGATCGGATGCGGGGCGTCAGCCTGTCGATGATCTTTCAGGATCCGATGACCTCGCTGAATCCCTATATGCGGATAGGGGCGCAACTGGCCGAGGGGCTGGTCGTGCACAAGGGGATGGGCCGGGCCGAAGCGGCGCGGGCCGCCATCGCCATGCTTGACCGCGTGCGCATTCCCGATGCGGCGCGGCGGGCACGGCAATATCCTCATCAGTTCTCTGGCGGAATGCGGCAGCGTGTGATGATCGCCATGGCCCTGCTGGTGCGCCCAGCCCTGCTTTTGGCGGACGAGCCCACCACCGCGCTGGACGTGACGATCCAGGCGCAGGTGCTGGATCTGATCGCCGAACTTGCGCGCGAGGCCGGAACGGCGGTGATCCTGGTCACCCATGACCTGGGCGTGGTGGCGCGGCTTTGTGACCGGATGATCGTTCTGTACGGCGGCAGGGTGATGGAGCAGGGCCCCTGCGAGACAGTCTTCGCCGCCCCCGCGCATCCCTATGCCTCCGCCCTGCTGGCAGCGACACCGCGCCTGACCGATGCGCTGACGCCGCGGCTGGGCACCATTCCGGGCACGCCGCGATCCGGCGGGACCATGCTGCCCGGCTGCCCCTTCGCCCCGCGCTGCACGGTCAAGATTGCCGCCTGCGAAACCGAACAGCCGCCGCTGCACCCGCTTGCCCCGGGGCACGATGCCGCCTGCCATCTGATCGGGGCCGCGCCATGAGCCTGTTGCAGGTGGAACATCTGGATGTCGGCTATCGCATCCCCGCCTCCGGCCTTTTTGCCGCTGCGCAGGTTCTGCCCATCGTGCATGACGTGTCGTTCACGCTGGAAGCAGGCCGCACGCTGGGCATTGTCGGCGAATCCGGCTGCGGCAAATCCACGCTCGGGCGGGCGCTGATCCGCCTGATCGAGCCGACCGGCGGCCGGGTGCTGTGGCAGGGCGAAGATATGGCCGCGATGCGGCCCGAGGCGCTGCGCAAACGGCGATCCGAATTCCAGATCATCTTTCAGGACCCGCTCGCCGCCCTTGACCCGCGCATGACGCTGGGCCGCATCGTCACGCGCCCGCTTGCCACGTTCGAACCCGGCCTGTCGCGCGCTGCGCTGCGCGACCGCGCGGTCGAGGCGTTGGCCCTGGTCGGCCTTTCGGCCGATTTCGCCGACCGCTACCCGCACGAACTTTCGGGCGGGCAGGCGCAGCGCGTAGGCATTGCGCGCGCGATCATCGCCAAGCCGAAGCTGATCGTCTGCGACGAGCCGGTCTCGGCGCTTGACGTGTCGATCCAGGCGCAGGTGGTGAACCTGCTGATGGATTTGCAAGACAGGCTGGGGCTGGCGCTGGTCTTCATCTCGCACAACCTTTCGGTCGTGCGGCATATCAGCCATGACATCATGGTCATGTGCCTGGGGCGGGTGATGGAACAAGCCCCGCGCTCCGCGTTCTATGCTGCGCCGCGGCACCCCTATTCGCTGGCGCTCATGCAAGCTGTGCCGGAACCCGATCCCCCGCGCGAACGGGGCCGCATCGGCCAGTCGTTGCAGGGAGAACTGCCCTCTGTCACTGCGCCGCCCCCCGGTTGCGTCTTGGCCAGCCGATGCCCGCAGGTGCAGGCGATCTGCCACAGCACAAGACCATTGCTGCGCCGCGAAGACGCCCGTGCTGCGGCCTGTCATTTCGTATAGGAAAGCCGATGTCCGATCTTGCCCGCGCCTGGGCCGCCCTACCGCAAATCACTAATGTCCATGCCTCGGGCGACGGGCGCTGGGCCTTCTGGTGCTGGGCCGGACCAAGCGAGACCGATGAGGTCTGGTGCGTGCCGACCGACGGATCGGCGCCGCCGGAACGGCTGACCCGGGGCATCGACCACTTCCTGATCCGTGATGTCTCGCAAGACGGGCAGCGGCTGATCCTCGCCCAATCCAGGAATGCCTGCGAGCGCGATCACCTGCTTCTGCTGGACCGCGCCGATGGAAACAGCCTGCGCGCGCTGACGCCGCCGCAACAGACGCATTACGTCTATGGGGGTGTCCTGTCGGAAGATGCTTCGACGCTCTATTTCGTCGCCAATTACGATTATGCGGCGGGCCAAGTCACGGCGGGCGGCTGGGTCTGGCGGATGGACATTGCTTCCGGCGCATTGACCTGCCTTGCCAGATGTGATGCCCCCTTCACCCATGGCGTGAGGCTGTCGCCGGATGGAACGACGCTGCTCTGGCCCCGCAACCTGCGCGCACCGGGCGGCACGCAGTTCTGGCTCTTGGATACCGATGGCGGCGGGTTGCGCGAGGTGCTGGCCTTTGGCGAGGCGGGGGCGCTGGTGGGCGACTGGCTGTCGGACGGCACGATCGCCTTTGTCGCCGATATCGGGGACCGCGATATCCTCGGGTGGCTCGACCCCGTCACGGGCACCGCGACCGAGATCGCGGGCGAGCCGGATTTCCTGCCCTTCGACGTTGTTCCCGGCGCGCAAGGCTGTTTCGCCGCCGTTCATCATGCCCGCCCCGCCACCGTGGCCTCGATCTGGACAGGAGGCGCCCTGGCGCCCTTGCCAAACCTTTCGGGCCGCCGTTCGCTCTTGCCCCATGCCGGCCTGCCCGATGGCGGCTGGCTGGCCGAGGCCTATGACGCCTCAGCCCCGCATCAGCTGGTTCGCATTCACTCCGATGGCCGTTGCGTGACGCTGGCCCAGGCTGCGCCAGACCCGGTCCGCCACCACAGCGCCCCGCAGGATTTTCGCTGGACCGCGCCGGATGGCGAGGCGGTGCAGGGTTGGCTGTACCGTCCGGCAGGCGTGCCGAAAGGCCTGATCGCCTATGTGCATGGCGGGCCGACCTGGCATTCCGAGGATTGGGTGAACCCGAAGATCGGCTACTGGGTGCAGCAAGGCTATGCCGTGCTCGACCCCAATTATCGCGGCTCCACCGGCTTTGGCCGGCGCTGGCGCGAGAAGGTCAAGGAAGATGGCTGGGGCGGTCGCGAGCAAGCCGATATCCGCGCCGGGATCGAAGCCGCGCTGGCCAGCGGCATTCCTGGGCCGGTGGCGGTGGTGGGCAACTCCTATGGTGGGTTCTCAAGCTGGTTTCAGGCCATCCGCCACACGGATCTGGTCATGGCGGCGATCCCGATGTGCGGCATGTACAAGCTGGACATCGACTATGCCGAGACTGGCATGCCCTGGGGCCAAAGCTATTCCGAAGAGATGATGGGCGGCAGCCCGCAGGACTTTCCCGAGAAATATGCCAATGCCAGCCCCGGCAATTTCCTGTCCGGCCTGCGCGGCCATATTCTTGTGGTGCATGGTCTGGCCGACACCAATGTCGGCCCGGAAAACACCCATGTCGCGATCCGCGAGATGGCGGCGCATCAGATCCCGCACCAAGCGCTTCTCTTCGCGGATGAGGGCCATGGCGTCTTTCGCCGGGCGAATGTCGAGACCTATCTCGACGCTACCTCCGCCTTCCTTACGGACAGCTTTGCCAAGGGCTTTCGCCGATGAGCCTGAAAGGATTTTTCGTAACTGCGCCGCATGACGATGACGATCCGGTCACCGGGCATTTCTACGAGATGGCCTCGGCCGACCCGAACCGTCCGCAGGTCTGGGCCTATACGGATGCGGTATCCTATGCGCCGGGCGACAGGTTGGCGCTTCATGCCATGTCCAGCGCTCCGCGCGCCCATTTGCAGATCGCGCGCGACGGCATTTCGCCGCACGTGGTTCTTTCAACCGAGATCGGCCTGAGTTTCGAGACGACGCCTGAGGAGTGTTCGGTTTCCGGCTGCAACTGGCCTGAACGGTTTGCCCTCATAATCCCGCAGGATTGGGCCAGCGGCGTCTATACGGTGACGCTGTCTGTGCCCGGCCATGACAGCCAGCACATGTTCGTTCTGCGCGCCGCGCGCCCCGCAGCGAAAATCTGCATGATCCTCGCGACGGGAACGTGGTGTGCCTATAACGACTGGGGCGGTTCGAACCATTATCAGGGTCTGACCGGCCCGAATGGCGCCGATTTTGCCCCGAATGTCAGCGTGCTGCGCCCCTGGGCCACGGGTTTCGTGCGCTGGCCTGCGGATGCGCCTCGCATCCCCTATGCCTCGCCACTGCTGGCGAAACCGCGCTATCCGCATATGGAATATGCGCGTTCGAGAACCATTTCTAAAAAATATGCGTCCTCTGGCTGGGCGGCGTTCGAACGGCCCTTCGCCCTGTGGTGCGAGGCGCAGGGGATCGCGCTGGATTTTGCGACGCAGCATGACCTGCATCGCGATCCGCATCTGCTGGACGGCTATGACCGCGCGCTGATCGTCGGCCATGACGAATACTGGACCTGGGAGATGCGCGACCATCTGGACGCCTGGCTTGACGCAGGCGGGGAGCTTGCGCGCTTTGCCGGGAATTTCTTCTGGCAGACGCGGCTGTCGCCCGATCTGCGGACCCAGACCTGCTACAAGACCCGCGCACGGGCGGAGGACCCGGTCCGGGACAGCGACCCCGCGCGCCTCTCGACCTATTGGGATTATCCCGGTGCCGCCCGTCCTGCCGCCGCGACTATGGGTCTGACCGGGGCGATGGGCGTCTATGCCGGGTGGAGCCGCTGCGCCGCCCATGGCGCGGGCGGGTTCACCATCTACCGGCCCGACCACTGGTGCCTGCACGAAACGGGCCTCGGCTATGGCGATGTGCTGGGGGCGCAATCGAGGATTTTTGGCTATGAGGTCGACGGCATCGACTATACCATGACCCATGGCCTGCCCTTCGCGGCCGAAGGTACGGGGCTTCAGGGCGCGTTGATCATCATCGGCCTGTCGCCCGCCACCACGCTGGCCCATTCCGCCGGGCGGCAGGATCGCGACACGTTCATCGGAACGCTGGATGCGGAAGAGGTGGCGGAATGGGTCTATGGCGAACTGACGCCAGAAACATTCGGCCGCGCCAGCCGGGGCAATGGCTGTATGGCAGAGTATCGCCGCGGCAAGGGGGCTGTGTTCAACGCGGGCAGTTGCGAATGGGTGGCGGGCCTGATCGCGCGCGAGCGCCCGGTCGAGGCGGTGACCCGCCGGGTGCTGACCGGCCGCTGGGGATGACAGGCCCGCCCTGTGCTCTGCCGCTTGACGGCGCGAGCGCGATCGCCCAAGCCTAACGGAGACGGGAAGAGGAAACATGCAGCCAGATTGGATCGCTGCCGACTGGGGCACCTCGAATTTGCGCGTCTATGCGATGTCGGCGCAGGGCCGTGTTCTGGCCGAGGCGGTGTCGGAAGACGGTATGGGTCGCCTGGTGCCAGAGCAGTTCGAACCGGCGCTGTTGCGCCTGATCGGCGCCTGGCTGGGCGAGGGCGTGCTGCCGATCTATGCCTGCGGCATGGTGGGCGCACGGCAGGGCTGGGTCGAGGCGCGCTATCGCACCGTGCCCTGCCCGCCGTTGGACGTGGGCGCGTTGACGCGCGTGCCTGTGCAGGACAAGCGGCTGCGGGTCTTTATCGCGCCCGGTCTGTCCCAGGCCAAGCCCGCCGATGTGATGCGGGGCGAGGAAACCCAGATCGCGGGGGCCTTGGCGCAGGGCGGCGGAGATGGCGTTTATTGCCTGCCGGGCACCCATTCCAAATGGGCGCATGTCAGCGCGGGCGAGGTGGTCAGCTTCCAGACCTTCATGACGGGCGAGATGTTCGCGCTTCTCGCGAAGCAATCGGTCCTGCGGCATGGTTTGGCGGGTGCCGAGGGCGAGGTGCCCGAGGCCTTTGATGCCGCCGTGTCGGAAGCCCTGTCGCGGCCCGAGCGGCTGGCGGCGCGGCTTTTCACGCTGCGGGCCGAAGGTCTGTTGGAAGGTTTGGGCGCGGCGGCGGCGCGGTCGCGGCTTTCGGGCCTTCTGATCGGGGCCGAACTGGCCGCAGCGAAACCCTATTGGCTGGGCCAGCCGGTCACCCTGATCGGTTCGGCCGGCCTGTCTGCCGCCTATGCCCGCGCGCTTGCAGCGCAGGGCGTGTCGGCGAAACTGCTGGATGTGGCGTCCTGCACGCTGGCCGGTCTGTCCACCCTGATCGCTCCGAGGCCCTGATGACCCACCGCCCCCTCATCGCCATCCTGCGCGGCCTGACCCCGCCCGAGGCCGTTCCCGTGGCCGAGGCGCTGATCGAGGCCGGGATCACCCGGATCGAAGTGCCGTTGAATTCTCCCCACCCGATGACCTCGATCGCTGCCATGTCGGGCGCCTTCGGCAGCCATGCGCAGATCGGCGCGGGAACGGTGCTGACGGTCAAGGATGTGGCCGAGGTGGCCGATGCGGGCGGTCGGCTGGTCGTTTCGCCCAATATGGACGCCGAGGTCATCGCGGCGACGCGGGCGCGCGGGATGGAAAGCTGGCCGGGGGTGATGACCCCGACCGAGTGTTTCGCGGCGCTGAAGGCCGGGGCGACGGGTCTGAAGCTGTTTCCCGGCAGCCTGATCGGGGCCGAGGGCCTCAAGGCAATTCGCGCCGTTCTGCCCAAGGGCTGTCTGGTCTATGCCGTCGGCGGGGCAGGGCCGTCGAATTTCGCCGCCTGGATGGCGGCGGGGGCGGACGGGTTCGGCATCGGCACCGCGCTTTACGCGCCGGGCCTTTCGGCTGCCGAGGTCGGCACCCGCGCCCGCGCCATCGTAACCGCATGGGAGGAGGCACGATGATCTTCGATGCCCGCATCAGCGAATTGGGCGAGGGGCCGCTGTGGCAGGCCGAGCGGCAGATGCTGTGGTGGTTCGACATCCTGAACGGACGGCTGCATGGCCAAGGCGGGGATGGCAGCCTTACCTTTGACTTTCCCGAGATGGTTTCCGCCATGGGGCTGGTCAATCGCGACATCGCGGTGATCGCCGGGGAAAGCGGGCTGTGGCGGGTGAACCTGAACAATGGCGCGCACCGGCTGTTCGCGCGGATCGAGGCAGGTCAGCCCGAAACGCGCTCGAACGATGGCAGGGCCGATCGCCAGGGCGGGTTCTGGTGGGGCACGATGGGAATGCGCGGCGGCGAGGATACCGGCAAGGGGGCGATCTGGCGCTGGTACCGGGGTGAGACACGCAGGCTGTTCGCGGGCGTGACCATTCCCAATGCGATCTGCTTTTCCCTTGACGGCACGCAGGCCTATTTCGCTGATACCGCGACGAAGAAGGTGATGCGTGTGGGGCTGGATGCCGATGGCTGGCCCCATGGCACGCCGGTGACCTTCCTTGACTTGCGGGCCGAGGGGCTGGAGCCGGACGGGGCGGTGATCGACGCGCAGGGCAATATGTGGCTGGCGCAATGGGGGGCGTCACGCGTGGCCTGCTATGCGCCCGACGGGCGCTTCCTGTCCGCCCTGCCGGTGGGCGCGCCGCAATCTTCCTGTCCGGCCTTCGGCGGGCCGGACCTGACCACGCTCTATGTCACGACCGCCCGCGCTGGCATGACGCCCGAGGCGCTGGCGGCCTGCCCCGATGCGGGCAAGGTTTTTGCGCTGGAAGCCGCCGGGCAGGGGGTGGCCGAGGCCATGGTGCGGCTCGACTGACACAGGAGGCGCGCGGGCCAGCCCCGCGATTGCTGCGGCGCAATGATGGCGTTGCCGCAGATGCAGCGGCTGGTTATCGTCGCGGGAAATCCCAGGGACGAGGGCGACCGTGACCGAGATCCAGACGCTTGCGCAGTCTCTTGGACTTTCGCTGGGCTGGCGCGATCTCTCGGGAACCGAATTCACGATCCCGGATGAGCGGCTGGCGCAGATATCCGGGGCGCTAGGCTATGAAGCTGCGGATGCCGTCGCGATCCGGCGCAGTCTGGCGCGGGTGGTGGCCGAGGCGGCGCGGGCGCCGAAACTGATCACCGGCGAGGCCGGGCAGCCGCTGCCCCTGCCTGCAAGCCTGCTGGGCGCGGGCAGCAGTGCCGAGCTTACGGGCGAGGATGGCGGGACGCTGCGGCTGGATATCGAGGCGGGGTGTCTGCCGGGCGTCGCGGCTCCGGGATATTACCGGCTGGTGATCGACGGGGCGGAATGCACGCTGGCCGTCGCCCCGCCGCGCTTTGTCGGCTTTGACCATTTCGGACCGGGCAAGTTCTGGGGGCCGTCGGTCCAGATCCCGGCCCTACGCACGGCGCGAAGCAGCGCATTTGGCGATTTCGGCGCACTGGCCGAGACGGTCGAGCTTTTCGCGGCGCGCGGTGCGGATGCGGTGATGATCAACCCGGTCCATGCGCTGTTCCCGGGCTGGGGGCAGGGGTTCAGCCCCTATTCGCCCTCAAGCCGGACCTTCTTCAACGCCGCCATGGGCGATCCGGCGCTGCTGGGCCTGCCGTCTCTGCCCGAGCGGGCGGGCGGTGGGCTGATCGACTGGCCCGATGCGATGCCCGGGCGGCAGGCCGATCTGCGCGCGGTCTTTGCCGGGCTGTCGCCGGATTTGCGCCAGCGGATCAGGGAGGAAAACGCCGCCGAGGGGCCGGCCCTGATGCGCCATGCGCTGTATGATGCGCTGGACAGCCGGTTCAGGCCGCAGGGGGCGGATGGCTGGCAGATGTGGCCCGCCGCGTTTCACGAGCCCGACGGCGCAGCGGCGCAGGCTTTCGCGCAAGAGAGTGCCGCAGAGATCGAGTTTCACCTGTTCGCCCAATGGCTTTCGCGCGCGGGGCTGGCGGCGGTTCAGGCGCGGGCCAAGGCGGCGGGCATGAAGATCGGCCTTGTCGCCGATTTGGCGGTGGGGGTGCATACCGGCGGATCGGACAGCTGGGCGATGCGCGAGGCGCTGTTGCAGGGCCTGACCATAGGCGCGCCGCCCGATCCTTTGGGGCCCTTAGGCCAGAACTGGATGCTGACCTCCTATTCGCCGCAGGGTCTGCGCGAGACGGGCTTTGCGCCCTTCATCGCCATGCTGCGGGCGGCGCTGTCGCGGGCGGGGGGCTTGCGGATTGACCATGCTTTCGGCCTGGCGCGGCTTTGGGTGGTGCCTGACGGGCATCCATCGCGCGACGGGGCCTATCTGGACTATCCTTTCGATGACCTGATCCGGCTTTGCGCGCTGGAAAGCTGGCGGGCGGGGGCGATGGTCGTGGCCGAGGATCTGGGCACCAAGCCGCATGGGTTTTCCGAGGCGATCACCGCGCGGGGCATGCCGGGGATGCGGGTGCTGTGGTTCGAGCGGGCGCAGGATCACGGCTTCATCGGGCCGCAGGATTACCCGGCCGAAAGCCTGGCGATGACCGGGACGCATGACACGGCGACGGTGGCGGGCTGGTGGTCGGGGCGCGATCTGGACTGGGCCGATGCGCTGGGCCGCCTGCCGCCTGGAACGGACCGGGCGGGAGAAGAGGCCCGCCGGGCCTGGGACCGGGGGCTGTTATGGTCGACCTTCGGGATGCCCGATCCGCGCCCGGCGCCGGAAGACAGCGCCCCGGTCGTAAAGGCGGCGCTGTCGCATATCGGACGGACCGGGTCGCGGCTGGCGCTGGTACCGATGGAGGACCTGCTGGCCCTGCCCGAGCAGCCGAACCTGCCGGGCACGATCGAAGAGCATCCGAACTGGCGGCGCAGGCTGGAGGCGCCGCTGGCCGAGCTGCTGGCCGACCCGGCCACGCAGGACCGCATCGCCACGCTGGACGGCGCGCGGAAGGGCTGAGCCAGGGCGCGGCCCGTCCTTGCAGGCGCCCCGGACAGCCGGTGTCCCACGATGGGACATCCGGGTCGTGCCATGAGAATCAAAGGCTTGGCCCTGCGGGGTTCACTATTCGTTTACCAACGCACGCCAGATCCTTGCGGGGCCGATCCTGTTGCGCCCCGCGGCGGCGCAATTGTCTTCATCACAATTCTGCATTTGACCCTGCCGCGCAGCAGCGTCAGGTTCCGCGGCATCATGGAGTGAAACGTCATGTCCGCTGTCCTACCGCAAACCAAGGCCCCTTTGATCACGCCGGTGCTGATTGCGGGATCGGTGATCCTGATGATCGGCTTTGCGATCCGGGCCTCGTTCGGGGTGTTCCAGATCCCCGTGGCGCAGGAATTTGGCTGGGCGCGCAGCGAGTTCTCGCTGGCCATCGCGATCCAGAACCTGGCCTGGGGCATCGGTCAGCCCCTATTCGGCGCGGTGGCGGAACGGTTCGGCGACCGGCGCGCGATCATCGCCGGCGCGATCCTTTATGCGCTGGGTCTGGTGCTGTCGGCCTATGCTTTCGAGCCCTGGCAGCATCAGACATTGGCGATCCTGGTGGGCTTCGGCATCGCGGGCACCGGGTTCGGCGTGATCCTGGCGATTGTCGGCCGGGCAGCGGCGCCGGAACATCGCTCGATGGCGTTGGGGATCGGCACGGCGGCGGGGTCGGCGGGGCAGGTTTTCGGGGCGCCGACGGCAGAGTTCCTGCTGCAATTCTACACCTGGCATACGGTCTTCCTGATCTTCGCCGTGGTGATCCTGCTGACGCTTTTCGCGCTGCCCTTCATCCGCTCGCCCCATGTGGCCAGCCGGGCGGAACTGGAAGAGACCCTGGGCACGGTTCTGGTGCGGGCCTTCAAGGACCCATCTTTCACCCTGATTTTCCTTGGCTTTTTCTCTTGCGGCTATCAGCTGGCCTTCATCACCGCGCATTTTCCGGCCTTTGTGACCGAGCTGTGCGGCGCGCCTGCCCCGAACGGGCTGCTGGCGGCGATCGGGATCACCACCTCTTCGGCGCTGGGCGCGGTGTCGATTGCGGTGATCGGGCTGTTCAACATCGTCGGCACGATCACGGCGGGCTGGCTGGGCAAAAAGTACACCAAGAAATACCTGCTGGCGGCGATCTATGTCGGGCGGACGCTGGCCGCTGGCATCTTCATCATGCTGCCGATCACGCCGACATCGGTGCTGGTCTTCTCGGCGGTGATGGGCAGCCTGTGGCTGGCCACGGTGCCGCTGACGAGCGGGCTGGTCGCCCATATCTACGGGCTGCGCTATATGGGTACGCTCTATGGCTTCGTGTTCCTGAGCCACCAGATCGGCGGCTTCCTGGGCGTCTGGCTGGGCGGCAAGATGTATGACCTGAACGGATCCTATACGCTGGTCTGGTGGATCGGGGTGGGCGTGGGCGCGTTTTCGGCGCTGGTGCATCTGCCGATCCGCGAGCGGGTGATGCCGGTGCCGCAACCTGCCTGAAAAGGCTGGATTTTCGGGGTCTTGCGAAGGTCTTCCAAACGTCTTCCGAACGTCTTCCGCCTTATCTTGCGATAAGGCGGCTGGCGCTGGCGGACGGACCCATCGCGGGATCGCGGCCTATTGGTCGGTCAGCGGCTGGACCACCAGAATTTCGAGGTCACGTTCGGGGGTGTAGTTGGTCTTTTCGATCACGAAGGTCGTCGGGCCGGTCTTTTTCACCCCGTCGGCGCAGAGCGAGATGACGTTTTCCGCTTGGCCCTTGTCGAGCGTCAGGCGGAATTTGCCGATCGGCCCGGCCCAGGAATTGGCGGTGCGCAGGACATAGGAGATGTTCAGCGCAGTGCCGTAATTGCCGAACTCTTCGCCATCGGGCCGTTCCAGCGCCTTGACGATGGCCTTGGCGGTGCCCTGGTCGATGCAATACTGGTCGACGAGATAGTCCTGATAGTCTTCCGGCGGGTTGGAGAAATAGAAGAGGCCGCCGGAAGGGCGGTTTTCATATTCGTGATGGACGCGCAGAGTGGCCCCGGCGGGGAAGGTCTGGGTCCAGTGATAGCGGTAGACGATGGACCAGAGCGGATAGCCTTCGGGCGGGACGCCCTGTGCCGGGTCGCCTTCGTAATACTCGGCGATGCCCGCGGCCTTGGCGGCGGCCTGATCGGCGGGGGAAAGCGCGAGAAGGGCGGCGCTGACCGTCTGGTAATCCAGCGTCAGCGGCAGGCCGAAACGGGTGAGATCGGCGGTCACGTCGCGACCGGGCGTGTCATATTGTTCGTTGAGGGGTCGGCCCTCTTGCCATTCCGGTTCGATCACGGCGATGCGGTCGATCTGTACCGCGACGGGCTGGCCATCGACCGTGGCCGAGAAGTTCACCAGATTGTCGCGCGTCGGGTCTTCGGGGAGGTTCCACATCGATTCCAGCATGGACCAGACTCCGATGGGCGGCAGGGGGAAGATGACCTCGCCGGTGACGTCCTGCTGCGTGAGGTTTCGGAAGGTGTAATCGACGGTGATGCGGTCGGGGCTGATGAAAAGGTCTTCCTCTTCCATGGCGATGGCGGAGGTCTGGCCGAAGGTCAGGCCGGTGGCGGAAAGGCCGCCCCAGCCGTCATTGGCCAGAGCGGGAAGGGCAAGGGCGAGAAAGGCGCAAAGCGGCGCGGAAATGCGGGCGGGGTGCATGAAATCCTCCGGGCTGAAATCCGGACTATCTGACGCAAGCGGCGCTGCGCGCGCAAGAGCGATGCCGCGCAGCAAAGCAGACCTTGCGGGCGGCCCAGGGGCCTGTCACAACGGCCCGCCGCCGAAGGAGAAACCGTGATGCGCCTTGGCATTGCCTGTCTGGTCCTGAGCTATGTGCTGTCGCAATTCTATCGCGCCTTCCTGGCGGTGCTGACGCCGGTGCTGGAAGCCGATCTGGGCATGACGAAGGTCGATCTCGCCTCGGCCTCGGGCCTGTGGTTCCTGGCCTTCGCGCTGATGCAATTGCCGGTGGGCGCGGCGCTGGACCGGTTCGGCCCGCGCAGCACGACGGCGGCCTGTCTTATGGTGGGCGCGCTGGGGGCGCTGCTGTTCGCCTCGGCCGGATCGCCGGACGGGATCAAGCTGGCCATGGCGCTGATCGGGGTCGGCTGTTCGCCGGTGCTGATGGCGAGCTATTACATCTTCGCGCGCGAGTTTTCGGCGACGGCCTTCGCGACGCTGGCGGCGGCGACGATCGGGATCGGATCGCTGGGCAATATCGCGGCCTCGCTGCCGCTGACCGCGGCGGTCGAGGCCTTTGGCTGGCGAGAGACTGTCTTCGGCCTGGCCGCGATCACGGCAGCGGTCGGGGTGGCGGTTTTCGCGCTGGTGCGCGATCCGGCGCGGGTCGCGGCCGGGCAGGGCGGATCGGTGCTGTCGCTGCTGCGCATTCCGCAGCTTTGGCCGATCTTTGCCATGATGTTCGTCTGCTATGCCCCGGCGGCGGGGCTGCGCGGGTTGTGGCTGGGGCCGTATTTCACCGATGTCTGGGGCTATTCGCGGGCCGAGATCGGCCAGGCCGGGCTGTGGATGGGGCTGGCGATGGTGGCGGGCAGTTTCGCCTATGGGCCGCTGGACCGCTGGTTCGGCACGCTGAAATGGGTGATCTTCATCGGCAATCTGCTGATGTGCGTCTGCGTCGCGGGGCTGGCGCTCTGGGCCGGGCAGTCGCCCGGGCTGGCGCTGGCGCTGCTGGTGGGGGTGGGCTTCTTCGGCGCGACCTTCCCGCTGGTCGTGGCCCATGCCAAGGCCTTCTTTCCGCCCCATCTGATCGGGCGGGGGGTGACGCTGGTGAACCTGTTCGGCATCGCCTCGGCCGGGATCGCGCAAGAGGCGACCGGGCGCATCCATGCGGCCACGGTGGTGGCGGGCCATGCGGCGGCGCCCTTCCAGGCGGTCTTCGCCTTCTTTGCCGTGGCGGTGGCGCTGGGGCTGGTGATCTATCTTATGTCACAGGACCGCCGCGCCTGAGGCGCGGGGCCAGTTCGCCCTTCCCCCCGTGCCGCCTTTGCGCTAAGGGGCCGCGTCCCCATGCCGGGGACGTTTTTGGAGAACCCCGATGGGCTATAAGGTCGTCGTCGCGGGTGCCACGGGTAACGTGGGCCGCGAAATGCTGAACATCCTCGCCGAGCGCGAGTTCCCGGTCGATGAGATCGTCGCGCTGGCGTCGCGAAAATCTCTGGGCACTGAAGTCAGCTTTGGCGACACTACCCTGAAAACCAAGGATCTCGCGACTTTCGATTTCACCGGCTGGGACATCGCGCTGTTCGCGGTGGGCAGCGGCCCGACCAAGGAATATGCGCCCAAGGCGGCCGCGGCGGGCTGCATCGTGATCGATAACTCTTCCTTGTATCGCTACGACCCCGAGATCCCGCTGATCGTGCCGGAAGTGAATGCCGATGCGATCATGGGCTATAAGAACAAGAACATCATCGCCAACCCCAATTGCTCGACCGCGCAGATGGTGGTGGCGCTGAAGCCGCTGCATGACCGGGCCAAGATCACCCGCGTTGTGGTGTCGACCTATCAGTCGGTGTCGGGCGCGGGCAAGGAAGGCATGGACGAGCTGTGGGAGCAGACCAAGGCGGTCTACAACCCCACCGCCGAAGTGCCGCCGTCGAAGTTCTCCAAGCAGATCGCCTTCAACGTGATTCCGCATATCGACGTCTTCCTGGACTCGGGCGAGACCAAGGAAGAATGGAAGATGGTCGCCGAGACCAAGAAGATCCTTGATCCCAAGATCAAGGTGACGGCGACCTGCGTGCGGGTGCCGGTCTTCGTCGGCCATTCGGAAGCGATCAATATCGAGACCGAAGAGTTCCTGGACTGGCAGGAAGCGCAGGACATCCTGCGCGAAGCGCCGGGGATCATGCTGGTCGACAAGCGCGAGGCCGGCGGCTACATCACGCCGATCGAATGTGTGGGCGAGTTTGCCACCTATGTCAGCCGGGTGCGGCAGGATTCGACCGTGGAGAACGGGCTCAACCTGTGGTGCGTCAGTGACAACCTGCGCAAGGGCGCTGCGTTGAACGCGGTGCAGATCGCCGAGCTGCTGGGCCAACGGGTTCTGAAAAAGGGCTGATCGGCCCTGAGATTCTGGCAAAGGCCCCGGTTCCGATCGGGGCCTTTGTCATGTCTGGCGGTCACGCGGGCAGGGCGGCGCTGGCATAGGACGGGGCGAAGCTGTCATCCGGCGCGATCGGGGTGATCAGGTCGATCAGCAGGCCGTTCGGGTCGCGCAGGATGATATGGCGCTGGCCGAAGGCTTCGTCCCGCAGGGGTTTCGCCACCGGCACGCCTTCGGCGATCAGGCGCGCCGCCTGGGCATCCACATCGGCGACCTCGAAATTCAGGATCAGGCCGCGCGTCGGGCCGCGGCCCTCGGTCGGGATCGTCTCATGGTCATGGCGCAGGATCGCGAGGTTCACACCGGGATCGGAGACCTGCTGGAGATGGACATACCAGTCGTTCTCGAACAGCGGCTGAAAGCCGAAATGGCGGCAATAGAAGGCGGCGGTGCCCGCGACATCGGCGGTCTGGATCACCGGGTAATATTGGGTGGTCTGCATGGCATCCTCGCTGGCTTGTTTTTACATACAATGTGCATGTATCATTGAGAGGATAAACATGCAAGGTGTATGTAAGTGTCACTATCCCCTGCCCCCGCCGCGCCGTCGCGCCGCAGCCAGGCCGACCGGCGCGAGGCGACGCGCGGCCAGTTGTTGGACGCGGCGCGCGCCCTGTTCACCGCCCGCGGCTATGCCGAGACGGGCACACCCGAGATCGTCGCCGCAGCGGGCGTGACGCGCGGCGCTCTCTATCACCATTTCGCCGACAAGGCGGATCTGCTGCGCGCCCTGTGCCAGCGCGAGGCCGATGCCGTGGGCCAGGCCATCGACGCCGCGACCATGGCAATCCGCGATCCCGATCAGGCCCTTGTCACCGGCGCCCTGGCCTATCTTGACGCGATGGCCGTGCCGGGCCGGGCGGCACTTTTGCTGGTCGAGGCGCCCGCGGCCCTGGGCCCGGCGGAAGCGGCGCGTCTGACGGCGGGCGACGGGCGCGCCCAGTTGCAGGCCGGGCTGCAAGAGACGCTGCCCGAATTGCCGCTGCCCGAATGCGCGGCCTTGGCCGATCTTCTGTCGGCGGCCTTTGACCGCACCGCCCTGGCCCTTGCGAGCGGGGCGGACCGGCAAAGCCATGTGGCGGCGATGCTGCGGTTGCTGGCATCGGCCACGCGGCGCTGATCCTGTGGTCTTTGCCTTGCCCTGCGCCGCCGCACCGGCTTTGCTGCCGCGCAAAGGAGACCCGGCATGACCCAGACCACCCTGACCCTGAACGACGGCCGCAAGATGCCGCAGCTTGGCTTTGGCCTGTGGCAAGTGCCCGCAGGGATCACCGAAGAGACGGTGGTTTCGGGGCTGAGGGCGGGCTACCGGCTGGTCGATGGCGCAGCGATCTATGGCAATGAAGAGGGCCAGGGCGCCGGGGTCCGGGCCAGCGGCTTGCCGCGCGACGCGGTTTTCGTGACGACGAAGATCTGGAACAGCGAGCAGGGCTATGACAAGGCTCTGCGCGCGGCGGAGGCAAGCCTGACGCGGCTGGGCCTGCCCTTCGTGGACCTGCTGCTGATCCATTGGCCAACCCCGGCGCGCGATCTGTATCTTGAGACCTGGAAGGCGCTGATCGCGGCGCGGGAGGCGGGGCTGTGCCGGTCGATCGGCGTGTCGAATTTCCAGGAGCCGCAGCTGGAGCGGATCATCGGCGAAACCGGCGTTGTGCCGGTCTTGAACCAGGTCGAGATCAACCCGCGCCTGCAACAGCCCGCGCTGCGCGCCTTTCATGAGCGGCGCGGCATCGTGACGCAAAGCTGGACGCCGCTGGGGCAGGGCCGCAGTTTCGCGGCGCCCGCTGTGGTGGCGGCGGCGCGGCGCGCGGGGAAAAGCCCGGCCCAGGTGATCCTGCGCTGGCATCTTCAGATCGGCGCCTCGGTCATTCCGCGTTCGACACGGGCAGAGGGGCTGGCCGAGAATCTCGACCTTTTCGACTTTGCGCTGAGCGCGGAGGAGATGGCGGCGATTGCCGCTCTGGACGAAGGGCAGCGCTGCGGCCCGGATCCGGCGAACTTCAACATGGGGTGACGTCTCCCGCCGCGCGATCCTTGGCGCGCAAGGGGGCAGGGTTTCCCGGCTTGCGGCCCGGCGGGCGGCGCGCATGATGGGGGGATACCTGTCGCGAAAGGCCCCGCCATGCGCAAGATTCTGACCCTTCTTCTGATCTCCACAGCTGCCCCGGCCCTGGCCGATACGATCGAGGCGCGCAGCACGATCACCGATGTCACCGTCTATCCCGAAGGGGAGAAGATCACCCGCGAGGTGCGCTTTGACCTGCCCGCGGCTGGGCGGCACGAGCTGCTGGTGCTGGACCTGCCGCGCGGCCTGGAGACGGCGCTGATGCAGATGACGGGCAGCGCGGGGCTGGGACTGGGCGGCTTTGCCCTGCGCGACGACCGGCTGCCGCCGCGCGATCTGCCCGATACGCCCGAACAGGCGGCGGCGAAAGCGGCGCTGGAGGCCGCCAAGGCGCACGAGCGCGCGGCCCTGGCGGGGGTGGAGGCCGTGCAGGCGCGGATCGCGGCCGCCACGGCACAGGGGGCCTTCCTGACCTCGTTCACCGGCGCGCTGCCCGATAGTGCCACGCCCGAGACGCTGAAGGCCATGGCCGAGATGGTTGGAGCCGAGACCCTGGCCGCGGCGCAGGCGGCCGCGGCGGCCAAGGCCGATCTCTGGACGGCACAGGAGGCGCTGGACGCGGCGCAGAAGGCGCGGGAAAAGGCGCAGGCGGCGCTGGATACGCTGCCGCAGATCGACCCGGATTATCTGGGGTTGAGCGTCGAGGTCGAGGGCGCGACGGCGGGATCGGCGACGGTGACGCTGGTGCATTACATCGAGAATGCGTCCTGGCGGCCGTTCTACGAGCTGAACCTGACCCAGGCGGGCGGTCCGAAGCTGGAGATTGAGCGGTCGGTGCTGGTGACGCAATATACTGGCGAGGACTGGACGGGGGTGGATCTGACATTGTCCACCTCGCGCCCCGCCGATCAGGCCGCGCCGTCGACGCTCTGGCCCGCGCTGCGCCAGATCGTGCCTGAAGCCAAGGCCGAGGACTATGCCCGCGATTCGATGGTGGCGGGGGCCGCGCCGGAGATGGAGGTGGCCGCCGCGCCAGCCCCGATCACTGCCGCAGCCGGGCTGGAAGGCGATACGGTGGTCTATACCTATCCACGCGCGGTCGACGTGGCCTCGGGCGTCGAGGATCTGCGGCTGGCGCTGGATGTGATCGCGGCCGAGCCGGTGGTCTATGCGCGGGCGGTGCCCCGGTGGGACCGCACCGCCTATGTCATGGCGGAATTCGTCAATGCCGGGCAGGAACCCTTGCTGCCGGGCGATGCGCTGATCTTCCGCGAGGGGGTTCTGGTCGGACAGGCGGCGCTGGAGACGATCGCGCGCGGGGCCGAGGCAGAGCTGGCCTTTGGCGCGCTGGAGACGCTGCGCGTGAAGCGCGAGATGCCGGTCAGGGCGAGCGGCCAGTCGGGCTTTCTGACGACCTCGAATGAGGCCAGCGAGGCGGCAGTGCTGGTGGTCGAGAATCTGGGCACGGAAAGCTGGCCGCTGCGGGTGCTGGATCAGGTGCCCTATTCCGAGCAGGAGGACCTGGAGATCACGCTGGACGCCAAGCCCGCACCGGATGTGACCGATGTCGACGGGCAGCGCGGGATACTGGAATGGTCGTTCGATCTGGGCGCGGGCGAGAAACGCGAGATCAGCCTGGATTATGCGATGCGCTGGCCGGAAGGGATGGAGTTGCGGTAAGGCGACCGGTGGACATATGCCGCTTGCCCGCGAAACCAGGCTGGCGGGTGACCGCGAAGCCTGCGGCGGAAAGGGCGCGGCGGACATGGCCGGCGGCGGTATAGGTCGCGAAGCTGCCACCGGGGGTGGTGTGGCGGGCGACCTGGGCCATCAGCGCCTCGCCCCACATTTCGGGGTTCTTGGCGGGCGAGAAGCCGTCGAGGAACCAGGCATCGGCCTTTTCGCGCCAAGCGGGCAGGGTCTGGCGGGCATCGCCGAGGATCAGGGCGACCTGAATGCCCGGCAGCGCGATTTCCGTGGCCCCGGCAGCGCGGGCGGCGAGGAGCGGGGCGGAAATCGCCGCCGCCTCGGGGAAGACGGCAAGGGCGCGGGTCATGTCGGGGGCGGCCATCGGGAAGGCCTCAAAGGACGTGAAGCGGAGCGTGCCGGGGCTGCCCGCTTCCTGCCAGAGAAGGGCGAGGGCGAGGAGGTTGAGGCCGGTGCCGAAGCCAAGTTCGGCGATGTGGAAGCCGTGGGTCAGGCGGCCGGGCAGATCATTGCCCGACAGGAAGACATGGCGGGTTTCGGCCAGACCGCCCGCGAGCGAGAAATACGGATCGTCGAAGGCGCGGGCGATCGGGATCGCGCCGTCCTTCCAATCCAGTTCGGGTTGTGCGGTCGGGGGCATGGGTCTAGTCCTTCGCGGCACAGATCTGGGCCAGGGGCGGGGGAATGACAAGCGTCGATGTGACAGTGCGCGGCGGCGGCGTGTTCGGGCTGGCGGTGGCCTGGGCCTGTGCGCGGCGCGGGGCCCGGGTGCGGCTGGTCGAGGCGGCGCGGATCGGGGCCGGGGCCTCGGGCGGGGTGGTGGGGGCGCTGGCGCCTTTCGCGCCCGAGGGCTGGAATGATCTGAAGGCCTTCCAACTGGGAAGCCTGCTGATGGCCGAAGGCTGGTGGGCAGAGGTGGCGGCGGCGGGGGGCGGCGATCCGCTCTATCTCCGCTCTGGCCGGGTGCAGCCCCTGGCGGATGACGCTGCGGTGGCGGCGGCGCGGCTGCGCGCGGGTGCGGCGCGGGATCTGTGGCGCGGCAAGGCCGACTGGCGGGTTGTGGCGGCGACGGGGGCGGCGTGGGAGCCGGCCTCGGCGAGCGGCTTTCTGGTGGAGGATACGCTGACGGCAAGGATTTCGCCCCGGGCGGCCTGCGCGGCGCTGGAGGCGGCGCTGCGGGCGGCGGGGGGCGCGGTGGTGTTCGGCGAGGCACCGGATGAGGGCGCGGTTGTGCATGCGACGGGCTGGACGGGGTTGGCCGATTTGTCGGCGGCCTTCGGCAAGAAGCTGGGCGCGGCGGTGAAGGGGCAGGCGGTGGTGCTGCGGCATGACGCGGCAGCGCTGCCGCAGGTCTATGCCGGGGGGCTTCATGTCGTGCCGCATGGCGATGGAACGGTGGCGGTCGGGTCGACATCGGAGACGGACTGGACCGTCTCGGGGCCGGATGCGCAGGCCGAGGATCTGGTGATGCGGGCGCGGGCGGTGATGCCGGTGCTGGCGGGTGCAGATGTGATCGAGCGCTGGGCGGGCCTGCGGCCCCGGGCGAAAAGCCGGGGGCCGGTGCTGGGGGCATGGCCCGGGCGGCCGGGCCATTATGTCGCCAATGGCGGGTTCAAGATCGGCTTCGGGCTGGCGCCCAGGGCTGGCGAGGCGCTGGCGGAACTTATATTGAACGATCGTTCCGATATTCCCGATGGCTTTTCGGTTGAAGCCTTGCTGGGCTAGCCACAGGTCAGAGCGAAAGGGCCAGCTTCCGGCCATCGTGGAAGGCATAGGCGGCAAGGCGGGGCGCGGCGCAATCGCCGATGCGGTGGGTCTGCTTGCCCGGGAACGTTTCGGGATAGGGGTCGAAGCTGCGGTTGGTGGTGCACATCACCAGGGCCGAGGCGGGGATCAGCTCTTCCGCACCGGTCAGCAGGCTGCGCACGGTGGCGCCATTGCCGTGCCAGCGGGCGATCAGACTTTCGGGCAGGAAGCGCGCGCCTTTCTGCGCCAGGGCACGGCGGGCGGCGCCATCGGCGGCGGTGCGCGAAATCTCTTGCCCGACATAGGCTTGTGGCGTCACGATGGTGACCCTATGGCCCTGTTCGGCCAGCCACCAGGCCGTGCCGACACCGCGCCAGTTCGAGCCTTCATCATACAGGATCACCTCATCGCCGGGCCGTACCTCGCGCCGCAAGATCGCTTCGGGGCTGTGGACATGGCCATTGTCGAGACCGGGCAGGCTGGCCTCGCCTGGCAGCCAGCGCTGGGTCGCGGCCTCGTCTGGCAGCGAGCCGGTGGCGAGGATGATCACATCGGCGGGATGGGCGGCGATTTCATCGTCATCAAGATAGGTGTTCAGCCGCAGCGTGACGCCAAGTTTCTCGAACTGGCGTTCATACCAATCCATCAGGTCGAGGATCTGGGCGCGGCGCGGCTGCTGGCCCGCAAGGCGGAACTGGCCGCCGATCACGGGCAGGGCCTCGATGATCTCGACCCGGTGGCCGCGTTCGGCAGCGGCGCGGGCGGCCTCGAGCCCGGCGGGGCCTGCGCCGACGACAAGGACCGAGCGCGGGGTGGCGGCAGGGGTGAAGCGGTCGCCGCCCCATTCGAACTCACGCCCCGCCGAAGGGTTGATGAGGCAGGAGATCCAGTAGTCGCGCGACCGGCGGCCCCAGCACATCTGGTTGCAGGAGATGCAGCCGCGGATGTCCTGCGGGCGGCCTTCCATCACCTTGCGCGCCAGATGCGGGTCGGCGATCTGGCCGCGCACGATCGAGACAAGGTCGGCCTCGCCCGCGGAGAGGATGGTCTCGGCATTGTCGGGGGTGCGGATGCCGGCCTCGGAGGTGATCTTGGCGTGGCGGACGATCTTCTTCAGTTCCGCCGTAAGCGGCGTGGTCAGTTTCTCGGCATGGGTGAAGGGCGGGATGATGCGTTCGAAATCGAGATAGGACCCCGCGCCGACGGTGACGTAATCGACATGGCCGGTGGCATCATGCAGCGCGATGATCTCGGCCATGGCTTCGACGCCCAGCGTCACCTCGGTGAAGATTTCGGAATGGCTGATGGCCAGGCCGATGACGAAATCCTCGCCGCAGGCGCGGCGGATGCGTTCGATCAGGGTGCGGGAAAAGCGGGTGCGGTTTTGCAAGCTGCCGCCCCAGTCATCGTCGCGGGTGTTGGACCACGGCGTCCAGAACTGGTCGAGAAGCGAGTGATAGGCGGCCCAGACCTCGACCCCGTCATAGCCGCAGGCCTTGGCGCGGATGGCGGCGGCAAGGTGGGCGTCCAGGATCTCGTTGATTTCCTTGACGGTCATGCGGTGGCTGCCGTCGCTGTCATGGTAGGATGGCCCGCCCGAGGGCGACCAATGCGGGGCGAAGGACAGGTCGGAATCGCCATGGGCGCCGACATGGTAGATCTGCTGGATGGCGACGGCGCCCGCCTGTTTGATCGCCTGGGTGATCGGACGGAAAGGGGCAATGATGGCATCGGATTCGGGCAGGAGGTTGCCGCGGGTGAGCACGCCGGTGCGATGGGCGGGGACGGGTTCGCAGACCACCATGGCCGCGCCGCCCAGGGCCCGTTCGATCAGATAGCCACCCTGGCGGGGGCCGGGCAGGCCCATGTCGGACATATTGTTGGTGTGCGCGCCAAAGACGATGCGGTTGCGCAGCGTATGGCCGCGCAGTTGCAGGGGCGAGGTGAGATGGCGGTATTGGGTCATTGGCGGTCCCCGGGGCAGATCTGATGAAACAGAGCCTAGAGCCGGGGGCTTTGCGTGAATGCCGGAAAGCGCCGTTTGAAGGTCTTGTTTGTGTCTTCCGAACGTCTTGCAGAAAGACCCGCGCCCTGGGGCACGGGTCCTGGAGATGCTTGCGCCCGGGGGCTTATTCGGCCGCTTCTTTCACCGAGAAGTCATAGCCGGAGATGCCCTTGGGTTCGAGGAATTCCTCGATGCCCCAGATGCCGCCTTCACGGGCGCGACCCGATTGCTTGACGCCGCCGAAGAAGGAGCCCGCGCCGCGCGGCTTGCCGTTCATCTCGATCATACCGGCCTGCAACTGGCGGGCCAGGCGGTTCGAGCGCGCCGGACTGCCGGACTGCACATAGTTGGTCAGGCCATAGGGCGTGTCATTGGCGATGGCCACGGCCTCTTCCTCGGTGTCGAAGGGGATCATGCAGAGGACGGGGCCGAAGATCTCTTCCTTCTCGATGGTCATGCCGGGCTTCACATCGGCGAAGATGGTGGGCTTGACGTAGAAGCCGCGGTTGAAGCCCTCGGGCAGGCCGGGGCCGCCAGTGACAAGGCGGGCGCCTTCGTCGATGCCCTTCTGGATATAGCCCTGGATCTGGTCCCATTGCCGCTTGTTCACGACCGGGCCGATATGGCCACCGTGTTCCAGCGCGGGGCCGACCTTGATCTTCTCGGCCACTGCCACTGCCTTGGCGATCGAGGCGTCATAGACCGAGCGCTCCACCAGCATCCGCGAGGGCGCATTGCAGGACTGGCCGGTGTTTTCCATCATGCGCAGGACCGAGCGTTCGATGGCCTTGTCATCAGCATCGGCGAAGACCAGGTTCGCACCCTTGCCGCCCAGTTCCAGCGTCACGCGCTTGAGGCTTTCGGCGGCGGCCTTGGAGATGGCGCGGCCGGCACGGGTAGAGCCGGTGAAAGAGATCATCTGCACATCGGGATGGGTGGACAGCTGGCTGCCCACGCCCGCGCCATCGCCGTTCACCAGATTGAAGACGCCGGCGGGGATGCCCGCGTCATGGCAGAATTCCGCGAAGAGCATCGCGTTGAGCGGGCTTTCTTCGGACGGTTTCAGCACGCAGGTGCAGCCCGCCAGCATGGCGGGGATCGCCTTGAGCGCGATCTGGTTGACCGGCCAGTTCCAGGGCGTGATCAGGCCGACAACGCCGATCGGTTCCAGCGCCACGGCGGGTTGCGGCTTGTCCATGGGCGTGCCGGGATGCAGCGGGCGGACCCATTCGATATGCTCGAAGGCCTTGAGGAAATTGGTGGTGTGCCAGGGCAGGCAGGGGGCCTGGTCCGACAGGGCGAAGTCGATGGGCGCGCCCATCTCCATCGCGATGGCCTCGGCGAATTCCTGGAGGCGGGCATTGTACTGATCAACGATCTTGGCGACCAGACGGGCGCGTTCGGCGGGGGGCGTGGCGGCCCAGCCGGGAAGCGCGGCCTTGGCGGCGGCGACGGCGGCATCGGTATCGGCCTGATCGCCGAGCGAGATCACCGCGCAGGGCTCTTCGGTTGAGGGGTTGATCACCTGCCAGTCGCGCGCATTGGCGGGGGCGACCCATTTGCCGTTGATGTAGAAATCGCGCTTGGTCAGCATGGCGCTCTCCGGTCTGCGTGGAAATTTGATCAAGTTTGCGCCCGGGCGCAGCGGGGCGCAAGCAACCTTCCGACGCAAACCATGTCGCGAAACGCGACAGAGTGGCGGAAAGCGCGTCATTCTGCCGATGGGCCTGGGCGAAAGGCCGTTCCAGGACGGACAGAAATGAAGGAAATCGGTTCTCTTTTGACGCAGCGCGAGCGCGGGGGGATGAAACCGTTTCCTTCTAGGGCTATGTCTGGTGCCGCAACCTGAGAAGGAGATCCTCATGTCGGTGCGTATCAATGACATCGCCCCCGATTTCACCGCCGATTCGACGGCCGGAAAGATCCGGTTCCACGACTGGCTGGGCGACAGCTATGCGATCATCTTCAGCCATCCGCGCGACTTTACCCCGGTCTGCACCACGGAATTCGGCGCGGTGGCGCAGCTGGCGGGCGAGTTCGCCAAGCGCAAGACCAAGGTGATCGGCGTCTCGGTCGATTCGGTCGAGGATCATGGCAAGTGGAAGCGCGACATCGAGGCTTTCGCGGGCAGCCCGGCGGATTTCCCGATCATCGACGATACCTCGCTGACGGTGGCGAAGGCCTATGACATGCTGCCCGCCGAATATTACCTGCCGACCGAGGGTCGCGCGCCCGCGCATACTGCCACCGTGCGGACGGTCTATATCATCGGGCCGGACAAGAAAGTGCGCCTGACCATGACCTATCCGATGTCGGTGGGCCGCAACTTCGCGGAAATCCTGCGGGCGCTGGATGCGGTGCAGGCCACCGATGGCGTGCCGATCGCAACGCCCGCGAACTGGGTGCCGGGCCAGGACGTGATCGTGGCGCTTTCGTTGAACAACGAACAGGCCAAGGAAAAATTCGGCGAGCTGGACGTCAAGCTGCCCTATCTGCGCTTCGCCAAGCGCCCGGTCTGATCGGCGCGCCGTCAGGCTGCCGCCGCAAGCGCGGCGGCCAGTTCCTTCTTCTGGTGGCGGATCTTCCAATGCGGACGGTCCGCCATCATCTTTTCGGCCAAAGAAAGGCCGAGCCGGTAATGGCCCCGCGCAAGACAGCGGGCCAGGAAATCGGCCCGCCAGGGCGTTGACTCGCGCCGGGCGCGCATCATCCGGGCAAAGTCCGGCAGCTCGAGCCGCGCTTCGAAGGCGGCTTGCGAGATCGTTTTCAGAAGACCCATCTTCAGCAGGGCGGGCGGCAGCTTGTGGCCCATATGGCGCATCGGCAGGAAGGTGACATTGGGCGCCTCGAGCGCGGCGGCATGGGCGCGGTCTTCGGGCTGGGTCGGATCATAGGCGATATAGACGCGGCTTGCAGCGCACAGGCCCTGGGCCGCATCGCCATAGGGCAGCGACCAGTCGGTGTTCAGGCGGGCATGGCGGTAGCGCGTCTCATAGGGGCAGAGGCTGGCGGTAAGGCTGCGCTGGGGGGCAAAAGCCATGACCGTGCAGCCGGGGGCGAGCGGCGCGAAGGCCAGCGCGCCGAAGCCGCCCATGGAAGAGCCAAACATCGACACGGCGGGATAGGCACGGAAGAAGCCCGCATCCCTGAGGCCGGTCAGGGCGTCGATGATCTGGCGGTCGCGAAACCAGTCGCGGCGCTTGACTTGCAGGCCCAGGATATCGTGGCCCTGGGCCTGCAGGAATTTCTGACCCCAGATGATGCGATCCTCGGTTTCCCGCACGGCGGCCAGATTGTCGAAGCTGACGACCAGCCGTTTGCCCTGGCCGGGCAGGAAGGTGAGGACGTGATTGTCCAGTTCCAGCATGAAGCCGCCAAGATCGGCGGCGCGCTGGCGTTGCAGCGCGAAGGCATCGGATACGGCGGGGCCGTCAGCCCCGTCCTCTGTCTCTGCGGCCTCGTCGCCGAAATCCTCGAGCATACCTGTCTCTTTTTGCGGCAGGATAGCGGCGGGCTGGTCATTCGGGCAATGCGGAAAAGTATGGATGGCCGCGGCCCCAGATGCGCGGTCCCTCGCTGGCAAGTGTGGCGGCCTCGGCGGCGGACAGGCGCAGGAGCGCGGCGCGCGGACAGCCGGTCGCGCGGAGGGCGCGGGTCCAGGCCCGGCGCAGGCTGCGGGCGCTCCAGGGCAGCACCGCCTGCGCGGCCCATTGGCGCAGGGGCGCCGGAAGGGCGTCATGGGCGCGCATCGGATCTCCGGGCCGGGTCCGGGCCTTGGCGGAACGGAGATTCCCGGTCATGCGTTGCGGTATTGCCAAAGCGGGAAAGGGTCAGCCAGCGCCTGCCAGGCGGCGGGGGTGAATCCTGTCGCGGGAAGCAGGGCTGCGTCCAGCGCGGCACGGATCGCGGGTTCGTCCATGCCGTGGCCGATGAAGACCAGCTCTTGCCGCCGGTCGCCCCAGGGCGCCTGCCATTTGGCGTCGAGCTCGTGGCGGGCTTCGGGGTGGGTGGGCCAGCGGTCCTGCGGCACGCCGGCCCACCAGCGGCCCAGCGGCGCGACCGATGAGACCGCCCCGGCCAGCGAGAACTCGGCGGCCCAATCTGGGCGGGTCGCCAACCAGAAATGCCCCTTGGCACGGATCACGCCGGGCAGGGGGCCATTCAGCACCCGATGCAGCCGGGCCGGGTGAAAGGGCGACCTGGCGCGATAGGTGAAGGAGGCGATGCCATATTCCTCGTTTTCGGGGATATGCTCTGCGAAACCGTACAGTTCCTTGGCCCAGAGCGGATGGGTTGCCGCGCGGTTGAAATCGAAGAGGCCGGTGTCGAAGATCGCCTCGGGCGCAATGCGGGCGTGATCCGTCTCGATCAGCCGTGCCTCGGGGTTCAGCGCCTTGATGATCTTGCGCGCGGCATCGGCGCGGTCTGCCCCGGCATCGGTGATCTTGTTCAGCAGGACGATATCGGCGAATTCGATCTGCTCGGTCAGCAGAGTGACCAATGCGCGATCGTCGGCCTCGCCCGCGGTTTCGCCGCGATCGGCCAGGAAATCATGGCTGGAGAAATCGCCCAGGAGGTTGATCGCATCGACGACCGTGACCATGCAATCCAGCCGGGCCACATCGGACAGGCTGTCGCCGGCTTCGTCGCGGAAATCGAAGGTTGCGGCGACGGACAGGGGTTCCGCGATGCCGGTGGACTCGATCAGAAGATAGTCGAAGCGGCCTTCGTCCGCGAGGCTGCGGACCTGGTCCAGCAGATCGCCGCGCAGGGTGCAGCAGATGCAGCCATTCGACATCTCGACCAGCTTTTCCTCGCTGCGAGACAGGCTGGTGCCTTCGCGCACCAGATCGGCGTCGATGTTCACTTCGGACATGTCGTTCACGATCACGGCAACGCGGCGGTCGGAGCGGTTGTTGAGGATGTGGTTCAGAAGCGTCGTCTTCCCGGCGCCCAGGAAGCCGGACAGCACGGTGACGGGAAGGCGGGTGTCGGGGCGGGGCATCGCATCCTCTATTTGTAATGTTATGACATAACATATCTGGATGGGGGAATGCCTGCAAGCCCCGGCGCGCCGGAAGAAAGAAGGCCCCGGGCGATGCCCGGGGCCTTGCAATGCGTTGCGGGAAAGACCCTGAAGGATCAGCCTTCGGCGGCCTCTTCCTTTTCCTTCTTCTCGGGCACGATCTCGGCGCCGGTTTCCTGGTCGACCATCTTCATGCCCAGGCGAACCTTGCCGCGCTCGTCGAAGCCCAGAAGCTTGACCTTCACTTCCTGACCTTCCTTCAGCAGCTCATTCGGATGGTTCAGGCGCTTGTTCGCGATCTGCGACACATGCACCAGACCATCGCGCTTGCCGAAGAAGTTCACGAAGGCGCCGAAATCGACCAGCTTCACCACCTTGCCGGTGTAGATATGGCCTTCTTCCGGCTCGGCCACGATAGACCAGATCATGTCATAGGCCTTTTTGATCGCCGCCGCGTCCGAAGACGCGATCTTGATCACGCCGTCGTCGTTGATGTCGACCTTGGCGCCCGAGACCTCGACGATCTCGCGGATGACCTTGCCGCCCGAACCGATGACTTCACGGATCTTGTCGGTCGGGATCTGCATGGTCTCGATCTTCGGCGCATAGGCCGAGAAGCCCTGCGGCGCCGAAAGGGCCTTGTTCATCTCGCCGAGAATATGGATGCGGCCGTCGCGGGCCTGGGCCAGCGCCTGCTTCATGATCGCCGGGGTGATGCCCGCGACCTTGATGTCCATTTGCAGCGAGGTGATGCCGGCTTCGGTGCCCGCGACCTTGAAGTCCATGTCGCCGAGGTGATCCTCGTCGCCCAGGATGTCGGTCAGGACCGCGTAGGAGCCGTCATCTTCCAGGATCAGGCCCATGGCCACACCGGCGACCGGCGCCTTCAGCGGCACGCCCGCATCCATCATCGACAGAGAGCCGCCGCAGACGGTGGCCATCGAGGAGGAACCGTTCGATTCGGTGATTTCCGACACGATACGGACCGTGTAGGGGAAATCGGTGGGCGCAGGCAGGACCGCCTGAAGCGCGCGCCAGGCCAGCTTGCCATGGCCGATCTCGCGGCGGCCCGGCGACCCCACGCGACCCACTTCGCCGACCGAATAGGGCGGGAAGTTGTAGTGCAGCAGGAAGTTCGAGCGGCTGTTGCCGTTCAGCGCATCGATGATCTGCTCATCCTCGCCGGTGCCCAGCGTGGTGACGCAGAGCGACTGGGTTTCGCCGCGGGTGAACAGCGCCGAGCCGTGGGTGCGCGGCAGGACGCCGTTTTCCACGAAGATCGGGCGGACGGTCTTGGTGTCGCGGCCGTCGATGCGGGTGCCGTTCTTGACGACATCGCCGCGCAGGATCGACGATTCCAGCTTCTTGATCGCCGAACCCAGGTTGGCGTCGGCCTTGTCCTCGTCCGACAGCGCGGCGACGATGGCGTCGGCAGCGGCGTCGATCGCGGTGGTGCGTTCCTGCTTGTCGCGCAGCGCGAAGGCGGCGCGCATCTGCGCCTCGCCCGCAGCCTTGACCTTGTCATACAGCGCCGAATAGTCGGGCGGCGTGTAGTCGAAGGGTTCCTTGGCGGCGGTTTCGGCGAAGTCGATGATCAGGTCGATGACCGGCTGCATCTGTTCATGGCCGAAGACCACGGCGCCGAGCATTTCTTCTTCGGTCAGCTCATAGGCTTCCGACTCGACCATCATCACGGCGTCCTTGGTGCCGGCGACGACAAGGTCAAGGCGCTGGTCGGGCTTGGTGCGAAGCTGGGTCATGTCGTCCATGGCCGGGTTCAGCACATATTTGCCATCGACAAAGCCGACGCGCGCGGCGCCGATCGGGCCCATGAAGGGCACGCCCGAGATGGTCAGCGCGGCCGAGGCGGCGATCATGGCGACGATGTCGGGATCGTTGACCAGGTCACAGGACAGGACGGTGGCCATGACCAGGACTTCATTCTTGAAGCCCGGCACGAACAGCGGGCGGCAGGGCCGGTCGATCAGGCGGGAAACCAGCGTTTCCTTTTCCGAGGGCCGCGCCTCGCGCTTGAAGAAGCCGCCGGGGATCTTGCCCGCGGCATAGTATTTTTCCTGATAATGCACGGTCAGGGGGAAGAAGTCCTGACCCGGCTTTGGGGATTTCGCGAAGGTCACGTTGGCCATGACCTGGGTTTCGCCGAGCGTTGCGATGACCGAGCCATCGGCCTGACGCGCAACCTTCCCCGTTTCCAGCGAGAGCGTTTCATTGCCCCACTGGATGGATTTCTTGGTGATGTTGAACATACGGTTTCCTCTTGCGGGCGCTGCCGTCCCCTGACGGTTCCCGCGTGTCTGGCGGCCCCATTGCCGCCGCCCCAATCCTGATGCATGTGCCCGGGGCCAAGGGCGTCACGTCGCAGATGGGCCGGGCCAATACAGGAAAACCCACCGGATGGGAAGCGTGGAGATTCGGCGGAGCCACGCGCGCATCGGCGCGCTGGATGGCGCGTCTCTTGTGGCTATCTTGGAATGCACTAGTCTCTGCGCCTGGATCGCGTGAGGGCAAGGCAAGTGCAGGACAGGCTTGGGGACGGCGCGGTGCAGCCCGGCGGGCAGAGTTTTCCCGCCACTGTTCCCGGTGGGCATGACGGGATTCTTGGCGATCCGGCGCGGCTGAGGAGCCTGGCGGCGACCGGCCTTGCCGAGGATCTGGGCGCGCCGGCCGTGCAGCGGGCGGCCCGGCTTGCCACCCGGCTGCTGGGGGTGCCGGTCTCGCTGTTCTCGGTGGTGGATGACCGACGGCAGGTTTTCACGGCGGCCTGCGGGCTGGATTCCGTCAAAGAGACGCCGCTGAGCCATTCCTTCTGCCAATATGTCGTCAGCACCAATCGCCCGCTTGAGGTCGAGGATGCGCGGGCGCATCCGCTGCTCAAGGACAATGGCGCCGTGCCGGACCTTGGCGTGATCGCCTATCTGGGGCATCCGATCCATGCGCCGGACGGCGCGGTCATCGGTTCGTTCTGTGCGATCGACGTCAAGCCGCATGCCTGGGCGGACGAGGATCGGGCGGCGCTGGCCGATCTGGCCGCGATGATCGAAAGCGAGCTGCGGCTGAAGCAGGAGGTGGCGCGGGGAGAGCTTCTCGCGCATGAGCTGGACCATCGGGTCCGCAACCTCTTTGCCATCGCAAGCGGGATGGTGCGCCTCTCCCTACGCGAGACGGCTGGCGGCGGGGCCGGGGGCGAGGCGCGCGCGCTGGCCGAACGGCTTTCGGCCCGGCTGTCGGCTTTGGCCGAGGCGCATCGCATGGCCTTGCCGCGGGACGATGGCAAGGCATCGGCCGGGGTGGAACTGGCGGGCCTGATCAACGCGATCCTGAAGCCCTATCGGGCAGAAGGCACGCCGGTCGGCGGGCCGGGCGGACCGGCGGTGCAGATCCGGTCTTCGGCCGTGACCTATCTGGCGCTGGGCCTGCATGAACTGGCGACCAATGCGGTGAAATATGGCGGCCTGTCCGAAGGTGGCGCGGGTGTCTCGGTCGGCTGGCGATTGCGCCCGGAGGGCGGGCTGGAGATCGAGTGGAGCGAGGCGGGCACCGGCGAGGGCAGCGGGCTGGACGGTTTCGGCAGCACGCTTCTGCGCAATGCCTTTCAGTCGGGGCTGGGCGGGCAGATCCTGCGCGAACTGACAGGCGGCACGCTGCGCATCCAGATCACCCTGCCTCCCGACACGCTGGAGCCGCGCGAGGCGGTGCCGGTCGCCACCGCGGGCTGACCAAAGCAAAACGCCCGCGCCTTGGCAGGCACGGGCGTTTCCTGAAACCTGTGGCGTCCGCTTAGCGGCGCAGACCCAGGCGGCCGATCAGCGAGGTGTAGCGGGCCTCGTCCTTCTTCTTCAGATAGTCCAGCAGCTTGCGGCGCTGGGCGACCATCATCAGAAGACCACGGCGGGAGTGGTTGTCCTTCTTGTGACCCTTGAAGTGCTCGGTCAGCGTCGCGATGCGCGACGACAGGATGGCGACCTGGACTTCGGGCGAGCCGGTGTCGCCTTCCTTGGTCGCGTATTCCTTGATCAGGCGGGTCTTTTCTTCGACAGTGATCGACATCGGAGGCTCCTTTCGGGGTTGCGAGAGACGGCACAAGCCGGGATGTCGTCCAGCAGGGCCCTTGACCGCCCCATAAGGGCGGATGCGCGCCTATAGGGGGAATCGGCGTCAAAGGGAAGAGGCTTGTCGGCGCGACGGGCCGAAGGCGCCCGGACGTGGGGCATTTCTTACAATTTAAGCGTGTATCCTTACTGGCTTGATGGGGCAGTTCATGCTATGTCGCTCTCTCGATTTTCATTTCAGTTCTGATGGTTAACGGAACTTCGCGTCATGTGCCGCAGGGGTGCGGCGGGCTTGGGTGAGGGACAGGGATGCTGGGTTTGCTGGGCCTTCTGGGGGCCGTGTTCGCGGGCGTCATTGCCGAAGGGATTCTCAATTCGACCCAAGGGAATGGATCGGAGGACAGTTCCGAAGACGGGCAGGAGGACGAGGCCGACACTGGCGGCGATGGCGGCACCGGCGGCGATCTGCTGCATGACGATGGCGACCCGGCGACGGCGGGCGCGGATGGCGCACCGGTTCTGGCCCATGATGGCGCTGACGGCCCGGACCATGGCACCGGGGACGGGATCGCCACCTCCGACGATCCGGCGCTGCCGGACGCGTCCGAGACTGTGCAGGGCGGCACGGGCGATGACCTGCTGTCGGGCGGCGGCAATGCTGACCTGATGGCGGGCGGCGCCGGCAATGATCTGCTGGATGCCCGCGCAGGCAACGATCAGGTCGATGGCGGCTACGGTGATGACGGGCTTTGGGGTGGCGACGGCGACGACACTCTGGCGGGTGGCGACGGGAATGACATGGCCGCGGGCGGATCAGGCAATGACCTGCTGGCGGGCGGGGCGGGCGAGGATTCACTGTCTGGCCAAGAGGGCGACGATACGCTGCACGGAGCTGCGGGCGCGGATACGCTGCTGGGCGGCACGGGCGAGGACAGTCTGGACGGCGGCGCGGGCGATGACTGGCTGGCGGGCGGCGCGGGCAATGACGCGCTGGGGGGCGGCGCAGGGGCGGACACGCTGGATGGCAATGCGGGTGACGATCGCCTTTCGGGCCTTTTCCCCGAAAGCGATGATGACATGGCCGATTTCCTGAATGGCGGCGATGGCAATGACGTGATGGAGCTGGGCGCGGGGGATCATGCCGCTGGCGGGGCGGGGGAAGACATGTTCTCGCTGAGCCAATGGCTGGGCGAAGGCGGCGATCCGGCCCAGATCCATGACTATGATGCCAGCGAGGACCAGATCGTCGTGGTCTATGATGCTGCGGCCCATTCCGACCCGCATCTTACCGTGGAACCGATCCAGGGCCAGGATGCCTCGCGCATCCTGCTGGACGGGGCAGAGGTGGCGACGGTGAATGGCTCGGTCGACCCTGCGGATGTTCAGCTGCTGGCGGCGTGATCCCAGCGCAGCAGGGCCTGGGCGGCGGCGACGTAAAGCGGGTGGCGCGGCTGGCCCTGAAGAGTGAGGCCAAGGTGGAACAGCGGCTTGCCCGCCGCGCGCAGCAGGGCCAGGGCCTGCATATCCCGCTGGCGGTATTGGCCATGATTGCCCCAGGCGCAGAGGATCGTATCGGCCCAGAGGGCGGCCTCGGTCAGCGCTGCATCGGCATCGGGGCCGCAGGGATCCGGCGCCGCCTTGAGGTCGCGCGGATCGGTGGCGCGGAAGGCGAACAGGTTCACGACGCGGAAGCCGCCCTGGCCCGAAGCGCGGGCGCGGGCCTCGCAACGGGCCACGGTGGGGTCGTTGCGAAGCTCGCTGGCCGTCGAGGGGTTGAGCATGATGAAGGCGATACGAGGGCTTTCGTTGTGCCAGATGCGGGTCAGCGCGTAGCGATAGGTCTGACAGGAAGAGTAAATCGCCTCGGACCGGGTGTCCCCGGCCTGATGATTGCGCCGGATCACCAGTTGAACACGCGGTTCGGGTGCAATTCGCCGCCCTGATAGCTGCCGACCGCGACGGCGCGGCCCTGATAGGAGGCCCAGGCGGGCTCGCCATAGGGCAGATGGCCCAGAACCTGACCGGGATTGCCATTGCGCAGCCGGACCGCCCCTTCCGGCGTGGCCTGCAACTCGGGCAGGGACGCGAGCGCCAGTTCCAGCGGCCGCAGCGCCTCCTCCTGCCGATCCGCTTCGGCCAGCGCACGGAGCGCATCGGGCGTCACGGCATCCTCGGCGCGAAAGGGGCCGGACCATTCGCGGCGCAGCCATTGCACATGGCCCAGACAGCCAAGCACCCGCCCCAGATCGCGGGCGATGGAACGGACATAGCCGCCCTTGCCGCATACCATTTCCAGATCGGCATGGTCGGCATCGGGCTGGTCCAGAAGCTCCAGCCGGTCCACCCAGAGGGGGCGGGCGGCAAGATCCATCTGCACCCCCTCGCGGGCCAGATCATAGGCGCGGGCGCCATCGACCTTGACGGCCGAGACCTGCGGCGGGATCTGGCTGATCTGGCCGCGAAAGGCGGGCAGGGCGGCAAGGATCGCGTCGCGCGTCGGGCGCAGGGCGCTGGTTTCCAGAACCTGGCCCGAGGCATCGTCGCTGCTGGTCGTGGCGCCGAAGGTCACGCGGAAACGATAGCATTTCAGCGCCTCGGCGATCAGCGGCACGGTTTTGGTCGCCTCTCCCAAAGCCACGGCCAGAACGCCGGTGGCGTCGGGGTCAAGCGTGCCGGCATGACCCGCCTTCTGCGCGTTGAAGGCGCGGCGGACCAGGCTGACCACCTCGGTCGAGCCCAGGCCCGCAGGCTTGTCGATCACCACCCAGCCATGGACCGGGTTCCCCTTGCGGCTGCGGCCCATCGGATCAGCCCTTCGCGACCACGGTGCCGACGATCGGCCCCATCGGAAAGCCACCATCGTGGCGGTTCAGTTCAGGGGCATAGAGGCGCGAGATATTGCCGTCGAAATAAAGCGCGTCGGACAGGCCCAGATGGTCGCGGAAGAAGCGGGCGAAGCGGTGGAAATTCACCGGCGCGCCCGAAATGGCGAAGACGGCGCGGCTGCCGTCTTTCGACACGCCCACGCCATTGCGGATATATTCGCTGTCGCTGGTGGCCAGGAATTTCGGGTGCAGCTTGCCCTTGATGACCAGCATCGGGCCGCTTTGCGTGGCAAAGCGGCAATCAGGCGCCTCGGCCTTGAAGCTGCGGCTTTCGATCACGCGATACTGGCCCTTGCCCCAGCAGAAGACGCCGTTGGGCAGAAGGCCGAAATTGCCGGGCCCGGCGCGGGTGACAAGGGGCGCGATCTCGACGCCTTCGCCGATGAACAGGCCTACCGGCGACAGGTCGCGGTGATACATGCCCGCGTTCATGGCGAAGCCCAGGGTCTTGCCTTCGGCCTCGAGCGCATCTTCGAGGGCGCGGAAGCTGCCATAGGGGCCGCTCGAGCCGGAATGGAACAGGCGCAGATCATCCTTTTCACCCACTTCGCAAAGGGTGAAGGCCACGCCCTCGAACATGTCGTCGCGGCAGGTCGTGGCCGCTGCCGACTGCGCGCCAAGGGCCAGCCCGGCCAGAAGGATCAGCGTCGCAAAGGGCCGCATCTCAACCGCCCGCTGCCCCATCTTCGTCCTCATCGGGCGCAAGGTCGCGCGCCACGGCGGGGTCAGAGAACATGCGCCGTGTGTCATCCAGTCGGTCGAAGGTCTCGTCGGGGCGGAAGCGCAGGTCGGGCGCGTATTTCAGCGTCAGCCCCTGCGAGACGCGGTGGCGCAGTTCCGCCTTGTTGCGGGCCAGTGCGGCGATGGCCTGATCCACGGGAACCGACCCCATCAGCGGCATAACATAGACCGTGGCGATCTTGAGATCGGGCGAGCAGGAGACCTCGCCCACGGTGATCGACATGGCGTTCAGCTCGGGGTCGTGGATTTCGGCCCGGTTCAGCACGTCAGACAGGGTGCGGCGGATCAATTCGCCGACGCGCAGCTGGCGATGCGAGGGCCCTTGGCCCGAAGGAGAGCGTTTGTTGGACATGATCCCGCAGATAGTGGTTTTCGCGCCGCCCCGCAACGGCGGGGTTTCGCGCGGGGGGATTGGGCGCTAAAGCGGGCACAGGCGACAGGGGGACGGGTGATGGGCGAGCTGCCAGGGATCGTGATCACGGGTGTTTCGGGCCGGATGGGCCGGATGCTGACCGAGTTGGTGACGGCGAGTGACAAGGCGCGGCTGGTGGCGGGTGTCGAGCGGGCGGGCCACCCTTGGATCGGGCGCGATCTGGGCGAATGTCTGGGCGGGGCGGCCAATGGCGTGCCGGTGACCGATGACCCGGTCGAGGCCTTTGCCAAGGCGCAGGCGGTGCTGGATTTCACCTCGCCTGCCGCCACTGTGGGCTTTGCCGCCCTGGCCGCGCAGGCTCGCGCGGTGCATGTGATCGGCACGACCGGGTTGGAACCCACGGATCTTGAGAAGATCTCCGCCGCCGCCCGCCATGCGGTGATCGTGCGGGCGGGGAACATGTCGCTGGGCGTGAACCTGCTGGTGCGGCTGACCCAGAAGATCGCGGCTGCGCTGGACGAGGATTGGGATGTCGAGGTGGTCGAGGCACATCACCGGATGAAGGTGGACGCGCCTTCGGGCACGGCGCTCATGCTGGGGCGCGCGGCGGCCGAAGGACGGGGCGTGGCGCTGGACGAGGCGAAGGTCTCGGGCCGCGACGGGATCACCGGCGCGCGGGCGCGGGGGACGATCGGTTTTTCGGCGATCCGCGGCGGCGACATCGTGGGCGAGCATGACGTGATCTTTGCCGCCGACGGCGAGCGGGTGATCCTGCGCCACGTTGCGACCGATCGCGCGATCTTTGCGCGCGGTGCCTTGCGCGCGGCACTGTGGGGCCAGGGCAAGAAGCCCGGCGAATATGACATGATGGATGTGCTGGGCCTGTAGGGCGCGCCGATTTTCTGCGAATATCAGGGGCGGTCTAGAAATCGACCGCGATGCCCTTCTTTTCCCAATCGCCGAAGCGGACCGGCTCGGTCCCGTCCCTGCGCCCGCCCAGTTCGGACGGCAGCCTGACATCGCACTGCGCCTTGCGGCGCTCTTCGGCCTCGGCGAGCGCGCGCAGGGCTTCGGGCGGGAGTTTAGAACCTTCGGACTTGGGATCAGACATGAGGGCGGGTTCCTTCTGTCGGCACAGGTGATATAGGCCGCGCAGGCGGCAAGGGGAAGATCATGGCGGAAGGCGTGCAGGCGCGGGCGGCGGCGGTCACGATGCTGAACGCGGTCTTGGGCGAGGGGCAGATGCTGGCGGACCTGGCCGATCCGGCGCTGGCTCCGGCCGACCGGGCGCGCGCGCTGCGGCTGGCGCAGGCGGTGCTGCGGCAGCTGGAACCCGCCGACAGGGCGCTGAAACCTCATCTGCGCAAGGTGCCGCCCCTGCCGGTGCTGAATATCCTGCGGTTGGCGGTGGTCGAGCGGGCCTCGGGCGCGGCGGGGCATGGTGTGGTCAATGCCGCGGTCGAGATCGCCAAACGGGGGGCCAAGACGCGGCATCTGGCGGGTCTGGTGAATGCCGTCTTGCGCGCGGTGCCCGAAGGGCCGCTGCCAGGGGTGCAGAAACTGCCACGCTGGATGCGGCAGCCGATGGTCCATGCCTATGGCCGCGAGGCGGTGGCGGCGATCGAGGCGGTGCAGGCGGCGGAGCCGCCACTGGACCTGACCTGCCGCGACGGGGCGGAGGTGGCCGAAGGGGTGGCCTTGCCCACGGGAAGCCTGCGGCTGGCGTCGGCCGGCCAGGTCTCGGCGCTGGCGGGCTACGCGGCGGGGGGCTGGTGGGTGCAGGATGCCGCCGCCGCGCTGGCGGTGCGGCTGCTGGCGCCGCAGCCGGGCGAGGAGGTGCTGGACCTCTGTGCCGCGCCGGGGGGCAAGACGCTGCAACTGGCCGCGGCGGAGGCCCGGGTGACGGCGCTGGATGTGTCGGAGACGCGGCTGAAGCGGCTGGAGGAGAACCTGGCGCGGACCGGGCTGAAGGCGCAGGTCGTGGTGGCGGATGCGCTGGCGTGGGCGCCGGAGGGGCGGTTCGATGCGATCCTGCTGGATGCGCCCTGTTCGGCCACGGGGACGATGCGGCGGCACCCCGAGTTGCCCTTCGTCAAGGACGGATCCGAGGTCGAGGGGCTGGTCGCCTTGCAGGCGCGGCTGCTCGACCGGGCGCTGTGCTGGCTGAAGCCCGGGGGGCGGCTGGTCTATGCCACCTGCTCGCTGCTGCCTGCCGAGGGCGAGGACCAACTGGCGGCGGCGCTGGCGCGGCATCCGGGGCTGGCGGTGGAGCGGGCCGAAATCGCGGGCGTCGATCCGGGCTGGTGGGCTGAAGGCGGCGGGTTGCGGCTGCGGCCGGACTATTGGGCCGAGGCGGGCGGGATGGACGGGTTCTTCCTGGCGCGGCTGCGTGTCCCACGGTGAGACGGGCCACGATCCAAGAGAAATCAAGGGCTTGGATTTTCGATTTAACGGTTTGTTAAGGGGTGGTCGCGGCATCCACGTCCGAAAAACGGACGGCTATCATCGGCCAATCGCCTGACAGCGTCGCGGCATTCCTGGTCAGGATTAGGCCGTCGCGGGCGACGGGCCTCCCATTCACGGTGACAGGTCCAAGGGCGTAAAGCGCCAGCAGCCCGCCCGCCGCCAGCGCATCATTCTGCACCACGCGCACCTGCGGGCGCGGCAGGTCGGCGGCGGTCATCACGTTGAAATCGTCGGATTGCTGGCCCTCGGTCTCGCTTGCCATCACCGGCAGGTCGCCGGGAAACGCCACCGGGACCAGGGGATCACAGCGCAGGTTGAGCCCCTCGCCGATCAGCCGGAAGCCGGGGCCGGACAGGACGGTCAGGTTGCGCGCGATGCCCGGGAAGATCGAGAAGGGGCCATCCTCGGTGACGGTGGCGCGCGAGAGGCGGATGAGGATCTGGCCGTTCTTGTCGCGGCGCCACATCTCGACCGTGCGGCCCTTGCCGTTCTTCCAGGGCTGAATGGTGTAATCGGCCGGGGTCAGGTGCTGCATCGGGCTGTGCCTGCGGGGTGGGTCATTCGGCGGGGCGGGCCAGCGCTGGCGGGCTGGGCAGCGGATCGGGGGCCAGTTCCTCGAAATCGAAATTGTCGAGGCGGCGGGCGCGTTTGGTTGCCTTGTCGGAGGAGATCTTGATTTCCTCGATATCCTTGGCGGCCTGGCCAAAATGGCGGTCGAGATTGTCGACGCGGGTCGAGAGCCGGTCGATATCGCCGTAGAGCAGCGACAGTTCCTTGCGGATCGCCCCGGCCTGTTCGCGCATGCGGGCATCCTTCAGCACCGCGCGCATGGTGTTCAGCGTCGCCATGCAGGTGGTGGGCGACACGATCCAGACCTTGAGCGCGAAGCCTTCGCGCACCGTCTCGGGGAAATTGGCGTGCAGCTCGGCATAGACCGCCTCGGAGGGCAGGAACATCAGCGCGCCATCGGCGGTTTCGCCGTCGAGGATATAGCGGTCGGCGATTGCGCGCAGGTGATTGCGAACGGAGGTTCGTAAAAACTGCGCCGCTTCCTGGGCCTGGCGCGGGGTTTCGGCGCGGCGCAGCGCCTCATAGGCCTCGAGCGGGAATTTGGCGTCGATGACGATGGGACCGGGCGGGTTCGGGAGATGGACCAGGCAATCGGCGCGGCGGCCATTCGAGAGCGTGGCCTGCATCGTGTAGGAATCCGATGGCAGGGCCTTTTGCACGATGTCATGCAGCTGGATCTCGCCAAAGGCGCCGCGGGTTTGCTTGTTCGACAGAATATCCTGCAAGGACAGCACGTTGCCTGACAGTTTCTCGATATTGGCCTGGGCCTTGTCGATGGTTTCCAGCCTTTGCTGCAATTCGCCCAGGCTGCGCGCCGTGCGGGTGGAGGTGCCCTGCAAGGCTTCGGTCATCTGGCGCTGGACATCGGCGAGGCGGGTTTCCATCAGGCGCAGCATGTTCGCCTGGCTGTGGGCCTGCGCCTCTGAGACATGATGCAGCCCGCCGGTCAGGCGTTCCTGCCCATCGGACAGGGATTGCACGCGCTGGCCCATGAACATCAGTTCGCGCAACAGCGGCTCGGCGCTTTGGGCGCTGCGGCGGGCAGCGCGCAGGATCAGCAGCAGCGCCAGGGCCAGCACGAGAAGCACGGCTGCCGGGATCAGAATCTCGGGCGCCGTCCAGGGATAGCTTTTTCCGAAAAGCGTGATCATCGGCGGCCGAACAATCGTTCGATATCGTGAAGTTTCAGCTCGACCCAGGTCGGGCGGCCATGGTTGCACTGGCCGGAGGAGGGGGTGGCCTCCATCTCGCGCAGAAGGGCGTTCATTTCCTCGGGGCGCATCTGGCGGCCCGAGCGGACCGAGCCATGGCAGGCCATGCGCGACAGGACGGCATCAATGCGCGCGCGGGTCAGCGCGGAATGGCCCTGGTCGGACAGTTCGTCGAGGATGTCGCGCAGAAGCGCTGCGCCATTGACCGCGCCCAGGATGGCGGGGGTTTCGGTCAGCGCCACGGCGGAACCGCCGAAAGGTTCGACGATCAGCCCGGCCTCGGCCAATTGCGGCGCGGCGGCAAGGATCAGGCTGGCGTCGGAAGGCGAGAGGGTGACGATTTCGGGGATCAGGAGCGGCTGGCGCGCGATGCCGGTCTGGGCCATCTGGCGTTTCAGCCGTTCATAGACCAGGCGTTCATGCGCGGCATGCTGGTCGACGATGACGATGCCGTTCTCGGTCTGGGCGACGATCCAGTTTTCATGCAGTTGCGCGCGGGCGGCACCGAGAGGGAAGGCGGAAGGGGCGTTTTCCGGGGCCTGCGGAGTGTTGTCGGGCGGGGGGGCCGTGCGGGCCATCGGCGCCTCGGCAAAGCCGGGGGCGACGGCGGCGGGGGCCTGGAAGGCGAAGGCCCGGGCGAGGCTGGCCTGGGCGGGCGCGGGTTCGCGCGGGTATTCGGGGCGGAAGGCGGCGAGGGTTTCGGTCGCCACGGTGGTCGAGGCGCGGTGGCCGGCCCCGGCAAGGGCGGTGCGCAGCGCGGTGATGATGAGGCTGCGGGCGGCATCGGGTTCGCGGAAGCGGACCTCGGCCTTGGCGGGGTGCACGTTCACGTCGACGCGCTGGGGATCGACGATCAGGTTCAGCACGGCGGCGGGATGGCGGTCGCGCGACAAAACGTCAAAATAGGCGGCGCGCAGGGCGCCCAGAAGCAGCCGGTCGGCGACCGGGCGGCCATTGACGAAAAGATATTGCTGGGCCGAGGAACCGCGCGAATAGGTCGGCAAGGCGGCATAGCCTGTCAGGCGCAGCCCGTCGCGGGGGGCGTCGATGACCATGGCATTGGCGGTGAAATCGGCGCCAAGCAGGCGGGTCAAACGCCGGTGCAGCGCGTCGAACAGGTCGCCCGGTTCGGGATCGAGACGCAGGATCGTGCGCGGCCCTTCGGGCGAAATCTCGGTCAGGGTGAAGCCGACGGTTGGTTCCGCCATGGCGAGGCGCTTGATAACCTCATGCAAAGCCTGCGCCTCGGCCCGGTCGGTGCGGAGGAATTTCAGCCGGGCAGGCGTGGCATGGAACAAGTCGCGCAACTCGACCACCGTGCCACGAGTCAGGGCGGCGGGGCGGACGGCAGAGAGGCGGCCGCCATCACAGGTGATCTGGGCGGCGTCATGGCCCTGCGCGCGCGAGGTGATGGTCAGGCGGCCGACCGCGCCGAGCGAGGGCAGCGCCTCACCCCGGAAGCCGAAGGAGCGGATGTCGAGCAGGTCGGAACCGTCGATCTTGGAGGTGGCGTGGCGCGACAGGGCGAGCGGCAGGTCTTCCGCCGTCATGCCGCAGCCATCGTCGGTGACGCGGATCAGGGTCTTGCCGCCATCGGTATAGTCGATGGAAATCCGGGTGGCCCCGGCATCGAGGGCGTTTTCCACCAGTTCCTTCACGGCGGAGGCCGGGCGTTCCACCACCTCGCCCGCCGCGATGCGGTTGATCGCCGCCTCATCGAGCTGGCGGATCACCGGGCGACCGGATGCGCCCGTTATCTTGGGGGTGTGAAGGGTCATCCGACGATATGTAGCAGGCGGGGGTGAGTCGGGGAAGAGGAAGGGCGCCCGGTTTGATGCGGGCGCCCTGCGTGAGTTTCCGTTGATAGTTCGGCGTTAATTACGGGGTCGGGGTCAGGCCCGCCGGTTGGCCGACCACGACGAAGCGCAGGTGGTCGGGGTGGAACAGCCTTGCGGCGACGCGTTTCACGTCTTCCAGAGTCACCGCCTCGAGCTTGGCGTTGCGGGTGGCGATGTAGTCGGGCGGGAGGTGATCAAGCTGCATGCCCACCATGATCTCGGCGATGGGACCATTGCCCGAAAAGCGCAGGGCATAGCTGCCGGTCAGATAGGTCTTGGTCTCGGCCAGTTCCTGTTCGGTGATGCCCTCGGTCGCGATGCGGGCCCATTCGTCCTGCACCACTTTCACCGCCGCGGCCACCTTGTCGTTCGAGGCGGAGAACTGGCCCAGATACAATTCGCCCAGATCCATGGGCACTAGGTAGGTGCCGATGCCATAGGTCAGGCCGCGCTTTTCGCGCACCTCTCGCATCAACCGCGCCGAGAAGCGGCCGCCGCCCATGACCTCGTTCAGCACATAGGCGGCGAAGAAATCGGGGTCGTCGCGGCGCAGCCCCTCATGCCCGAAGAACACCACCGATTGCGGCGAGGGGAAATCCACCACGCTGATACCGGGGGTCAGGGTCCAGGGGGCGGGGCCGGGTTGCGGCGCGCCGGTGGCGGGCAGGCCGCCGAGAAGCTTGTCCAGCAGCTTGCCCAGATCCTCGGCCGAAATGTCACCCGCCGCGCCGATCACCACGCGGTCGCGGGCGATGGCGCCTTTCCAGGCGGCGACGATATCGTCGCGGGTCAGGGCGGCGACGCTTTCAAGCGTGCCTTCGCCCGCCGTGGCATAGGGGTGGTCGCCAAAGGCCAGCGCGTCGAAGGTGCGGCTTGCAATGGTGCCAGGGTCCTTTTCGTCGGAGCGCAGCCCGCTCAGCACCTGTTCGCGCACCCGGTCGACCGCATCCTGGTCGAAGCGCGGCTTGGTCAGGGCCAGCGCCAGCAGGTCCGCCGCCTGATCGCGGTTCTCGGTCAGGAACTTGGCCGAGACGCCGAATGTGTCAGCCCCGGCGTTGAAGCGGAAGCTGGCGGCCAGGCCGTCGCGCGCCTCGGCGAAGCCGCGGCTGTCCAGATCGCCCGCACCCTCCTCGATCAGCCCGGACATGAGGTAAGTGGCGCCGCGCTTGCCCGGCATATCCAGCGAGGTACCGCCGACGAAGCGGATTTCCAGCGCGGTGAAGGGGATGCCGTGGTCCTCGACCAGCCAGGCCTTGAAGCCGCCGGGGCTGGTGACTTCCTGGATCTTCACTTCGGCAAGCGCCGGGGCGACGAGCGCAAGGACCAGCGCGAGGGCGGCTAGGATCGGGCGGAACATCACGGCGTCCCCTTTGCGGGCAGGTCAGCAGGCTGGTCTTCCGGGCCGGCGGGCAGCGATTCCCCCGCGCCGGGGGAGGGGGCCTCGCCCGCGACGGGTGTCAGCCAGCCGGTGACGGCACTGTTGCGGTTGAAGACCTTATGGGCGGCGGCCATGACATCCGCGATGGTCACGGCGCCCAGCACATCGTCAAAGCCCTGGATGTCGTCGATGGTCAGACCGATGGTCAGTTCCTCGCCATACATATTGGCCAGGCCCTGGATGTCGTCCTTGCCATAGATTTCCGAAGCGCGGATCTGGGTCTTGATGCGGTCGAAAGCGGCCTGATCGGGGCCATTGGCAAGGAAGGCATCGACCGCCTTGTCCATTGCCGCCTCGGCATCTTCCAGCGAGACGCCGGGCGCGGGCACGACGTAAAGGCCGAAATTGCCGCTGTCGATCGCGGTGCCATCATAGAAGGCCGAGGTGTAGACGGCGGTCTGCGTGTCGAATTGCAGCGCGCGGGCCAGAACCGAGGTCTGGCCCGACCCGCCCAGCAATTCCGCAAGGATCAGCAGGGCGGCGGCATCCTTCTGGTCGCCCGGATTGCGGGCGGGCGCAAGATACTGGCGATAGACATAGGGATTCGAGACCCGCTCGTCCGAAAGGGTCAGCCTCCGCTCGGCCAGTTGCGGCGGTTCCTGCGGGCGGTCACGCGGCACTATGCCTTCCGAGGGTTTGATCGGGCCATAATATTTCTCGGCCAGGCGCTTGACCTCGGCGGGGTCGACATCGCCCGCGACGATCAGGGTCGCGTTGTTCGGCGCATAATATTTGCGATACCAGGCCAGCGCGTCGTCGCGGGTCAGCCCTTCCATCTCGTGCCGCCAGCCGATGATCGGGATGCCGTAATGGCTGTTCATATAGAGGGCGGCCCGCATCTGTTCGCCGAGAAGCGCGCCGGGATCGCTGTCGGTGCGCTGGGCGCGTTCCTCGAGGATCACCTGGCGTTCGGTGGTCACGTCCTCCTCGGTCATGCGCAGGTTGCGCATCCGGTCGGATTCCATGTCCATCACCATTTCCAGCCGGTCGGCGGCGATGCGCTGGTAATAGGAGGTATAGTCGTAGGAGGTGAAGGCGTTGTCATCGCCGCCCTGCGCCTCGATCAGGGCGGAGAACTGGTTCGGCGGGATCTTCTCGGTGCCCTTGAACATCAGATGTTCCAGGAAATGCGCGATGCCCGACTTGCCGGGCACTTCATCGGCGGAACCCACGCGATACCAGATCTGCTGCACGACCAGGGGGGCGCGGTGATCCTCGATCACCACGACGTCAAGCCCGTTGTCGAGCCGGAAGGTGGTGACGTCTTCGGCCAGCGCAGGTGCTGCGGCCAGCGCCATCAGCAGGGCCAAGGGTCTGAGAAAGCGCATGGTTCCTCCGCAAGGGGCCGGCGGGAGGGCCGGGAAATTTGTCGCGGTGCGAGGGTCTATTTCTCGCCGTCACCCGGCGGCGGGGCCGAGGGGGTCAAGAGGCCCCGCTTGCGCCAATAGGCCAGCTCGCGCTGCTGGTCGAGCGCCATATCGGCATAGGCCTTGTAGTAGACGTTCACATTAAAGAGACGTTCGAGAATGCGGCCATTGTTGTCGCGCCGCCAGTCGAGGTCTTCCGAGGCCAGCGTGGCGCGGATGCCGCTGGTCACGCCAAAGCGGCTTGCCTGGGCATAAAGTGCGGAATCGGCGGCGGGTACGCCGCCCTGGATCGATTGCGGCTTGCCTCCGAGGGCGCTGATCGCATCGGCCTCGGGCGTGGGATCGGTGCGGTTCGCGCCGCCCGGCGTGGGCGCGGGCAGGTCGGACAGCGACTCGGGCATGGAGAGCGCCTTGGGCGGCAGGATGGCGAATTCGTCCGGGCCGTCGGTGGCGCGGAGATTCATCAATTCGGGCTCGCCCTTGGGGCCGCAGGCGGCAAGAAGCGCCAGCACCGCACATGCCGCGATGGCGGTCCCGCCCCGTCCTGTCCGCATTCGCCCTGCCTCCGCCGTTTCTTGCCCTGTCTTAGCGCATGTGCCCGGCCCCGTCACGGGGTCTTTCGGTCACGTTTCCCGCGCCTTGGCGGTTTTCCCGTCGCGGCCGGGCGGCCGGTGAACAGGACAAGTCCGAAGGCCCCGGCAAAGATCGCGATGTCGGCCACGTTGAAGGCGAAGGGATTCTCGATGCCGCAGCAGGACATATTGAGGAAATCGGCGACTGCGCCATAGGCGACGCGGTCGATCACATTGCCAAGCGCGCCGCCGATCAGGATGCCGGCCGAGACCTGCACCAGCACCGAGGGATTGGTGCGGCGGACCCAGAGCCAGACCCAGACCGAAATCGCCAGGGACAGGGCGATCAGAATCCAGCGGGTCGCGCTGCCATCGCCTGAAAAGAGGCCGAAATTGATGCCGTAATTCCACGCCATGCGGAAATTGAGCAAGGGTGGGATCACGTCGATCTCGCCCCGCTCGCGCAGGTTCAGGCCATGGACGACCAGCACCTTGGTGACCTGATCCAGCGCAAGGGTCAGCGCGGCGGAGAGAAGGGCGATCCGCATGGGCATCAATGCCGGAAATGGCGCTGGCCGGTCAGGACCATGGCAAGGCCCAGCCGGTCGGCGGCTGCGATCACTTCGGCATCCTTCAGGCTGCCGCCGGGCTGGATCACCGCTTTCACGCCATTGGCCGCCAGAACCTCGATCCCGTCGGCAAAGGGGAAGAAGGCATCCGAGGCCGCGACCGAACCGATGGCGGGGCTTTCCGCCAGGCCAAGGGCGGTGGCGATCTCGGCGGCCTTGCGGGCGCCGATCATGGTCGAATCGACGCGGCTCATCTGGCCCGCGCCGATGCCGACGGTGGCGCCGTCCTTGACATAGACGATGGCGTTGGACTTGACGTGCTTGGCGACCTTCCAGGCGAAGACCAGATCTTCCAACTCCTGCGGGCTGGGCGCACGCTTGGTGACGACCTTGAGATCGGCCTGGGTGATCGTGTCCACGTCCGAATCCTGCACCAGGAAGCCGCCCGCAACCTGGCGGAAGGACAGCACGCCCTTCCGTGGATCGGGCAGGGCCTCGGTCGTCAGTAGGCGCAGGTTCTTCTTGGCGGCGAAGATTGCCTTGGCCTCGTCTGACGCACCGGGGGCGATGACGACCTCGGTGAAGATCTTGACGATTTCCTCGGCGGTGGCGCCGTCGAGCGGCTGGTTCAGGGCGACAATGCCGCCGAAGGCGCTGGTCGTGTCGCAGGTATAGGCGCGCTGATAGGCTTCGGTCAGTGTCGCGCCCCGGCCGACGCCGCAGGGATTGGCGTGCTTGATGATGGCGCAGGCCGGGCCTGCGCCCGCGAATTCCGCCACGAGTTCAAAGGCGGCATCGGTGTCGTTGATGTTGTTGTAGGACAGTTCCTTGCCCTGCCACTGCTTGGCGGTGGCGACACCGGGGCGGTCCGACCCGTCGCGGTAGAAGGCGGCCTGCTGGTGCGGGTTCTCGCCATAGCGCAGCGTCTGCGCGAGCTTGCCTGCGAAGCTGCGGTGGCGGGGCGCAGGTTCGCCGATGGCCTGGGCCAGCCAGGTGGAGACGGCGGTGTCATAGGCGGCGGTGCGGGCATAGGCGGCCTGGGCCAGCCGCTGCCGGAAGGCCAGCGAGGTGGTGCCGGTGCTGCCAAGCTGGTCCAGAAGGCCCGCGTAATCGGCAGGGTCGGTGACCACGGCGACAAAGCCATGGTTCTTGGCCGCCGCACGGATCATCGCCGGGCCGCCGATGTCGATATTCTCGATCAGTGTCTCGTAATCGTCGGTCTTGGCCCTGGTTTCCTCGAACGGATAGAGGTTCACCACCAGAAGGTCGATCGGGCCGATGTCATGTTCTTCCATCGCGGCCACATGGTCGGCCTTGTCGCGCAGTGCCAGCAGGCCGCCATGGATGCGGGGATGCAGAGTCTTGACCCGGCCATCCATCATCTCGGGGAAGCCGGTCACATCCGACACGTCGCGCACCGGCAGGCCCGCGTCGCGCAGCATGGCTGAGGAACCGCCGGTGGACAGAAGCTCTACCCCCAGCCCGTGCAGGGCGCGGGCCAGGTCCAGAAGCCCTGTCTTGTCGGAGACGGAAAGAAGCGCGCGGGTGATGCGGACGGAATCGGGCAAGTCGGCCTCCGGTCAGATGGGAACCGGATCGTCCCGGTCCAGGTCGCGAATGGCGAGCGGAGTATCCTGTGCCTTGGCCAAGGTCCAGCCGATCCGCGTTTCAAGGTCGGTCACATGGCCGGAAAGGACGATCTGCCGCGCCGGGCGGGGCTGAAGGCGGCCTTTTTCAAGATAGACCGAGGCTTCCAGGGACAATTTCGCGCGCCCGTCATGGCGGAAGACCCAGATCTCGCCCGAGCGCAGCGCCATCGACACGGCATTGCCGCCCATATCCAGCGTGGCGTCGACATCGGGATGCAGGTGGAAGCGGATGGCAAAGCCGATGCCGCGCAGGTTGGTGCGGGCGATGGCCTGATCCAGCTGGCGGCGCTCGGCGGCGGAGAGCGCGGCCAGCGTGTCGGTGCCGCCCAGGCGGCGGCCATCGGCCGAGAGGTGCAGCTCGCGCCCCGCTGTCAGGCCATGGCTGGCGGACCAGCCATCATGCGCCAGATAGGTCAGCGCGCCATCGGCGCCCCCGGCATGGCGCAGCGCAGTGACGCGGGCGCAGTCCTCAAGCCGCTCGGTCGCGCCCCCCTTGCCAAAGCGCGAGGAGGATGAACCGCTCAGCCCGAGCGCCGAATGGGATTGTGTCGCCCGCCCCGCCAGTCGCCAATCCCGACCGAAGGGCAGGCCCGAGCCGCAATTGACGACCAAAGGGCGGCGGCCCGAAGTCAACTCGAAAGCGGCGGTCGAGGCATGGGCCGTGGCGCGGGCGGCGCCGCCAGGCGGATCGGCGGCATCAAGGATCAGGCTGGTGCGCCCGCCGGACAGGCGGACGAAGCCCATGGCTTCGGTCAGGTGGCCGACCGGGCGCAACGCCGCCGAAGCGGCAAGGGCGGCGTCGAGCCGTCCTTCAACGCCCTTGCCGCCGCCGTGAAACCGCGCCAGCGCGCCGTCGGCGTGGCGCAAGACCCGCAGCGACGGCGCGATGCGGTCAACGGTCTGGGCCAGGTCCGGTGGAAGGGTCTGCTCTGCCTCGGCCAGCGCGCGCAGCGCCCAGGTGAGCAGGGTCAGAACCTCGAGCAGTTCCTCGGGGTTGCGGGTGGGCAAACCACCCGAGGCGTCGATGCGGGTGGCACATTCTCGGGTCAGGGCCTGGAGGGCGGCGGGAACGTGCCGCTCCATTCCCTTCAGGGCCAGCGACCCGATCAGAAGGCCGATCAGCGCCTCGAATCGCGGCAGGCCGGGCCGCGCGGCCCCGGCGCGGCGGGCCAGAAAGGCGACCTGCCGGGTCAGGGCGTCGAAATAGCCGTCCTGGGCGGGTTTGTCGCGCGATTGCAGCAGGAAGATCGCGTGATGAACCCAGCGGATCACCCGCCGTCCGGTCAGGTCCGGCGTCCAGCCCGGCCCTTGCCCCGCGCCATGGCGGCGGATCCAGTCCAGCGTCCAGTCCTGCGCCAGCGCGCGGGCGGGAAGGGTGCCGAGGGCGACAAGATCATCCAGCCAGGCGAAGCCCTGGGCCTCGGCGGCAAAGGCGGGGTCGGGCGACTCGATCGCCCAGAGCGGCTGGCCCTTGGATTCGGCCAGATGGCCGGCCAGCAGGATATTGCCGGCCAGAAGCTGCTTGCCGCGCGCATACAGTCCGATCGAGCGCGGTTCGGGCTGCGAGACGAATCCCTGCGCGGGCGTCTGGCGCCGCACGGCCCAGGCCGCAAAGCGGTTTGCCAGCCGTTCCCGGCCTGAAAGGATGCCGTCGCTGCCCATGAGCGGGATGGTCCTCTGCCTGCTCGCATCGCGTCCGGGTTGCGCCCCGGATCGGCCTGAAAGCTTAACGGCAGAGCCTGCCCCTGTCACGTCACCGCAATGTGTCGGCCCGTCTTTCGGCGGGCAGGGCCGGGGTCAGTGCAGATGATCGACCCGTTCCAGATATTGCGCCAGACGCCGGGTTTCATCGAGCCAGCGGGTGACAAGGCGCGGATCATGCGGCGCGGTATGGACACCTGCCGGGATCTCGCGCGCGAGAACCGCCTGCACCGCCATCGAGACCGGAACCGAGACCAGCCGCCCCATGGCCGAGCCGCGCGCATCGCCCCAGGCATCCATCGCCCAGGTCTGGTGGAAAACCGGGCGACCCTCGCGCTCGGCCTTGAGCGCCACGAACAACACGACGCGATCGGGTTCGCCCGGCGCGTAGGAATTGGTCTTCAGAAGATCGGCGGCGACGGCGTTCAGCTTGGCGTCCACCTCGGCCTGCGGCGCACCTTCCAGACCCTCGACCGTGGCGAAGATGTCCTTCCAGGCCTCGGACCAGCCATTCAGCCGGATGGTGCCGCGCACGAAATCGCGCAGTTTCCAGGCCGGATCAAAGCGGTAATCCGCGATGAAGGGCAGCGAATCGCGGTTCGGATAGACCTCGAAGGCCTCGGGCGTCGGCAGGGGGGCGACATATTCGGTGATCGCGTCCCAGGGCTTGGTGATGCACAGCTCGGAAAAGGCCTTGAGCGAACGCGAGGGCGAGCGCAGGGCCTTCAGGACGCCCGCCGGCGCCCAGGAGAACTTGTAGCGGAAGGGATTCGGGATCTTGGGGATACCGCCGCAATAAGAGGTGAAGGTGAGGATATTGTCGGCGTGATAGCCGGGCGCGGCGCGGTAGCGCGCCACAAGGTCATGCGCCATCAGGTGATCGAGGCCGGGGTCGAGACCGATCTCGTTTTGGGAAACCAGTCCCTTGGCGCGGAATTCGGCATCCAGCGCCTTCATTTCGGGTGCGATATAGCTGGACGAGACGAAATGCGCGCCTTTGGTCAGGCAGGCCCTGGCGATGGCGACATGCTGATCGGCGGGCAGCATCGAGATCGCGACATCACCCGGCTCCAGCGCGGCGGTCAGCGCCTCGAGCGTATAGGCCCGGATGTCGCTGGCGATATCGCCCACGGCTTCCTGCGCATTGGCGACGGTGCGGTTCCAGACCACGACGGGAAGCCCCGCCTCGATCAGGCGGCGAAGGCCGGGGCCGGAGGACAGGCCGGTGCCGCACCAATGGATCGTCATGTCGTGTCTCCCTTCACTCAAGAATACGAATTTTCGGTGAAAATTCGCGGGCGGGTCAAAGTTGGGCGCTGTGGGTCCGGTAATCGGCCAATGCCCGCGCCCAGACGCCCGCGCCAAGATCGGTCAGCGACAGAAGCGTGGGCAGAAGCTGGGCGGCGTAATCCTGCGAGGATTCGACCGGCAGCAGCGAGGGCAGGTTGTCGATCGCGGTCACGTCCAGCAGCGGGAATTCGGCGACGCGCAGGGCGGGTTCCTGCCAGTCGGTCGTGCGGTCATAGACCTTGATCGGCGAGAAATCCGAGGTCGGGTCGCAGGCGATGTCGCCGATCACCGACAGGCGGCGGACCTGGGTCAGCGCCTCGCGCGGTACAAAGACCGGGCAGCCCGGGCGGGCGAGGATGCAATTCAGGAAGATGCCATGGGCCAGCACCTCGGGGAAGGGGCCGCCATGGGCTGTCTCGGCCATGTCCCAGAGCGTGGTCTGCACGCCCATCGCGTCGCAGAGCGCGGCGGCGCCCGAGCCGACCCGGCCCTGGGCGCCGATGATCAGGGCGCGCGGGCGGCCGAGGCTTTGCAGGTCTTCTTCAAGTTCGGCGATCAGCTCGGCCTGCGAGCCGACCTGCGCAACCGGGCCGCAGATCCCGCCGCGCTGCTGGGCGGCCCAGCATTTCAGGCTGACGGCGGCGCCGGCGAAACCGGCCCAGTAGCCGAAGGCGGCGACGCGACGGCCGGCCTCGTCCACCAGATATTCCAGATCGTAGAGCGTGCCGCCGCCCGCCTTGAACCGCTTCAGCAGCACTTGTCCGGCGGGCTGGCCCTTGAAGGCATGGCCGAACATGATGTGGCGGTGCGGCAGGGGCGTGCCGTCCTCGGGCAGTTCCTTGAGGCCGAAAATGATGGCGTCGCGCGGGGCCTGCGGCCAGGTATAGGGCGCGGCAATGGTGGCGCCTGCCGCGCGATAGCCGTCAATCGGAATGGCGCGGGTCGGGCTGTCCTCGATCGTGACCTGAAGCCCGGCGGCGATCAGGGCGGCGACGCCCTCGGGCGTGACGCCGACGCGTTCCTCATTCGGGCGCTGTTCGGCGCGGACCCAGAGATGTGTCATCCTGTCGTCTCCGATCATTTGCCCTGGAAACGCTGCGTTCCGGCCTGGGCACTGGTCATGGCGCGGCGTTGATAGCAGAAAGGGGCGCGGGCGAAAGAGCGGATGAGGGGCAAGGCAGGCGTGAAGAGGCGGGTGATTCTGGCAGGGGGAGCGGCGATGACCGCGACGGCGGGGCTGGCGGGGTGGCGTGCGCTGCGCCCGGAAGATGTCCCTGCGCCTCGTGCCGCGCTGGATGAGGCCGCCTTCCGGGCCGTCTACGCCGATCCGCCCGCCATCGTGCGACCGACCCGGGTTTATCACCTGGGCCATTCGCTGGTCGGCCCCGATATGCCGGTCATGCTGGCCGCGGCGCTGGGCCATGGCTTTGACAGCCAGATCGGCTGGGGCACCTCGCTGCGCGACCATTGGCAGGGCGAGGTCAAGGGGCTGGAGGCGACCCGCCTGGCAGACGAGGCGCTGGCGGGCGGCGGCTATGATGCGGTGATCCTGACCGAGATGGTCGAGCTGAAGGATGCGATCCGCTGGCATGCGTCGGCGAACCATCTGGCGAAATGGGTGGCGCGGGCGCGCACGGGCAATCCGCAGGCGCGGGTGCTGCTCTATGAGACCTGGCACCGGCTGGATGATCCGGCAGGCTGGCTGGACCGGATTGCTGACGACCGCGCAGCGCTGTGGGAGGCGGCGCTCTTGCGCCCAGCTCTGGCCGAGGCGGGCGGCGTGATCCATGTGATTCCGGGTGGCCCGGTGTTGGCGGCAGCGGTGCGCGCGGCGGAAGCCGGGGCCTTGCCCGGTATCCCCGACCGGCGCGCCTTTTTCACCGATGAGATCCATCCGAGCGATCTGGGCGCCTGGCTGATCGCGATGACCCATGCCGCCGTCCTGTCGGGGCAAAGCCCCGAAGGCCTGCCCGCGCGGCTGCCAAAGCGGGATGGAACCCTGGCCGGTGCGCCCTCCGATGCGGTGGCGGTGGCGCTTCAGCGTCTGGTCTGGATCGAGGTGGCGGGGTATCCGCCCACCGGCATCAGGGCGGGATAGGGGATGTCGGTGCTGGCGCTGCTGTCAAAGATCCTTTTCATCGGCCATTCGCTGGTCGGCCCCGACCTGCCGGGCATGGTCGAGCGCGGCCTGGCTGCCATGGGCGAAACGCGCGAGGTCCAGGCCCAGATCATCAATGGCGCGCCGCTGGGCTATAATTGGGACAATGCCGCCAAGGCCGAGGGTGTGGATGGCCGCGCCGCGCTGGCATTGGGCACGGTCGGCGATCTGATCCTGACCGAAGCCCAGCCCATCGCCGCCCATCTGCAATGGAGCGACACGACGGGCCTTGTCGCGCGCTGGGCCGATGCGGCCGAGGCCGCGAACCCCGAAGTGCGGGTCTGGCTTTACGAGACCTGGCCCAGCTTCACCCCCAAACCCGAGGAGGTGAATGCCGATCTGCCCTGGCGCCTGCGACTCGACGAGGAGTTTCCGCTCTGGCTCGCGGCGGCGGGCGACCGGGCGCAGATCATCCCGGCGGGGCAGGCCATGGCGCTGCTGTCGGACGAGATCGCGGCGGGCCAGGTGCCCGGGCTGACGAATATCTCGGATGTCTTCGCCGACGATATCCATCTGAACGGGCGCGGGCTTTACTTCGTCGCCATGGTGCAGATCGCGGCATTGACCGGACGCTCGCCCGAAGGCCTGCCCGCCAAACTGGTCCGGGTCTGGGAGACGCGCGAGGCGGTTATCCCCGAGGATCAGGCGGCGGCCTTCCAGCGCATCGCCTGGGCGGCGGTCGAGGGCTTGCCCGCAAAGATCGCGGCGATGGGCAAGCGGGCGGACATGGCGCCCGGGCCGGATCAGAGCGCAGCGCCCGCCTCTGCGCCGAAATCCGGCTTTGCCCCGATCACCAACCCTTCGCTGACGCTGGGCCTTGCCGGCATTGCCGATTGGTCGGTCCAGCTGCCTTTCCTGGACCAGATGAAATCCGCCCGACCCTGGATCGCCCATCGCGGCGGCGGCTGGGGCGGTTGGGACGAGGCCGACCTGCGCGCGGCAGGGGCGCTGGATGCGGAGGGCTGGCCGCTGTTCCTTCCCGATGGTGTTTCGGGCATCTCGACCCTTGTTCTCACCGACCTGCCGCAAGAGGCGGCAGGGGCGGCGGGGCGCTATCTGGTGCGCTGGCAGGGCAAGGGCGTGCTGAAGATCGAGGGCCGGGCGCAGGAGGTACGGGCCGAAGGCGCCAGCGCGACATTCGACTATACGCCCGGCGAAGGCGCGGTGATCCTGACCATCGCCGCCACCGACCGCGCCGACCCGATCCGCCATATCTCGATCGTGCGCGAGGATCGTGCGGCGGCGCTGGAGGCGGGCGAGATTTTCAACCCCGACTGGCTGGCACGGATTGAAGGGGCGCGGGGCATCCGCTTCATGGACTGGATGCTGACCAACAATTCCACCCTGTCGCGGGCGGCGGACCGGCCTTTGCCCATGGATTATTCATGGGCGCGCAAGGGGGTTCCGGTCGAGGTGATGGTGGCCTTGGCGAACCGGCTCGAGGCCGAGCCCTGGTTCACCCTGCCGCATCTGGCCGATGACAATTTCATTCGTATCTATGCCGGAATTGTTGCGCGCGATCTGGACCCCGGCCTGCGCGCCTGGGTGGAACTGTCGAACGAGGTCTGGAACCCGCAATTCGCCCAGAACGCCTGGGCAAACCAGCAGGGCTTGGCGCGCTGGGGCGTCGATGGCGCGGGCTGGCAATATTACGGGGTGCGGGCGGCGGAGGTGATGGGCCTCTGGTGCGCCGCCATGCCTTGCGACCGGGTGGTCCGGGTGATCGCAACCCAAACCGGCTGGAAAGGGCCTGAAGCCGACATGCTGGCCGCGCCGCTGGAAGTGGCGCGGGGTGGCAAGGCGCCGGTGGAGAGCTTCGATGCCTATGCCGTGACGGGCTATTTCTCGGGTTTTCTGGGGGCCGAGCAGAAGCGTGCCACCGTGAACGGATGGCTCGCGGAAAGCGAGGCGGCGGCCAAGGCGGGCGCCGCGCGCGAGGGGCTGACGGGGCGGGCGGCGGCGGAGTATTTGGCGGCGCATCGCTATGACCGGGCGGTCGCTCTGGCGGCGGCAGAGCTGCGCGATGGCAGCACGAGCGGTACGCCGGAGGACACCCTGGCACAGCTTCTGGGCGACACGCTGCCCTATCAGGCGCAGGTCGCGGCCGATCATGGTTTGAAGCTGGTGATGTATGAGGGCGGCACCCATGTCGTGGGCTATGGCCCGATGGTCGAGGATCAGGCGTTGACCGATTTCTTCGCCGTGCTGAACTTTTCGCCCGAAATGGGCGCGCTGTACGGCACACTTCTATCCGGCTGGGCGCGGCTGAGCGATCAGCCCTTCAATGCCTTTGTCGATCTCTATCCCCCGAACAAATGGGGAAGCTGGGGCGCGATGCGGCATCTGGGCGACGAGAATCCGCGCTGGCTGGCGCTGGCGCGGGGCTGCGATCCATGCTGACAGCCGCGCGCCCCGCACCGGCCCTGAGCGTGATCATCCCGGCCTCGAACGAAGAGGGCTGGATCGGGCGCTGTCTGGCGGCGGTCTTGGCCAGCGATCCGGTGCCGGGCGGGGCCGAGCTGATCGTGGTGGCGAATGGCTGCCGCGACGCCACGGCGGAGGTGGCGCGGGGCTTTGCGGCGCCGGCCCGAGCGGCGGGTTGGGGCCTGATGGTGATCGAACGGGCTGAGGGATCGAAGCCCGGGGCGCTGAATGCGGGCGATGCGGCCGCGCATGGGGCCTGCCGGGCCTATCTCGATGCCGATTGCGTGGTGACGCGCGGGGTGATGGCGGCGCTTGTGCAGGTGTTGACGGAAGATGTGCCGCGCTATGCCGGGGCGACGCCGGTCGTGCCGCGCGCGCGTTCGGCCCTGACCCGCGCCTATGGGCGCTTCTGGCAGCGCCTGCCCTTTGCCCGCAGCGTGGCGCCCGGCTACGGGCTGTTCGCTGTGAATGCCGCGGGGCGTACGCGCTGGGGGGACTTTCCGCGGATCATCTCGGACGACAGTTTCGTGCGGCTGCAATTCCTGCCTGAAGAGCGGGTGCAGGTGCCTGACCGATACGACTGGCCGATGGCCGAAGGCTTTGCCGCGCTGGTCAAGGTGCGGCGGCGGCAGGATGCGGGTATGGCGGAGATTGCCGCCCTGCATCCCGGGCTGCTGGCGCGCGAAGGCAAGGCGCGGCTGTCCCTGCCGGGACTTGCGGGATTGGCCCTGCGCGATCCGGTCGGGTTCGGGGTCTATGTCGGGGTGTCGCTGGCCGTGCGGCGCAAGCGCGGCGGGGGCGAGTTCACGCGGGGAAGGTCGTAAAGGTTTTTGCCCTGCGCCTGGGTCAGAGCCCGGGGGTTTCCGCTCCCCGGGTCCCCTGAGAGTATCTGGACCGAGAGGAAGGGTGCAGGCGCCCCGGATGTCAGGGTCTGCCGCCGGACGCGAAGAGGGCGGCGAGTTTTTCGGCCTCTTGCGTGATGTCATGGCGGGCAAGGACGGCGGCACGGGCGTTACGGCCCATTTCGGCCAGCCGTTCGCGTGGCAGGGCATCGGCGGCGGCGATGGCCTCGGCCAAGGCATCGGCATCGCCGGCCGGGACCAGCCAGCCCGTCTCGTGCGTGACCAGTTCGGGCACGCCCATGATCGCGGAGGCGATGGCCGGGCGACCGGCAGCGAAGGCTTCCATCACCACCATGGGAAGGCCCTCGGCGAAGGAAGGCAGGACAAGCGCATGGGCGCGGGCAAGCTGGTCGCGAACCTCGGTCTCGTCCAGCCAGCCGGTCAGTGTGACATGGGCGGCCAGGCCCAGCCGGGCGATCTGTGCTTCGATCAGCGGGCGGAACGGGCCTTCGCCGATCAGTGTCAGATGCAGGTCGGGCACGCGGGCCAGCGCGGCGGGCAGCGCCTCGACCAGCAGCGGAAAGCCCTTCTGTTCCGCCAGTCGCCCGATGGCCACAAGGCGCAGCGGGCCATCGGGCTGGACTGCGGGTTCGCGGAAGCGCCAGGGTTCGATGCCGCAATGCACGACATGCAGGCGGTGCCAATGCGCGACATCGGCCCAGCGGCACAGCTGCGCCCGACCATAGGAGGAAATCGCGACAGTAAAGGCCGCGCGGGCAACCTTTTCGCCCAGGGAATGGCCACGGGGGGCGTCGAATTCCTCGGGGCCATGGGTGGTGAAGGAATAGGTCAGCCCGCCGATTTCCGCCGCGAGCATGGCGACGGTGGCGGAATTCGTGCCGAAATGGGCATGGATATGGGGCAGACGTTCCTCATGGCAGCGCCGCGCCAGCTGCGCGCCTTCCAGCCAATAGACGAAATGCCGCAGCCGCCCGCCGGTGCCGGGCGCGCCATCGCCGCCCTTTGCCCCGCAGGCCAGGGCCAGCCGCAGCGCGCGCAAGGCGGGCAGCGGGCGGCGCGCCGCAAAGGCCAGCGCAGTGCGCATCAGCCGCCACAGGCCCGGCTTGAGGATATATTCCGTGCGCGCCTGTTCGGCGATGTCGCCCGGATCGGCCAGCCGGTCGGGGGCGCTGCGCAGGGCGAAGCGGTGGATTTGCCAGTCCATCCGCTCGAGCGCCTGAATCTCGCGCCGGATGAAAGTGTGCGAGGGGAGCGGATAGGTGTTAACCAGATAGGCGAGTTTCACGGCACGGGCTTTCAGCGGCGGAGCAGAGCGGGCAGGGCCGGGGCAGCGGCGGAGGCAGCATTGGCAACCCAGCCGGTACAAGCAAGGGGGCAGGGGGCAGCGCGGGGCACGGCGGTGGAGAAGCGTTGCATCGCTGCCGACAGCGCGAGATCGGAGAAATGTCAGGAAGGTGCCATGCCCCCGCCATGCCGCCGTACCTTTTCTTTGATCGGGAAGCTTCCTAGGGTTCGCCGCAAGGCGCGGCAGGCAGGACAGGACAGTCGATGCAAGGGGCAATGGGCGGCAGGGGGCTTTTCGGCCGCGCGCTGAGCGGCGGCGCGCTGACCGCAGGCTCATATGCCATCAGCCAGGCCCTGCGGCTTGCCTCCAACCTCGTCCTGACCCGGCTTTTGTTCCCCGAGGCTTTCGGCGTGATGGCGCTGGTCTCGGTGGTGCTGATCGGGCTTGCCATGTTCTCCGACACCGGGATCGGCCCGGCGATCAGCCGCTCGGTCCGCGGGGACGAGCGCGGCTTCCTGGATACGGCCTGGACGATCAATGTGGTGCGGGGCCTGCTGTTGTGGCTGGTGACCTGTGCGGTGGCCTGGCCGGTGGCGCACCTCTACGCCGTGCCGGAACTGGCACAGCTTTTGCCCGTGGCCGGGCTGACGCTGCTGATCGCGGGCTTCAACCCGACGCGGATCGACACGGCGAACCGGCATCTGATGCTGGGGCGGCTCACGGCGCTGGACCTCTTGTCACAGGCGATCGGCATCCTGGCCATGGTGATGCTGGCGCTGGCGATGCGCTCGGTCTGGGCGCTGGTGATCGGGGCGCTGATCGGCTCGACCGCAAAGCTGGTGCTGTGCTGGCTGTTTCTGCCGGGCGAGGCCAACCGCTTTGCCTGGGAACGCGCCTCGGGCCGCGAGCTTCTGCATTTCGGCAAATGGATCTTTCTTTCTTCGGCCTGCGGCTTCCTGCTGTCGCAGGGCGACAAGGCGGTTCTGGGCGCGCATCTGAGCCTTGCGGATCTGGGCATCTACAATATCGGCTATTTCCTGGCCTCTTTTCCCATGCTGCTGGCGGCGGCGGTGGTGTCGCGGATCATGATCCCGCTTTATCGCGACCATCCGCCTGCCGCCTCGGCCCAGAATACCGCGCGGCTGGCGCGGCTGCGGCGGGCGATCTCACTCTCGGTGCTGGCGATGCTGGCGGCGATGGCGGTGGCGGGCGGGCCGCTGGTGGCGCTGATGTATGACGCCCGCTACCATACGGCGGGGGTGCTGGTGACGGCCATCGCCATGGCGCAGATGCCTGCCGTGGTCGGGCTGACCTATGAGCATTCCGCGCTGGCGGCGGGGGATGGCCGCGGCTTCTTTCTGTTGCAGGCGGCCCGGGCGACCGTGCAGACCCTGGCCTTCCTGATCGGGGTGCAGCTTGCCGGCCTGGGCGGGGCCCTGCTGGCGCAGGGTCTGGCGCTGACGCTGGTCCATCCGCTGATCGCGCGGCTGGCCTGGCGGCATGGTGCCTGGGACATGCGGCATGATCTGCAGATCTTTGCGCTGGTTCTGGCGCTGATTGCAGCATTGACGGCGGTCTATGGCCCGGAACTGCTTGAACTTGTGACGTAAGGGTTGGGCAAGCCACGCGACCTGCGCTATGGGTCCATGGCCGCGCCCGAGGTGAGAGAGACGATGGATGTAACGCCGACAGACCTGCCCGAAGTGCTGATCCTGACGCCGCGCCGCTTTGGCGATGCGCGGGGTTGGTTCAGCGAAACCTTCAACGCCGCGCGTATGGCAGAGGTCGGGATCGGCATCGACTGGGTGCAGGACAACCATTCCATGTCCGCCGCCAAGGGGACGCTGCGGGGTCTGCATTATCAGCGCCCGCCACGCGCGCAGGACAAGCTGGTGCGCTGCACGCGCGGGGCCATTCTGGACGTGGCGGTGGATTTCCGCGCGGGCTCGCCGCGTTTCGCAAGTTGGGTGGCCGTGGAGCTTTCGGCGGAAAACGGGCGGCAGCTGCTGGTGCCCAAGGGCTTTCTTCATGGTTTCGTGACGCTGACCGAGAATGCCGAAGTCCAGTATAAATGCAGCGATCTTTATGCGCCCGATTGCGATGGAGCGGTGCGCTGGGATGATCCCGAGATCGGCATCGACTGGGGCGTCACCACGCCCGTCCTGTCGGACAAGGATCGCGCGGCCCCGCTTCTGGCCGATGCGCCGCGGCCCTTCACCTGGGAGGGCGGCAAGTGAAGCTTCTGGTGACGGGGGGCGCGGGCTTTATCGGCAGCGCGGTGGTGCGGCTTGCGGTGGCGCGTGGGCATGAGGTGGTGAACCTGGATGCGCTGACCTACGCGGCCTGCGAGGCGAATGTCGCGGGCGCGGCGCAGTCGAACCTCTACAGTTTCGAACAGGCCGATATCCGCGACCGGGTGGCGCTGGACCGCATCTTCGCGCTGCACAATCCCGATGCGGTGATGCATCTGGCGGCCGAAAGCCATGTCGACCGGTCGATCGACGGTCCGGCCGATTTCATCGAGACCAATATCACAGGCACGTTCAACATGCTTGAGGCCGCGCGCGCCCATTGGCAGCGGCAGGGCCGGCCTGCCGGCTTTCGCTTTCACCATATCTCGACCGATGAGGTCTTCGGCTCGCTGGGCGCCGAAGGGCAGTTCACCGAAGACACGCCCTATGACCCGCGCAGCCCCTATTCGGCATCGAAGGCGGCGAGCGACCATCTGGTCCGCGCCTGGCATGAAACCTATGGCCTGCCGGTCGTTCTGACCAATTGCTCGAACAATTACGGGCCCTATCACTTTCCCGAAAAGCTGATTCCGGTCGTGATCCTGAATGCGCTGCATGGCAAGGCGATCCCGGTCTATGGCAAGGGCGAGAACGTGCGCGACTGGCTGTATGTCGAGGATCATGCCGATGCGCTGCTTCTGGTGGTGCGGCAGGGCAAGGTCGGGCGCAGCTACAATATCGGCGGCGAGAATGAACGCCGCAACATCGACCTTGTCCGCACGATCTGCGCGCTGCTGGACGAGATGAAGCCCAAGACGCAGGGGTCATACGCGGATCAGATCACCTTCGTCACCGACCGTCCTGGCCATGATGCGCGCTATGCCATCGACCCCAGCCGCATCCGCGAGGAACTGGGGTGGCGCCCCTCGGTTACGGTCGAGGAGGGCCTGCGCCGCACGGTGCGCTGGTATCTGGACAATCAGGCTTGGTGGCAGCCGCTGCTTGAACGCAAGGGTGTGGGCGAAAGGCTTGGCACGGCCAAGACCGGCGGCGGCTGATGGACGAGCTGTTCTTCATTGCCTCGAAGACCATCGGCATGGCCGCACGGGTCGAGACATGGTTGCTGTTCCTGATGGCGCTGGGCCTTTTAGGCCTGTGGCGGGGCAGGCTGCGCCTGGCGCGCTGGGGGCTGGGTCTGACCTTCGTCCTGTTGCTGGGGTTCACGCTGTTTCCGCTTGCCTCGCCGCTTCTGGCCGGCCTTGAACTGCAATATCCGCCCAACCCGCCGCTGCCCGAAAAGGTGGATGGGATCATCGTTCTGGGCGGCGCGGAAGATACCGGGGCCTATGCGCGCTGGGGTGTCGTCGGGTTGAACCAGGGCGGCGAGCGGATGACGGCCGGGGTCGACCTTGCCAGACGTTTTCCAGACGCGAAGCTGATCTTCACCGGTGGCACGGCGAGCCTAGTCTATAACGATGCCCATACGCTGCCTTCGGCGATGACCAAGGCCTTGTGGCTGTCGCTGGGCGTGCCCGAGGCGCAGATCGTGCTGGAAGACCGGTCCCGCAACACTTCGGAAAACGCGATCTTCACCCGCGACCTGATTCAACCGCAAGAGGGGCAGGTCTGGCTTCTGGTGACCAGCGCGTTCCACATGCCGCGCTCGATCGAGACATTCCAGCGCAATGGCTGGACCGGCCTGATCCCTTGGCCGGTGGATTTTCGTTCTGGAAATCAGACTTTTAGACTTGAATGGCGCCTTGACGATCACCTTCAGGATGCCGACGTCGCGCTGAAGGAATATCTTGGCCTTCTGGCCTATCGATGGGCGGGGAAGTGATGCGGGTTTTAGTTTTCGGCAAGACGGGGCAGGTGGCGACAGAACTGGCGCGGCGGCTGCCTGATGGGGTGACGGCGCGATTTCTGGGCCGGGACGAGGCCGATCTTTCCGATCCGCCGGCCTGCGCGGCGGCGGTCAAGGCGGCCGAGTGCGATGCGGTGATCAATGCCGCGGCCTGGACAGCGGTGGACAAGGCGGAAACCGAAGAGGACGCCGCCACGATGGTGAACGGCGCGGCCCCCGAGGCGATGGCGCTGGCGGCGGCAGACCGGGGCCTGCCTTTCCTGCATGTCTCTACCGACTATGTCTTTGACGGCGCAGGGGATCAGCCCTTCCGGCCCGAAGACCGCACCGCGCCGCTGGGCGCCTACGGCCGCTCGAAACTGGCGGGCGAGGTCGGCGTGCGCGCGGCGGGCGGGCCGCATCTGATCTTGCGGACAAGCTGGGTCGTCTCGGCCCATGGCGCGAATTTCGTGAAGACCATGCTGCGGCTGGGGCGCGAGCGTGACAGCCTGAACGTCGTCGCCGACCAGATCGGCGGGCCAACGCCAGCGGCGGCGATCGCCGACGCGCTTTTCAGCGCGGCACGGGCCATGCGGCAGGGCGCAGAGGGCGGCACGCAGCATTTCGCGGGTGAGCCGGACGCAAGCTGGGCCGATTTCGCGCGCGAGATCATGGCGCGGGCGGGCCTGTCCTGCGCGATCAACGACATCCCGACCAGCGCCTATCCGACCCCAGCGCAGCGTCCGGCCAATTCGCGGCTTGACTGCACGGGCTTCACCGCCGCCTTCGGCCTGGCGCGGCCCGATTGGCGGGTTGGGCTGGACGACATTCTCAAGGAGCTTTCGTCATGACGCAGCGCAAGGGCATCATCCTCGCCGGAGGCTCGGGCACGCGGCTTTGGCCAATCACCATGGGGGTCTCCAAGCAGCTTCTGCCGGTCTATGACAAGCCGATGGTCTATTTTCCGCTGTCGACGTTGATGCTGGGCGGCATCCGCGAGATCGCGATCATCACTACGCCGGATGACCAGCCGCAGTTCCGCCGCCTGATGGGCGATGGCAGCCAATGGGGGCTGAGCTTTGAGTGGATCGTGCAGCCCAGCCCCGACGGGCTGGCGCAGGCCTATCTTCTGGCCGAGGATTTCCTGGCGGGCAGCCCCAGTGCGATGGTCCTGGGCGACAACATCTTCTTCGGCCATGGCCTGCCGGAAATGCTGGCGACGGCGGATGCGCGCGTGGCAGGCGGCACGGTCTTTGGCTATCATGTCGCCGATCCCGAACGCTATGGCGTGGTCGATTTTGACGCGCAGGGCAAGGTCAAGGGTATCATCGAGAAACCCGCCGTGCCGCCGTCGCATTTCGCGGTGACGGGGCTGTACTATCTCGACGGGCGGGCGCCCGCGCTGGCGCGCGCGATCAAGCCCTCGCCCCGCGGCGAGTTGGAGATCGTCGATCTGCTCGAGGCCTATCGCGCCGAGGGCAGCCTGTCGGTCGAGCGGATGGGGCGCGGCTTTGCCTGGCTGGATACGGGCACCCATGCGAGCCTGCTGGATGCGGGCAATTTCGTGCGCACGCTGGAAGAACGGCAGGGCTTGCAGGTCGGCAGCCCCGACGAGATCGCCTATCGCCAGGGCTGGATCGACCGCGCGGCGCTGGCCGCGCGGGGCAAGCTGTTCGGCAAGACCGCCTATGGCCGCTATCTGGCTGGTGTCGCGTCGGAGTAGGATGCGTCCGCGTCAGGGCTGGTCGGGATTTCGGCGATTATTGCCATACAGGCAACAGTTCCCGTATCCGCCTGGGTGGCCTACGCAGGCCCTGGCCCTGCCATTGGCGCCAAAGCCCCACCGAATCGCCGCGGGAGGATTCCCCGGCCTGCTGCCCCCAACTGCTCAATCTGCAACCTGGGTGACTGCCCTTGTGCAGCTACTATGTCTGCGGCAGAGCAATGAGGGCAAGATTGTGGCGTCTCTGTGCAGTTCTTTTGTTTTATCCCGTAGCTTCTTGATGGGGCGGGTGAGTAGAATGGGCCATGGCGGCGAAAAGATCGGGTGCCAGAGATGCTTTCTAAATTTGTCGTTCCCTTTTTCCTGAAACCGTCGCGCGCCTGCGGTGTTGGTATGGCGAACAGAGTCCAAGAGCGCGCATTGTTCGCGGAAGATCTACAATGACGATCAGTATTCCTGACTTCACCCGCGATATTGATGCGGGCCCTCTGCCTCGCAAGGAGGTCGTGCAGGCAACGGCCCCTGCGGAACCCCCGGTCCCCGACGCTGCGGCGGCCGGGATATATCGCAGATTTTTCAAGCGCATGATCGATGTCACCGCAGTGCTGGCCGCCGTCCCTGTCGTCGTTCCGGCGGTGGCTGTGCTGGCCCTTGTCGTCGCGCGCGACGGTGGCAAACCCTTCTATGTCCAGCAGCGCGTCGGACGGAACGGCCGCATCTTTCGGATGTGGAAGCTGCGCAGCATGGTCAGCCAGGCAGATCAAAGGCTGGAGGACTATCTGGCCGCGAACCCTGCGGCGCGGGCGGAATGGAACCTGACGCAGAAGCTGCGCAACGATCCCCGAATCACGCGTTTCGGAACCATGTTGCGGCGCAGTTCGCTGGACGAGCTGCCGCAGCTTTGGAACGTGCTGAAAGGGGATATGAGCCTGGTGGGCCCGCGCCCCATGATGCCCTGCCAGCGGGAGCTTTATCCGGGGGCCGCCTATTACCGGATGCGTCCCGGCGTGACCGGATACTGGCAGATCACCGATCGCAACCGCAGCACCTTCGAGGCGCGTGCGGACTTTGACGCCGCCTATGAGGCCGATCTGTCTTTGGCAACCGACCTACGGGTGCTGCGGCGGACGGTACGGGTCGTGCTTCAGGGCACTGGCTGCTAGGCGCCCCGCCTTGCCCCGGACTTATCGCCGGGAGACACCGCTTCTTCAGCGGGATGAAGGATACAGCATCACCCGTGCGCGCGGGCCGGGCGTTGGCTGCCACGCCGGGACTTGGCTGTCGGCAGGCCCAGATCCGGCAGGGCGATCACTGCGCGCAGCCCGAGTTGCCGTTCAAGCTGGGCCGAGGTGCGTATCACGGGCTTTGCCAGATCAAGGATAAGGGCAAAGACAAGGGCCAGCAGGACCGATCCGATTGCCCCCGCCATGAACAGCTTCTTGCCGCCCGAGCCCGTGGGCTGCCCGGGTGTCACGGCGCGGTCGAGAAGAGCAAGCCGGTCGCCCTGCTGTCTTTCGGCCAGACGCAGAGCGGTTTCAGCATCGTCCAAGCGGGTCTGCACTGCGGTAAGGCTGCCCTGGGCCAGCGCCAATTGGCGCTCAAGCCCGGCCAGGCCGCGCTCGACCTCGGGTTGGCGCGCGCCGGCGGCCTGCAAGACATCGCGCCGCGCCATGATCGTCGCCCGCTGTTCGCCCAGAACGGCGATCTGGCTGGTCAGCTCCTGCAACCGACGCTGCTCGGTTGCGCGCAGGTCGGTGCGGGATGACAATTGCCGCTGCTCTTCGGTCAAGGCGACAAGTTTCTGGTCCAAATCCCGCAGATCCGCTTCGATGCTGGCGATCTCATCACGCCGCGCATCGGCCCCTTCCGGCAGGGCGTCACTGTTGGTCTGCTTGTAGGCCGCGATATCGCCATCCAACGCGGCGACCTGCCCGCTGAGCCGCGTTTCTTCTTCCCGGTAGAAGGCAAGAGTATCCTGTGCCCGCGCCATCTGCCCCGCCGCGGCCATATCAAGCACGCTCTGCGCCAGATCATTGGCGATGCGGGCCGCTTTGTCGGCGTCCTGATCATGGGCAGTGACGATGATCGCGGAAATCTGCGCGGGTTGGCCATAGGCCTGATTCCCGGCGCTGGCCACGCCCTCGATACGGATCGAGGCGCGCAAGAGCGCGGCGCGCTCTTCGTCCGAAAGGGCGGGCAGATCAGCGTAAAGCCCCTGGCGCGCAATCATCGCCAACAGGGCCTCGCGCGTGGTGAGCCGCTGTTCGATCGCTTGTAGCATCTGGGCCGAACCGCCATTGGTGGCCTCCAGTCCGATCTGGGCGCCCTGGGCCTGGATCACGGCCGTGGCCTCATAGATGTCGGGCCGCATTTTCGCGAGCGTCGCGGACAGGGCAAAGCCCAGGATGATGATGGCCAGGATCACCCACCAACGCCGTGTCAGGAAGCTGAGCAGATCCTCAAGGGTCTGAAGTTGGCCCATGTCACTGCCTCCGCCGTGGCATGCTACGGGTCAGGGCGCGGTCCTGCGCGCGGTTCATTACCACGCCCAGAAGCGGAAACTGGCCTTCCAGCAGGTCTTCCGCGGCCTTGATCTCTTGCGCGGTCGATTGGGTGCCGTCGACCACCAGAAGTACGGCATCGACCTGACCGGTCAGTGAGATGACTTCGTCCGACGGCAAGACAGGTGGCGTGTCGAAGATCACGATGTCGGGCTGGAGCAGTTCGGCCACCGCTCCAAGCGCCATGGCGAATTCCGGGTCCTGGATCAGCTCGGCCGCGCGGGCGACCGGCGCGCCGTTCAGGGCCAGAGCCAGATTGCTGCCGATGCGGCGGAAGTGGCTTTCCATCGGCTGCTCGCCCCGCAGGTAGTCGACAAGCGGACCGATGCCCTCAAGTCCGAAACGATCGGCAAGATCGGGTTCGCGCAAGTCGAGGTCGACAAGCACGGTTCGGCAAGACGGCAACCGGGCCAGTGCCAGCGCCAGATTGGCCGCGACCAGGCTTTTTCCGCAGCCACGGGTGGGCGAGGTCACGGCAAGACGCGTCCAGCCGTTGCGGGCCATGGCCTGGACGACCCGCGTGCGCAGAATGTCAAAGGCGGGGGCAGCGGGATGGTGTTCGATCTCTGAGAACAGACCGTTTCGCGCCAGAAGTCCGGGCTCCGGCATCGCAAGCGTGATTGATTCCCAGATCCGCGCAGGATTGAGCGTCGCCAGCGAAAGCGAGGGCGGCAGGATCTCGCGGCCGGTCTTCTGGTCAAGGGTAATCGGCTGGGCTGGCAGGACCTGACCCTGACGGAAGACTGGCACATGGCCGGGGCGCGGCCGTGTCTCGGCGCGGCCCTTTCCGTCATCCTTCTTGCCCGGCATCAGGGTTTGCCCCTTATCATGCGGATCAAGTGCCTCGGCCCCCAAGATGATGTGTCGGTTCATGTCAGTCGCGGGCCTTTGTTGCGGCAACGGACCCTTGGGGCCGCCGGTCGAGTACTGCATTCCGCCCAAAGGCGGTTACTGTCCGAAAGGGGTGCGGAAGCGCGGCCCGATCACTGGGGCGGTCTTCATCGCACTGATCCGTCCGGGTCCCCACCCGTACGCTTGGCGATAGCAGAAAGTTTGGCGAAATGAAAGCTTTGCGGTGCAAAGCTACCAGAGACTCCGTCGCATTGCGCGCCATTGCGAAGGGGTGGAAACCGCGTCCTTCCCCGCCTAGGATCGCGCCATGTCCAGATCCGGCGCTTCCCCTTCTTCCAGCATCGACGCCGTGGTGATCGGGCGCAACGAAGGGGCCCGTCTGCTGGCCTGCCTTGCCTCGCTGCAGGGGCAGGTCGCACGCATCATCTATGTGGATAGTGGATCGCGCGATGGTTCGGTCGCAGCGGCACAGGCGGCCGGGGCCGTCGTGGTCGAGCTGGATATGAGCCAGCCCTTCACCGCCGCCCGGGCGCGCAATGCCGGTCTGGCGCGGGTCGAGGCAGATTTGGTGCAGTTCGTCGATGGCGATTGCGAGGTGCAGCCGGGATGGATCCCGGCCGCGCTTGCCGGGCTTGCCGCCCATCCGGCCGCCGTTGTCCTTTGCGGCAGACGGCGCGAGCGCCATCCCGAAGCAAGTCTGTGGAACCGGCTGGCCGACCGGGAATGGGATACGCCAGTCGGGCCGGCACGCGCCTGCGGCGGGGACGCGCTGATGGTCGTCCGAGCGCTGCGGGAGGTGGGCGGTTATTGCGAGGACCTGATCGCAGGCGAGGAGCCCGAGTTGTGCCTGCGTCTTCGCCGCGCGGGCGGAGAGATCTGGCGATTGGATGCCGAGATGACGTTGCACGATGCGGCGATGACCCGTTTCTCGCAGTGGTGGCGTCGCACGCAGCGCGCGGGACATGCCTTTGCCGAGGGCGCGGCCCTTCATGGCGCAAGCCCCGAACGGCATTGGGTGGCCGAGACGCGCCGCGCCGTGCTCTGGGGGCTGGGGGTGCCGCTTCTGGCGCTTCTGGCGGGCAGCTTTCTGCATCCCTTGGGCTGGCTGATCCTGCTGGCCTGGCCCCTGCAGGCGCTGCGACTTGCCCTGCGCTGGGGCGACCCTGCGGCGGCGCTATTCGCGGTGCTGGGCAAGGTGCCCGAAGCGCTGGGCGTTGCCGGATACTGGCTGAATCGTCTTCGCGGGCGTCGGCGCGGGCTGATCGAGTACAAGGGCTAGGCCCTTTCCCGCTCGCCGCGCTGCGTGTGCCGCTGCCGGAGCGCCGCCATGGCTTGACCGGGCAGGATCGCCAGGCAGGCAAGGTAGCGCGGTGCCATGCGCTGGGGCGCCCTGAGGGCCCGCCACAGCCATTCCATCGCCAGGGCGCGCATCCAGTCAGGCGCCCGATTCTGGTGACCGGACAGGAATTCGACCCCGGCGCCGACCGAGGCAAAGCCGGTCTGGGGCGCCAGCCTGCGGCCAAGCATCGCGAAGCGCTCTTGCTTCGGGGCGCCCAGGGCGATGAAGCACAGACCGGGTCCCATTCTCTCAAGCCGCGCAAGCACGATTTGCGCCTCTTCGCCCTGCGGATCGAAGCCCATCGGGGGTGCGTGCAGGATGCCGATATTCAACTGCGGGACCTCGTCCCGCAAACGCCGTGCCGCCCCGTCAAGCGCTTCGGCAGTGGCCCCGATCATCGACAGCGGCACGCCCAGCCAGGCGGCGGCGCGGGCCAGGGGAAGGACAAGGTCAGAGCCGGGCAGAAGATTGACCGGGCGGCCCGCAAGCCGTGACAGCCAGACGATCGGATTGCCATCGGCAACGACGATGTCCTGCGCCGCATAGGCGGCGCGGAACTCCGGGTCATGCGAGAGCTTGACGAGGTGATCGAGGTTGATGGTTGCCAGGGCAAAGCCCTGACGGGCGGCAAGCCGGGCGACAACGGTATCGAGCAGCGCGGTTCCATTGGCATGGGTGACGCCGATCCGGGTATCGGAGAAACAAAAATCCAACGAGGTACAATCCTGGAACAGGCGGGAACACGGGAAACTGACGCTATCTCTAGCACGGGATAGGGGCTTCGACGAAGCCCCCGCGACGCAGAACAGAATGTTTCCGGCATGGAATCGAATGCGCGAAACTGGCCGTGACCCGGCAATTCGTGCTAACGGTGGCCGCGGCAGGCGCAGAGCCGCGATTGCGCAATCTGCCACCTCTTCGCCCTGCCCTACTGATTCTGGTCATTTCGCCCCGTGTCCGACATCCAGCCCACGCTCTTCGCCATCTACATGCTGCTGAGTTGGCCGCTGGTGGTCTGGTTGCTTTATACCCGCCTTGATCCGGGCCGGGCGCTGATCTGGTCGGTGCTGGGGGGCTATCTTTTCCTACCGCCCCTGCTGCGCTTTGACCTCCCCGTGGTGCCGGATATCGATAAGGACACGCTGCCTGCGCTTTCGGCGCTGGTCGTGACGGTTCTGATGCTGAAGCAGCGGCTGTCGATCTGGCCGGATGGCGGGATCGGGCGGGTGCTGATGGGGATGTTCCTCCTCTCGCCTTTCTTCACTGTGCTGACCAATGGCGATCCGGTGATCATGGGTGTGGCCTACATTCCCGGGATGCACATTTATGACAGCATTGCCGCCGTGGCGAACCATCTTCTGTACATCCTGCCGCTCTATCTCGCGCGACGCGACCTTGCGACACCACAGGCGCTGCGCGCGCTTATGCAGGCGCTGGTCCTTGGCGGGCTGATCTACTCGCTGCCCATGCTGCTGGAAGTGCGGCTTTCGCCGCAGTTTAATCTCTGGCTCTACGGCTATTTCCAGCATGACTTCGCCCAGGCGATGCGGTTCGGCGGCTTCCGCCCGTTCGTCTTTCTGCCGCATGGCCTTTGGGTCGCCTTCTTTGCGCTCATGGCCTTGGCCGCTGCCGCCGTCTTCTTGCGCGAAGGGCCGGCCGAGGCACGGCCGCGCCAGCTTGTAGTTTTTCTCTGGCTGGGAATGATGCTGGTGCTCTGTAAGAGCTTTGGACCGCTGGCCTATGCGATGGTCTTGTTGCCGCTGCTCTTCTTCGCTTCTCCCCGGGTGCAGGCGGCCGCGGCGGTGCTGGCGGTGGCGGTGGTCCTGGCCTATCCGCTGCTGCGCGGGGCGCATCTTGTGCCTGTCGAAACGATCGTGGGTTTCTTCAAGGGCCTGTCCGCCGATCGGGCCGGCTCGCTGGCCTTCCGCATCTTCAACGAAGAGGAATTGCTGGCCCGCGCCGCCGAGCGACCGTGGTTCGGTTGGGGCGGCTATGCGCGTAACCTGTTGCACGATCCGACGACCGGCGAGATTGCGACAATTCCCGACGGTGCTTGGGTCATCCAGATCGGGACCTATGGTTGGCTGGGCTATCTGGCGGAATTCGGGCTGCTGGCCTTGCCGGTAGGGCTGCTGGCGCGTGAGGCGCTGGCGCGTGGGGCGGCGGCGATCTCGCCTTATGCGGCGGCGCTGTCGTTGATCTTCGCTTTCAACCTGGTCGACCTGCTGCCGAATGCCACGCTTGTGCCGCTGACCTGGCTGATCGGGGGCGCGGTACTTGGCCATGCCGAGGCGTTGGCCCGCGCCCGCAAGACGGGGCAGGTCCCGGCAGGGGGGGAAGATTTGCCGCGTCCGCGCAGGACGGTGATCTGATGCGGCAGGTCGATCTTGGCATCTTTGCCCATAACGAGGCGGTGGGAATCCCGGCCATGGTCGCGGCAAGTCTGGCGCAGGCGCAGCATTGCGTGGCGGCGGGCATCGACCTGCGTGTCCTTGTACTGGCCAATGGCTGCCGGGATGACACGGCCCTGCGCGCGGCGGCGGCGGGAGCCGAGGTGGCCGATCTGCCCGAAGGCGGCAAGAGCCGGACCTGGAACCGCTTCGTGCATGATCTTTCGCGCCCCGATGCAGAGGCGTTGGTCTTCGCCGATGCCGATATCGAATGGACCGAACCCGACATGCTGGCCCGGCTGATCATGGGCCTTCTGGCGCGGCCCGGGCTTTGGGTGTTGAACAGCCAGCCGGTCAAGGATCTCGCCTTGCGCGGGGCAAAGGGGCTGGTGCCGCGCCTGGCGCTCAAGGCAGCGGGTGGTCTGGACGACTGGAAGACCGCGATCTGCGGCCAGCTTTACGCCATGCCTTCCATGCGCGCCCGCGCGTTCCACCTGCCGGTCGGCTTGCCCGTCGAGGACGGGTTTCTGCGCGCCATGGTGCTGACAGATGGCCTGACCACGCCTGAGGATCTGACCCGGATCGACGGGGCAGAGGGCGTGTTCCACGTCTATGGTTCGGAAACCACGCTGCGCGGCCTGATCCGCCATCAGGAGCGGATCGTCATCGGCAGCGCCATCAACCTATGCCTTTTCGATTATCTGCGCAGCCTGCCGCCCGAGACCCGCGCGTCCGCCCTGCGCCTTGCGGCGGCAGATGAGGCCTGGCTGCCCGGCGTGCTGCGCGCCCGCCTGCCGCGCCTGCCCTTCGGCTATGTGCCGGTGCATTTCCTGGTCAAGCGGCTGACACGGCCGGGCGCCTTGCGGCGGGCCGGAGTGACGACCTTGGGGTTCGGCTTTGATCTTATTGTCTATCTGGGCGCGCAAATCCGCATGGCACGGGGGGCCGGCGCAGGCTTCTGGTAGCGGCTTTCACCGCATTTCGGCCATGTTCTGCCTGAAAAAGTGGCAACAATGTGGCAATTCCGTGGCATTGTCGCCCTGCCCAGCAAGATCGGCCTGCGCCTCGGCGCGGGGTATCGCAGGTGCGGCATTTGCCGTAAATTCAACAGGTCTGGCGGTTGGCAGACGAGACTCTTCCGACCAGGTCCTGGTCTGGCGAGACGGTGTGAAAGTGGGTAGCTTGTGAACCAGACGGCGAAGCAGGGCATCGGTGGGGCCGATGCGAATGCAGATGTGGCCGAGACCGACATTGCGATTGTCGGCATGGCCGCGCATTTGCCCGGCGCGCCGGACATCACGACTTATTGGCAGAACCTGCGCGACGGAATCGCGTCGATCCGCCAGCTTTCCGAGGCCGAGCTTCTGGCGAATGGCGAAAACCCCGCCCAGATGCGTCGTCCGAACTACGTCCCGGCGGCGGCTGTTCTGGACGGGTTCAAGGGCTTTGATGCCGAGTTCTTCGGCTTTTCGCCCAAGGAAGCCGCGATCCTTGATCCGCAGCATCGCGCCTTTCTGGAAGTGGCCTGGGAGGCTCTGGAAAATGCGGGCCACCCGCCCGAGGGTTTTCCCGGCGCCATCGGCGTCTGGGCAGGCTGCGGCATGGGCAGCTATTTCTATTTTAACCTTTGCTCGAACCGCGATCTGGTGGATCAGACCGGCATGTTCCTGCTGCGCCATACCGGCAATGACAAGGATTTCCTCTCGACCCGCGTCAGCCATATCCTCGACCTGAAGGGGCCGAGCGTGAATGTGCAGACGGCCTGTTCCACCTCGCTGGTGGCGGTGCATTACGCTGCGCAGGCGCTTTTGTCGGGCGAATGCGACATGGCGCTGGCGGGCGGCGTGACGATCGAGCTGCCGCATGGGCGGGGCTATCTGTTCACCGAGGGTGAGATCCTGTCGCCCGATGGCCAATGCCACGCCTTCGACCATCGCGCGCAGGGCACAGTCTTTGGCAGCGGCGCGGGCTGTGTGGTGCTGCGCCGGGCGAAGGATGCGATCCGCGATGGCGACCATATCTGGGCCATCCTCAAGGCCAGTGCGATCAACAATGACGGCGCTGCCAAGGCCGGCTATCTGGCACCCTCGGTCGACGGGCAGGCCGCCTGCGTGGCCGAGGCGCAGATGCTGGCCGACGTCGATGCGGGCAGCGTTTCCTATGTCGAATGTCACGGCACCGGCACCTATCTGGGCGACCCGATCGAGGTTGCAGCACTGACCCAGGCCTTCCGCGAGACGACGGATGCCGTGGGCAGCTGCCGCATCGGCAGTGTGAAGACGAATATCGGCCATCTCGATACCGCCGCCGGGGTGGCAAGCCTGATCAAGGTGGCGTTGTCGCTGCATCATCGGCAATTGCCGCCCTCGCTGGGGTACGAGGCGCCCAATCCGTCGATCGATTTCGAGACATCGCCCTTCCGGGTGAATGACCGGCTGACCGACTGGACCGCGCCGGTGCTGCGGGCCGGGGTGAATTCGCTGGGCGTGGGCGGGACGAATGCCCATGCCGTGCTGCAGGAGGCGCCTGCGGCCCCGGCGTCCGAGGAAAGCGACTGGCCGTTCCAGCCGCTGGTCCTGTCGGCGCGCAGCAAGGCGGCACTGGACGCGCAGGCGGTTCGGCTGGCAGCCCATCTGCGTGCGCATCCCGATCTGCCGCTGGCCGATGTGGCCTACACTTTGAAAGAGGGCCGCCGCGCCTTTGACAAGCGCCGGGTGCTCGTCGCCCGCGATGCGGCGCAGGCGGCGGCGCTTCTGGAAGGGGCCGATCCGCGCCGGGTTTTCAACCATGACCATTTGGGCGCGGCCCCCGAGGTCGTCTTCATGTTCCCCGGCGGCGGCGCGCAATATGCCGGCATGGCGCGCGACCTGTATGAGACCGAGCCCGTCTTCGCCGACTGGATGGATCGAGGACTGGCGGTGCTGGAACCGCAGATCGACCATGACATCCGCGCGCTGTGGCTGCCCGCCAAGGGGAAGGAGGCGGCGGCGGATCAGGCGTTGAAACGCCCCTCGGTGCAATTGCCGCTGATCATGATCACCGAATATGCGCTGGCGAAGCTGTATCAAAGCTGGGGTGTTTCGCCCTCCGCGCTGGTCGGCCATTCCATGGGCGAGAATACGGCGGTCTGTCTGGCGGGCGTGATGGGTTTCGAGGATTGCATCGGACTTGTCCTCTTGCGCGGGCGGCTGTTCGACACGATCGCGCCGGGCGGGATGCTGTCGGTCCCGATGGACGAGGCCGAGCTGCGCCCTCTTCTGACCGGCGATCTGGACATGGCCTCGGTCAATGCGCCGGGGCTGTGCGTCGTCTCGGGGCCGGATGCGGCACTTTTGGCGCTGGCCGATGATCTGACGGCGCGCGGGGTTGAAACCCAGCGCATCGCCATCGACATCGCGGCGCATAGCCGGATGCTGGAACCGATCCTGACGAAGTTCGATTCCTATCTTCGCAGCATCCCTCTGTCTGCGCCGCGCCTGCCAGTGATCTCGAACCGCAGCGGCGCGCCCCTGACGGCGGTCGAGGCGACCGATCCCGCCTATTGGGTCGCGCATCTGCGCAATACGGTGAATTTCCGCGCCTGCATGGCGGCGCTGACCGACGTGCCGGGGCGGGTCTTTCTGGAAATGGGTCCGGGCCGGGCGCTGTCATCGCTGGCGCAGGCCAATGGCGTGGCCTCGAGGCAGGTGGTCCCGGCGCTGCGCCACCCTGATCAGGCGATGGCCGATGACGAATGGCACATGGCCAGCATCGCGCGGCTCTGGGCCTGCGGCGTCAATGTCGACTGGGCGCCGATCTGGGGCGGGGCGCGGCGGCGCCGGGTGCCGTTGCCGAGCTATGCCTTCCAACGCAAGGATTACTTCATCGAAGCCGCCGCTGCCGCCGCGCCGCAAGAGGCCCCCGCGCCCGAGCGTCTGGCCGAGATCACCGATTGGGGCTGGGCGCCGCATTGGAAGCCCGCGGCGGCGGGGTTCGATCTGGCCGATCTGACCGAGGCCGCGCCCGAAACTTGGCTGGTCTTTGCCGATTCGACGGGCCTAGTTGCCGAGGCCACCCGGCTTTTGCGCGCTTCGGGACATCGGGTGGTGACCGTTCGGGCGGGGGACAGATTCGCCCGTGACGGCGAGGGTGGATATGTGCTGGCGCCCGAGCGGGGGCGCGAGGGGTATGATCTTCTGGTCGCCGATTTGATCGCGCGCGGGCTGGCGCCGCAGCGCATTCTCCATGGCTGGCTGGTGACGAAGGGCGAAAACTACCGCCCGGGATCAAGCTTCCTGCATCGCAATCTGGAACAGGGATTCTGGTCGCTGCTGTTCCTGATCCAGGCCATGGCGGATGAAGGGTTGCCGCTGCCGGTCAAGCTGGTGGCGCTGACCAATGGCGCGGCGCGGCTGCGCGAGGAAAACCTGTTCTGGCCGGAAAAGGCGATGGTGCAGGGGCCGGTTCTGGTGGCGGGCAAGGAATTGCCCGGGCTGGTCCTGTCGTCCTTGGACCTTGAGCCTGACCTTTCCGCGAGTGAAGGCGCCGCGGCGGCTCTGGAAGAGGCGCTTGCCGAAGGCGCGGCCCGCGCGGCCCTGCGCAAGGGCCGCCGCTATGAGGCCGGGTTGCGTCAGGTGGCCTTGCCCGAGGCGCGGGCCGATTTGCCGCAAGGCGCGCATGTGCTGATCACTGGCGGGTTCGGCGGCATCGGCCTGACCGTGGCCGAAGACCTGATCCGCCGCCATGGCGTGAAGATCACCCTGATCGCCCGCAGTGCCCTGCCGGACCGCACGCTGTGGCCGCGCCATCTGGCCGCCCATGCGCCGGGTGATCCGGTCTCGCGCCGCATCCTGGCGCTGCAACGGCTTGAGGCGCTGGGGGGCGAGGTGTTGGTGACCCGCGCCGATGTTGCCAATCCCGATGAAATGACCGCCGCGCGCGATGCGGGCGTGGCGCGTTTTGGCCCGGTCGCGGCGGTGATCCATGCGGCGGGTGTGGTCGATGACGGGCCGCTGGTGACCAAGACCCCGGCTTCTGCGGAAGAGGTCTTTGCTCCCAAGCTGCATGGCACGCAGGTGCTGGACCGGCTGTTCCCGGATGGCTCGGTCGGGCTGATTCTGGCCTTCGCCTCGACCTCGACCGTCACCGGACCTGCGGGGCAGGTCGATTACGTTGCCGCGAACGAATATCTGAACGCTTGGGCGCAGTCGCGGGCGGGCGGGCGGACGCGGGTCGTGGCGTTGAACTGGGGCATCTGGCAGGGAGTCGGCATGGCGGCGGAAAGCCTGGCCGACCGCGCCGGGCGGCCAGAGACGCCGCGGCTGCCGATTGACAGGCCGATGCTGGACGAGGCCGGGTTCGATGCGCAGGGCGACCGGGTGTTCCTGGCGCGCTATGACACCGGGCGCTGGGTGCTGGACGGGCACCGCACGGCCGAGGGCACGGCGCTGATCCCCGGCACTGGCTATCTGGAACTGGCCGCCGAGGCCTGGGCCGCGCAGGGTGAGACCGGCGCGGTCGAGATTGCCGATCTGACTTTCTTCCGGGCTTTGGACGTGGACGAGGGCGAAAGCCGCCCGATCCGCGTGCGCCTTGTGCGCAGCGATGAGGGCTATGGGTTCGAGGTGGAATCGCAGGTCACGCTGCGGGGGCGCAAGGGCTGGCTTCCCCATGCCACCGCGCGTCTCCTGCCATTGACCGGGTCACCGCCGCGGCTTGACCTGCCCGCGATCGCTGCCCGCTTGCGCGCGCCGCGCCGCGAAGCGGGCATGGTCACCGCCCAGGAACGGCACCTGCGTTTCGGCCCGCGCTGGCGTGTGTTGAACGAAATCGCGCTTTCTGAAGATGAAGGGCTGGCCCGGCTCGCGCTTCCCGCGGCCTTCACGTCCGAGGCGGCAGAATGGCTGGTTCACCCGGCGCTGGCAGACATTGCCACGGGTTGGGCGATGGGCTTGATCCGGGGCTATCGCGACGATCATCTCTGGGTACCCCTGCGCTATGGCAGCCTGCGGCTTTATCGCCCGTTGCCAGCCGAGTTGGTCAGCCATGTCCGCAATGCCGCGCCCAATGCGGCAGACCGACAGACGGCGATGTTCGACATCACCCTGGCCACGCCCGAGGGCGAGGTCTGTGCCGAAATTGCGGGCTTCACGCTTTTGCGGCTGGACGGCGCGCTTGCCCTGCCGCTGCCGGATCCGCGCAGCATCCGCTTCGAGGACGATGTGGCACGCGCGCCTTCGCCCGCCGAGGAACGCCTGCTTGCGGCCTTCCGTCAGGGCATCCGCCCCGAGGAAGGTGCCGAGGCGCTGGGCCGGGCGCTGGCCCTGGGTCGGCCGCAGGTCTGTGTCTCCTCGCTCGACCTGCCGGCGCTGGTGCGCCAGGCCGCCGCGCAAGAGGTTCAGCGCGACAAGGGGCAAAGTTTCGAACGCCCCGATCTGGACAGCGATTACCTGGCGCCGCGCAACGATATCGAGAAGGCGCTGGTCGGCTTCTGGCAGGATCTTCTGGGCGTGGGACAGGTGGGGGTAGAGGATTCCTTCTTTGACCTTGGCGGCCACAGCCTGATCGCCGTGCGGCTTTTCGCCATGGTGAAAAAGGCCTTCAAGGTCGATTTCCCGATCTCGGTCCTGTTCGAAGCCCCGACCGTCGCCGCCTGTGCGGCGCTGATCGCCGAGGCGACCGGACAGCGCCTGACAGATGCCCCCGGCGAGACGGCAGGCCCGCAGACAGTTGCAACCAGCCCGGCGCCGCAGCGGCGGTTCACCCATCTGGTGCCGATGCATCGCGGCGAGGGCGGGCCGAAGCAGCCCTTCTTCCTGGTCGCCGGCATGTTCGGCAATGTGCTGAACCTGCGTCATCTTGCACAGCTTCTGGGCGGCGACCGGCCCTTCTACGGCCTGCAGGCGCGCGGGCTATACGGCGAGGACAGGCCGCATGACAATTTCCCCGACGCCGCGCGCGACTATCTGACAGAGGTGCGGCAGGTGCAGCCGCAGGGCCCCTACCTTCTGGGCGGTTTCTCGGGCGGCGGGCTGATCGCCTGGGAAATGGCGCGGCAGCTTGAGGCGGCGGGGGAAACCGTCTCGCTTCTGGTGCTGCTCGACACACCCTTGCCGATGCGGCCTGTGCTCAATCGCCGCGACAAGGCATTGATCAAGTTGGCCGAGCTGCGCGAGAAGGGGCCGGGCTATCTGGCCGAATGGGCGCGGAACCGCTGGGCCTGGGAAAAGGCCAAGCGGGCAGGCGGGGCGGCCGAGGAGGATGCGACCAGCTTCCACAATTCCGCGATCGAGGCCGCCTTCCGCGCGGCCTTGCCGGCCTATCAGATGGAACCGCGACAGGGAGCGACGCTGCTGATGCGCCCGCCGCTGGACCGGCGCTGGAAGGTTACGGCGGGGAACTTCGTCTCTGCCGCCAAGGAATATGTCTTTGGCGACAATGATCTGACGCGGTTTGCGCGGCAGCTTCAGGTGGTGGAGGTGCCGGGCGATCATGACAGCATGGTGCTTGAACCGAATGTGCGCGTCATGGCTGCACGGCTGAAGGCGGCGATGGCCGAGATCGAGGTGCAACCCTGTCCTGCGCCCCCAATGGCCACGGCGGCGGAGTAAGGGATGGCACGCCTTCTGACGGTGATCCTGAACTGGCGTTCGGCCGAGATGACACTGCAATCAGCCGAAGCTGCGCTGGTGGCGCTGACGGGGATCGAGGGCGGATTGGTCATCGTCGACAATGATTCCGGCGACGGGTCGTTCGAGACAATGTCGCGGGTCGTGGCCGAGCGCGGCTGGGATCGTGGGCCGCAGCAGGTGCGGGTGGTGCAATCGGGCCGCAATGGCGGTTTTGGCGCGGGCAACAATTTCGGTATCCGCGCCGGCCTGCCGGGTGGCGAACGACCTGATTATGTCTATCTGTTGAACTCCGACGCGTTTCCCGAACCCGCCGCGATCCGCGCGCTGCTGGCCCATCTCGAGGCAAATCCGCGCACGGGCTTTGCCGGCAGTTTTCTGCACGGCACGGATGGAGAGCCGCATCGCACGGCTTTCCGCTTTCCCTCGATTCCCGGCGAGTTCGAGGCGCATCTGCGTTTCGGCCCTGTCTCGCGCCTGTTGCGGCGCTGGATCGTGGCCCAGCCGATCCCCGACCGCAGCGGGCCGGTTGACTGGCTGGCTGGCGCGAGCCTGATGATGCGGCAGGATGCGCTGGACGCGATTGGCCTCTTTGACGAGACCTTCTTCCTGTATTTCGAGGAAACCGATCTGTGTCGCCGCGCCAAGCTGGCGGGCTGGCCGATGGATTTCGTGCGGGAAAGCCGGGTCACGCATATTGGCGGCGGCTCGACCGGGATGAAGACCTGGCAACGGATTCCCGAATTCTGGCTGGACAGCCGCTGGCATTATTTTCGCAAGCAACATGGCGCGGGCTATGCCGCCATGGCGACCGTGGCTGCGCTGGCGGGTGGGGCCCTGTGGCGGTTCAGGCTTGTGTTCCAGCGCAAGGACCTTGGCGATCCGCCGGGCTTTCTGCGTGATATGGCGCGGCATCATGGCCGCAAGTTTGTGGGGCGCGGGCGACCGGCCGAGTGAGTGAAAGAGGGTGACATGCGGTTTACGGCGATCCTGATCGGCAACGAGACGCTGACTGCGCAATGCGGCGAGATGGCTCTGGCGCGGGGCCACGATATCGCGGCGGTGGTGACGGAAAGCGCCGAGCTGCGCCGCTGGGCCGAAGGCCGGGGTCTTGCCTTGGTCGCGCCGGGCCGCGATCTCGCAAGCCGGCTGCCTGACGCAGATTGGGTCCTGTCGATTGCCAACCTGACCGTGCTTCCTCTGGCCGTACTGGCCAAGGGGGCGAAAGGTGCGGTGAATTTCCATGACGGCCCCCTGCCGGACCATGCCGGGCTGAACGCGCCGGTCTGGGCTTTGCTGGCGGGCGAGGCGCAGCATGGCGTGACCTGGCATCTGATCGAGGGCGGGGTGGATGCAGGCCGGGTTCTGGAAGAACGCCGCTTTCCGATTGCCGCCGGTGAAACCGCGCTGACGCTGAACACCCGCTGTTTCGAGGCCGGTCTGGACAGTTTCCCCGCTGTGCTCTCCCAGCTTGAAACCGGCGTGCGGCCGCGTGCGCAGGCGGCTGGCGCGGGCCGGATGCATCGCCGCTCCGACCGGCCCGCTGCGATGGGCCGGATCGACTTTGCCCAACCCGCCGAAGCGGTGGTGCGGCTGGTTCGCGCGCTGGATCATGGTCGCTACTGGAACCCGCTGACCACCGCCAAGATCGACACTGGATCGCGCGTGGTGAACGTTGGCAGCGCCGAAATGGCCGAGGGATCTGGCGCGCCAGGCATGGTGCTGTCGGCAGGCGATGACGGGCTGGTCGTGGCATGCGCGACGGGGGCTGTGCGGCTGAACCGGTTGACATGTCAGGTCAAGGGCGGCGCCGTGCGGCCTTCCGAGATTGGCGAGAGCCCTTTGCCGCTTCTGGCGGCAGAGGAGGCTGCGCGCCTGACCGCCGCGCTTGCGGACATCGCATCGCAGGAGGGCAGGGTGCGGGCCGCGCTGGCCGGTCTTGCCCCTGCCGTAATCTCCGATGCCGCAGCCGCAACGGGCGCGGCGCGCTGGGAAACGGTGCAGGTTTCCGGCGCAGTGCCGGTTCTCGCCTTGGCGGCGCTGCAGGCCCTGGGGCTGGGCGTGGCGGACCTGGCGCGGGGGGCGCCCGGGATGCCGGGCTATCTGTCCGCCTGGCAGCCCGCCCGGCTGGTCGCCGAGGGTGAGATCGGTGCGGCGCTTGCCGCTGCCGAAACCGCCTTGTACGCGCCGGCAACCGGCTGGTCGCTTGACCTGATGACCCGCGATACCGCCCTGGCCGGCATTCTTGTGCCTCAACTTGCGCTTTCTGAAACAGGGCCGGTTGCGGGCAGCGTGGTCACGCTGGCGCCAAGCGCGCTGCATTATGACGCCGCCCGGCTTGACCCTGCCCTTGCGAACATGCTGGCCGCCCGGATCAGCCATCTCGCGGCGCGGATCGTGGCTCAGCCCGGCGCGCGATTCGAGGACCTGTCTCCCCTCACCGAAGCCGAGCGCGCCTTCGCCATTGAGCAAGTCAATGCCACCGCCCGCGACCACGACCGCAACCTGATGGTGCATACCGCCTTCGAGGCGCAGGTCGCGCGCACGCCCGATGCGCCGGCCCTGGCTTTCGAGGCGGTGACGCTGACCTATGCCCAGCTCAACGCCCGCGCTAACCGGGCCGCGCATGTGCTGATCGCCATGGGGGTTCGGCCCGGCACGCTGGTCGGCCTGTCCACCCGCCGCTCGGTCGATCTGGTCGTCGGCGCGCTGGCGATTCAAAAGGCGGGCGGCGCCTATGTGCCGATGGACCCGGCCTATCCGGCTGATCGGCTGGCGCTTTATGCCGAGGATTCCGGCGCGCCGGTGATCGTCACGCAAGCGGCGCTGGCCGGAGGCTTCACGGCTCAGACGCTGTGCCTGGATGCCGACCCCCGCCTGGCCGCCGCGCCCGAGACCAACCCGGTCAGCGGCGTCACGCCCGAAGATGTGGCCTATCTGATCTATACTTCGGGTTCGACCGGGCGGCCCAAGGGGGTGATGGTCGAACACCGCAATGTGGTGAACTTCTTCGCCGGGATGGATGACCGGTTGGGCACCGATCCGGGCGTCTGGCTGGCAGTGACCTCGCTGTCCTTTGACATCTCGGTGCTGGAACTGTTCTGGACGCTGTCGCGCGGCTTCAAGGTGGTGATTTCCTCCGACGAGAACCGGGCGCTGGTGTCGCAGGGGCCGGTCACCAGCGCCGCGAAGATGGACTTTTCGCTGTACTACTGGGGCAACGACGACGGTCAGGGGCCGAAGAAATACGAGCTGCTGCTGGAAGGCGCGAAATTTGCCGACAGAAACGGGTTCTGTGCGGTCTGGACGCCCGAGCGGCATTTCCATGCCTTTGGCGGGCCCTATCCGAACCCCTCGGTCACCGGGGCCGCCGTGGCGGCGGTGACGAACAATGTCGCCGTGCGGGCAGGGTCTTGCGTGGTGCCGCTGCACCATCCGGCAAGGATTGCCGAGGAATGGGCGGTGATCGATAACCTGACCAATGGGCGCGCGGGCATGGCGATCGCTTCGGGATGGCACCCGGATGATTTCGTGCTGCGCCCCGAGAATGCCCCGCCCAACAACAAGGCGGCGATGTTCGCGGCGGCCGATCAGGTGCGGCGGCTGTGGCGCGGCGAGGGGGTGGATTTCCCCAAGGCCGATGGCACGATGTTCACGGTGAAAACCCAGCCGCGCCCGGTATCGGCCGAGCTGCCGCTCTGGGTCACCACGGCGGGCAACCCCGAGACCTGGCGCGAGGCGGGCGCCCTGGGCGCGAATGTGCTGACCCATCTTCTGGGGCAGACCATCGAGGAAGTCGCGGGCAAGATCAAACTTTACCATCAGGCCCTGAGGGATGCCGGGTATGATCCGGCGGAGCACACCGTCACGCTGATGCTTCACAGCTTTGTCGGGCGCGACCGGGCGCTTGTGCGGCGCGTGGCCGAAGGGCCGATGAAGGCCTATCTTGCCAGCGCCGCGGGCCTGGTGAAGCAATATGCTTGGGCTTTCCCTGCCTTCAAGAAGCCGCAGGGCGTGTCGAACCCTATGGACATCGACCTGCGCAGCCTGTCGGATGAAGAGAATGCGGCGATCCTCGATTTCGCCTTCCAGCGCTATTTCGAGGATTCCGGCCTGTTTGGCACGGTCGAGGATGCGCTGGCGCGGGTGGAAGAGCTGAAGCGGATCGGCGTGGGCGAGGTGGCCTGCCTGATCGACTATGGCATCGCGCCCGAGACGGTGATGGAGGGGCTGTATCCACTGGCCGAGGTGGTGCGGCGCGCCAATGCCGGCGGCGGCGTGGCCGAAGATGATTTCTCGATCGCCGGCCAGATCCTGCGCCATGGCGTGACGCATCTGCAATGCACGCCCTCGATGGCGCGGATGATCGCGATGAATGACGAGGCGCGGCTGGCGCTGTCCCGGGTCAAGGTGATGCTGGTCGGCGGCGAGGCCCTGCCGGGCGCCCTGGTGCAGGATCTGCGCGGCGCAGGCGTGGCGAGACTTTTGAACATGTATGGCCCGACCGAGACGACGATCTGGTCTTCGGTCGAAGAGGTTTCGGGCGAGGAGGCGGTGGTCAATATCGGCACGCCGCTGGCAAACCAGCAGCTTTATGCGCTGGACGAGGCACGGCGGCCGGTGCCGCCCGGCGTGGCAGGCGAATTGTGGATCGGCGGCGAGGGCGTGACGCGGGGCTACTGGCAGCGCGCCGACCTGACGGCGGAACGGTTCTGCGATAACCCCTTCCATCGGGGCCGGATGTATCGCACCGGAGATCTGGTGCGGCTGCGCCCGGATGGCAAGATGGATTTCCTCGGCCGTAGCGACCATCAGGTCAAGCTGCGCGGTTACCGGATCGAGCTGGGCGAGATCGAGGCCGTGCTGGAAGGCCAGCCGGGCGTGACCCAGGCCGTGGTTCTGGCACGCGAGGACAGCCCCGGCGATCTGCGGCTGGTGGCCTATGTCACCGGTACGGCGGCGGAGACCGGGCTGAAGGCGGCGCTGGCGGCGGAACTGCCCGAGCATATGGTGCCCGCGCATGTCGTCCGCCTGGACGCGATGCCGCTGACCCCGAACCGCAAGGTGGACCGCAAGGCCCTGCCTGCGCCCAATGCAGGCCGAGCCGCCGCGGCGGGCACCGCGCAGGCTATGGGTGCCTTCGAGGCCCCCGCCTCTTCGGTTGCGGCGGATCTGGCGGCGATCTGGCAGCGCGTGCTGGGCGTGGCCAAGGTCGGGGCGAAGGACAATTTCTTTGCCCTGGGCGGCCACAGCCTTCTGGCAGTGCAGGCCCATCGCGAGATCCGCGACCGGCTGGGGGCGGCCAAGGTCTCGATCACAGACATTTTCCGCTTTCCCGTGCTCGAGGCACTGGCCGCGCATATCGAAGGGCCGCAGCGCCCTGCCGTGCAGCCAGTGCCGGTTCAACCCGTTCCCGCCGCCCCCATCACGGCGGACAGTCTCGGCGATGCAATGGCGCGGCGGCGGGCGATGCGGATGGCGCGCCGGGGTGTCGATGCCTGATCTTGCGGCCCTGGCGGCGGTGGCTCGTGGGCTGTTGCCCGCGGGCACGGCTGTTGCGGCCAGCAATCCGGCTCTTATGTATCCGCTGATGCAAGGCGAGACCCTTCCCGGTGCGGTACCGCGCCGTCTGGCCGAATTCTCCGCAGGCCGTGCCGCAGCACGGGCGGCATTGGTTGAGCTTGGCCTGGCGCACGAAGCACTTCCTCAAGGCACGGATCGGGCGCCTGTCTGGCCAGACGGCGTTATGGGCACGATCACCCATAGCACCACTGCCTGTCTTGCGGCGCTGCGGCTGGGCAGCATCGGGATCGGGCTTGATCTAGAGCCGGACGAGGCGCTTGAGCCGCGCATCTGGGCGATGATCCTGCTGCCGGCAGAACTGGATTGGGTGCAAGCACAGGCCTTGCCCGGGCGCGCCGCGCGGCAAATCTTTTGTGCCAAGGAAGCGGCCTACAAGGCGCAATATCCCCGATCACGCCAGCTTTTTGGCTTTGAGGCCCTGCATATCTCGGTCCAAGGCGCTGGTTTTGTCGCAGCCTTCCAGACAGATGTCGGAGGCTTCCGCGCTGGTCATGGGATCAATGGCGGGCTGGCTCTCTCGGAAGGGCATATCCTCGCCGCGGCCTGGCTCTGACGCTGCGACGCGGCGTTGCCGTCGCAGCGACGATTTGCCGCGACAGGGGCGGATTTTTCGGTAGTCTGCGGCCCGAGGGAGTTTGCGGCGCGGGGAAGAGGAGCCCCGCGCCGCAATCAAGGAGACGATATGAACAAGTTCATCGCAACGCTGTGCGTCATAAGCTGGTCGGGCTTCTGGGCCTTTGGCTATATCGCGCTAACGGCAGGTGTTGAAAACACGACACAACTGGCCGTGGCCATCCTGCTTGCCGCGGCGGGGCTGTTCACCGGCCTCTTCACCTATCTGCGTATCGCCCGCGCGACCGATCCGGCGCGCTGGAACCACGTCCCGCAGGGCTGAGATCAGGCGGCTGCGGGCCGTCTGATCTGGGCCGCCGCCTCCAGCACCAGGGGGCGCAGGCCTTCGCCGCCGGCATCGACCAGTTCAAAGAACTGCTTTCGCATCCGCGGCTCCCAGAAATCGTTGATATGCGCCGCCAGCCCGGCCAGGCCCTCGGCATGGGGCTTGGTCTCCATGAACTGCGAAATCTGGTTCGCCATGCGGGCAATCTTGTTGTCGGGCGCGTGATTAGCGGACATGGGCGGTCTCCGGGGTGATGCGGTCGGAATGGGTGAAAAGCTCGAACCGGTCGGGCCGGGCAAGCGCGACAAGAGTAATGCCGGCCCGCTCGGCCAGGGCCACGGCATCGGCGGTGGGGGCGGACACGGCAATCAGCATGGGCGCGCCAAGGGCCGCGACCTTCTGCACCATGTCGATCGAGACACGGCTGGTCAGCACAACCGCGCCTTCGGGATGGTCGTGGCGGATCAGATGGCCCGCCAGCTTGTCCAGCGCATTGTGGCGGCCGACATCTTCACGCGTTGCGATCAGGCTGGTGCCATCCCAGAAACCGGCGCAATGAGCGGCGCGAGTGACATCATGCAGCGGCTGGGCGCCGGGCAGGGCCGCTACCGCCGCCATGACCTGCGAGGGGCGCAGTCGGAAGGTCGAGGGCGGCACGGGAAAGGGTTCGCGCAGCGCCTGGTCTATGCTGTCGATGCCGCATAGTCCGCAGCCGACCGGCCCGGCCATGGTGCGGCGGCGCGAGGCCAGCCGGCCTTGCGCGCCCTCTTGCAACCAGACCTGAAGGTCTATGCCCCGTTCGGCCCATTCCACATCGACCGACAGGATTTCGTCGGGCGTCGCGATGCCTTCGGTCAACGCGAAGCCATAGGCGAAATCTTCTAGATCCGCCGGAGTCGCCATCATCACGGCCTGGGTCGAGCCGTTAAAGGACAGCGCAACCGCCCGCTCTTCGGGCAGGTTGCGTTCTCCCGGCTGGACCTGCGCCCCGAAAGAGAGGCGCGGCAGGGACCTTGCGCCTTTCATCGCGCGCCTGTCACTCGGCCGCGGGCAGGATGCGGCGCGACAGGTTCGCCATCTGGTTATAGTCTTCCTGCCACTGGCTCGGCCCGTTCGAAGGGCTGACCTGCACTGCCGTCACCTTGTATTCCGGGCAGTTTGTTGCCCAGTCCGAGAAATCGGTGGTGATGACATTGGCCTGCGTGTCGGGGTGGTGGAAAGTCGTGTAGACCACGCCCGGCGCCACCTTGTCGGTGATCGTGGCGCGCAGCGTCGTGTCGCCCGATCGGCTGGCCAGCCGCACCCAATCGCCCTCATGGATGCCGCGGTTCTCGGCATCATGGGGGTGGATCTCCAGCACGTCCTGATCGTGCCAGACGACGTTCGCGGTGCGCCGGGTCTGTGCGCCCACGTTGTACTGCGACAGGATGCGCCCGGTCGTCAGCAGCAGCGGGAAGCGCGGGCCCGTCTTTTCATCGGTCGCGACATATTCGGTGCGGATGAACTTGCCCTTGCCGCGCACGAAGCCGTCGATATGCATCAGCGGCGTGCCTTCCGGCGCCTTGTCGTTGCAGGGCCACTGGACCGAACCCATCTCGTCGAGAAGGTCATAGGTGACCCGGGCGAAGGACGGCGTGGTCATGGCGATCTCGTCCATAATCTGGCTGGGGTTCGTATAGCCCCAATCCGCGCCCATCGCCTTGGCGAACATCTGGGTCACTTCCCAGTCGGCATAGCCGTTCTTCGGAGCCATGACCTTGCGCACGCGGTTGATGCGGCGTTCGGCATTGGTGAAGGTGCCGTCCTTCTCCAGGAAAGAGGACCCGGGGAAGAACACATGTGCGTAATTCGCCGTCTCGTTCAGGAAGAGGTCATGGACGATGACGCATTCCATCGCGGCAAGGCCGGCCGAGACATGCTTGGTGTCGGGGTCGGATTGCAGGATGTCTTCGCCCTGGCAATACAGGCCCTTGAACGTGCCCTCGACGGCGGCGTCCAGCATGTTGGGGATGCGCAGGCCGGGCTCCGGGTCAATGGTGACGCCCCAGGCTTTTTCATAGATCGCGCGAACCTCGGGGTTCTTCACATGGCGATAGCCCGGCAGTTCATGCGGGAAGGACCCCATGTCGCAAGAGCCCTGCACGTTGTTCTGGCCGCGCAGCGGGTTCACCCCCACACCGCGCCGACCGATATTGCCGGTCAGCATGGCAAGGTTGGCAATGCCGATGACCGTGGTCGAGCCCTGGCTGTGCTCGGTCACGCCCAGGCCATAGTAGATCGCGGCATTGCCGCCGGTGGCGTAAAGCCGGGCCGCCCCACGGATCTCCTCGGCCGGAACGCCGGTGACAAGCTGCACCGCCTCGGGCGAGTGCTTCTTGTCGCTGATGAATTCGGCATAATCCTGGAATTCGTCCCAGTCGCAGCGGCTGCGGATGAACTCTTCGTTGTAAAGCTTCTCGGTCACGATGACATGGGCGATGGCCGAAACGACGGCGACGTTGGTGCCCGGGGTCAGCGCAAGGTGATGGGCCGCCTTGTAATGCGGGCCTTCCACCGTTTCCGTCCGGCGCGGGTCGACGACGATCAGCTTGGCGCCCTTGCGCAGCCGTTTTTTCATCCGGCTGGCAAAAACCGGGTGGCCGGCATGCGGGTTAGCGCCGATCACCATGATGACATCGGCTTCTTCGACGCTGTCAAAATCCTGGGTGCCAGCGCTGGTGCCATAGGTCTGGCCCAGACCATAGCCGGTGGGCGAATGGCAGACACGGGCACAGGTATCCGTGTTGTTGTTCATGAACACGGCGCGGGTCAGCTTCTGGACGAGGTAGGTTTCCTCGTTGGTGCAGCGCGACGAGGTGATCACGCCGACCGACTGGCGGCCGTATTTCTCCTGGATCGCCTTCATCCGGGTCGCGGCGAAATCCATCGCCTCGGCCCAGCTGACTTCTTTCCAGGGATCATTGATGCTGTCGCGGACCATCGGCTTCAGGATGCGATCCTGGTGCATCGCATAGCCATAGGCGAAGCGGCCCTTGACGCAGCTGTGGCCGCGATTGGCCTTGCCCTGCTTGTAGGGGGTCATCCGCACCAGCTCGTCGCCGCGCATCTCGGCCTTGAACTGGCAACCGACGCCGCAATAGGCGCAGGTCGTCACGATCGAACGATCGGGCGTGCCGATGTCTATCACTGACTTTTCTTGAAGCGTCGCGGTCGGGCAGGCCTGCACGCAGGCACCACAGGACACGCAGTCCGAGGTCAGCGCGGTATCGGTCTTGGCGCCAAAGGAGACGCGGCTGTCGAAGCCCCGGCCCTCGATCGTCAACGCAAAAGTGCCCTGCACTTCCTCGCAGGCCCGCACGCAGCGCGAGCAGACGATGCATTTCGCCGGGTCATAGCTGAAATAGGGGTTGGACTCGTCCTTGGCCTTCCATTGCGGATTGGCCTCGCCGCTGGTGTTGCGGGCGCGGAAATGGGTTTCGATCGCGTCATAACGCACATCACGCAGGCCGACGGCTCCGGCCATGTCCTGCAATTCGCAATCGCCATTGGCCGAGCAGGTCAGGCAATCGAGCGGGTGGTCCGAGATATACAGTTCCATCACGCCGCGACGAAGCGTCTTGAGCTTTCCGGTCTGGGTATGGACCTTGATCCCCGCAGCGACGGGTGTGGTGCAAGAAGCGGGCGTGCCGTTGCGGCCCTCGATTTCCACCAGGCAAAGCCGGCAGGAGCCGAAGGCATCGACCGAATCCGTGGCGCAAAGCTTGGGCACCGAAATGCCCAGCTCGGCCGCCGCGCGCATGATGCTGGTGCCTTCCGGCACGGTCACGTCGAAGCCGTCGATGGTCAGCGTGACCAGTTGCTTCGATTTCGCGGCGGGGGTCCCGAAGTCGCGGTCGGGGATGATGAAGTCCTTGAAGTCTTTCATTCGGCTGCCTCCTTCGCGCGGGCGAAGTCATCGGGGAAATGGGTGAGCGAGGACATGACAGGATATGGGGTGAACCCCCCGAGCGCGCAAAGCGACCCGGCCTTCATCGTGTTGCACAAGTCGGTGAGCAGCGGGATCGCGGAACTGTCGCCGCGCGCGATACGGTCGATGGTTTCCACGCCGCGCACCGCGCCCAGACGGCAGGGCGTGCATTTGCCGCAGCTTTCGATGGCGCAGAACTCCATCGCGAAGCGCGCCTGCGACAGCATGTCGGCGCTGTCGTCGAAGATGCAGACACCGGCATGGCCGATCAGCCCGTCCTTGGCGGCGAATTCCTCATAACCGAAAGGCGTATCGAACAGGGCGGGCGGGAAATAGGCGCCCAGGGGGCCGCCGACCTGCACCGCCTTGACCGGGCGGCCCGTCGCCGTGCCGCCGCCGATGTCATTCACGATCTCGCCCAGGGTCAGGCCGAAGGCGGTTTCAAAGAGACCGCCGTATTTCACATTGCCCGCGATCTGCAGGGCCATGGTGCCATGCGAGCGGCCGATGCCATAATCGCGGTAGAAGGCGGCGCCGCGTTCCATGATCACCGGCACCGAGGCCAGCGAGATCACGTTGTTGACGACAGTGGGCTTGCCCAGGAAGCCTTGCAGCGCGGGCAGCGGCGGCTTGGCGCGCACCACGCCGCGCTTGCCCTCCAGGCTGTTCAGCAGGCTGGTCTCTTCGCCGCAGACATAGGCCCCGGCACCGACGCGCACCTCCATGTCGAAGGCCCGGCCCGAGCCAAGGACCGAAGCGCCCAGCACGCCCTCCTTGCGGGCAACCTCGATGGCGCGGGTCATCTGCGCCACGGCATCGGGATATTCAGACCGGGTGTAGACATAGCCGCGCGTCGCGCCCACGGCGAGCCCGGCAATCGCCATGCCCTCGATCAGGGTGAAGGGATCGCCTTCCATCAGCATCCGGTCGGCGAAAGTGGCGCTGTCGCCCTCGTCAGCGTTGCAGACGATGTACTTCTGGCCCTCAGGCGCGTCGTGGACGGTTTTCCACTTGATGCCCGTGGGGAAGCCAGCACCACCACGGCCGCGTAGGCCAGAGTCGGTCACTTCCTTGACGATCTCGGCCCCGGTCATGGTCAGGGCGCGGCGCAGGCCCTTCAGCCCGTGATGAAGTTCGTATTCCGCCAGAGAAAGCGGGTCGATCACGCCGACGCGGGCAAAGGTCAGCCGGGTCTGGCGCACCATCCAGGGCAGTTCCTCGGTCAGACCCAGGGCCTTGGGGTGGTGTTCGGGCGCATCGAACAGGGCCGGCACATCGGCAGGGGTCATCGGGCCGAAACCCATGCGGCCCAGATCGGTGACGATCTCGACCAGCGGTTCAAGCCAGACCATGCCACGGCTGCCGTTGCGGATCAGCGTGATCTCGATTCCGCGCTTGGCGGCTTCGCGCGCCACGGCATCGGCCACGGCATCGGAACCAAGGGCGCGGGCGGCGGCGTCGATGGGAACGTAAATGCGCATCAGCGGGCCTCCCCGATCAGTTTGTCGAGCGTGGCCGTGTCCAGCCGCGCCACCAGCCGGTCGCCGACCAGCGCAGCGGGGCCGCAGGCGCAAAGGCCCAGGCAGAAGATCGGCTCCAGCGTCACCGCGCCATCCGCGGTGGTCTCGTGCCAGTCGAGGCCCAGCTTGCGCTTGGCGTGATCGGCCAGGGCATCGGCGCCCATGGCCTGACAGGCCTCGGCCCGGCAAAGCTTAAGCACGGTGCGCCCGGCGGGCTTTTCGCGGAAATCGTGGTAGAAGGACATCACGCCATGGGCCTCGGCCCGCGTGATGTTCATCGCCTTTGCGATGATCGGCAGGGCCTCTTGCGGCACATGGCCAAAGGCTTCCTGAACGTCATGCAGGATCGGCAGGAGCGCCCCTTCGCGGTCGCGATGGACCTCAAGGATCTCATCCAAACGGGATTGCAGGGAGACGGAATCGAGCATGGCGGCGACCTTTGGCTTGCGTTCCTTCTTCATACTTTCGTTGATAGGGCAATCAAGCGTGGATTGCCGTGTTGCGATAGGAAAAACCTATCAATTGCCGCGATGCATACTGTCGTATGCGACTTTCGTCAGGCCTTCTTCCGGCTCGCGGCATCGATAAACGCTGTCAAAACAGGCGTTTGCGGATCACGTCGTGCGGCAATCAGGCCCACCTGATGCTCGGCCTCGGGTTCGACGATCGGAATGGCGCAAAGCCGCCCTTCGGGCGCAAAAATCTGCGCAAGTCGCATCGGCACGATGCTGGCCCATTGGCCGGTCAGCACATGGGCGACAAGTGCAATGGTCGAGTTCGACTCGATCCGCGGCGCGGCGCTTGCTCCGGCTTCGGCGAGATGCTGGTTGACGATGCGGCGGTTCTGCATGTCGCTGGTCAGAAGACACAGCGGAAGGGCGGCCACTTCGGCCCAGGTGACGCGCGGATTCGAAGCCAGGGGCGTGCCCGGCGCGCAGAGCAGGCGATAGAATTCGGTGTAGAGCGGCACGCGCGCGACGCGGCCCAGCGGTTCGTTGTCGAGATAGGTGATGCCGGCATCCAGATCGAAGGTTTCGATTCCGGCCAGGATTTCGGTCGAGGTACGCGACAGGATCGTCAAGCTGACATTGGGGTGGCGGGCGGCGAAGGGCCCGGTCAGGTCGGCCACCATGGGCAAGGCGGTGGGAATGACACCCAGCCGCAGATGCCCGCTCAGCCCCGCGCGCATGCTGCGCATCTCGTCGCGCAGGGCGCGGGTGTCGGCAACGATGCGCAGCGCACGGTCCAGAACGCGCTCGCCTTCGGGCGTCAGGCCCTGAAAGCGACTGCCGCGAAAGACCAGTTGTACGCCGAGCTGTTCTTCAAGCTGGCGGATCGCGCCCGAAAGCGAGGGTTGCGTGACGCCGCAGGTCTCGGCGGCGCGGCCGAAGTGACGCTCGCGCGCGAGGGCGATGAACATTTCCAGCTTGTCGATCATGGGTGCAGGATGAAGCGCGCGGCAGGCGGGGGCAAGGGCGGTGCGACATGCACGATTGCCGGCGCGGCTCTGGCCTCTCTTGTCTGCCCGACCGGCAGGGCCTAACTCTGGCCCATGCGCCGCTTCATCCCCTTTCTTGCCAAGCCGCCTCTTGTGCCCGTGATCCGCCTGCAAGGCTCGATCGGCATGGGGACCCGGTCCCTGTCGGATGCCAGCCTTGCTCCGGTGATCGAACGCGCCTTTTCGCGCGGCAAGCCGGTTGCCATCGCGCTGGCGATCAACTCGCCGGGAGGGTCGCCCGCGCAGTCAAGCCTGATCGCCGCCCGTATCCGGCGCCTTGCGGACGAGAAGAAGATCCCTGTCCATGCCTTTGTCGAGGATGTCGCCGCTTCGGGCGGCTACTGGCTTGCCACGGCGGCCGACCAGATCTGGGCCGACGAAAGCTCGATCCTGGGCTCGATCGGCGTGATCTCGGCCGGGTTCGGCTTTCCAGAGGCGCTGGCCAGGCTGGGGGTGGAACGGCGGGTGCAGACGGCGGGACATTCGAAAAGCCTGGCCGATCCGTTCCGCCCGCAGACCGAGGCCGATGTCGCCCGTATCCGCGCGCTGATCGAGCCGCTGCACCAGATCTTCATCGCCCAGGTGCGGGCGCGGCGCGGCGGCAGGCTGGACGAGTCAGCCGATCTGTTCAACGCCGATATCTGGTTGGGGCAAAGGGCGGTCGCGCTGGGACTGGCCGACGGCATCGCCCATCTGAAACCCAAGATGCAAGCGCTTTACGGCGAAAAGGTGCGGCTGGTGCCGCATGGCCAGCGCCGGGGTCTTCTGCAACGCTTCGGGCTTTCGCTGGTGGACAGCGGGCTTGCGGCGGTGGAAGATCGGGCGCTCTGGGCGCAATACGGGCTGTGAGATGCTGGTCAAGATCATCCTGCTGTTTCTCCTTGCCATGGGTCTGGTTGGCATGATCGGCAAGCTCTTCTTTCCTGGCTCTGGCCCGGTGCTCCGGCGCCGGTCGGCCTATTGCCCTGATTGCGGGCGACCGCGCATCGGCAAGGGCCCCTGCGCCTGCGGCAAGCGCACATGAGCGCGCTGGTCACCGGGGCCGCCCGCCGGCTGGGACGCGCCATGGCTTTGTACCTGGCCGGTCGCGGCCATGATGTCGCCCTGCATTTCGCCACCTCGCAGGATGAGGCCGAAGCGGTTGCCGCCGAAATCCGCGCGCTTGGGCGACGGGCGGCGGTGCTGAAGGCCGATCTTCTGGATGAGGCGCAGGTGGAAACGCTTGTGCCCCGCGCCGCAGATGCCCTGGGTCCGCTGACGGTTCTGGTGAACAATGCCTCGATCTTCGATTATGACCGGATCGACTCGGCCACCCGCAAGGGATGGGACCGCCACATGGAATCGAACCTGCGCGCACCCTATGTGCTGACCCAGGGCTTCGCCCGCCAATGCCCCGCAGCCGAACCTGACGCGACCGACGAACCGCTTGCCAAGGGCCTGATCGTCAACATGATCGACCAGCGGGTCTGGAAGCCAACGCCGGAATTCTCGACCTATACGATTGCCAAGATGGGCCTTTGGGCGCTGACCCGCACGGCGGCTCAGGGGCTGGCGCCGCATATCCGGGTCAATGCCATCGGTCCGGGCCCGACCCTGCGTGGGGCACGGCAGAGCGAGCAGCATTTCACCCGACAGCGCGCGGCTACGCCTCTCGGCCGCGGCGCTAACCTTGGCGATGTGACTGCGGCGCTTGGGTTCTTTCTCGACAGCCCCTCGGTGACCGGCCAGATGATTGCGGTCGATGGCGGTCAGCACCTGGCCTGGCAGACGCCTGACGTGCTGGGTGTCGAATGACCGGAGGGAAAGTTGTCCACTTTCCGCGCGGCCTTCACCAATGCGTTACAAAAAGGCCTTGAAAGTCAAGAGTTTGCCAGTTGAAGAATTATCCTTTCCTTTTATTTCAACGGCTTATTTTTCTGCCTATTTTTTAGACAACTCTCCGAAACCGCCCCAAAACAACGAAAATCGGGCCTTCCCGAAATCTTCTCCGCAATCTTATCCACAGAAACCGTGGACAGCTTTGCCCTTGCTCCCGGGTTGCGTTCGGTGCAGCGAAAGCCAAGAATCGCCAGATCGGGAATGGGTCTTTTCGCATGACGGACACAGCGCGCAACGGGCATGAGGTGATTGGCGGCTACCTGCGCCATCTCGACGGCTCGCCCGGCGTCTACCGCATGTTGAACGCAGCGTCCGAGGTGCTTTATGTCGGCAAGGCGCGCAACCTGAAGGCGCGTGTGTCGAATTATGCGCGTCCCTCGGGTCATTCGGCACGGATCGCGCGGATGATCCATGAAACCGCGAGCATGATGTTCCTCTCGACCCGGACCGAGGTCGAGGCGCTTTTGCTGGAACAGAACCTGATCAAGCAGTTGAAGCCGCGCTACAACGTGCTGATGCGGGACGACAAGTCCTTCCCGAACATCCTGATCGCCAAGCACCATGTCTTCCCCCAGATCAAGAAGCATCGCGGCGCGAAGAAAGAGAAGGGCAGTTACTACGGCCCCTTTGCCAGCGCGGGGGCGGTGAACCGGACGCTGAACCAGCTGCAGAAGGTCTTTCTTTTGCGCAATTGTTCGGACGCCATGTTCGAAAGCCGCACCCGGCCCTGCCTGCAATTCCAGATCAAGCGCTGTGCCGCGCCCTGCGTGGGCCGGGTGCGCGAGGCGGAATATGCAGCCCTGGTCTCGGATGCCGAGCGGTTCCTGCAGGGTAAGTCGACCAGCGTTCAGGCCGATCTGGCCAAGGCCATGGCCGAAGCCAGCGAAGCGATGGAATTCGAGCGCGCCGCCGCCCTGCGCGACCGGATCAAGGCGCTGACGGCGGTGCAGACCGCGCAGGGCATCAACCCGCGGGGCGTGGCCGAGGCCGATGTGGTCGCTCTGCATCTGGAGCATGGGCAGGCCTGCGTGCAGGTCTTCTTCATCCGAGCCAATCAAAGCTGGGGCAACCGTGACTTCTATCCGCGCACCGGCTCGGGTGCCGAGGCGCCAGAAATCCTCGAGGCCTTCCTGACCCAGTTCTACGACGACAAGGATCCGCCGCGACTGATCCTTCTGTCGCATCCGGTGGAAAACCCCGATCTGGTGGCCGAGGCGCTGTCGGCGCGGGCGGGGCGCAAGGTGGAACTGGCGGTGCCGCTGCGGGGCGAGAAGGCCGAGCTGGTGGAAAACGCCGCCCGCAACGCCCGAGAAAGCCTGGCCTTGCGGATGGCGGAAACCTCGACCCAGGCCAAGCTGCTGGCCGGTCTGGCCGAGGCCTTCGATCTCGACGGCCCGCCCCAACGGATCGAGGTCTATGACAACGCGCATATTCAGGGGTCCGACCCGGTCGGCGGCATGATTGTGGCGGGACCCGAGGGATTCCTCAAATCGCAATATCGCAAGTTCAACATCCGCTCCGAGGCAGGCGCGAACAGCGACGATTTCGGCATGATGCGCGAAGTTCTGATGCGCCGCTTCGACCGGCTCTTGAAGGAGGACCCGGACCGGCAGGGTGACACCTGGCCCGACCTTCTGCTGATCGACGGCGGCGCGGGGCAGGTTTCGGCGGTTGCGGGAATCCTGGCCGAGATGGGGGTCGAGGATGTGCCGGTGGTGGGCGTGGCCAAGGGGATCGACCGCGACGCGGGGAAAGAAGAATTCCACCGCCCTGGCGAAAGGCCCTTCGCGCTCCAGCGCAACGATCCGGTTCTGTATTTCGTGCAGCGCCTGCGCGACGAAGCGCATCGCTGGGCCAATGGCGCGCACCGTGCCAAACGCGCCAAGGCGGTTTCCGCCACACCTTTGGACGACATTCCGGGCGTGGGCGCGGCGCGCAAACGCGCGCTTCTGGCGCATTTCGGCAGCGCGAAGGCGGTCAGCCGCGCGGCCCTGCCGGATCTGATGGCGGTGGACGGGATTTCCGAGGCCATGGCAGAAACCGTCTACAATTATTTTCACCGTGACTAGGCCGTGAGCCACGGCCCGTAAGCATTCGGTAAAGGTCTTGCGGCAGAAAGACCCTGTCCAATCAGGCAGGGCCGCGATGCACAGTTCCAAGCCGAAGACCTCGCATGTCGCCGAATCCGGAGAAATGACCTTCGGCTTTGACGAACTGATCTATTCCCGCACCGATGAACGCGGGGTGATCATTTCGGCGAACCCGGTTTTTCAGCGTATGGCCGGGATCGACTGGCGTCAGCTCGTCGGCTCGCCGCATCGCGTCATCCGCCACCCCGAAATGCCCAAGGGCTTTTTCCACCTGTTCTGGCGACTGCTGAAACAGGGCGAACCGGCCGTTGGTTATGTGCGCAACCGCCATTCAAGCGGCGGCTATTACTGGGTGCTGGCGGCGGCGGTTCCCTGCAAAGGCGGCTATTTCTCGGTTCGGCTGCGGCCAAACGGTGCGCTGTTCGATACGATACGCAACGAATATGTCGCGCATACCGCCCGCGAAAGGGCGGAAGGGCTGACACCCGAGGCATCAGAGGCAGCACTGCTCGCCACGCTGGCCCGACTTGGCTATGGCAGCTATGACGCCTTCGCTGCCGATGCGCTGGCGCGCGAAATTCACCAGCGCGACCAGGCTCTGGGCCGACGCGCGGATTCGCAGACCCAGGCGCTGGCGTCCCTGCTTGCCTTGTTGCAGGAAACGCTGGACGAACAGTCGCGTCTGGTGGCGCAATTCGCCGATCTGGTGCTGTTGCCCGTCAACATGCGGCTGGTGGCCGCACGGCTTGAACCGCAGGGCGGCCCGATCAGCCAGATTTCGGTCAATTACAAGATCGCTTCGGAAGAGATTTCCAGTCGCCTGTCGGGCATCGTCTCGGGAAAGGGCAATATTTGCGGCAAGATGGCCCAGGCCGTGCGCATCAGCCTGATCCTCACGGCCTGCGCCCGTCTGCAAGGCGAACTCGTCTTGTCCTATGACCGCATTGATCCCGAATACCAGGGGACCGAGCGGCGGATCGATCGCGAGAAGATGGTGGAGGTCCGCCAGGATTGCCTGATCCGTGCCCAGGCGGCGCTGCGCGAGGCCGAAGGTCTGGCCGCCAGCCTGAACGAAGCCTCGGTCGACCTGCGGCGCATGATCCTGGGTCTCGACACGATCCGCATTCTCGCCCGGGTGGAAAGCCGGAAATCGGCAGAAAGTCAGGCGACGCTGACCGCGACCATCGATCGGATCGACGAAGTGCAGGGCTCGATCTCCGACAGTCTCAAGCGGATGATGGAACAGACCTTCGCCATCACGGCAACCCTGGTCGGGCTGCGTCGTGGCAGCGCCGGTGAAAGTGGCGCATCGCCCACGGACAGCGGCCCTGACGGCAATAATCGGTCGGCCGTCGCCGCGAAATGATCGGGACGCGCCCGCTGTCGGCAAAGTCGAGAACAGCCGCAAGCGGCGCGACTCCTCCTGGATTTTGCCTGCGCTATCCCCTGTGAAGCCCGCTGTTTCAGGCCCGCTTTCGGCCTTCGACCTCGCAAGGCGCCAGGATCGAGGTCGAACATGCGGAAACCTGGCCCGCGAATAGCCTGAAGGGCCGACATCCGAGGCATCCGCTGTCCTCCTGCTGGTGCGGCTGGGTTCTGGCCGTCTCGGGGATTTTGCGGCTTGCACATGGTCTTCCGACCTGCGCCTCGGCAACGAAAAGCCCGGTCATGTCTTCGGGATCGCTGCGACGATGAGAGCTGGGGCGGCATCGAGCGCCGGACAGAACGGAAGCAGCTTGGGGATGCCATGGGCCGTTCGTCCCTCGGCGCGATTGGCCCAGCAAGAGGCCACGACGCTGGCCGGAAGTTTGACCGAAACCCCGTTCGATGGCAGCGCATGGAACGAGATCTGATTCGCATGCTTGCGCGGCAAGGGTCGCAAATCGGTCGAAAGCCAGGCTGTACTGACCGCGACCTTTGACCGGATCGGCTTGCTTCAGGGCGCGCTTCGTGGCTGCCTCGCGCGCGGCCCTGTGCCGAGGCAGCGTTGTGGAAAACCTGCATGGGCCGAAACCATCATGTCGACCGGTGGAGGTGCGCCGAAAGCCGCGGCCTTGAGGGGCCGCGGTGCTGCGTCAACTTCGCCCCCTTTCGCCGCCTTGGACCTTGGGCTACCAATGGGCCATGGTCTGGACAATTCCCAACACGCTGACCTTCCTGCGTCTTCTCGCCGCTCCTGGCGTCGCGGTGATGTTTCTCTATTTCCACCGCCCCTGGGCCGACTGGTTCGCGCTGACCCTGTTCGTGGGGGCCGCGATCACCGACTGGTTCGACGGCTATCTTGCTCGGTTGTGGAAGCAGGAGTCGAAATTCGGGGCGATGCTGGACCCGATCGCCGACAAGGCGATGGTGGTCATCGCGATCATGGTGCTGACCGGCTATAATGGCATGGCGCCCTGGCTGATCCTGCCTGCGACGGTGATTCTGTTCCGCGAGGTGTTTGTCTCGGGTCTGCGCGAATATCTTGGCCCGAAGGCGCAGCTCAAGGTAACGAAGCTGGCCAAGTGGAAGACCACGGCGCAGATGGTGGCGATCGCGACGCTGTTTCTGGGCACGGGGCTGGAATATCTGAACGGCGTGGCGATGCAGGGCATGACGCCCGAGCAATATGTCCAGGCCGTTTCCGAAGGTCTTGCCGATCCGATCCGCGCCTGCGGCAAGCAGGATTGTGCCTCGACCGCCAATCAGGTGGGGATGGTTCTGATCTGGATCGCCGCCCTGCTGACCGCTTTGACCGGCTGGGAATATTTCCACAAGGCCGTGCCCTATCTCAAGGACGAGCCATGATCGACCTGCTCTATTTCGCCTGGGTGCGGGAGAGGATCGGCCTGCCACGCGAGCGGGTAGAGACACAGGCCGCGACCGTGGCCGATCTGATGGCCGAGCTGTCAGCGCGTGAAGAGCGCTATGCGCTGGCCTTTGCCGATCTGGCCAGCCTGCGCGTGGCGCTGGATCAGGAACTGTCGGGCTTTGACGCGCCTCTGGCCGGGGTGCGCGAGGTGGCCTTCTTTCCGCCGATGACCGGGGGGTGAGGATGCGCTTGTCGGTCCAGACCGAGGCTTTCTCGCTGGGTGACGAGTCTGAAGCCTTTGCCGCTTCGGTGCCCGGCGCGGGCGCGGTGGTGACCTTCACCGGGATCGTGCGCGACAATGGCGGCGCGTTGACGGCAATGGAAATCGAGCATTACCCGGGGATGACCGAAAAGGCGATCGGTGCGATGATGGATCAGGCCCGGGCGCGCTGGGCGCTGGCGGATGCGCTGGTGATCCACCGCCACGGGCGGCTGAAGGCGGGCGAGGCGATCATGATGGTCGCCACCGCGGCGCCGCACCGGGCCGATGCCTTTGCTGCAGCCGAGTTCCTGATGGATTACCTGAAATCCCGCGCCCCATTCTGGAAGAAGGAAATCGGGGCCGATGGGGCGGAATGGGTCGCCGCCAAGGACGAGGATGAGGCCGCCCTGACGCGCTGGTAGGCTTTGTCCCACGGCGGGACAAAGATGATATGAAGAAATTTCAATGGCTTGAATTTCAGAATTCAGCAGTTCTTAACCTTTGCGATGCCGTGCCGACCAGCTGGGTTGCAGGTCACCCGGCTGGGCCTGCGCCAGATAGACCCCGCGCGCGATCGCCCGGGCCAGACAGGTCGCGGCGGCATGGCCGATCTGGAACAGGTCGCAGACCGGGTCTTGCAGCGGGTGAAGCCCGGTCGCCGCGGCGAAGACAAGGTCGCCATCAAGCGGCGTGTGCGAGGGCACCAGTGCCCGCGCCATGCCGTCATGCGCTGCAACCGCCATCCGATGCGCCTGCGGCTTGGTCAGCAGGGCATCGGTCGCGACCACGGCGATGGTCGTCGCCTCGCCCAGCCGTTTCATTGGCAAGGGCGCCTCTTGCCCCTGCGCGGCGGCGATGCCCAGACCGCCAAACTCATCCCCTTCTTCAAAGGGCGCAGCCCAGAACTGGCCGCCTTCCCCTGCCGTGGCGCGGCCCAGAGCATTGACCGCGACCAGCGCGCCAACAGTGATGCCGGAGGGTAGCACACAGGAGGCCGATCCGAGCCCGCCTTTCAGATCTCCTGTCATCGCGCCGGTACCGGCCCCCGCCGTGCCCAGCGCGAAATCAGGCCCGGCAGCGGCGAGCGCGGCCCGGCCCAGCGCCGGATAGGGCGTCTCGTCCCAATCCTTCGCACCGCCGTTCAAGAGGTCGAACAGGATTGCCCCCGGCACGATCGGCACCCGTACCGGCCCGACCGCAAAGCCGCGCCTCGCCGCGCGCAGGCCTGCCGCCACGCCGTCGCAGGCGGCAAGGCCAAAGGCCGACCCGCCCGACAGGACCAGCGCGTCCACCTCTTGCACCAGCCGATCGGGGGCGAGGAGATCGGTCTCGCGCGTGCCGGGCGCCCCGCCCATGACATGCACCGCCGCGACAAAGGGCGCCGGCCCGGTGACGACGGTCACGCCTGATCGCAGCGCGAGATCCTGCGCATTGCCGACCGTCAGCCCCGCGACATCGGTGATCAGGTTCCGTGCTCCGCGTCGCATGTGTTCTTCCGTTCCAAAATATCCTCGGGGGGTGAGGCGCGCAGCGCCGAGGGGGGCAGACGGCCCCCCTTTCGCCGCCTGTCGCGGGCGCTATGGTCGGCAGGTCAATACAGGAGGGCAAGATGGAAAAGGTTGCGGTCGTGACGGCGGGCGGCTCGGGCATGGGGGCGGCGGTGGCGCGGCATCTGGCCGAGGCAGGTTATCGGGTGGCGATCCTGTCTTCGTCGGGCAAGGGCGAGGCGCTGGCGCAGGCTCTGGGCGGGATCGGGGTGACCGGGTCCAATCAGGTGCAGGCCGACATCGACCGGCTGGTGGCGGCGACGCTTGAGCGCTGGGGAAGGATCGACGCCTTGGTGAACAGCGCGGGCCATGGGCCGCGCGCACCGGTGGCCGAGATCACCGATGACGACTGGCGCAAGGGGTTTGACGTCTATTTCCTCTCTGCCGTGCGGTCGATCCGGGCGGTCACTCCGGTGATGAAGGCACAGGGCGCAGGCGCGATCGTCAATATCTCGACCTTCGCCACTTTCGAGCCGGACCCGGCTTTCCCGACCAGCGCGGTGGCGCGGGCGGGGCTGGCGGCCTTTACCAAGCTTTACGCCGATGCCCATGCCGCCGATGGAATCCGCATCAACAATGTCCTGCCGGGCTTCATCGACAGCCTGCCGGAAAAAGAAGAATTCCGCCGCCGCATCCCGATGGGGCGCTACGGGCGGACGGCGGAAATCGCCGGGACGGTGGGATTCCTGCTCTCCGAGGCTGCGGGCTATATCACCGGGCAGAACCTTCGGGTGGATGGCGGAATCTCCCGGTCGGTGTGACGGATCAGAAGTCGAACAGGTCGGACAGGAAGCTGTCCTTGCGCTTGCGCTTGTGGCGATAATCGTTGTCGTCATCCTTGTGGCGGCGGCGGTCGTCGTAATCGGAGCGGGTCTGGCGCGGTTCGGGCTGGTAGACGGGGGCCGAGCCGCGCGCGGCGGCGGGTTGCGCCAGAGTGGGAGCGGGGGCAGCGCTGGCGGCGCGGTCGATGATCTTGTCAAGTTCGCCCCGGTCCAGCCAGACGCCGCGGCAGCGCGGACAATAGTCGATCTCCACGCCGTTGCGGTCGGCCATCACCAGCGTCTCGCCATCCACCGGACATTGCATCTGTCACGTCTCCTGTTCTTTTGCGTTCCTGCGCAGATGGGGGTGAAATGCGCCCAGGCAACCCCTTGCGCGGAATGTCGCAAGCGGGCATCTTCGCCCCGGGCTGCGGCGATGGCGTCGACGCAGGGGCAAGCCGGCCCCGAACGCCTGCGGAAGTTTCCGCTTGACGTCCTGTACGCCGGGACCTTTCGGGGTCCCGTCGCGGCCCCGTCCTATGGGGTCTGATATGACGACACGTCCCGAATCCTACCGTTTCCACAATGGCGGCCAGAAGGGCGTTCTGCCCTTTGCGGACAGCGAGTACGAAGACCGCCTCGCCGGTCTGCGCGACATCATGGAGCTGCACTCGCTTGACGCCGTGGTGCTGACCTCGATGCACAATGTCGCCTATTACTCGGGCTTTCTCTATTGCAGCTTTGGCCGGCCCTATGCCTGCGTCGTGACCGCCACCGATTGCATCACCGTCTCTGCCGGGATCGACGCGGGGCAGCCCTGGCGGCGCAGCATCGGCGACAACATCACCTATACCGACTGGACCCGCGACAATTTCTGGCGCGTGGTCGCGGGCATCACCGGCACCGGCAAGGCCATCGGCTGCGAGGCCGACCATCTGACGATGGAGCGGGCGGAGAAGCTGAACAGCTTCCTTAAGCCGAAGCGCGGCATGGACATCTCGCCTGCCACGATGCAGCAAAGGATGCTGAAATCCGAGGCCGAGATCGCCCTGATCAAGCATGGCTGCAACGTCGCCGATGTGGGCGGCTATGCGATCCGCGCGGCGATCCGCGACGGGGCGACCGAGCTGGAAATCGCCATCGCCGGGCGTGACGCCATGGAGCGCGAGATCGCCAAACGCTTCCCCGATGCCGAATACCGCGACACCTGGGTCTGGTTCCAATCCGGCTTGAACACCGATGGCGCGCATAACCCCGTCACCAACCGGGCGATCGGGCGGGGCGAGGTTCTGTCGCTGAACTGCTTCCCCATGATCTCGGGCTATTACACTGCGCTGGAGCGCACTCTGTTCCTGGGCGAGTGCGACCCCGCCAGCCTGAAGATCTGGGAGGCGAATATCGCCGCCCATGAATATGGGATGAGCCTGCTGAAACCCGGGGCCAGCTGCTCGGGCGTCACCGCGCAGATCAACGACTTCCTGGCCGAGCGGCAATTGCTGCAATACCGCACCTTCGGCTATGGCCACAGCTTCGGCCTTCTGTCGCATTATTACGGGCGCGAGGCGGGGCTGGAACTGCGCGAGGACATCGACACCGTTCTGGAACCCGGCATGGTCATCAGCATGGAGCCGATGCTGACCATCCCGGACGGAGAGCCGGGCGCGGGCGGTTATCGCGAGCATGACATCCTGGTCATCACCGAGGACGGGGCCGAAGACATCACCCATTATCCCTATGGGCCGGGCTTCAACATCATCGCGTAACAGAACTGTCACTGAACCGTCGCCCGGCTGATACGGGCGGCGGCCATTCCCTCGGGGCGATTCACACCGAAGGAATGGACCATGCGTCTTCGCTCTGCTTGTCTTACCTCTGCCCTTGCGTTGACGGCGGCCCTGCCCGCGCGGGCCGAGATGCTGTTCAACCGTGTTGCTTCTTTCGCGACCCCGGACAACATGGCGGAAGGCGAAGATCGCGCCCGCGCCACCAGCGCCGAGATCCTTACCGCCACTGAAGACGGCATGACGCTGATCTATTCCGACAGCCCGCTGGGCGTGATCGGGCTGGTCGACATCACCGATCCCAGGGCGCCGAAACCCCTTGGCAATATCGACATGGGCGGCGAGCCGACGACGACCGTTGTCGATGGCGGCATGGCGATGGTGGGGGTGAACACGTCCGAAAGCTACACCAGCCCTTCGGGCAAGCTGGTGACGGTGGACATCGCCGCGAAGAAGGTGGTCGCCGAATGCGATCTGGGTGGGCAGCCGGATTCGGTCGCCAAGTCGAAGGACGGTGCTTTCATCGCCGTCGCCATCGAGAATGAGCGCGATGAAGAGGTGAATGACGGCGACCTGCCGCAGATGCCTGCCGGTTTCGTGGTCAGGCTGCCGGTCAAGGATGGCGCGGTGGAATGCGCGGGGATGCAAAAGATCGATGTGACGGGTCTGGTCGATGTGGCGGGCGATGATCCAGAGCCGGAATTCCTGTCCTTCAACGATGCGGGCGAGATCGTTGTCAGCCTGCAGGAAAACAACGCCTTCGTGGTGATCGGCGCAGATGGCACGGTGGCCAAGGCCTTCTCGGCCGGGACGGTGGATATCGACGGCGTCGACACCAAGAAGAACGGCAGGCTGGAGTTCACCGGCAAGATGGAGGGCGTCGCCCGCGAACCCGACGGGGTGAAGTGGATCGACAATGACCATTTCGTCGCCGCCAATGAAGGCGACTGGAAGGGCGGCTCGCGCGGCTTCACCATCTGGAACAAGGATGGCACGGTCGTCTATGAAAGCGGCGCCTCGCTGGAAATGGCCATCGCCGCCATTGGCCATTACCCCGAGCATCGCAACAAGAAGGGCGTCGAGCTGGAATCGGTCGAGGTCGCGACCTTCGGCGACAGCCGTTACCTCTTCGTCGTGTCTGAGCGGTCATCCATCGTCGCGGTCTATGACTTGACCGATGTGGCCCATCCGGTGCTGAAGCAACTTCTGCCCAGCGGCATCAGCCCCGAAGGCATCATCGCGATTCCGTCGCGCAACCTGCTGGCCACCGCGAATGAAGTGGACCTGCGCGAAGACGGCGGCGCTCCGGCGCATGTCATGCTGTATGAACTGGGCGAAGGCACCCCGGCCTATCCGATGATCACCTCGGAAGGCAGCGATCCCCTGATCGGCTGGGGCGCGCTGTCGGGTCTGGCGGCCGATCCCGAAACTGGGGGCAAGCTTTATGCCGTGTCGGACAGTGTCTATGGCATGATGCCGCGCATCTACACCATCGACGCCACGCAGATGCCCGCGAAGATCACCGGCGCCATCGACATCACCCGCGGCGGCGATGTGGCGCAGCTGCTGGATCTGGAAGGCATCACCACCGATGGCGAGGGCGGCTTCTGGCTGGCCAGCGAAGGCCGCAGCGACAAGCTGATCCCGCATGCGCTGTATCACGTCAACGACAAGGGCGAGATCAAGGAACAGGTCGGCCTGCCCGAAGCGCTGTTGGACATTGAGATCCGCTTTGGTTTTGAAGGCATCGCCATGGCAGATGGCAAGCTGTGGATGGCCATGCAGCGCGAATGGCAGGACGATCCGAAGGGCATGGTCAAGCTGCTGAGCTATGATCCCGCCGAACAGGTCTGGGGGGCGGTGCATTACCCGCTGGACGCGCCCGTCGAAGGCGGCTGGATGGGCCTGTCGGAACTGACGATCAGGGGCGACTGGGCCTATGTGATCGAGCGCGACAACCAGATCGCGGGTAAGGCCGCCACCAAGAAGCTGTATCGGGTGAAGCTGGCCGATTTGAAGCCCGCCGAACTGGGCGGCGCCCTGCCGGTCGTGGTGAAGGAGCCGGTGCATGACTTCCTGCCCGACCTGGCCGTGACCCATGGCTATGCCGTCGACAAGATCGAAGGTTTCGCCATCGACGCGACGGGCGCGGGCTGGGTCGTGACTGACAATGACGGTGTGGATGACTCGTCGGGCGAGACGCTGTTCTGGACCATCGGCAAGGTCGAATGAGCCGATCCAGCGCTGACGAAAGCCCCCCGGGTGGCAACCCGGGGGGCTTTTGCCTGTCGGGAGGGCGGGCCTTGACTGGCGCGGCCGCGCCGCGTGACCATGGGGCAAAGGGAGGGGTGACATGACCATCACCATCACCGCCTTTGAACGTTCGCCGGACGGCGGTCGGGGCCTTGCCCGCGACACCCGGATCCGCTGGGCGCTGGAGGAGCTGGGCCTGCCCTATGAGGTGCGGCTGGTGCCCTGGGAGGCGCTGAAGGCGCCCGAGAACCTGGCCCGGCAGCCCTTTGGCCAGATCCCGAGCTATGAGGAAGACGGGGTGGTGCTGTTCGAGACCGGGGCCATCGTGTTGCATCTGGCCCAGCGCCATCCGGGCCTTTTGCCCGAGGCGCCGAAGGCAAAGGCGCTGGCGATCTCATGGCTGTTCGCGGCGCTGAATTCGGTTGAGCCGGTCGTGCTGCAACGCGAAGTGCCAATGTTGACGGAGCGTGACAAGCCCTGGCACGCCGAGCGCCTGCCGATGCTGGACGCGCGGGTCGCGGCGGTGCTGGCGCGGGTGGCGGCGGCCTTGGGCGGGAATGACTGGCTGGCCGGGGAATTCAGCGCGGGCGATCTGACGATGGTCTCGGTGCTGCAGCGCCTGAAATCCGGCGCGCTTCTGACCGGCGCGCCAAGCCTTGCCGCCTATGTGGCGCGGGCCGAGGCGCGGCCGGCCTATGGCCGGGCCTTTGCCGCGCAATGGGCGGTGAACGGGCCGCCCGGCGCGCCGGTCCCACCCCTGCCGCGGGCAACCTGAGGGCAACGCCCTGTGGCTTTTGTTCGGAATCTGCATCGCAGGACTTGACGCTGAGGGGGGGGCAACGTCCAAGGTGCGGCTCGTCAAGGGCTTACCTCCGGGGATTCGAACGTGATCAACCTGCGCCTGTCGCTTGCGACAATGCTTCTGCTGCCGCTGCTGGCAGCCTGTGGAGCCAAACCTGAAACCAAGGGCCCCGAGGGTGTGCCGGGCTATGAGGCGGTGCAGGATGGCGAGTACTTCATTCCTGCGGTGAAGCCGAAATACCTGATCGACGGCAATACCAAGGTCGAGGTCGATTACGCGGGAGATGATCCGCCGAATTCCATCGTGGTCGATGTCTATTCGCGCAAGCTCTACTGGGTGATGGAAAACGGCAAGGCGATCCGCTACGGCATCGCCGTCGGTCGCGAAGGCCTGTCGTTCAAGGGCACGGGCTATGTCGGCCGCAAGCAGGAATGGCCGTCGTGGACGCCCACCGCGAACATGATCCGCACCCGGCCCGACCTTTATGCCGAATATGCCGGCGGCCTGCCGGGCGGGCTTGAGAATCCGCTGGGCGCGCGGGCGCTGTACCTTTATCGCGGCGGGCGCGACACGATGTTCCGCATCCATGGCACGATCGATAATGCCTCGATCGGGCGGGCGACGAGCGCGGGCTGCATCCGTCTTTTCAACCAGGATGCCATCGACCTGTTCAACCGCGCCGATACCGGGGCCCGGGTCAAGGTGCGCACGCTTGAGGAAAGCCTGGCCGTCGAAGGCCCCTATATGGACGATGCTTTCGGCCGGATCGTGAAGCAGACGCCCGAGGCGATCGCGCAGCGCGAAAAGGACCAGAAGGCGATCGAGGCCTGGGAAGCGGCCGAGGCCAAGGCGGCCGAGCGCGCCGAGAAGAAACATCTGGCGCAATGCAAGCGGCAGGGGATTCCGGCTGATGACTGCCCGCCTCTCTCGGTCGAGGAGTATAAGGAACAGGACGCGCATACCGAAAGCTAAGGGTCGCGCGACCGACTTGGACAGGGCCGCCCCGGACGGGGTGGCCCTTTTCCATTGGCTCAGCTGCGGATGACGTAATCCTTGAGCGTGGTCTCGATCACTTCCCAGGTTCCCGCGAAACCGGGGCGGATGATGAAACTGTCGCCCGCGCGCAGATGGGTGGCGACGCCCTGCGCATCGGTCAGGATGGAATGGCCGGAATGGATGTAGACATATTCCCATTCGGCATAGGAGACCTTCCACTTGCCCGGGGTCGATTGCCAGAGGCCGCTGTAGAGCCCGTCGGTTTCCTCGAGATTCCAGGTCGTGTGGACCGGGTCGCCTGACAGAACTTTCTCGGCGGCGGGGGGTTCGGTTTCGGGCGTGCAGCCTTCGCGCGTGACGCGTTGCAGAAGGGTGGGGGTCATCGGTGTCTCCTTTCGTCGGACATTGGGCTTGTCGCGGCTGCGCGGTCAAGGCGGTCAGGCCCGCTGCGCTGCGGCGTAATTTTCTTGCAGCCGGACGATGCGCGTGCATCTATGGCGGGCAGAATTGAAACGCCCGTCGATCCAGCCAGAGGTGAGCAGATGAGCGCCAGCGCCCCCGTCCGTGCCGTTCTTCCCCCCGATATCCGCGCCCGCAAGGGCGGTGCGCCGATCGTCGTGCTGACGGCCTATTCCACGCCGGTCGCGCGGCTGGTCGATGCGCATTGCGACATTGTGCTGGTCGGGGATTCGGTCGGGATGGTGATCCATGGCCTGCCCTCGACCCTGGGCGTCACGATGGAGATGATGATCCTGCATGGCCGCGCCGTGGTGCGGGGCGCGCAGAAGGCGATGCCGGTGATCGACATGCCCTTCGGAAGCTATGAGGAAAGCCCGCAGCAGGCGTTCCGCAATGCCTCGCGGCTGATGGCCGAGACGGGCGCCACTGCGGTGAAGCTGGAGGGCGGCCTGCATATGGCCGAGACCATCGCCTTTCTGGTGGCCCGCGGTGTGCCGGTCATGGCCCATGTCGGCCTGACGCCGCAGGCGGTGAACACGCTGGGCGGCTACAAGGTTGTTGGCCGTGACGCCGAGGCCGAGAAGGTGATGGAAGATGCCCGCGCGGTCGAGGCGGCGGGGGCATTCTCGGTGGTGCTGGAAAAAGTGCCCGAGGGGCTGGCAGCACGCATCACCCAAAGCCTGGAGATCCCCACCATCGGCATCGGCGCGGGGGTGCGCTGCGACGGGCAGGTGCTGGTGGTCGATGACATGCTGGGTCTGTTCACCGATTTCCGGCCGAAATTCGTCAAGCGCTATGCCGAATTGGGCCGCGCGGCGGATGAGGCGATCGCCGCCTATGCCGCAGATGTGCGCGCGCGGGTCTTTCCGGCGCCGGAACATGCCTTTGCCGATGCGCTGCCGGTGAAGAAATGATCCCGATCTACCGGACGGTGGCCGAGTTGCGGGCGGCGGCGCGCGGCTGGCGCGCGGCGGGCGAGGTGATCGGCGTGGTGCCGACCATGGGGGCGCTGCATGAGGGCCATTTGTCGCTGGCGCGGCGAGCGCGGGTGGAATGCGACCGGGTGATCACGACGATCTTCGTCAACCCGATGCAGTTCAATAACCCGGACGATCTGAAGAAATATCCAAGGACCGAGGAGGCCGACGCGGCGCTTCTGGCGACGGTGCCGGTCGATGCGATCTTCGCGCCGCAGCCGGAAGAGGTTTATCCTGAAGGCTTCGGCAGCGTGGTTTCTGTCTCGGGCGTGTCGGAACCGCTGGAGGGCAAGATGCGCCCCGGGCATTTCGACGGCGTGGCGACCGTGGTGACCAAGCTGTTTGGCATGACCCTGGCTGACCGTGGTTATTTCGGCCAGAAGGACTGGCAGCAGCTTCAGGTGGTCCTGAAACTGGTGCGCGACCTGAATCTGGCGGTCGAGATCGTCGGTTGCGAGACGATCCGCGAGGCGGATGGCCTGGCGATGTCGTCGCGCAATGTGCGGCTGACCCCGGCGGGGCGGGTGCGGGCGCCGGTGCTGTATGCCGCGATCGCGGCAGCGGCCGAGGATATCCGCGCGGGCCAGCCCGACCGTATGGCGATCCGCGAGGCGGCCGAGAAGATGCGTTCGGTCGGGTTCGAGCGGGTGGAATATATCGAGCTGCGCGATGCGGCGACGCTGATGCCATCGGACGATCCGCACCGCCCGCGCCGGATGCTGGCGGCGGCCTGGCTGGACGGGGTGCGGCTGATCGACAATATCCCGGTGTGAGGGCCTGTGGCGGCCCCCGGAGGCGCTGCCTGCGGACCGTCGGAGTATTTCCGCCAAGATGACGGATCACGGGACCGGGGCGAGAAGGTCGGCCAGAACCAGCGCCATGACCTTGGCGCTGTCGAGCATGTCCTCGATGCCGATCCATTCGTCGGGCTGATGGGCGAGATGCAAGAGGCCCGGGCCATAGGCGATGCAATTCTTCAGCTTGCCGATGCGGTCGATATGCTTCTGGTCATAGGTGCCGGGCGAGGCGACGTAATCGGGGGCGCGGGCCATGACCTTTTCGATGGCGCGGGCAGTGGCGGCGGCGACGGGGGCGTCGGGCTCGGTCATCGCCGGGTGGACCTCGAAGAGATCGCGGATTTCGTAGCGGAAATTCGCGCGGCGGGCGGCCAGCCCGTCGAGCAGGGCGCGCAATTCGGCCTTAACTTCGGGCAGGGTCTCTTCGATCAGGAAGCGGCGGTCCAAAACGATCCGGCAGCTGTCGGCCACGCAGGGCGCAGGCAGCGATGTATCGCCCGGTTGCGGTTCGGCGGCCCCGCCATGCAGGGCATTTATGTTGAGCGTGGCGGTGCGCGCGCCTTCGGGCACGACGGGCATTCTTGTGACGCGGCCTGCCAGGGCGGGATAGAGCTTGTCCTCGATCTCGCGCAGCACCGCGCCCATGTGGCGGATCGCAGAATCGCCCAGAAAAGGCATTGAGCCATGGGCGATGCGGCCCCTGGTCTCGACCTCGGCCCACCAGACGCCGCGATGGCCCAGGCAGATCCGGTCCTTGTGCAGCGGCTCGGGGATGATGACATGCTGCACGCGTTCGGGGGCGAAATAGCCCCGTTCCGCCAGCCAGGCCACGCCGCCATAGCCGCCCGATTCCTCATCGGCGGTGGCCGAGATCTCGATGATGCCGGAAAAGCCCGGGCAGGTGGCAAGGAAGGCCTCGGCGGCGATCACGCTGGCCGCCAGCCCGCCCTTCATGTCGCAGGCGCCGCGGCCATAGATGCGGTCGCCGTCGATTTCGGCGGCGAAGGGATCGCGGGTCCAGCCTTGCCCGACCTCGACCACATCGTGATGGCCATTGAAATGCACGCAGGGGCCGGGGCCGCCGCGATGGCGGGCCACGAGGTTCCAGCGCGGGAAGGCGTCGCTGTCGCCGGGGGCGCCCGTTGCGCGCAGGATCTCGACCTCCCAGCCCTGGGCGAGGAAGCGGGTGGCGAGATAGTCGCAGATCTGGCGATAGTTGCGCCCCGGCGGGTTCAGCGTGGGGATTCGGATCAGATCCTGCGCAAGGCCGATCAGCGCGTCGCGGCGGGCGGTGACCGCCAGAAGAAGGGCGTCTTCCTGCATGTGGAAATTCTGCCTTGCGCGGGGGCATGGGGGCAATCAGAATTCCCCCACTGGACGGAATGTCATTCATTCTTACATTGCTGCTGCATTGTGGCAGGCACAGCGGCTCAGGAGGGCGCGATGGCGGATTTCGAGGCACAGATTCTGGAGAGCGAAAAGCAGGTCCGTGCGGCGCAGGAGAAGATCAGTTCGATCACTGCCACGATCGAGGCCGCCCGGCTGCGCGTCGATGAGGGGGTGTCGATCGATGTCGAGAATGCGACGCTTGAGGATGTGCACAAGCATACCGAGGTGATGAACGCCAATATCGCCGAGCTGATCATGGGGTTGGACGACGTGACGGCGGCCTTTTCGACCGAGTTCGACGAGATGCGCTCGAAGACCGGCTGGGAGAGCTTTGTCGGTATCTTCTCCAAGGGAAAATCTGAAAGCCTGCGCCAAGAGCGGCTGCGCGATGCGACGATCGACGACAAGTTGCAGGATCTGATCGCCAAGTCGGACGTGATCGTGAAGCTGCTGCAAGGCCAGCTTGAAATGCTGAACGTGCAGAAGTCGCGGGTCGAGGCGAATCTTTCGGGCACGCTGACCGACCGCGAAACCACGGTCGAGGCGCTGGAGGCGGTGCGCAAGGAGATTGCCGCCATGGACCCGGCGCTGATCGAGCTGGAGAACAAGATCTCGGTCGAGATGGATGCGGCGGCGCGCACCAAGCTGGAGACCGAACTGGCGACCCTGAACGCCAAGCACAATGCGCTGGTGCAGGATGAACAGGTCAAGCTCGCGCGCAGCCAGACGCTGGAGCGCTATATCGAAAAGGGCAAGACCTGGGTCGACAGCCTGACCAATCAGGCCGCGACCCAGCTGGTGCTGATCAACAAGCTGCAGACCGATACCAAGCAGCGGGTGGTGCTGTATGACGCCCTGACCTCGAGCCTAAAGACGGCGCAGCAGCAGGACGTGGCGCACCGGATCAACGAGATCGGCGTGAAGACGGATCAGGAGGCGCAGGCCGCCATGGCCGGGATCGGCGCCGCGACCAATGCCAAGATGGCCGACATGCTGGAAGCGCATGAGGGGCATATGGTGTTCGCCCGCAAGATTCTGGAAGACAAGGCCAAGGCCGACGAACGCTTTGCCCGCCGCTTTGCCGCCATTGTCGAGAAGCATGACAAGAACGCGTATGGCGGCTGAGGGGCTGGCGCTGGGGGAAAATCGTGGCGGGCAATGAGGTCAAGGAGGCGCTGGTCAGCGACCACGCCGAACTTTACGAGCCCGAGGTCGCCCGGCGCTATTTCCTGAAATTCGCCGAGATCGGCTCGTATCTTGGCCGGGTCGCGGCCGAGATCGAGGGCGAAGGGCGGCTGACCCGCACCGAAGCGCGGGTTCTGGGTGGCTATCTTGCCGGGGTGATCGGCACCTTCCGCGCCCTGAACCACAAATACCTGATGACGGGCCGGGCCGAGGGCGCGCCGCGGCTGACCATCGACCGGCATGAATCAGGCTTTCCGGTCGCGCAGGAATTGATGGTCATGGCGCTGGATGCGGCCCAGGCCGACAAGCATCTGGCCGGGATGGCATCCGAGGCCGAACTCAAGGACCGGATGATCCGCACCATCGTGGGCGAATTGAAACTGCCCGCCGGGCTGCAATTCGCCCTGTCGCAGCGGCTGTATTTCGAGGCGCTGAAGGCGGGCGGCATCTTCTGGGCGCGCAACGACCCGGATGCGCAATGGATCGAGCAGGTGGGGGACCGGCGGCACTATCTGGTGCATTGGGCGGTCTGGGATGCCCAGGTCAACCTGCCGGTCGTCTATCTGATGGATGTCGAGGATTCCGGCAAGAAACCCCTGCCCAATGACGATTACCGCTGGCCGCCCTTGCAGCATAAGGTTCTGGCGCAATCGGTGGGCGGGCTGAAGCTTCTGACCATTGCGACCGGCTTTGACCAGGATTTCGAGGGGCTGCACCCCAAACGCCTGCGGCGGATCACCCTTGGCCCGATGTATTCGGCGAGCTTCACCTTGCAATCGGGGCCGATTTCCAAAGTGCTGGAAGATGCCCGCGCGCCCGAGGGTCAGGACTGGGCGCTGGTCTGGACGGTCGAGGATCTGGTCTCGGACCGTGAAGAAGAGGTGAAGGATGGCTGGTTCTCGTCGCGGGTGCGGCAGGTCTACAAGCTGGACCCGCTGACCGGGGCCGATACGGGAACGACCAGTTTGGAACGGATGATCATCCTGCCCGAGCGGCCCTATCAGGTGCTGGTGGAGCAGGACCCGGCCGGGCTGCGGGGGATACGGAAATTCGTGGTGGGCGCCGGGGGGCGGCTTATTCCGGCCCGGTAGCGCGGGATGGACGCCCCGGGGCTCTGCCCTGGACCCCGGAATATTTTCAGACAGATGAAGTCAGTAAGCCCTTCATCTGTCCCCAAATAGCCCCGAGCGGCAGGCGAAGGGTGAAGCCGGGCGCACCGGCCGGAGGATGTGATGAACACGCGCGACACGATGGAATTGAAGGAAGAGGCGATCCGGGCGCAGTATGACGCCGCGCTGGGGTTGCTGACCGGCTTTGACCATGCGCCGCGTCTGGCCACGGCGACCGCGCCCGAGCCGGGGGTGGAACGCTCGCCCGGCATCGGCGCGCGGCCGCGATTCCGGTCAACCGTCGTGGGCATGGCGACGCGATCGACGGCGCGGCCGGGCGGTGTTCGTTTGGCCGAGCGGGTCGAGGGGCTGGGGGACGGTCTGGTCTCGCCGGTTCAGGCCTCGGTCCTGGGGGCACTGCGGCGGGGGCTTGCGATTGCGCTGGCCCTGGGCGAGCAGCTTTCGGCGCAATCGGGGCTGGCCGAGCTGAAGAAGGCCAATCTCGAGGGGCGGCTGTCCGAAGGGCGGCGGGGCGAATTCACCGAGTTGCTGGCGGCCGAGGCTTTGGCGGTGCTGTTCACCTTTGCCAATGCGACGGCTTTCCTTTTGGCCGAGCATATGGGGTCGGTCACGGTCGAGATCGGCTCGGTCGATGAAGTGCTGACCGACAATGCGCCCTTGGCCCTGCAGGGGGCGCTGTGGGAGCTGGATCAGGACATCGCCACTTTCGCAGGCGACGAGGCGCGGCTGGTCGCCACGGTCGTGGCCTTCTGCGAGGCGCTGATGCGGAAGGTTGCGCTGCGGGCCGATGCCGCCGCCCGGGTCGGGCCGTTCAAGGGGGCAAGCTGGAAGGTCGAGGCAGACGGGCTGACGATTTCCGGCTTCACCCCGGCCCGGGCGGCCAAGGGCGGCACCCTGACCATGGCCTTCAAGAAACCGCATGAGGTGGTGGGCAACCACATCGCAAAATATCAGTCGATGAAGCTGGCCAAGATGCTGATGGCCTATGATTTCGAGCGGAAGCTGAACCCGTTCGCGGAACTGGGCGGCTTCATCTTCACCTTCATGGGCGATGGCGCGCCGGGCACGGGCAAGACCACACTGATCCAGATGATGGCGGGATTGCTGCATGATTACTGCAAGGTGGCGGGCTATCCATTCCTCTACCGCAATTTCAGCATCGACCAGATCGACAGCTATCAGGGCAAGTCGGGCCAGAATGCCAAGGCTTTCATTGACGCGGTGATCGACCCCGGCGTGATCGGTTTCGGCACGATCGACGATATCGACCAGGTGGCGGGCAAGCGCGGCGACCGGCAGTCCAGTGCCGGCCAGCAAGAGGTGACGGCGGTGTTCATGGGCGCTTTTGCCGGCGCGGGCACGGTGGTGCGCGGCAATTGCACCTTCGGGATGTTTTCCAATTACCCCGAGAATGTCGATGATGCCTTGCGCCAGCGGGCTGGGGCGCGGTTCCTGGTCGACGGGCCGCAGACGAAGGACGATTACATCGACATCCTCGCGCTGCTGCTGGGAAAGAACCACCAGATCCCGCTGGGCGATCACCAGCTTTATGCCGCGCAGGAAATCAGGAAAGCCGTGGCCGCCAGTTTCGAGGGCCATTCCCGCCCGCATGAAGAGGGGCTGGTGAAGGTGTGGGAGAAGGTGGCCGCGGAGACGGGCAAGCTGGACACGATCGCCAAGATCGGCGCCTATCTGAAGGCGATCCAGCAGGCGGATGCGCGGTTCACCGGGCGGGCGATCAAGAACATCACCGATGCGGTGAAGGTCCGGGCGATGGATTTCGAATTGCCCGACGAGTGGATGGAAAACCCCGACCTGTTCCTGTTCAAGCCCTATGACGAGAAGCTTGCGATGATCAAAGCTCTGATGAGCCCGATCACCGTCGAGATGGTGCTCCAGGAGGTGAACCGTTACGCCGACAGCGAATTCCGCTATGCCGACAAGTCGGACGAGGCGGCGATTTCCGGGATGGTGCGGGACATGCAACGGACGGAAGAGGCGAAGCGGCGGTATCTGGAGGGGAAGGGGTGAGCGTAAGCAAGTGCTTCGTGAAATGCTTGAGACCCATAGTCGTTGGCGTAATGCTTACGGCGGTTGTTCTAATCTTGTCAGGAGTCATGGCCGCTCAGAAGCGTTGCGCCCTCACTTCAAAGTCAGTGCTGGAGTGTAGGTCGAATCTTGATTGGTTCTTGGATTCCCCGCCAAATGAGATCGGTGACACGCTTGCGGGTTTCGCGGGAGCATTGGCGTTCATCTGGATCGTTGTGACTGTATGGCTTCAGAGCCATGAGCTTTCGGAACAAAGAAAGGAGATTACGACTACGAACAGGCACTTAGAGAAGCAGAGCTTCAATGCATTTTTCTTTGAGCTCGTCGCGACGCATAACTCCATAGTGTCTGGGATCGATATTCGAACATTTGGTGATAGTCGAGTTATTCACCAGGGAAGAGACGCATTTCATTTTTTCTTTGAAAAGTTTTCGGAGCCGGAGCCAGGAGAAAGAATGTATCCCGATCTGGCGCCAGATCGTACCCTCGTAAGGTATGGAGAGATGTACGCTGAGCATCGTTCGGATCTTGGGCATTATTTTAGATTTGTTTATAACTCGTTGCGCGCCATCGAAGAGTCTCCCGTTGTTGATCTTACCTATAAGAGGTTATTCAGATCTCTTTTTTCTGATGATGAACTACTTGTCATTTACTACAATTGCGCCACAGAGAAAGGAAGAAATCTCGCCCCTCGTGCGAGGAGATTTGATCTATTCAATAATCTACCCTTCGAAAGGCTTGTTCGAAAGGAGCATATAGATTTGCTCGGAGCGAACTACTTTGATTAGCTGTTCGTTCGGGCACGCACTGGACCAAGAAGCTAGAGGTTTGAGAGTCGGTATGAGAGAAAGTAGCTATAGTCGGCAGAATTGACCATGGCCGAAGCCATCACGTTCCAAAACACCCTTCTCCCCCTTGGCCTGCTCATGGCGCTGGTCATCCTGCTCCCTCGGGCGCTGATGGGCGGCTCGCTCACGCAGGCCCGGCTGGCGGTGGCCATCTGCCTGACCGCTGTGGCCGCCCTTGCCGCCGGGGCGCTGTGGCTGGCCTTTGAGGGCTGGAGGTTGCAGGGGGGCTGGCCGGAAGTCTCGCGGGCGGGCGACCTTCTGCGGCGCTCCACATGGTTCGCGCTGTTCTGGGGGCCGCTCTTGGCGCTGGTCTGGCTCATCCGGGCGCAGGGGATCGAGCGGCGCAAGGGGCTGGCGATGGGGCGTGGGGATGGGCGATGACGTCCAATTCTGCTGGCATCTGAACGGGATTCGGGGCCAGATGGGGCCTGTGGGCAAGGGGCTGATATGAACCGGCTGATCGAGAAGGGGCTGATGTTCGGGAACCTCATCGAGGTGTCCTCGCCCCAGCTTGTCACCCGCTACAACCGGGCGCTGAAGCATCTGATCGGCCGCGAAACTACCCTGACCGATTTCCACATCGACCTGTCGGGCTATTCGCCCGAGATCGGCGATGAGTTCGGCGATGATTTCTATCTGAACCCGAATGGCGCGAACCGGCAGTTCATCCTTCTGTCCACGCAGCAAAAGGAAGCGCCGCTGCTGAACATCCGCTTCTCGACCAGCCGGTCGATCCTGACCCAGTTCATCGAGAAGAACGAGGCGCAGTTGTTCGCGCTGACGGCGCGGGACGCGGTGGCCGGGGAATTGCAGGGTTCGGTCTATGCGGTCGACACCCCGGCGCAGCTGTTCGACTACCGGCAGGTCACGGTCGAGGCCGATACGATCGGCGGGCATGTGGCCGATGCAGAAAAGCTGGCGGCGCTGATCGAGAAGTTCCGGCGCGAGCCGGATGGCTGGCGGGATGAAGCGCTGATCGCCGAGATGATCGGGCTGGCCAAGAAGACCGGCGATGTGACGCGGGTGCCGATCAGCCTGCCCGCGATGACCTTCGAGGCGGCGAACCTGTGGACCAGCCTGTTCGGCGGGGTCTATGTCTTTCGCGACGTGAAATTCCCGGCGGCGATCTGCCGCCAGCCGGTGGGCGGGCTGGGCAAGTTGCCCATCGCGCAGGTGATGGATTTCAGCCATCGCAACCACATTGCCGAATGGCTGGAGCGCAACCAGCTTGTCGAACCCATCGTGCAGGCGCGCGGGGCGGATGCGGGGGCGATCCTGCGCCAGAAGATGGATTTCATCCTGCTCGATGCCGCTGACCAGTTGGGGATCGAGGTCGGCGACGGGCGGCGGACTGAGCTGCGCAAGGTGGCCTATCGGCTGGGGTCCAGCCTGCCGGAAGAATTCAACGGGCTGGCGGCCATGCTGCGCTGGGTGGAAGGTGCCGGGGCCTGGCCGCGCATCTCGTCGGAACATCCGGCCTATTTCTACACGCTGCGGGCGCGGGCGGGGCGCGACCGCGATCTGGTGAACATGCTCTTGTCGGAACTGTCGCCGATGGATGTGCGGCAGATGTTCATCGTGCACAAGGAACGGTTCTACGAAGCCTATGGCACCTGGTCGCCGGGCAAGCAGGCCCACGTCGCCGATTTCCTGGCGCGGGAATATCAGGTCGACCGCGAAGGCGCGCGCGAGGCGCTGTTTGGGCCGGAACCGCGGATGGACGAGCTGGCGCGCCCCGAGATGAAGCTAGGGCCGAAACCGGCGCGGCCGGTGGCCGCCGGTCCCTGGGGCGGGGCGGTGTCGGGGCCATGGGGAGACGGGCGCAGATGATACTGGGATGGCTGAGGCTGGCGCTTTTCGCCCTTATCGGGCTGACCGTGGTCTATTTTCTGACCTCGATCTATTCGCGTTCGGTCCGGCGCGAGAAGCTTGAGAAGCGCTGGATCTCGGAAGGGCTGGAGGGCGACCGCGACGGTTGGATCGAAAAGGGGATGCAGGACTATGAGAAGGGGCTGAAAAGGCGCCTTTTATGGCTTATCTACATCCTGCCGATGCTGGCCTTCATCGCCACCATCTATTTCGTCAACTGGAGCTGAAGGACGCGCCGCCGATGTGGACCAAGATCAAATGGGGCCTGCGGCTGCTGCTGCTGCTGATCGTCGGGCTGTTCCTGCACTATACGTTGCCGCAGCGCGACGTGGTACAGATCATCAACACCTATAACAAGCTGACGCCGATCGGGGCGAACTGGATTTTCTATTCGATGGAAGACAGCGGAACCGGGGTCGAGACCACATCGACCACCCGCGACATCCGCTTCATCGAGGCGGTCTACCCCGATGGCAAATCGGTGATGGTTTATCGCAACGAGGATACGGGCTGGATCTGGCCGCCCTATTTCAAATGGGACAGCTCGAACCTGCAGGCCGAGGCGACGAATTACAAATCCGACAAGGCGAACCCGACCTGGGTTGCGGTTACCCATTACGGCTGGCGCATTCCGATGATCTCGATCTTCCCCAATGCGGTGAAGATTACCCCGGTCGAGGGGCCGGATGTGACGCTGATCCCCTGGCTGAACATCGTGATCCTGACGCTGCTGGCCTTTGCGCTGTTCATGCTGCGCCAGATGTGGCTGCAATTCCGGGAACGTGCGCTGGACCCGGCGGTGGATCGTGCCGGGCAGGCCTGGGACCGGGTCGAGGCTGAAAGCGACGTGGCCCGCGCCCGCGCCCGCGGCGTCTGGGGCCGGTTCAGCGCCTGGCTGGACACCTGGAAAGGCAAGCCGCGCCGGTGATGCCGTGGCCGCGATAAGGTCGTTCGCGGCGGTACTGGGGCTGGACCGGCGGATTGTCTTGATGATCCCGCTGGCGGTGGTTCTGGCTGCCCTGCTGGTGCCGGTGGCGACCGCGCTTGTGCAAGGCGCGGGGATTGTGACGGTGTTGAAACTGGCCGCCCTCTGGCCGGTTTCGGCCATTGGCGCGGTGCTGATCGCGCCGGTGCTGGTGCCGCCGGGGCTGGTCGGCTGGATGGCGGGGTTTGCCTTGGCCCGCCTGGCAGGGCTGGATGAGCTTGCCCGTGCCGCTGTCGCGGGGCTGGTGGCGGGGCTTTGCGCGCCGGTCGTTCTTTGGCATGATCAGGCGCTTGCCCCGCCCGACTACCTGGCCGTCGCGCTGCCTTGTGCCCTGTCGGGCGGGCTGGCCGCCTTGATCCTGTATCGCCGCGACGGACCCTTCGCCAAAAGGTAAGGCCCGGCCGTCTGGGGGGACGGGCCGGGCCTTCCTGCCTGCGGGTGAGGGGACCTTCAGGCGGTGGTGAGCGTTTCGGTCGAGGCGAAGAACATCGCCTGGCTGACGGCCGAACGGACCTGTTCTTCGGTATAGGGCTTGTTGATCAGGAAGGCCGGTTCGGGGCGTTCGCCGGTCAGAAGCCGTTCGGGGAAGGCGGTTACGAAGATCACCGGGATATCGTCGAACTGGCCAAGGATCTCGTTCACCGCCTCGATGCCCGAGGAATTGTCGGCAAGCTGGATATCGGCCAGGATCAGGTCGGGCTTGTCGCGTGCGGCCAGGTCTACGGCGCCCGCATGGGTGCGCGCCACGCCGGTGACCGCATGGCCCATGCTTTCCACGATGCCCGAGATGTCCATGGCGATGATCGCCTCATCCTCGATCACCAGCACGCGGCCCGCGACAGAAGCCTCCATCTCGCGCAGCGCATGGGCGACCAGTTCGGTCGCCTCGTCGCTGCTGAGATCCATGATCTCGCCGACTTCGGGCAGCGAGAAGCCTTCGATGGTCTGCAAGAGCAGCGCCTCGCGCGAATTCGGGGTCAGCGCGGCCAGATGCGCCTGCGCAGCGGCAGACAGACGGCTGTCTGCTTCGGCTACCGGGGTTCCGGTGCTGGACCAGACGGTGTGGAAGACGCGGAACAGTGCCACGCGGGGGTTCGGCGCTGCCGAAATGCTGTTGGGATCGGCCAGCACGGCCTCGAGCGTAGCGATGGCATATTGGTCGCCCGAGCTTTGACTTCCGGTGAGCGCACGCGCGTAGCGGCGCAAATACGGGAGCTGCGCCGACACCAATGCCGAAACCCCGGTCACTTCCGAAGTTGACATGAAAATTTCCTCTCGTTTCCCTGTTCTTCTGGGGAACCAAACGCCGGCAACTGCGTTCGGTTCCCATAAGGTGCTTAGGTGAACGAAAAAATGCAGCAATCAAGATCGGGCAAAGGCGTGATAAACGCCGAGATGAAAGCGCAGATCGATGAAAACCTGAAGCGTGTGTACCAGGACGCTCTGTCTGAAGAGGTTCCTGATCGCTTCAAGGATCTGCTGGCGCAGCTCCAGGCGAAGGATGCGCAGAAATGATGGCAACCCTGGCTCGAGCGAACGACCAGGGGACGGTCGCGGCGCAGCGTTCGCCGCGCGACCGACTGGCAGACCATCTGACGGGTCTGCGTGCCTTCGCCATCAGCCTGTGCCGCAACGGGGCCCAGGCCGACGATCTTGTGCAGGAAACCATCCTCAAGGCCTGGTCGAACATCGACAAGTTCGATCCCGCGACCAATCTTGAAGCCTGGCTGTTCACCATCCTGCGCAACACCTTCTATTCCTCGCTGCGCAAGACCCGGCGCGAAGTGGCGGATAGCGATGGGGCTTATGCGGCCACGATGTACGAGAAACCGGCCCATGACGGGCGTCTGGCCTTCAACGACTTCCAGCGCGCCTTCGATCAGCTTTCCCCCGAGCACCGCGAAGTGCTGATCCTGGTCGGCGCCTCCGGCTATTCCTGCGAGGATGCGGCCCAGATGATGGGCGTGGCGGTTGGCACGGTTAAAAGCCGGGCAAACCGCGCGCGCAAGCGGCTGGCGGAACTGATGCAAATCGGCGATGGCGAAGATCTCTTCGCCGGAACAGACGGGGCGATGACGGCGGTGATTTCACGATCGGTGCCTTCGGCCGCCTGACGGGTGGCGTTGGGCGGCATGGCATGAAGCGATGAGCGAAGGCAGCACGACGGACAACGTCCTCGACGGCAGGATGGGCGCCCGGCATTGGGGTGTCGGTCGGCGACTTGCCGCCATGATCGTGCTGGCTCTGCTGCCGCTTGGCCTTCTGGCGATTCAGCAAACCAGTTCCGTCGTTAAGGAAGTTGCCCGCAACCGGGAACTTGCGGCGATGGGCGCGACGGTTCAGGCTGCCGCGCCGCAGATCCGCATGATTCAGGATGCACAGGCCACGGTCGAGACCCTGGCCGGGATTATCGCCCCTTTTGTCGATGATCTGCCGACCTGCCGTCGGATCATGGACCAGACCCAGGCGCATGAACCGGCGGCCACGCTGGTCGCCTATACGCCGATGTCGGGCAAGATGCGCTGCGCCTCGGGCGCGCGTATCTTTGACTTTTCCGGGAACGCGGTGTTTCAGAAGCTGATCTCGAGCCCCGTGCCCCAGATGGTGATCAACCTGGCGGGTCCGGTCTCGGGCACGGCGGTTCTGGGCGTGGCAGCCCCGGTCTTCGATGTGGAAGGCACCCAGATCGGGATCGTGAGCGTCTCCTTGCGGCATGAGGCGGTGGCGCAAGAAAGCATCGGTCCGCAGGATACTCTGCAGACCCGGCCCATCGCTCTGATCACCTTTGACCGGCAGGGCAATATCCTGACCTCAACCACCGGTCTGGACGACGTTCCCCTGCGCCTGCCGCGCGACCACAGTCTGGCTGCGCTCGCCGAAGGCGGTACCCAGGTTTTCACCGGCACGGCAGTCAGCGGGTTCAACCGTCTTTTTGCTGTCGTGCCCTTGGCTCAGGATCTGTTCCTGTTGGGGTCCTGGCGCATCGGCGTGGACGAGGCCCTGGTCGACCCCTCGATCACGCCCTTCCTTGTGCCGGGGCTGATGTGGATCGCGGCGCTGGCCGTGGCGGTCTTTGCCGCCGAGCATCTTGTCACGCGGCATGTTCGGATGATGGCGCAGGCGATGCTGGCCTTCGCCCGCGGCGACAGGGTGCGGCACGATCTGAACCTACGCAATCCGCCGGCCGAGATCGAGGATCTGGCCGAGGCCTATCGCACGATGACCGCCACGATCCTGCGGGACGGGGCCGAGCTGGAGAACCTTGTCCATCAGAAGGACGCGCTCCTGCGCGAGGTGCATCACCGCACCGGCAACAGCCTGCAACTGATCGCCTCGGTCCTGCGGATGCATCTGCGCGAGCAGCCCGATGAGGGAACGCGGCGTCTGCTGGAGAATCTGCACAGCCGGGTGATGTCCCTGTCGACCGTGCACCTGAGTCTCTATCGCATCTCGGGCGATGCCGATGTCGCGGTGCATGAACTGATGGCCGATGTGATCGCCAAGGTCAGCGCGATCCATGAGCGCTATGCGAAGGCCGGTTCGATCGAGGCCGAGCTTGCGCCGCTGGTCGTGCCGACCGAACAGGCGGTGCCGATGGCGCTGCTTTTGGCCGAGATCCTGTCCTGCTTCCCGGCCAATGCGGTTGAGCCCGACGATCCGCCGATCCGCGTGACCCTTCAGACCTGCGATGAGGGCCGCGCGCGGATTCGCGTCATGGGGCCGATCAGCGCCATGGCGACCCTTACGGGCGAGCAGACCGACGCCCCGGCGCGCATCGCGGCGCGGCTGATCCGGGCCTTCGTTGGCCAGCTTGGCGGCGTGCTGGAGACGCGGGTGGAAAGCGGCGCTGCGCTGGCGGAAATCAGCTTCCAGGCCCGGACAGCCTAGGGCTTTTCGGGAAAAGCGGCGGAACTCTCCACGGGGCCGCGGCGTTGTTTAGGTGAAGCAACCGATTTTCCCGAAAGGAGAAATGTGATGAACTGGGACCAGATCGAAGGCCGCTGGACGCAACTCAAGGGTAAGGCCCGCGAGACCTGGGGCGACATCACCGATGACGAATGGGACCGCGTGGCGGGCAAGCGCGAGCAAATGGTCGGGCTGATCCAGAAGAAATACGGTGATGAGAAGGCAGCGGCCGAGCGCAAGGTCGATGACTGGATGCGTCGCCTCTGACGTAACCAGACTGACAGACGGAAAGGCCCGTGCCCTGGCACGGGCCTTTTCCTTTGCCCCTCGCCTGGCAAGGACGGCGCAGACCATATCAAAAGGCCCACGCCGGGGACGGCGCGGGCCTTTTGACTTTGAGCGGAAGAAGCCTGGTCAGGCTGCGCGAATCGTCCCGCTTTTCGGACCGCTCTGCGCTGCTGGCTGCGGTGCCGCCGGTTCGGTCGCGCTGGCGGCCGCTGCGGCGACGGCGGGCGCGGTCAGCAGCGCCCCGGCCAGCGAGGTTGCCAGCGACAGGCCAAGCGTCAGCGCCTCATCCCTGAAAAAACTCCCGGTCTTGTCGGATGCGAAGCGGCGGGCGTTTTGTAACGCCTTCGTCTCGCCGTCGCGCTGCGGCAGCGCATGGGCAAGTGCCGCGCCCGCGGCTGCGATCACTGCCGAGGCGATCAGAGGATTGTCGCGCATCGCCCGGAAACCGGCGGCGAGCAGGGGATTGGTCGGTTCCGCCATCGGGGTCTCCTGTTCAGGGCGCGGGTTGCGGGCCGAAAAAGGCGCATGGCGCAGGGTCGGGCGCGGGGAGGCGGGCGCGTCATCGGGTTTCACCGTCGCCGAGGCCGGGGCCGTCGACGCCGCAGCTGCCGGGCGCATGGCCGAAAGGAGATGCGAGGGCAGAAGCCGTTCCTTGAGCGAGGACCCTGCCCGACGGGCAAGAGCGCCAGGCGCCATTTCGCGCTTCAGCGCTGCGAGCGCCGCATCAAGATCGGCACGGTCAGCGGCGAGTTGCGCTTCGGCTGCGGCCAGTTCGGCTTCGGGCGAGCGCGGGTCAGGCTTGGCCTTTGGTGTCATGACGTCCATCCTGGGTCAGCTCCGTTTCGAAGGATTCCTGCGGGCTCACCGGCGCGGCGCGCAGGCGGCGAGGCAGGAAATCGGTCTTGCGCCACAGGCCCGCGCCATGTTGCAGATAGCCCAGCGCCAGAAGCACGAAGGCCAAGCCCACGACCAGCGCCGACCAGACCGGCGCAAGACCAGCGGCGACCAGCGCCGCGACGGCAGCCCCGGCCAGCACATTCAGCCCGACCAGGGCCAGAATGCCTGCCAGCGCGATCTGTGCCGCCGCACGCGCGGTTTGCCGAAGCGTCACCTGCATCTCGGCCTTGGCAAGCGCGATCTCGCCCCGGACAAGGCGCGAGACGCCGGTGATCACCTCGGCAAAGAGCCCCGCAAGCGGGGCATCTTCACTGTCAGGATAGCGCCGGGTCACGACCGGGCGCCGCCGTTATTGGCCCGCAGCATCCGGGCCAGGGCAAAGCCGACCACAGCAGCTCCGGCCGCGAAGGCTGCGGGGTTGCGGCGCGCCAGCGCCTTCACGTCTCCGGCCATTTCGGTGAAGCTGCGCTCGCGCAGGGTCTCGGCCACCACGCTTGCACCGTCCGACATTGCGGTCAGGGCGCGGGTCTGCAAGGCGGGGGCGCCGGGGGCATCCGCGGCGCGGCGCAGCGTGTCGGCAAGGCGGTCACCCGCATCGGCGATCGCGCCCCGCGCGCCTTCGATCTTGCTGGCTGCGGCATCACGAAGCTGACCTGCGGCATCACTGGCCTTCGAGGTGAGGTCGGCACCGAGTTCGCTGGCTTTCGACGACAGATCAGCGCCAACGCTGCGCAGTTTGCTGCCTGCCATTTCCGCGGCGGTCTCGGCGGTGTCCATCGCCTGGGTCGCGGTATCGCGCGCCGCATCTGCGGTCGCATCGGCTTTGGACTTCAGAATGTTGGAATCGATCGACATGGCGGTCATCCTTTCGGCTTGAGGCAAACTCGGCTTGAGGCAAAAGGGGCAGAGCGCGCATCAGGCACGCCGGCCCTGCCTTCTCTGCTAGTCCAACGCGTGATGCGCGCGAGGGTTCCGTCCTGAGAAGCATAAGGTGCAAGGGAAGGCCGGAGTCCAGCCTGCATCTGCACGCGTGCCCGTCTGTGCCCCCGCTGGACGTCAAATTGCCGCAGCATGGGCGTGGGGGCAGGGAACCGTCAGGCGGGCTGCACGTTGGATATGCAGAACGACCGGAACCCCGCTTCGAACCCAGGGTGATCGTGACCCAGAGTTCCTTGCGACCCTTCAAAAGGAGATCATCATGCTCGGTTGGGCCCTTACCTTCCTCGTCATCGCGCTGATCGCGGCTGTGCTTGGCTTCGGCGGCATCGCCGGCGCATCGGCCGGTATCGCGCAGATTCTGTTCTTCATCTTCCTGGCGCTGTTCGTGATCTCGCTGATCGCCCGCGCCGCGCGCGGCAAGCCGCCGCTGTAAGCTTTCCCGCTCCCTGTCCCTAGGAGCCAAACTCGAGGCCGCAGGTTCGCCCTGCGGCCTTTTTTGCTGCCCAGCCGGGACGGAAAGGACCGCCAAGAAACGGGCGGGCCGATAAGAAAAGCCCCGGCGCAGGGCCGGGGCAGGTGAGGGACAGGCACAGGACCCTGGCAGGGTCGGAGAATTTCAGGCGGGCGCAGAGACGGTCAGGACGATGCGGCTGTCGGCAAGCCCGGGGCGGAGGCCTTCGGCAAAACTTGTCAACGTGGCGGTCGATGCCGGGTCCGAGGGGATGAGGGTGATCTCGCCATGCCCCTGGGCACGCAGCGCGGGCAGAAAGGCAAGAACCACGCGCATGATCGCCAGCGTGTCAGCGGCGCCATCGCCACAGGGCGCAAGGATCAGCCGACCAATCGGCCCCTCCGCCTGGGCTTCAAGCAGCAGGCGGCTGATCTCGGCGCTTTGGCGGAGGTTGACCCAGAGGCGTGTCGCGGAAGGCAGGGCAAGTTCGGCGAGAGACATCGCCACAGGAGCATCGCCCGCCACGACGATCCTCCCGCCGCGATCATGCAGCAGGGCGATTTCTGGCAGGGACAGGGCGGCGGGGGTGACAAGGATGCCCGGCGCAACCGCAGGGGCCTTGGTCGCGCGGCCGGTCTTGCGCCGCGCCGCAGGACCCGAGCAGGACAGCTTGGCATCTGGCTGCGCGCTGGACGGGCGTTCGATGGCGATGGACGGCATGGCTTCCCCCTGTTTACGAACAAACGCCCCGGTTGCCGATTGGTTCCGGCTTGTGTCAGGAGACAAAATTTGCCGGGTTGGAATTTGCCCACTGGCGGCGGCGCGCCGAAACCATATGGTCGTTGCAAGCGGGGCAATCGCGCCCGCGCGGGGGATAGACTGGCGGGAAATGCGTACGATCATTCATGAAATTCTGCCGGCCGTGCCTGCGAATGTCCGCGCCGAGAACGAGGCGCTGTTTGGCCGCTTCGGGCTTTTGCTGTTGCGTAAGCACAGCCTGGCCTATTCCACCGGATTTGCGCTGGCCGCCATCGTGATCTCGACGCTGATGCGGGTGGCGATGGAGGGCTATCTTCCACAGGGCTTTCCGTTTCTAACGTTCTTCCCCGCCGTTCTTGTTACGCTGGTTTTTGCCGGAGTGCAGGCGGGGGCCATCGTCTCGGTGCTCTGCGGCCTGATCGCCTGGCGCTTCTTCGTGTCGCCCGGTGACGGCTTCAGTTTCGACAGCGGCGCGCTTTTGGCGATGGTCTTTTACATCGTCATCACCGCCGCCGAAGTCTTCTTCGTCGCGGCCACGGTGGCGGCGCTGCGGGTGCTGGATGAGACCAAGCGCCGCGCCTCGGAGATCGCGCGCTCTCGCGAACTGATGTTCTCCGAATTGCAGCATCGGGTGTCGAACAATCTTGCCACCGTGGCGGCGCTGCTGCGGATGCAATCGACGCGCAGCGACCAGCCCGAGGTGAAGAAGGCGCTGAGCGAGGCGACGCAGCGGATCTCGACCGTGTCGCGGCTGCAACGCAGCCTGCATTCGCCCGATCTTCAGGACGTGGTGGCCGATGAGTTTCTACGTCACCTCACCACCGAGACGCTGGAAGCAAGCCACCTTGAGTCGCGCCCCGATGTCAGCATGACGGTCGAGCCCCTGATCCTGAACCGCGATCAGGCCGTGCCGCTGGGGTTGATCACCAGCGAGATGGTGATGAATGCGCTGGAACATGGGATGCCAGAGCAGGGCAAGGCCCGGCTGCGGCTGAGCCTTGCCCGCCAGGGTGAGGGTGAGAACCGCCGCGCCGTATTGGAGGTGCAGGACAATGGCAGGGGGCTGCCCGAAGACTTCTCGCTTGAGAAGGCGCCGAGCCTGGGCCTGTCGATCGCCCGCCAATTCGCGCAGCAGCTTGGCGGCGAGATGACGATGCAGCCTGGCCCAGAGGGTGGAACGCTGTCGCGGCTGGACTTCCCGATCTAGCTTGCGCGTTCGCGCCAGGCGCTTCGGGCTTGAGGGGGCGATTGGCCGCGGAAATCGGCGTGCGGTTTTGGGGCAGGTGAAGATGTGGTCGCTGCCCCCCCGGCGGCAGTCTGCCCGGCTGCACAAGGGCACAGGCGCGCTGTCGACTGTTCATCGGCACAAGTGCCCTTTGCTGAGAGGTATTCGCCCTGCGGGCGCCGGCGCGGAAGTTTGGCGATTTCAGCCGAAGCCCGTGGCGCGCGAGAAACCTCTTTGGCACGTCACAGTCAGACCATTACGCGGCGGGGCTGGGCACCAGCACCATGCGCCTGCGGGCAGGCTTGCGCGGGGTCGTGGCGGGCAGCGGCACGGGCTCAACCTCGCGGAAGGCCTCGGTCAGAGCTTCGTCCACCGTACCGACGCAGAAGTCCGCGCCGGTTGCGATGATTTCCTCCCTCGTCTCCGCGCTTGGCGGCGACATCGGCATGCCCGGGTCCAGCGTTTCGGGCGCGCGCCACAGGACCACACCCACGCGCATTTGCGGCGCTGCGCGCTTGATGCGGCGCAGATGCAGGATCGCGCCACGGGCCGGCGCGGGATCGAGGAAGTTGATCACCACGCATTGCGCGCCGCTTTGCGTGACGGCATTGAAACGCGCCGGCGTCAGGCTGTCATGCGGCAGAACCTGCACCTCGGCGCCCTCGGCGCGGGCCGCCTGTGCCAGTGCCGCCGCGGCGGCATCATCCAGCGCCGAACGCCCACCCAGACAGATGAGGCTGCGCCCCATGCCCTCGGGTGTAGCATCTTGGTCCTCAGATTCAGACAGTTCTTCGGCCACGGTCGGCTCAATCGTATCGAGAAAGTCGAAGACCGAGTCCGAAAAGGTCCGTTCCTGCGCCTGGCTCATCGCGGCGCGGGCGTGGTCTGACTGGGCCAGAAGAAGTGCTGGCAGCGTGACCTGCTGATGGAAATCGGCCAGGTATTCGTCTTCCAGATCGGCGATGGCACGATAGCTGCTTTCAGCGATGTCGCCGACCAGAAGCCGCTGGTAAAGCCGCGAATGGGGCGCTAGGACCGGGCGATCGCCGAACAGGATGTCGAAGACAGCGAATTGCGGGATATGCCGCCCCAGAACCACAAGGCAGACTGTCATCGGGGTGGAGAGGACCAGGCCCAGCGGACCCCAGATCCAGGTCCAGAAGATCGCGGCCACGATGATCGCCAGCGGGCTGACCCCGGTGCGGCTGCCGTAAAGCCAGGGCTCGATGACATTCGAGGTGATCAGCTCGACCAGGATAAACAGCGCGGCGGTCCATAGAACGGCCGACCAGTCGGGCGAGACCGCGAAAGCCAGAAACAAAGGAAAGGCGGCGGCGAGGATCGAGCCGATATAGGGCACGAAGCGCAAGACCAGCGTCAGCATCCCCCACAGGGCCGCATTGGGCACGCCGATCAGCCAGAGGCCGAGGCCGATCGGCACGGCATAGATGGTGTTTACCAGAAGCTGCGTGAGCAGGTAATGCGCCACCCGCGTTCCCGCCTCTTCCAGAACCTGCGTGGTGCGGTGGATGTCATTGCTGCCGACCAGCCGGATGAAGCGGTCGCGCAAATCCTCGCGCTGGAGGAGCATGAAGATCACGACCACCACCACGAGACCCGCCGTTGCCGCCGGGCTGACCAGGGGTACGACAAGATCGGCGAGGATCTGGAACGCATTTCGCCGTTCGACCAGTTCGACCTGCACCGGCTGGCTGCCCTCGGCCTCTCCCTCGCTCAATGTGGTGCTGATCTCGGAATTGATGGTGCTGGCCATGCGGGTCAGCCGGGCGACGAGGCGGTTTCCGTCATTGTCCGCCTGAAGCGCCTCGAGCTTGGTGACGATATTGGCCTGGAAGCTGGGCAGCTGCTGGGCAAGAGAACCGACCTGGCCGACCACGATCAGAACGAAGATGCCGATGGCGGCGAAGGCCAGCGTCACCACGGTCAGCACCGAGACCAGATGGGGAAGGCGCTTGCGGCGCAGGTAGATGACTGCGGGGGCAAGCGCGAAGGTGATCAGCACCGCGCAGGCCAGCGGCAGGAAAATCTCGCGCCCGACATGCAGGACGGCGACAATCACTACCATGGCGGCGAGCGAGGCCAGGGACAGGCTGCGGGTCAGGCCGGGGTCATCGCCCGCCGCAAGGCTGACGCCGGTGGCGGGGCGGGACTGCGCGGGAAGGGGGCGCACTGCTGGCTGCGACGGGCCTGTGCCGCGGTCTTGCTGGTCTGTCACGCGCTCCACCCTGCAGGCTGGCGACCGGGGCAGCCGCCTGGCCGCCTCCGCCGGGGAACAGCCCGCGGCGGAGAGATAACGCGGTGGCCAAGGGGGCGGTTCCCTGTCTGTGGATCAGCTTTTCGCGAGATCTTCGAAAAGTCGCGCCACGCCTTCGGCACCGGGATCGTTGAAGCCCGAGAGCCGATCCGGGGACAGATAGCTTGCCCGCCCCGCTCTGGCGCGGACCATGCCTGCGGTGGCATCTGCCCCGGCGCGGGAAGCGGCGGCGGCGGCGCCCAGGCCCTGCGGCAGCGCGGCCAGCGCCGGGGCAAGGGCGTCGATCATCGTGCGGTGGCCTTGGGCCGCGCCGCCGACCTGCATCACCCGGTCAAGCCCTGCCGACAGCGCCCCGATCCAGTCCCGCCCCGAAGCGGCCGCATCGCCCGCCGCGGCGAAGAAGATCGCCAGCAGGACGCCGGAAGAGCCACCCATGGTCTGGCTGAGTTCATTGCCCACGGCGCGGTAAAGCTGGGTGGGGTCGGCCAGCGGCAGGCGGTCCAGCGCTGCGATCAAGGCCCGCGCGGCCCCGGCCAGCGTGCTGCCGGTATCACCATCGCCTGACCGTGCGTCGAGCGCGTTCAGATCGGCCTCGGCGGCGATCAGGGCCCGGGCGCAGCGTTCCACAAGGGCGCGGCGGGCGGGATGGGCCGAGGGCAGGGGCTGGATCGGCACCAGCCCGTCGGGCAGCGGGCGCAGCGGCACTTCGGCTAGGGGCAAGCAGCCCGGCCAGGCGCGCGGGGCGACGGGGATGCAAAGCGCCTCGACCCGGGCGGCGTTGATCGGCAGGAGCGAGAGCGAAAAGCCGTGCATGTCCAGCGAGGTCATCAGCGGCGCCGGACCGATCAGCCATTTCAACCGCCCGGCCAGGGGCGACCGGGCCAGTTCCTCGGCCAGAACGCTCATCTCCAGGGGCGTCGTGGCGCCCAGGTTGTTCAGAAGCGCGACATGATCGCCCTTGCCCAGATGGGCGGCCAGACGGTCGACCACCATGGCCATCGCTGCCCGCGCACCGCCAAAGGCGACCTGTTCCACCCCGGCCTCGCCATGGATGCCCAGGCCCAGTTCGGCATGACCGGCGGCGATGCGGTCTTCCTTGGGGCTGCCGGGCACGGTGCAGGTGTCGAGGGACATGCCGATGGAAATCGCGCCCTTGATCACGCCTTGCGCGGCGGCGGCGATCGTGTCCAGATCCTCGCCCGCCTCGGCCAGGGCGCCGGCGATTTTGTGAACGAACAGCGTCCCCGCGACGCCGCGCGGCTGCGGCAGGTCGGGCAGGGCGACGTCATCATCGACGATCACCATCGCAACCTTGAGGCCGAAGGCGCGGGCGCGTTCGGCGGCGAGGCCGAAATTCAGCCGGTCGCCGGTATAGTTCTTGACGATCAGCAGGCAGCCGGCCTTGCCCGTCACTGCGAGAATTCCAGCCAGCACCGCATCGACCGAGGGCGAGGCGAAAACATCGCCGCAGACCGCCGCCGTCAGCATGCCCTGACCCACGAAACCGGCATGGCTGGGTTCATGGCCCGAGCCGCCGCCCGAGACCAGCGCCACTTTGGAGCGGTCCCAGTCGGTGCGGACCACGACCTTGATATGGGGGAAGCCGTCCAGCCGCGCGGCCTTGCCCCCCGCGGTGCGCAGGAAGCCGTCGATGGCCTCGGTCACCAGGGTTTCCTTGCTGTTCATGAACTGCTTCATGGCGGGCTCCGTCAGGGTTGGGGCGCGGTTAGGCGGTTGCCCTGGGCGTCGAACCACAGGGGATTGTGCGGCCGGATCGCCAGGCTGTCGCCGGGGGCCAGCGCGGTATGGGCATCGGCGAGGGTAACGATCTGATGTGTCCCCAGGCTCAGGTGCAGGCGGGTCTGGTCGCCCAGATGTTCCAGCCGGTGCACGGTGGCGGGCGCGCCCTCACCCTGAAGAATATGCTCGGGGCGAAGGCCGATCTGGGCCGCGCCGGGCGGCGGCGGGGCCAGCGCGCCGAAGGCCTCGGCGGGCAGAAGGGTGATGCGCGGCTGACCCAGGCGGCTGGCGACGTAAGTGCTTATCGGCTCTTCATAAATCTCGCGCGGGGTGCCGAACTGCACCAGCCGCCCTTCGTCCAGCACGCCGACATGGCTGGCCATGGTCATGGCCTCGATCTGGTCGTGGGTGACATAGAGGAAGGTCGCGCCCAGTTCGGCATGGATGCGCGTCAACTCGATCCGCAGCTCGGCCCGCAGCTTGGCATCAAGGCTGCTCAGCGGTTCGTCCATCAGGTAGATGCGCGGGTTTCGCACCAGCGCCCGACCGATCGAGACGCGCTGCATCTCGCCCCCGGACAGGGCGGTGGCCTTGTTGTCGAGCTTATGCGGGATGCGCAGCACGCGGGCCACTTCGGCGACGCGCGTGGCGATCTGGTCTTCGGGCATGGCGATCATCGGAGAGCGCAGCGGGAAGGCCAGATTGTCGCGCACGGTCATATGCGGATAAAGCGAATATTGCTGGAAAACCATGGCGATATCGCGCTGGGCGGGGGTGTCGCGCAGAACCGAGACCCCATCGATCCGCACATCGCCGCTGTCGGGCCGGTCAAGGCCCGCGATCAGCCGCAGGGTGGTGGTCTTGCCCGCGCCGGTGGGACCCAGAAGCACGACGAAAGCGCCGTCAGGGATGGTCAGCGAGACATCCCTCAGCGCTTGCGTGACGCCGTAAGCCTTTGACAGACCTGAAAGAGTGACCTCAGCCATGATGCACCCCCGCATTGGCGGCGCTGCGCAGGGCGCGGCCGGTGGCGCCGTCGAACAACGTCAGTTTCGGCGCGGTGAATGAGAGGCCCAGCGTCTCGCCCACGCGGGCGGGCTGGCCGGAAGGCGCGCGCGCCTTGAGCGGACCGAAGGCTGTTTCGAGGGTGATGATCTGGGTGGTGCCCAGATATTCGGTCGCCAGAACCTGCGCGGGCAGATCGCCGGTTTCGCCCAATGTGATGTGTTCGGGCCGGACGCCCAACACAAGCGATTGTGTGCTGGCGGTTTCCTGCAATTGCGGCACAGAGATGCGGGCGGCGCCCAGGGTCACGTCGGTTGCACCGGCCTGTGCCACGCCTTCGAAGCGCAGCGTGTTCATCGATGGGCTGCCGATGAAATCGGCCACGAAGAGCGTGGCGGGGTGATCGTAGATTTCCTGCGGCTTGCCGAACTGTTCGACAACCCCATGATTCATCACGACGATCTTGTCGCCCATCTGCATCGCCTCAAGCTGGTCATGGGTGACATAGACCGTGGTCGCGCCCATGCGGTCGTGCAGGGCGCGCAGTTCCTCGGCCATGGTCTCGCGAAACTCGGCATCCAACGCGCCCAGGGGTTCGTCCATCATGAAGGCCTTGGGGCGGCGCACGATGGCGCGGCCCAGAGCGACGCGCTGACGGTCGCCGCCCGACAGCCCGCCGACGCCTTTGTCCAACAGATGTTCGATGCGCAGGATGCGGGCCACTTCGGCGACGCGGCTTGCCACCTCGGTCTTGGCGACACCCTGGCTGACCAGTGGATAAGCGATGTTTTTCCGCACGTTAAGATGCGGGTACAGGGCGAACATCTGGAAGACCATGGCGATGTCGCGCTGGCTTGCGGGGCGGCGGCTGACCTCTTCGCCGTCGATCAGAATCTCGCCGCTTGTCGGGATTTCAAGGCCGGCGATCATGCGCAAGGTGGTGGTCTTGCCGCAGCCCGAAGGGCCAAGCAGCATGAAGAATTCGCCATCCGCGATGGTGAAACTTGACCCCTGCACAGCGGTGAAAGCGCCGAATTCCTTGCGCAGATTTCTGATGACGATCTCGGCCAAGGTCTACTCCGGGAAATGGCTGGTGACGATGAACATCACCGTACCGGCAAGGGTCACGAGGAAGGACCAGGTGAAGGCCCAGAGGAAGAAGGGCTGCATCAGCATGAAGACGCCAAGGCCGATCAGGATCGTCGCCAGCATCTCCCACGGGCCGCGCCGCAGGTGCAGAAGGCCGGTCAGAAAACGGGTCATTGCGACGTCTTCCTTTCGTCTTCCAAACGTCTTCCGAACGTCTTGCTCATTTGCGCACCGCGCCGAAGGTGATGCCGCGCAGAAGGTGCTTGCGCAGGAGGATGGTGAAGATCATCACCGGCAGCAGGAACAGGGTCGCCCCCGCCGCCACGGCAGGCCAGTCCTGGCCGCCGACGCCGATGATTGTGGGGATGAAGGGCGGCGCGGTCTGCGCCTTGCCCGAGGTCAGAAGCACCGCGAAGGCATATTCGTTCCAGGCGAAGATCAGGCAGAAGATCGCGGTGCTGGCGATGCCCGTCGCCGCCTGCGGCAGCACGACCTTTCGGAAGGCCTGAAAGCGGGTGTAGCCGTCGATCAGGGCCGCTTCTTCGTATTCGCGCGGGATCTCGTCGATGAAACCTTTCAGCAGCCAGACGGCGAGCGAGATGTTCACGGCGGTGTACAGCAGGATCATGCCCAGATGCGTGTCGCTGAGGCCGAGCTGGCGATACATCAGGTAGATCGGGATCGCGACGGCGATGGGCGGCATCATGCGCGTGGAGAGGATGAAGAACAGAAGGTCATCCTTCAGCGGCACCTTGAAGCGCGAGAAGCCATAGGCCGCCAGCGTGCCGAGAAAGATCGACAGCGCGGTCGAACCGAAGCCGATGATCACCGAATTCAGGAAGCGTTCGCCAAAGCGCGAGGGGCCGACGATCTGCATCCCCTGATCGCGGGCGACCTGTTCATACCAGGTCTCGGGCGGGGGCAGGGCCTGCAATTCGGATACGGCGGGGCGGGTGCGGGTGGTGAAGAGGTTCACATAGCCTTCGAGGCTGGGTTCGAAAAACACCTTGGGCGGGTAGGAAATCGAATCCGGGCCGGATTTGAAGCCGGTCGAGATGATCCAGACCAGGGGCAGCAGCGTGATCAGCGCATAAAGCACGACCAGGGTGCCAGCGACCCATTTCGCCGCGGGCGAGGGTTCGGTCACCGACCAGCTTGAGGAGAGGCCGCTCATCTTTCCTTCACCTTGTTCAGCGCTTTGACATAGATCGAGGCGAGGCCGAAGACTGTGACAAAGAGGATGATGGCATAGGCGCTGGAATAGCCCGTCCGCCATTTCTCGAAGGCTTCGCGTTTCAGTTCGATCGAGGTCAGCAGGGTCTCATCGCCGGGGCCGCCGCCGGTGAGCAGCGTGACCATGTCGAACATCTTGAAATTCTCGATGCCGCGGAACAGCACGGCCAGCATCAGGAAGGGCAGCGCCATGGGCAGGGTGATGGTCCAGAACTGCCGCCATTTCGAGGCGCGGTCGATCTCGGCCGCCTCATAGATGTAATCGGGGATCGAGCGCAGCCCGGCGAGGCAGATCAGCATGACGAAGGGCGTCCACATCCAGGTGTCGACGATGACGATGGACCATTTGGCCCAGCCGCCAGGGCCAAGCATGGAGAAGGACGAGGCGGGGATGCCGGTGACGAATTCGACCGCGTAATTGATCAGGCCGATCTGCGGCTGGTAAAGGAACGTCCAGAAATTGCCGACGACGGCGGGCGAGAGCATCATCGGCAGCACGATCAGCGTGGTGATCAGGTCATTGCCCTTGAACTTGCGGTTGATCAGCCAGGCCAGGGCAAAGCCCAGGATGACCTGAAAGGTCAGGGTCCAGATCAGGAAATGGGCCGTGGTCTGCATATTGGCCCAAGTGTCGGCATCGGTCAGGATGCGGGTGTAATTGCGCAATCCGACCCATTTCACCTCGGCATTGGGCTTGTTGGCGGCGTAGTTGGTGAAGGACAGCCGGATGGTCCAGATCAGCGGGAAGATGTTGATCGCCATCAGCAGCACGATGGTCGGGCCGACGAAAAGCCAGGCGATGGTGCGGTCAGACAGGCCGCGGATGCGGCGGGCGAGGGGGCGCGGCGTGGCGCGCGCGGTCGCGAGGGCGACGGAATCGAGTTTCGTGGACATGGGACCTCAGGGCGCGCGCGAAGGGGCCGCCGAAGGAAGGGGAGGCCCGGCCCCGCGAAGGGCCGGGCAGAAGGCGGCGGTCAGAGCTTGCCGTCATCCTCGAAAGCTTCGGTCCAGTCGGCAATCAGGCCGTCCAGCGCCTCTTTCGCGGTGCCATTGCCGGCCACGACGTAATCGTGGAACCGCTTCTGCGAATCCTGCAGCAGCGTGGCATAGCTGGGCTCGGCCCAGAAATCCTTCACGATGGCCATGGAATCGAGGAAGGTCTGGGCATAGGGCTGGCTGGTGGCGAAGGACGGGTCCTCGACCACGGCGCGCAGGCAGGAGAAGCCGCCCATCGACCACCATTTCTTCTGCACCTCGGGCTGGGCGAACCATTTGATATAATCCAGCGCCGCTTCCTGATTGTCGGAATAGGACACGACCGAGATGCCCTGGCCGCCCAATTGCGCGAATTGCTTGCCATCGGGGCCGGCGGGGTTGACCAGATAGCCGGTCTTGCCGCCGCCCACGTTCGGGTCGACCTCGAACCCCGGCCAGGTGAAGGCGAAGTTCATCTGGAGCGCGACCTGACCGGATTTATAGGCGTCGATCCCCTCGCCCATATAGGTGTTCGAGGTGCCGGGCGCGACGCAGCAATCGTAAAGCGATTTGTAGAATTCCAGACCGGCGACGGCGCCCGGAGAATTGACGAAGCCTTCCATGTCATAGGGCTTGTCGGGGTTTTCATAGAGGAAGCCGAAGCTGTAGAGCACATCCATGACGCCCATGGTGATGCCTTCCGAGCCGCGCTCGGAATAGATCGAGGCGCCATAGACGGTCTTGCCGTCGATCTCGCGGCCCTGGAAGAATTCGGCGACCTCCTTCAGTTCCGCGAAGGTGGCGGGGGGCGTCAGGTCGCGGCCGTATTTTTCCTTGAAGGCGGCCTGGATTTCGGGGCGTTCGAACCAGTCCTTGCGGTAGGTCCAGCCGACGACATCGCCGAAGGCGGGCAGGGACCAGTAGTTCGGGGTGTTCTTCGGCCATTCGGAATAGCCGGTCACGGTGGCGGGAACGAAGGCATCCATCGAGATGCCATTGGCGTCGAAGAAATCGTTCAGCTTGACATAATGGCCGTTCTCGGCGGCGCCGCCGATCCACTGGCTGTCGCCGATCATCAGGTCGCACAGCTTGCCGCCCGAGTTCAGCTCGTTCAGCATCCGGTCGGCGAAATTGGGCCAGGGCACGAATTCGAAGTTCATCTTCACGCCCGATTGCGCCTCGAAGTCTTTCGACAACTCGACAAGCGCGTTGGCCGGGTCCCAGGCGGCCCAGCAGAGCGTCAGTTCCTTGTCCTGCGCTTGGGCCGCGGCTGCGGCGGCGACAAGCGAAATGGCCGTGGCAGCGGCCAGGCGTCCAGCTTTCATGATGTCCTCCCGGTGATCTGTGATGATCGGCGTTGGTCGCGTGCCCGTGCGGCGCGCTCTCCTTCGCGCTGCCGGGCCTTCTTGCTGCAAAAACCATAGTCCTGCGTCTGGCGGGCTGTAAAGCAATTTTTGAGGTGCGTACCTCAAAATGGTGCCGCGCGGGGTTGGGGCTGCCTGTGGCCCGATGAGGCGCCGGGATCAGGGGGTCAGGTTTTCGGCGAGAAGGATCTCGATCCGAAGCTGTTCCTGGGCGGAATCGATGGCGCTGTGATCGGCCTTGGCGCGCAGGACGCGCAGGGCCGAGCGCGCGAGATGGCCCATGTTCTGGGTGATGATCGCGTCGATATGGCCCGAGAGCAGGGCCTGCCTCGTATGCGGCGTCAGCTCATGGCCGATCACGGTGAAGCGCCCGGTCAGGCCCAGATCGGCAAGGGTGGACGACAGAGCGCGATGGCCCGAGCCCATCAGGTAAATGCCCGCCACATCGGGGGCATGGCGCAGGGCCTCGGTCACCACGGCGCGCAGCGTGGTGTCGGAGCCATGGGTTTCCAGCGTGGGCAGGACGGTCAGGCCGGGGAATTGCGCCAGCATCACATCGTCAAAGCCGCGGCGACGTTCGACCGCGTCGCGCAACTGCATGGATTGCGCGATGGCGAGGATGGAACCCATTGATCTGCCACAGAAACGGCCCATCAGAACGCCTGCCGTGCGTCCGGCGGCGCGGCTGTCGATGCCGATGAAATGCGCCCTTTCGCTGTTGGGCAGGTCTGACACGAGCGCGATGACCGGGATGCCGCGCGCGCGCAGCGCCCGCACGGCATCGCGCACCACAGGCGTTTCCGGCGCCATCAGCGCCACGCCTGAAATGGTGTCGGGCAGGCCGGCCAGGGCCGCCGCCAGGGCATGGGCATCTTCGGCCGGATAGCGCAGGATGGTCAGGTCGGTGCGCGACAGGGCGGCGGTGGCGCCCGCCTCGCGCAGCGCCTGTTCCAGCACGGTCAGGAACTGGCTGTCGCCATCGGGCAGGGCGGCCACCATGGCATAGCTGCGCTGGCGTGCCAGATTGGCTGCGGCCATGTCTCGGACATAGCCCAGCCGCGTCACCGCCTCTTGCACCGCTTGCACGGTGCGCGCGCGCACGCCGGGCCGGTCGTTCAGGACGCGGTCGACGGTGGCCAGGCTGACCCCGGCCTCGCGGGCAATGTCATTGACGGTGGGTCGGGTCATTCTTCCTCCGGTGCCCAGCTTTGCCGTGAAGAATGAGGTACGTCAATCACCTCGCCAGAAGCATGGCTTGCGGCCTTTTGTGGCATGGCCGCCACGCCGCGGCCAGAGCGCCCGGCTGCCGCGCGCTGATCCATCAAATTCGACCAAATTCCGCCACAATTTGGCCTTACTTGGCTCAGGCAGAAACCACGGCACCGGGCAATGTATCCGGCGCCTTCGAGGCAGACACAGGTGGCGACCTTAACCGGGAATTCGGGGAACAACTCCCTGACCGGCACGTCAAGCGCGGATCTTATTTCCGGGCTGGCGGGCAATGACTCGCTTTTCGGCGGCGGCGGCAATGACACGCTGATCGGCGGCAGCGGCAATGATCGGCTGGATGGCGGGTCCGGCACGGATACGGCCGATTACAGCGACAGCGCCGCTGCGGTGAATGTGAACCTGTCGAGCGGCACCGGCACGGGCGGCGATGCGCAGGGCGACACGCTGGTCTCGATCGAGAATCTGGTCGGGTCGGATTTCAACGACACGCTGAGCGGCAATTCCAGTGCCAACCTGCTGGAAGGCGGGACGGGCAATGACCTGATCGACGCGGGCAGCGGGGCGGATACGCTGATCGGCGGGGCGGGGGCAGACACGCTGTATGGCGGGTCGGGTACCGACTGGGTGCTGTATTCGTCTTCGGGCGCGGGGGTGACTGTCAGCCTTGCCACCGGCACGGGCTTGGGTGGCGATGCGCAGGGCGATGTCCTGTCAGGCATCGAGGCGCTGGGCGGGTCGAATTTCGCCGATACGCTGAGCGGCGACAACAGCGCCAATACGCTGGACGGCGGGGCGGGCAATGACCTTCTCTCCGGTGCGGGCGGCAGCGACGAGCTTTATGGGGGCGCGGGCAATGACACGCTGATCGGCGGGTCGGGCAGCGACGACCTTTTTGGCGGCGATGGCATCGACACGGCCGATTACTCCGCCTCGACCGCGGGGGTGAATGTCAATCTCGACAGCGGGACGGGGTCGGGCGGCGATGCGTCGGGCGATGCGCTGTCGGCGATCGAGAATGTCATCGGCAGCGCCTATAACGACACGCTCTATGGCGGGGCGGGGTCGAATGTCCTGTCGGGCGGCGAGGGGCGCGACGCGCTGTATGGCGGCGACAGCGACGACACGCTGATCGGGGGCGCCGGGGCGGACAGCCTTTATGGCGGCGAGGATCTGGACATTGCCGACTATTCCGCCTCGAACGCGGCGGTCAATGTCAACCTGACCGACTGGACTGCGACCGGCGGCCATGCCACGGGCGATGTGCTGCAGGGCATCGACGGGCTGACCGGCAGCGCCTTTGACGACACGCTGATCGGCTATGACGAAATGGGCCTGTCAGGCGATGTGTTCACCAACGTCTTCTATGGCGGGGCGGGCAACGACCTGATGGACGGCCGCGGCGGCAATGACTCGCTCTACGGCGGCGCCGGCAATGACACCATCCTGGGCGGCGCGGGCGATGACACGCTGGCGGGCGACGAGGGCAATGACAGCCTGGATGGCGGCACCGGCAATGACCTGATCGACGGGGGTGTGGGGAACGACACGCTGCTGGGCGGGGTGGGCAATGACACGCTTTATGGTGGCGATGGCGCCGACCGGCTGGATGCGGGCGAGGGCAACGACCTGGCCGATGGCGGCCTGGGTCACGACACGCTGCTGGGCGGGCTGGGGCAGGATACGCTGTATGGTGGCGAGGGCAATGACAGCCTGGACGGCGGCGACGGCAATGACAGTCTGGATGGCGGGGCGGGGCAGGATTCGCTGTTCGGAGGGCTTGGCAATGACAGCCTGGCGGGCGGCGAGGGCAATGACAGCCTGGATGGCGGCGATGGTCAGGACACGTTGGATGGCGGTGCCGGGAATGACACGCTGCTGGGCGGGGCGGGGAACGATTCGCTTTATGGCGGGTCGGGGCAAGACAGCCTGGATGGCGGCATCGGCAATGACCGGCTGTATGGCGGCGATGGCAATGACACGCTGTCGGGCGGGGCGGGGAATGACCTGCTGGATGGCGGGGCGGGCGACGACTATCTGAGCGGCGGCGACGGGGCCGACACGCTGTATGGCGGTGACGGCAATGACACGCTGTCCGGCGGGATCGGCGATGCGCTGTATGGCGGGGCGGGCAATGACGTTCTGAGCGGGCAGGGCGCCATGACGCTGTCGGGTGGCACGGGGTCCGATACGATCCTGGGCGGGGCCGGGCTGCTGGTTGACGGTTCGGAAGATGCCGATGACATGGACGTGCTGGATCTGCGCGATCTTGGCCCGTTCCGCATCGCCTATAACCCTTTGAATCCCGAAAACGGCGTTGTCACTTTCTTCAGTTCCACCGGCCTGCCGACCGGAACGATGGTCTTCTCGAATATCGAGAAGGTGATTGCGTGTTTCACGCCGGGCACGTTGATCGCCTGCGAGGCGGGCGAGCGGCGGGTGGAAACGCTGCGGGCGGGCGATCGGGTGGTGACGCGCGATCACGGGGTGCAGGTGCTGCGCTGGGTGGGGCAGAAGCGGCTGGGCGCGGCGGAGCTGGCGGCGGATGCGCGGTTGAGGCCGGTGCGGATCGCGGCGGGGGCGCTGGGCGGTGGGCTGCCGCGGCAGGAGATGCTCGTGTCGCGCCAGCACCGGATGCTGATGTCAGGGGCGCGGGCAGAGCTGCTGTTCGGCTCGGACGAGGTACTGGTGCGGGCCGAGCATCTGCTGGATCTGCCGGGGATCGAGGTCGCGGAGGAAGGGGAGGTGATCTATGTCCATCTCCTCTTCGACCGCCATGAGATGGTGTTGGCCGATGGCGCCTGGAGCGAGAGCTTCCAGCCGGGCGACCGCACCGTGGCGGGGCTGGATGAGGCGGCGCGGGACGAGCTGCTGACGCTGTTTCCCGAATTGCGGGGGCTGGCCGGAGCCTGGCCCGCCGCAAGGCCGACTTTGAAGCGGCATGAGGCCAAGGTGCTGCTGGCGGCCTGAGGCGCCCCTTGGGTCAGGCGGCGCGGGTGGTGGCGGTCAGAAGGCCTGCCCCGATCAGCAGGCTGCCGCCGGTGCGGTTGACCCCGCGGATCACGCGGGGCGAGCGCACCAGCCGCCGGGCGCGCGATGCGACAAGCCCGTAGCCGAAGGCATTGGCAAAGGCCAGGGTCAGGAAGGTCGCTTCGAAGACCGCCATCTGGGTCCAGAAATCGCCCTTGTGGTCCAGGAACTGCGGCAGGAAGGCCACGAAGAAGGTGATGCTCTTGGGATTCAGGGCGGTCACCAGCCAGGCATGGGCCGTCATCCGGCCTGCGGCGGCGGGCGAGGTCACGGCCTCGACCTTCATCTCGTCCCCGGCGCGCCAGAGCTTTACCCCCAGCCAGATCAGATAGGCCGCGCCCAGAAGTTTGAGCACCGTGAACAGGGTCGCCGATGTGGCCAGAAGCGCGCCGATGCCCAGCATGGACAGGGTCATGGCGGTGAAATCGCCCAGGGCGACGCCGATGGACAGCGGCAGGGCCGCGCGCCAGCCCTGGCCCAGCGCATAGGAGACGACCAGAAGAATGGTCGGGCCAGGGATGACCAGCAGGATGGACGAGGCCGCGACGAAGGCGATCCAGGTTTCAAGACTCATGGCGGCGGGCTCCTCTGTGTCGCAGAAGCCAGCACCGCTTTGGCGGTGCCGTCAAGCCGGTCTTCCCCTGCCGGACACGGGAGGACATGTGGGCCGCGATCTAGCCGCGCAGCGTGCCGCCGGTGGCCTTGGCGACCTTGTCGATGATTTTGGCGGAAACCGCCTCGATCTCGGCTTCGGTCAGGGTCTTGTCGACGGGTTGCAGCCGCACGGTGAGGGCGAGGGATTTCTTGCCCGCGCCCATCTGCGCCTCGGCCTTGTCGCCGGTGAACTGGTCAAAGATCCGCACGCTTTCGATCAGCACCTTGTCGGCGCCCTGGGCGGCGTTCACGGCGGTCAGCGCCTCGACGCCCGCGTCGACGACAAAGGCGAAATCACGCTCGACCGCCTGCAGGTCGCTGATCGCCAGCGCAGGACGGGTGGGCGATTTGACCTTGGGCAACGGCACATTGGCCACCAGGACGGTAAAGGCCACGGCGGGCCCCTTGACGCCCATCGCCTGCAGGACGCGGGGATGCAGCTCGCCATAAGTGGCCAGCGTGTTCGGCCCAAGGCCCACCACGCCGGAGCGGCCGGGGTGCCACCAGGCCGCGGCCTTGCGGCTGATCTGGACCCGGGCGGGCGCGCCAAGGGCGGCCAGAACCGCCTCGGCATCGGCCTTGGCGTCGAAGACATCGACCGGGCGGCGCGAGCCATAGGGGTCGCGCGGCGCGGTGGCGCCGACCAGAAGGCCGGTCGCTTGCAGGTGTTGCTCGCCCGGCTCGCCGCCCTGGAAGACGGGGCCGACCTCGAACAGCGCCAGATCGGCGAAGCCGCGCGCCTGGTTGCGCGCCGCCGCGGCCAGAAGGCCGGGCAGAAGGTCAGGGCGCAGATGCGTCATCTCGGAGGAGATCGGGTTTTCCACCCGCACCGCCTCGGACCCGCCGCCGAACAGCGAGGCCGCCTTGGCCTCGATGAAGCTGTAGGTCACGCATTCATTGTAGCCCAAGGCCGCGATCTGCCGCCGCGCCGCCTTTTCGCGCACCTGCACCGGGGTCAGGATCGGCTTGGGCACGCCGGGCTGGCTGCGCTTCATCGGCGCGCCTTGCAGCTTGGTCAGGCTGGCGACGCGGGCCACTTCCTCGACCAGATCGGCCTCGCCCAGCACATCGGGCCGCCACGAGGGCGGGGTGGCGTCATTGCCCTTCAGGGTGAAGCCAAGGGCGGTCAGGGTCTGGCGCTGTTCGGCCTCGGGGATATCCATGCCGACCAGGCTGATGACGCGGGCCGGGTTCAGCCGGTAGCTGCGGGTCGTGACCGGCACGGCGCCATCCAGCGCGACCGAGGAAGCCTCGCCGCCGCAGAGGTCGAGCACCATCTGCGTCGCCAGGTCCAGTCCGGGCAGGGTGAAGGCCGGGTCGATGCCGCGTTCGAAGCGGTAGCGGGCATCCGAGTTGATCTTCAGCGCGCGGCCGGTGGCGGCGATGGTGATCGGATCCCAATAGGCGCTTTCCAGGAAGACATTGACCGTCTCTTCGGTGCAGCCCGAATGTTCGCCGCCCATGATGCCAGCAAGCGATTCCACGCCCGCATCATCGGAAATCGCCATCTGGCCGGGCGAGAGGCGATAGGTTTTGCCATCCAGCGCCAGCATCTCTTCGCCGCCCTTGGCGGGGTGGATGCGCAGGGTGCCGCCCTGCACCTTGTCGGCGTCGAAGACGTGCAGGGGGCGGTTATAGCTGTAGGTGAAGTAATTGGTGATATCGACCAGCGTCGAGATCGGGCGCAGGCCGATCGCCTTGAGCCGCGCTTGCAGCCAATCGGGCGAGGGGCCGTTCTTGACGCCGCAGATCAGGCGGCCAGCGAAGATTGGACAGCCCTTTTCCTTGAGCGCCGGGTCGATCTGCACCGTCAGGGGCGAGGGGAAGCTGCCGTCGATCGCCGGGATCGCGATGGGCTTCAGCTTGCCCAGGCCGCGTGCCGCCAGATCGCGGGCGATGCCGTGGATGCCAAGCGCGTCGGGACGGTTCGGGGTGACCTTGATCTCGATCACCGGGTCGTTCAGCCCCTTGTAGTCGATGAAGCGCATGCCGAGCGGCGCGTCTTCGGGTAGGTCGATGATGCCGTTATGGTCGTCGGACAGCATCAGCTCGCGTTCCGAGCAGAGCATCCCGTTCGAGTCGACGCCGCGGATATTGCCGGGCTTCAGGTCGACGCCGGTGCCGGGGACATGGGTGCCGGGCGGGGCGAAGACGCCGACAAGGCCGGTGCGGGCATTGGGCGCGCCGCAGACAACCTGGATCTCTTCCATCGCCGTGCCGGGGCCGCCGGGATAGGTCGCCACACGGCAGACGCGCAGCCGGTCGGCATTGGGGTGCTGAACCGCCTCGATCACCTTGCAGATGCGGAAGGCGCCCAGGGCTTCGGCCGGGTTCTCGACGCCCTCGACCTCAAGGCCCAGATCGGTCAGCGCCTCGGCGATCTGATCGACCGAAGCGGTGGTGTCGAGATGGTCGGCAAGCCAGGAGAGGGTGAATTTCATCGCATCCGTCTTTCTTCTGTGGCCCGGCGCCGGGGGCGCCGGTCTTGCGCGCCCGTCTTGTGCGCCAGTCCTGCGGGCAGGGAATTACCGCAAAGGCGGCGGCAGGGGAAGGGCGGGGCTTGCTCGCCTCTGGGTGGCATTGGCTTCGCCACAGAAACGACATGTTTCAACCAGAGGCATTGCCATTAGTTTGCCCTAATGCGCTATAAGGGGTTCATGGAAGAGTGGTTGCGTATCCCGTATCGGCGCAGGCGCATTCCCGCATGGCGGATATGCACCTTGATGGCTGTAAGTTTCCTGATCCTCTGGGTCGGGGCCCCGATATTGTTCCCAGTGAGGCTTTAGTTTCGTAACGATTTTCCGGCCCGGCACGCAGGCATCCCTTGCCTGGGGCCGGGCCGCATGGCAGCACATATTCCGGGCCGGGGACGCCGGCCGGGAGTATGCGCGCATATGTCGAAATGGATCGGTCTGGTCGCCGGGTTTGCGCTTCTGGCGGGCTGCGTGGCGGTGGACAGCGGCGGCGCCTTGCCGCGCGCGGCGTCTTTTCTGGGCGGCGAGATGAAGGTGATGGCCCCGCAGGGCTATTGCATCGACCGCGCCGCCAGCCATGACGCGGCCGATGGCGCCGTGGTGCTGATGGGGCGATGCAGCGAAGCATCGACCGCGGCGCCCGCCCTGATCACCCTGACAGCGGGAGGGCCGGGCTCGGCCGAGGTTCTGGGCCTGGGGGGCAAGGCGCTGAGCGACTATTTCACCTCTTCGCTTGGCCGGGCGGCGCTGGCGCGTGACGGCCGGGCCAGCTCGGTCAGGGTGTCATCGGCCGCAGTGTCGGGCGGGGTTTTCGTGATGCGGGTCGCCGACCGGCGTGCGGGTGAATATTGGCGCGCGATCCTGGGGCTGAAGGGGCGGCTGGTGACCATCTCGGTCACGGCACCGCAGGGGGCGGCCCTGCCCGCCGATCAGGGCCGCAAGATCCTTGATGCAGCGGTGAAAGGCTTCGAGGCCGCCAATGGCGGCTGAGGCCTGGGGCGGCTTGGCTTGGCAGGACTTTTCAAGTCTAGTGGGAATCGTTTCCAGTGGTTCAACAATGCCGGCAAATGCCGGCGAAAGGACGCAAGGCAGGGTTGATGGCGGGGCGGTTTGACAAGCTGATGGACCGGCTGGTCTTTCGCCGCGTCCTTGCGCGCTGGGCGCGGGTGGCCGAAGACGCCCCGCTGATGAGCCTCGAGGCGCTGCGCAGCCAGCGCGCCCGCGCCCGGCAGATGCGGCGCGAGCTGGACCGGGTCATCCATCAGGCCGAATACCGGCTGGCCCTGCCGGTGATCGGCGCCACGGCGATCCGCAAGCCCACCGGCAGCGACTGGGCCTGGCGACCCGATCTCTGGAAGGGCAAGATCCCGGTGCCGGGCCTGTCCTCGGTCGCAGGCCGTACCCAGATCTGCGAGGGCGGAACGATCTTTCACGATTGCCGCAGATCAGAGCTGACCGTCCGCCAGATCCGCAATTCGCGGCAGTCCGACGTGGCGCCCTTTGGCTTTCGCATGGATGTGTTCCGCTTTGACGGGTCTTTCCTGTCGCTGGTGCTGGACCTGCCGCCCGAGGCGGCGCTGGGCCTGAAGCTGCGGCATCTGATCCGGCTGGATGTGATCGTCGAGATGGAAAAGCCGCTGGAAATCTTTGCCCGGCTCAACGTCAAGCACGGGCCGAATGTCGAGCAGATCGTCCGGGAATTGCCGCTGAACGAGGAAGAGGTGATGGTCGAATTCGATCTGGCCTATACCAAGGTGAACGAGAAGCGGATCGAGAAGCTGTGGATCGACCTGATCTTCGAAGGCCCCGAGATGAACCAGATCATCCTGCGGGACGTGACGGTCAGTCGCAGACCAAGAGCGGAGCTGTAAGCATGTCGGGCGACCTGAAGCTGACGCAGACGCGTATCCGGGCCGGGATCTGGGAGGGCGTGCTTTCGGGCGCGGGCGCGCAGGCGCCGAAGATCGAGGTGCTGCATCTGGAGAAGCCGCTGTCCGGCGTCGCGGTGATGCCGGTGCCGGGGCGCGAGGGTGAATGCGCGGTGCGGGTGCCGATCCCGCCCGAGGTGCTGAGCGAGGGGGTGCAGACCTTCCTCATCCGCGCAGGCAGCGAGACGCTGGCGCATTTCACCGTGATCACCGGCGTCGCCATGGAAGACGACCTGCGCGCCGAGATCGATCTGCTGCGGGCCGAGCTGGACATGCTGAAACGCGCCTTCCGGCGGCATTGCCTGGAATCGATGTAGGCTGTCGGGTTGCCCCGGACCTAGGGGCGTCGCGCCTTGCCCTCTTCTGCCGCGCTGAGTTCGGCGGCGTCCAGCAGGCGCTGCAATTCCGTGCCGCTGGCGAAATCAGGCTCGGCCCGGCCCTCGCCGCGGATCGCGGCGATGAAACGCTGGTAGATCGTCGGCACGTCGGGGCAGTCGACCGTCCGCCAGGTCGCGGTCAGGCGGTCGTCGCCCAGGCAGGCGCGCAGCATGCTGGTGGCATTCTCGAAGCTGACCTCAAGCCCCCCCTTGGTGCCGTAGATCCGCAGCCGCAGATCATTCAGGTGGCCGGTGGCGAAGCGGGTGGCATGGACGGTGCCCAGGGCGCCCCCGGCGAGACGAAGCTGCATGGTCACGCTGTCATTGGCGTCGAGACGATACGCGCCGATCCGCCCGCCAGGCGCCTTGTCGAAAGTGGCCAGCCGGGCCGAAATCTCGGTCGCCGCCTCGCCGGCGATGAAGGTGGCGAAGTCGAGGATATGGATGCCGACATCTCCCAGCACGCCCTTGGAGCCATGCGCGGTGGAGAGCCGCCACAGCCATTGCGGCTCGGTCTGCCAGTCGCCCCAGGCGGGCTGGGTGAGCCAGCTTTGCAGATAGGAGGCCTCGAAATGCCGCACCGCGCCGATGGCGCCGTCGCGCACCAGCGATGCCGCCTTTTGCAGCGCCGGGACATTGCGATAGCTGAGGTTGACCATATTCACCACGCCCGCCAGCGCGGCGGCGCGCTGCATGGTCGCGGCATCGCCGGCATTGGTGGCCAGGGGTTTTTCGCACAGCACATGCTTGCCGGCGAGGAGAAGCGGCAGGGTGGTCGGGCAATGCGCAGCATCGGGGGTCACATTGGCCGCGGCGTCGAATTCACCCCAGGCAAGGGCCTCTTCGAGATTGGCAAATCCGCGCGGGATGGCGTGGGTCTTGCAGAACGCCGCAAGGGGGTCGGGGCGGGGGTCGACCCCCGCCACCAGCTCGACGCCAGGAATGGCGGTGAAGTTTTCGGCGTGGGTGTTGGCCATGCCGCCGGTGCCGAGGATGAGCAGGCGGATCGGTTTTTCTGTAGTTTTTTCAGTCATTTGTAGCCAGATTCGCCTTTGGCGTGGAGTTTGGGGCCGCGCTCCTGGATGGCTTCCAAAGCGTTTTCAACCGGAGTGTTTGGCGCGGCGGAGGGGGCCGCGAGGCGGGCCTCGGGATTGAAGGCCCAGCGCACGCCATTGGCGATGACGCGCTGGATATTGGCGTCGTGATAGGTGGGGTAGGTTTCATGCCCGGGGCGGAAGTAGAAGACCTTGCCCGCGCCGCGCTTGTAGGTCACGCCCGAGCGGAACACCTCGCCGCCCTGGAACCACGAGATGAACACGGTCTCCAGCGGTTCGGGAATGCCGAAGGGTTCGCCATACATCTCTTCCTGCTCCAGCTCGAAATGGTCGGGCAGGCCGGCGGCGATCGGATGGTGGCGCGAGGTCAGCCAGATCCGTTCGCGTTCGCCCGCCTCGCGCCAGGTAAGGTTGCAGGGCGTGCCCATCAGGTGCTTGAAAGGTTTGGAGAAATGGGCGGAGTGCAGGAAGATCACGCCCATGCCCGCCCAGACCGCATCGCAGATCCGCGCGACCAAAGCGTCGTCCACGTCGCCATGCGCGGCATGGCCCCACCAGATCAGGACATCGGTTTCCTCAAGCCGCCCGGGCGGCAGGCCCTGATCGGGCTGGTCGAGCACCGCCGTGGTGGCCGCAATGCCGCCCGCCGCGTTCAGCGCATCGGCGATGCACTGGTGCATGCCGCTGGGGTAGATCTGGCGGACGGTTTCGTTGGTCCGTTCATGGACATTCTCGCCCCAGACCGTGACGCGGATCTTCGTCATGACCGATTCCCTCCCTTGGACTGAGGCGAGGTTAACGGCTTCCAAAGCGCTTTGGAAGGTGGATCGTCAGCGGGGGAAATGGACGGGTCTGGCAGGACGGAAGAACGCGTCTTCCAAAGGTCTTCCAATTGTCTTCCGAAGGTCTGGCAGATTGGCTTAGCCGAGCCGCTCGGCAGGGCCGTGTGCTGTGGGTGTAGAGGTGGGCGGGGAGCGGAGGCACCACGCTCAGAGCAAAGAACTGCAATGTGGACAGAGCGCAGTCTCTTCTTGCATGAGGAGAAGTGCCAGTTCGAACTTGCAGCCTCCGCTGCCAGAGGAAATATCTACGGCGGTTCGGCCTTTGGCTGTCCCGTCAATCATCGTTGTCGCTCAACGATACCGCGCAGAAGTTCTTCGACCTCCGGGACTGTCGCTTTCGCAATCTTCAAAGTGGCGCGTTCCAAACGGGCGGGGTTGCGAATTTCACCGCCCCAGAAACCGTGCTGACCGCCGCTTGGCGCTACAGCTTGGGCGGTCGCCATCTTCCCGCCCGATCCAACGTCCAGAAGAATGACATCGGCTGATCCGGTTGCGGGCTCCATCCAGACCACAAGCAGGTAGTTGTAGTTCTGTCGGCGCGCGGCCTCGATCAGCTTGCCCTCACTGATCCGCCAGCCTTCAAGGTCGCCGGTTATCAGGGGAGAAAAACTGCCAAGGCTTGCTGATTGCTCTGCCAGATTTTTCCACAAGACCTGTTCCTCGGCGCCAGCGGCTCGTGTTTGTCCATAGACAACACGCGCAACGGCAAAGCGCGCCGGCAGTTCAAAATGATCCGGGGTCTGGGTGGTCACCGGTACAGGCGGTGCATCGCCAACAAAATATGGAGAAGAACATGCGCCAAGCAGCGCGATGGAAATGGCTAGCGCCAGGATTTTCATTGGTGTTCTCCGATCCATCAAGTTGAGACCCAAATTTAGTGTGCAATTTGCACATCTCATTCCGCTCTTGCTGAGTCAATAGAAATGTGCAAAATGCACACATGCATTGGCTCGACCCGATCCTCCGCCCACTCGCCCGGCTTGCCATCCGAAAGGGCTGGCTGTTTCCGGTTCTTGAGCAACGGCTTCGGCGCGCCTATGTCGAGGCTGCGGTTGCGCTTTGCGATGGTGAAGTGACGGACAGCAAGGTCAGCATCATGACCGGGCTGCAGCGCCGCGATATCGTTCGCTTGCGCGGCGAATCCGCGGGTCAACCCTACCAACGTCAACCTCTGGCCGAGATCATCGCGCTTTGGTCGAACGATCCGGACTATGACCCTGAGGGGATCCCGGTTCAGGGCGACGGGGCAAGTTTTGCCACTCTCGCGCGCTCAGTTCGGAAGGATGTCCATCCACGAACCTTCCTGGATGTCCTGATAGAAATTGGTGCGGTCACCGAAATCGGAGGCAAGGTCATTCTGAACACACGGAGTTATCAACCGCTTCCCGGATCAAATGACCAGTTGGCCTATCTTGCGGACAATGTCGGCGATCATCTTGAAGTCGCCGTTTCAAACGTGACGGACGCAGAACGGAACTATGACATGGGCGTCCATTACCAAGGCCTTTCCGCCGGTGCGGTCGAGCAGCTTGACACCCGGTTCCGAACCCGGATGACCCAGACACTCAAAGAGTTGGATACCATGGCCCGAGCCCTGCCGGATACGGAGGATGGTCCATATCGATTTCGGGCGGGGGGCTATTTTTTCCATGACCGGAAGAGAGAGGCAAAGTCGGATGATCCGTAAGGCAATAGCACTCTTTGCGCTGCTGGCGGTTGTCGCATGCACACCGCAGGTCGCCGAGCCGGACAAGAAATGCACGCGTGAAGGAGGCATCGGCGGCACGGGCGAATGCACGACGGCTCACTGACTCTCCGGATGAAATAGCGTGACCCGGCCCGATGCGCCGCGCGCTGTGACTGGCCGTTCCGAGGTGTCGCCCAGCGACCCCCCCTCACTCCCAGGTGCGAAAGAACTTTCCGCCCGGCGATCCGGTGAAGATCTCGCACCCTGTCGCCGTCACGCCGACCGAATGTTCGTATTGCGCTGAGAGCGACTTGTCGCGGGTCACGGCGGTCCAGTCGTCGGCCAGGACCTTGGTCTCGGGGCGGCCGAGGTTCACCATCGGCTCGATGGTGAAGAACATGCCCTCTTCCAGCACCGGGCCGGTGCCGGCGCGGCCGTAATGCAGCACGTTCGGGGGCGCGTGGAAGACGCGGCCCAGGCCGTGGCCGCAGAAGTCGCGCACCACCGACATGCGGTTCTGCTCGACAAAGGATTGGATGGCATGGCCGATATCGCCGAAGGTGTTGCCCGGCTTGACCGCGGCGATGCCGCGCATCAGCGCCTCATGCGTGACCTCGATCAGCCGCTCGGCCTTGCGCGGCAGGGCGCCCGCCACATACATCCGGCTGGTGTCGCCATACCAGCCATCGACGATCACGGTGACGTCGATGTTCAGGATATCGCCATCGCCCAGCACCTTGGCGCCGGGGATGCCGTGGCAGACCACATGGTTGACCGAGATGCAGGAGGCGTGCTGGTAGCCCTTGTAGCCGATCGTCGCCGAGATCACGCCGCGGCGGGCGATCTCCTCGGTGATGAAGGCGTCGATGTCGGCGGTGGTGGCGCCGGGTTTGACCAGGGGCGCGACGGCATCGAGGATTTCCGCCGCGACCTGGCCCGCCACGCGCATTCCGGCGAAATCCGCGTCTTCATAGATGCGGATGCCTTCGCGGGTGATGCGGGCGCGGGTCTCGTCCATCGGGGCCTCTCTTTCGGCGACCCTACATAGGCGCTGAAGGCGGAAAAGGCCAGAGGCGCAGGTGGTTGGATTGCCGCAGGCGGGACGCTATAGCAGGGGGGAGAGGCGTGAGGAGAGGCGGAATGGCGAATCCAAGGGCGGCGATGCTGGTGATCGGGGACGAGATCCTTTCGGGCCGGACCCGCGATTCGAACCTGCATTATCTGGCGCAGGCGCTGACCCGGGCTGGGATCGACCTGGTCGAGGCGCGGGTGGTGGCCGATGACCATGCGGCCATCGTGGCGGCGGTGCGGACGCTGTCGGCGGCGGTGGATCACGTGTTCACCTCGGGCGGGATCGGGCCGACCCACGACGATATCACTGCCGATGCGGTGGCCGAGGCGATGGGGGCAAGGATCGGGCACCGTGCCGATGCGATGGCCCTGTTGCAGGCGCATTACGACCGGCAGGGGATGGAATTCAACGCCGCACGGCAGCGCATGGCGCGGATCCCGGACGGGGCGGCGCTGATCGACAACCCGATCTCGGTCGCGCCGGGCTTCACCATCGGCAATGTCCATGTCATGGCTGGGGTGCCGATGATTTTCGAGGCGATGCTGGCCTCCGTCCTGCCGGGGCTGACCGGAGGGGCGCCGCTGTTGAGCCAATCCCTGCGGGTGATGCGGGGCGAGGGCGAGATCGCGACGCCGTTCGGGGAATTGGCGGCGCGCTATCCAGACCTGTCGATGGGGTCCTATCCGTTCAACCAGAACGGGGCCTATGGCACGAATCTGGTGATCCGCGGCACCGATCCGGGGCGGCTGGCGGCGGCGATGCAGGAACTTTCGGCGTTGGTCGCATGAGCGGGGGCGCCGACTGGTTCTTCGCCGCGATGGAGGCGAGCTGGCCCGCGGCAGGGCTGCGCCGCTGTGGCCCGTTCCTGCTGCGCGATGGCGCGGGCGGCGGGCAGCGGGTCTCGGCCGCCACGGCGGAGGGGGCGTGGGGCGAGGCCGATCTTGCGGCGGCGGAGGCCGCGATGGCGGCGCCCCTGTTCCTGATCCGGCCGGGCGAGGCGGCGCTGGATGCGGCGCTCGAGGCGCGGGGCTATCGGCGGCACGATCCGGTCGTCGCCTATGCCGCGCCGGTCGAGGGGCTGGTGGCGGAGCTGCCGCCCCTGGCTGCTTTTGCCCATTGGCCGCCGCTCGAGGTCGCCCGGACGATCTGGGCCGAGGCCGGGATCGGCGCCGGAAGGATCGCGGTGATGGAACGGGCCGACGGGGCGAAGGCCGCGATCCTGGCGCGGGCGGGGGACCGCCCGGCGGGGGTAGCCTATCTTGCCTGCGTCGGGGATGAGGCGATGATCCATGCGGTCGAGGTGCGCGAGAGCTTTCGGCGCCGGGGGATCGGGCGGCATCTGATGCAGGCGGCGGCGGGTTTCGCGGCGGCGCAGGGGGCGCGGCGGCTGTCGCTGGCGGTGACAGAGCGGAACCTTGCCGCAAGGGCGCTGTATGAGGGGCTCGGCATGGCGCCGGTCACCAACTACCATTATCGCGTCCGGTGAGCGCGTCCTTCCCGCGCGCCGCCCGTTCCGAAGGCCCGCCCTTGCCCCAGCCCCTCGTGCCTGCCCTTGCCTGCCTTGCCCTCGGTCTTGCCCTGACGCCGGCCCGTGCCGCGCCGCCCGAACTGGCGCTGCCCTATCCCGTCCTGTCGGCCACTGCCCTGCCCGCCGCGCATCAGGCCTATCCGCTGCCGATCGCAGGCTTTGACGGCGCGACCCTGCCGGTGGAGATGATCGAGGGCATGGTGGACCGCCGCGCCTATCGGCTGGATGCGCCGGGCGCCTCGCTTCTGGATCTGATGGCACCGCTGCGCGACCAACTGGTCGCGGAGGGATATGAGGTGGTGCTGGATTGCGCGGCGGAGGCCTGCGGTGGCTTTGACTTTCGCTTTGCGACGCAGGTGATGGACGAGCCGGCGATGCATGTCGATCTGGGCGATTTCCGTTTCCTCTCGGCGCGCAAGGGCGATGAGGCGGTCAGCCTGCTGGTCAGCCGCGCCGCCGATTTCGGCTTTGTCCAGGTGATCAGCGTCGGGCCCGAGCTGCTGCCGCGACCGGCGGCGGACGACCCGAGCCTGCCCGCTGTGCCGGATGCCGTACCCCCGGAGCCGGTCGTGCCGGTTTCCCCCATCGCGCCGGTCGATCCGACGGCGACCGACAACGCAGCCGCGCCGCAGGACGTGGTGTCACGGCTCGATGCCGGGCTGCCCGTCGTGCTGGAAGATCTGGCGTTCGCCTCGGGATCGGCGGCGCTGCTGGAGGGCGACTACCCGTCATTGCAGGCGCTGGCCGATTGGCTGGGGGCCGATGCCGCGCGCAGCCTGGCGCTGGTTGGCCATTCCGACGCATCGGGCGGCCTGAAGGCCAATGTCGCCCTGTCCGAGCGGCGGGCTGAGGCGGTGCGGCAGGTGCTGATGCAGAAATTCGGCGTGAAGGGTGCGCAGGTCACGGCCGCAGGGGTGGGGCCGCTGGCGCCGCGCGCCACGAATCTGACCGATGAGGGCCGCCGCCAAAACCGAAGGGTCGAGGCTGTTCCGGCCCCGACCCTTTGACGAAATTCTGATTTTCCCAGCAGATCAGGGCGTCGCGCCCGGTTTCACCACTTGTCCGGCCCCTTGTCGATGAAGCGGCGGGCCAGGAAGTCGATAAAGGCGCGGACCTTGGGCTGGGTGAAGCGGCCCGGCGGGTAGACGGCATAGATGCCAAGAACCTCGGTCGGCAGGCCCGGCACGGCCTCTTCCACTTCGCCCTTGCGCATGGCCTCGGCGTAAAGGAACGAGGGCAGGAAGGCGATGCCCAGACCGGCAATGGCGGCGTTCAACAGCGATTGGCCGTCATTCACCGTGAGCCAGCCGTTCGAGCGGACCTGGCGCTTTTCGCCCGAGGGAGCGGTGATCTTCCAGACATTGCCATTGGCCTGATTCGAGTAATGCAGAAGCTTGTGCTCGTTCAGGTCATCGATCTTCATCGGGCGGCCGTATTTCTGGAAATAGGCCGGGCTGCCGATCATGCGCTTGGTGGTCTCGGTCAGTTTCCGGGCGCGAAGCGAGCTGTCTTCCAGCTCGCCCACGCGGATCGCCATGTCGAAGCCTTCGCTGATCAGTTCCACATAGCGGTTGTTCAGCACCATGTTCACGGTGATCTCGGGATATTCCAGCAGGAAATCCCCCAGGATCGGCGAGAGGAGGTTCACGCCGAAATCGGTGGCGACCGAGATGCGCAGCAGGCCCGAAGGGGCCGATTGCATCGAGGTGACCAGCGCATCCGCCTCTCCGGCATCGTTCAGGACGCGGCGGGCGCGGTCGTAATAGGCAAGCCCGATCTCGGTGGGCGAGACGCGGCGGGTGGTCCGGTTCAGAAGACGTGCGCCCAGACGGGCCTCAAGCGCAGAGACATGTTTCGAAACGGCAGATTTCGAAATGCCCATCTTCTTGGCCGCATCCGTGAAGCCACCTTGATCCACCACGGTGGCGAAGGCTTCCATTTCGGTCAGACGGTCCATTCAAGTTCCCCATGGCAGCAGCAGATGCGAGGCAATGGACGAGGATTGGCGTCCAATTCGGGCGGAACCGCGGCAGGGACGCGTCCGATCCGGGGTAATTGCGGGGATCGTTGAAGGCAGGGAAACAGGATCAAGGCAGGCGGATCCGGGCCAGGAGGCGCCGACGACTCGGGTCCGGCTCAGCGGAAAAAGGACCAAGATACTGATTTCGGCGGAATGTGCCCGCCCGGACAGCCTATCCCGGCGGGGGAAATCCGCCCGATTCAGACCGGACTGGAAATGGTCACCACCCCGGTCCAGATCAGTTGGGCAGCCCGGTCGGGACAGTCACCCGCCGGCACGCGAAAGGGGATCGCAGCAGCGGCCCCCTCAATCGAAAGGAGAAAGACATGAAACGCATCGCAGCCCTGATCCTGCCCCTTGGCCTTGCGGGCGCCGCCTTCGCCCAGACGCTGCCGGCGGTCGAGGATACCGATGGCAATGGTGTCTGGTCGCTGGTCGAATTGCAGACGGTCTGGCCGGATCTGACCGAAGATGGGTTCGGCGCCATCGACACCAACGCCGATGGCGGGGTGGACCCGGTCGAGTTGCAGGCGGCCCTGGATGGCGGCGTGCTGAAGCCCGTCGAGGGGTAAGGGCCGGCGGGCGGGGCGGCGTGCCCCGCGCCCCGGCTATAGTGTCGCGGCCAGCCGGACCGCCTGGTCGATGGCGCGTTTCGCGTCAAGTTCGGCCGCGACATCCGCCCCGCCGATCAGATGGTGGCAGATGCCCGCCTGGGCCAGCTTGGCTGACAGATCGCGGGCAGGGTCCTGCCCGGCGCAGAGGACCACGGCATCGACGGCCAGCAGCTGCGGCTCCTGGTTGTCGGGTCCGGTAATCCAGAGGCCGTCGGGGGTGATCCGCTCATACCCGACGCCGCCCAGCATTTTCACGCCTTTCGCGGCCAGGGTGGCGCGGTGGATCCAGCCCGTGGTCTTGCCCAGCCGCCGCCCCGGCTTTTCCGGCTTGCGCTGCAACAGCCAGATGTCGCGGGCGGGCGGTTCGGGCTGCGGGTCGACCAGACCGCCGCGCGCCGTCCAGGGCGGCGCTACGCCCCATTCCTTGCGCCATTCCCCGATGTCCAGCGTCGGGCTTTGCCCGGCCTCGGCGAGAAACTCGGCGACGTCAAAGCCGATGCCGCCCGCGCCGATGATGGCGACGCGTTTGCCCACGGGCGCGCCTTTCAGCACCTGAAGATAGGACAGGATCGTCGCGCCGGGTTCCGCGGGTATCCCCGGATCGCGCGGGGTAACGCCGGTGGCGAGGATGACCTCGTCCTGGCCTTGCAGGCTGTCCTCGGTGGCGGCTTCGCCAAGGCGGAGGGTGATCAGCGGATGGTCGAGCTGGCGGGTGAACCAGTCGATCAGGCCCTTGAATTCCTCTTTCCCCGGGATCGCCGCCGCCAGATGCAGCTGGCCGCCCGGCCGGGTGGCGGTCTCGAACAGGGTGACCCTGTGGCCGCGATTTGCCGCCGTGATCGCCGCCGCCATCCCGGCCGGTCCGGCGCCGACAATGGCGATGCGCCGTGGCGTGGCGACGGGGGGCAGGGGCAGTTCGGTTTCATGGCAGGCGCGCGGATTGACGAGGCAGGAGGTCAGCTTGCCCGAGAAGGTATGATCGAGGCAGGCCTGGTTGCAGGCGATGCAGGGGGCGATGTCGCCCGCCCGCCCCGCCGCCGCCTTGGCGATGAAATCCGGGTCGGCCAGCCAGGGCCGCGCCATGCTGACCATATCGGCCATGCCGCGCGCCAGAAGGTCTTCGGCCACGTCTGGCGTGTTGATCCGGTTCGAGGTGATGAGCGGGATCGAGACTTCGGGCCGCAGCCGCCCGGTCAGGTCGGCGAAGGCGGCGCGGGGAACCGAGGTGGCGATGGTGGGCACCCGCGCCTCGTGCCAGCCAATGCCGGTGTTCAGCACGCTGGCTCCGGCGGCTTCGATGGCGCGGGCGAGGGTGAGGACTTCGTCCCAGCTTGAGCCTTCGGGGATCAGGTCGATCAGCGAGATGCGGTAGATCAGCACCTTCTGCGGCCCCAGCGCGGCGCGCACACGGCGCACCACCTCGACCGGCAGGCGTATGCGGTTTTCGTAAGGCCCGCCCCAGCGATCGGTCCGGCGGTTGGTATGGGGGACGAGGAACTGGTTGAGGAAATAGCCTTCGGACCCCATGACCTCGACCCCGTCATAGCCCGCTTCCGTGGCGCGGGCGGCGGCGGTGGCGATATCGGCGATCTGTTTCTCGATCCCGTCTTCGTCCAGTTCGCGCGGGGCAAAGGGCGAGATCGGCGACTTGATCGCCGAAGGCGCGACGCAATCCTTGCCATAGGCATAGCGCCCGGCATGCAGGATCTGCATCGCGATATGGCCGCCTTCGGCATGGACGGCATCGGTGACGCGGCGGTGGTTGGCGATATCCGTGTCGCTGAACAGCCCCGCCGCGCCGGGAAACACCCCGCCTTCGCGGTTGGGCGCCATGCCGCCGGTCACGATCAGCCCTGCCCCGCCCGCCGCCCGCGCCGCATAGAAGGCGGCAACGCGCGACCAGTCGCCGGTTTCCTCAAGCCCGGTATGCATCGAGCCCATCAGGGCGCGGTTGCGCAGCGTGACGCCCGAGAGCGTGATGGGCGACAGAAGATGGCGATAGGCGGTCATGTGGCTCTCCCTTGGGCAAGACCATGGCGCGGGTAGGGGCGGAAGTCATCCGCAACGCAGCGTCATGGGGAGGCCCCGGGATTTTGCCCCGGACCCCGGAGTGTTGTCCAAGAAAGGATCAGAGGCCCAGAAGCCCGGGAAGATCTTCCATGCGGGCAAAGAGCGGCACGCCCAGAGCGGCAAGCTGGTGCGCGGGGGGCGTGTCCGGCCCATGCCCGGCATAGCCGAGGCAGGGGATGTCGGCGGCAAGGGCGGCCCTGGCGCCCGAGGGACTGTCCTCGATCACCACGCAGGCGGCGGGATCGGCGCCACAGGCCCTGGCGGCCTGAATATAGATCGCCGGGTCGGGCTTGGGGCGGCCCATGGCCTGCCCGGACAGCACGGCGCGGAAGCGCGGGATCAGCCCGTGCTGGCCCAGGCTGATCTCCATTTTCTCGGGCGTGCCGTTCGAGCCGACGGCATAGGGAATGCCCGCCGCATCCAGCGCGTCGAAGACGGTCAAGATGCCGGAAACGAGGGGCGTGCCCTGCGCCAGCATCGCATACATGCGGTCATAGAACCGTGCGACCCAATCTGCGGGAAGCGGCGTCCCCTTGTCGCGGACGCGCGCCGCGACCGTCTCGATCGTGCCGCCGATATAGTCGGTCTCCAGCTGCTGCCGGGTCAGCCGCAGGCCATGGGTGGCCAGATCCTCGATCAGAAGATCGAAGGTCGGGCCTTCACTGTCGACGATCACCCCGTCGCAATCGAACAGAACGGCCTGGGGGCGGGTCATCCGGGGGCTTTCAGCAAGGTCACTAGGGTATCGCCATATTTCCTTTGGTCCAGCATCTCGAACCCCGCAGGCGGCAGGGGCGCGGTGCCTTCTTCCCAGACCACCGTCGCCTGAGGGGCGAGCCAGCCGCCTTCGACCGCCGAGGCCAGCGCCGCCTCGCCCAGCCCCTTGCGATAGGGCGGGTCGAGGAAGACGAGGCCATAGCCCGGCCCCCGGTTCGGCCCCAGCCGCGTGGCATCGCGGCGCCAGACATCGGTCACGCCCATGGCCTGCATCTTCTCGATATTCGTCCGCAGAAGAGCCCGCGCCTTGGCGCCGTCATCGACAAAGGCCACCCGCGCCGCGCCGCGCGACAGCGCCTCGAGCCCCAGCGCGCCGGTTCCGGCGAACAGGTCCAGCACCCGCGCGCCGGGCACCGGGTTTTCGCGGGCGGAATTGGTGAGGAGGTTGAAGATCGCCTCGCGCACCCGGTCCGAGGTCGGGCGCAGATGCGCCTCTGCGTCGCCCTCGCCCAGATCGGCCAGCACCAGCCCGCGGCGGGTGCCGCCCACGATTCTCATGTGATCCTCATTTCAGCAGTGCCTTGAGGTCCTGCGTCGTGGCAATGGCCTCGGGCGTGGGCGATTTGCCCTGATCGATCAGCCGCTTGCCCACCATATAGGCACGGCTGTCGCTCATCGCGTCGACGGCCAGAAGCTGGTCGCCCCTGTAATACCAGAACGAGGTCGCGCCATCCGCCGCCCGGCGGGTGACGACATGGTCATAGCCGCTGTTCAGCCCGGCGATCTGAAGTTTGAGGTCGAACTGATCCGACCAGAACCATGGCTTGGCCTGATAGGGTTCCGCGGCGCCCAGCATATTGGCCGCCACGGCCTCGGCCTGATCGATGGCATTGCCGACCGATTCCAGCCGGATGCGGCCGCCCTTGTGCGGGAAGGACGCGCAGTCGCCCGCCGCCCAGATCGCCGGGTCGGAGGTGCGGCCGAATGCATCGGTGGCGATGCCATTGTCCAAAGCCACACCCGCCGCCTGGGCCAGCGCGGTGTCGGGCGCGATGCCGACGCCGACGATGACGAAATCGGCCGGGATCTCGCGCCCGTCGGAAAGGCGGGCGCCGGTGACACGGGTCTCGCCCAACAGACGCTCAAGCCCGGTGGATTCCAGGATGGTCACGCCATGGTCGGCATGCAGCGCGCGGACATGGTCCGAGGTCTCGGGCGCGGCGACGCGTTGCAGGATGCGCGGCGCCATTTCCAGCACGGTCACGCGAAGCCCCAGCTTGGCCGCCACCGCCGCCGCCTCAAGCCCGATATAGCCGCCGCCGACGATGATGACGCGGCGGCAGGGGGTGAATTCGGCCCGCATCGCATCGACATCTTCAAGGCTGCGCACGGTATAGACCCCGGCCAGATCGCCGCCGATGGCAGCGGGCAGGCGGCGCGGCACCGAGCCGGTGGTCAGCGCCAGCGCGTCATAGGGGATGGTCTCGGTGCCGACGGTGACGGTCCGGGCGGCGGGGTTGATGGCGGAAACCGGCTGGCCCAGTTTCAGGGTGATCCCTTGCTCTGTCCAGAAATCGGGCGCGCGCAGCCAGAGGCGTTCCTCTTCCATCTCGCCCAGAAGATAGGCCTTCGACAGCGGCGGGCGCTGATAGGGCGGGGCCTTTTCGGTGCCGATCATGGTGATCGGGCCCTGATGGCCCAGGGCGCGAAGTTTCGCCGCCAGCGCGGCACCGGCCTGTCCGGCCCCCACGATCACCACCCGCATCGCATACCCCCCTCTGGCATTGTCCGGCGGCGACCCTATAACCGGATGGGGAAGAGGTTCAACGCGCGAGGACGCCAGAATGACGAAATTGACGAAAGGGGCCACGCTGCCCGAGGCCACGCTTCTGCGCATGGGCGGCAACGGACCTGAGGAGGTGAAGGTCTCGGCGCTGGTCAAGGGCCGCAAGGTCGTGATCTTCGGCCTGCCCGGCGCCTATACCGGCACCTGCTCGACCGCACATGTGCCCAGCTTCACCCGCACGGCCGACAAGTTCCGCGCCAAGGGCGTGGACGAGATCATCTGTGTCTCGGTCAACGATCCCTTCGTCATGAAAGCCTGGGGCGAGGCGACCGGGGCGACCCAAGCCGGGATCACCATGCTGGGGGATGCGGGCAGCGCGTTCACCAAGGCGATCGGCCTGTCCTTCGACCGGCCTCAGGCGGGGCTTTACGGCCGTTCGCTGCGCTATTCGCTTTATGCCGAGGATGGCGTGGTGAAAGAGCTGAACCTGGAAGAAAATGCCGGGCAATGCGAGATCTCGGGCGGCGAGACGCTGCTGGCGCAGATCTGAGCCGTGCCGAAACGCCCGGGGGGCTGCTTGCCCCCCGAGCGTATCCGGGCCAAGAGGAAGTCTATTCCGCTTTCGGGGCCGTGCCGCAGAGGCATTCGATGGGCGCGCCATGATCGGTCTGGGTCTCGGCATCGCCCGCCATCTTGTCGAAGGCCAGCGCCAGATCGACATCCAGTTGCGTCAGCCCCTTGGCCGAATGGGTGGACAGCGTGACATCCACCACATTGTAGACATTGCGCCAGTCGGGATGGTGGTTCATCGCCTCGGATTTCAGCGCGGCGCGGGACATGAAGCCCCAGGCCTGCGAGAAATTGCGGAACTTCCAGATCTTGCGGATGGCGTCCTCGCCTTCCACCGCCTGCCAGCCCGCGCGTCCCAGGGCGGGCAGATGGGCTTTGCGATCCTGGTCGGTCAGCAGAGTTGCGGGCATGGGGAAGCTCCTTCTCAGGCTCGGGGTCAGGCCTTTGGCGGCATGGCCGCGTCATCCTTGGCATTGGCGGCGGCCAGGGCGGGGCGGGCGGCGATCCGCTCCCAATAGGCGTTCAACGTGTCATTCGCCGGGATGGTTCCGAAGCGCAGCCCCCAGCCGACCTGGCTGCCGACATAGACATCGGCGGCGGTGAAGCGGTTGTCGGCCAGGTAATAGTGCCGCTCGAGATGCTCGGTCAGGGTGCGGCTGACGCGTTCGAGGCTGCCATAGCCGGTGCGGCCCGACTCCTGCGGCGTCTTCGGCACCCAGCCGAAGGAATTGTTCACCACCGCCTGCTCCAGCGGCCCGGCGCCGAAGAACATCCAGCGGAAGAAGGCGGCCTTGTCCTCGGCCATCAGGCCCTTTTCGGGAAAGACCATGGCCAGATAGGTGCAGATCGCCGCCACCTCGGTCACGACATGGCCGTCATGGACCAGCGCGGGCACCTTGGCCATCGGGTTGATGGCGCGGTAATCGGGGTGGTTCATCTCCTCGCCGAAGTTCACAAAGACCGTCTCATAGGGCGCGCCGATCTCTTCCAGCATGAAGCGCGCGATCCGGCCCCGCGACATCGGGTTGGTGTAGAAGGTCAGCATGGCGACTCGATCCTGTTGATGTCTTCTGTTCCTAAATATCCCACGGGGGTCCGGGGGTGTGAAACCCCCGGGGGGCGGTCATGGGCGCTCTGCCTGCCGGAAAGGCGCATAGGCGGTCAGGATCCCGATCTCCTCATCCACCGCCGCGCGCTCGCGCGCCAGGAAATCCGCCACCGCGTCGCGGAAGCTCGGATCGGCGATCCAGTGCAGCGAATGGGTCTCGGCCGGAAGATAGCCGCGGGCGAGCTTGTGTTCGCCCTGCGCCCCCGCCTCGACCCGGTGCAGCCCCTGCGCGATGGCCCAGTCGATGGCCTGATAATAGCACAGTTCGAAATGCAGGCAGGGGTGATCCTCGATGCAGCCCCAGTACCGGCCGTACAGCGTGTCGCGGCCGATGAAGTTCAGCGCGCCCGCCACCGGCCGGTCGCCATCAAAGGCCAGGACCAACAGGATGTCGTCGCGCATCGTGTCATGAAAGGCGGTAAAGGCGGCGCGGGTCAGGTAGGGGCTGCCCCATTTGCGGCTGCCCGTATCCTGATAGAAGCGCCAGAAGGCCTGCCAGTGCCGGGGTTCGATCTGATCCCCGGTGAGCGCCCGGATCGTCAGCCCGGCCGCCCGCGCCGTCTCGCGCTCTTTGCGGATCATCTTGCGCTTGCGGCTGGAGAGGTCGGCCAGAAAGTCGTCGAAACTCGTGTAGCCGCGGTTCTGCCAGTGGAATTGCTGGCTGACCCGGTGCAAAAGCCCCTGATGCCCCGCCAGCGCCTTGGCCTCATCCGCCGTGCAGAAGGTGACATGCAGCGACGAGAGTCCATTGCCGCGCGTCAGCCCGATTGCCGCATCGGCCAGCGTCCTCCGGTGGTCGGGCGCGCCCAGAAACCGCTTGCCGGTCGCCGGGGTGAAGGGCACTGCCACTTGCAGCTTGGGGTAATAGCGCCCGCCTGCCCGCTCGAAGGCCTCAGCCCAGCCGAAATCGAAGATATATTCGCCCTGGCTGTGGGTCTTGGCATAAAGCGGCATGGCCGCCACTGCCCGACTGCCATCGCGCAGGATCAGGGGCTTCGGAGTCCAGCCGGTGCCCTGCCCGGTCGAGCCGGAGCGGTCCAGCGCCGCAAGGAAGCGATGGGTGGTGAACGGGTCCAGCGCGCGGCCCGTCGCCTGTTCGGGCGCGGCCAGCGCGTCCCAATCGGCGGCGTCGATCTCGGTGAAGCTGTCGTGAAGCGTGATCTCGGGCATGACGGCCTGTCGTCGCGAAGAGACCCGGCGGGCCTCCGCCCCCCGACCCCCCGCAGGGTATTTTTGTCAGGATGAAGCTGGGCGCGCCGGGAAGGCGCGTCAAGCCGGAAGGGGCGAGAGATAGCCTTCGAAGGTCACGTTTGCGCCATGTTGGCGGGCGGCGGCCTCTTCGGCGGGGGAACGGATCGTCCAGCACAGAAGCGCTGCCCCCTGCGCGGCAAGCTCCTGCACGCGCGGGCGGGCCAGATCGCCCGCCTCGTGGCTGATGAAGCTTGACCCGGTGGCATCGTAATCGGGGATGGCGCGGAAATGGGCGCAGATCTCTTCGGGCATCGGCGCCCAGCCCTCGGCATCATAAGCCGCCGTGGTCAGGCCGCGCGGGATGCCGGGGGCCAGCCGCGCCATGTGATGGATGGCGGCCGGGTTGAAGGACATCACCGCGACATCGCCCTTGTAGCCCTGCAGTGCCTCGGCGGTTGCCGCCTCAAGCCGCCCGTCGGTTGGTCCCATGACCAGCGACTGGTCCTTGATCTCGACCAGAAGCGGCACCTGGCCCGCCGCCTGAGCCAGCACCTGGGCGAAGGTCGGGATCCTGTCGCTGCCGCCGGTCAGGACGATCCTGCCCAGCTCCGCCGCGGTCCGCGCCCGGACCGGGCCCTTTTCGGCGGTCAGCCGGTCCAGGTCGTCGTCATGGAACACCATGGCGATGCCATCCGAGGACAATTGCAGGTCGATCTCGATCGCATAGCCTGCGTCGATGGCGGCCTGAATGGCTGCGGGGCTGTTCTCGATCCGCCCCGCCGCCCGGTCATGCAGGGCACGATGCGCGACGGGCAGGCGCAGCAGGCTGTCGGGCAGGGGCACCCTTGGGGCGGGCATGGGGCCTAGACCCGGATCTCGAAGATCGCGTCGATTTCCACCGCGACGCCCAGCGGCAGCGACGCAGCCGAGACGGCCGAGCGGGCATGGCGCCCGGCATCGCCCAGGGCGGCGACCAGGAAATCCGACGCGCCATTGATCACCTTGGGCTGGTCGGTGAAATCCGGGGCCGAATTCACGAAACCCGTCAGCTTGACCGCCCGCACCAGCCGCGACAGGTCGCCGCCACAGGCGGCCTTGAGCTGCGCCAGAAGCGAGATGGCGCAGCGCTTCGCCGCCTCGGCACCCTGCTCCACCGTCACATCGGCGCCCAGCTTGCCCTTGATCAACCCGGCCTCGTTCTGGCTGATCTGGCCCGAGATATGCACCAGGTTGCCCGAGACGACGAAGGGCACGTAATTCGCCGCAGGCGCGGGGGCGGCGGGCAGGGTGACGCCCAGTTCGGCAAGGCGGGCTTCGATCGACATGGGGGTTCTCCGCGGTTGCTGGTTGCGGGCGACCCTAGCCACAGGCCGCAGCCGGGGCAAGACGGGCGCACCTCAGCTTTCGCGGAAGGCCAGCGCGAAGTAATCGGTGAAGGGTTTCAGCAGATAGGCCGCGGGCGAGCGCGCCTCGGTCTGGATGAAGGCCTCGACCGGCATCCCCGGCACCAGAGCCTGCCCGCCCAGCTTGTCCACTTCGCCCGGATCCAGCACGATCTCGATCCGGTAATAGGCGGCGCGGGTCTGCGGATCGCTTAGCGCATCGGCCGAGACCACGGTCACCTTGCCCTTCAGATGCGGCACCATGCGCGCGGAAAAGGCCGAGAAGACCAGTTCCGCCGCCTGCCCGACATGGACCTCGTCAATATGGATCGGCGGCACCTGGGCCGAGATCACCAGCGGGCGGTCCTGCGGCACGATATACAGGATCGGATCGGCCGGGCGCAGCACCGCCTGCGGCGTCGTCACCGCCAGCCCCAGCACCTGGCCCGAGACCGGGGCGCGGATGTCCAGCCGGTCGATCTGTTCGGCCAGGGCCCGGCGTTTTTCGGCCAGTTCCAGTTCCTGGGGGCCGATCTCGCGCAGTTCCGTCGTCGCCTCTTCGCGCCGGACCACGCCGATGCGGGTGATCTGCACCTCGTTTTCGGTGATGCCCTCGCCCGCCTGGGCGCGCTGCGAGGTCAGCTCGCCCACCAACCCCATAAGCCGCGCCTCTTCGCGTTGCAGGGCCAGCACGGCCGAGGCCTGGGCCAGCCCCTTGTCCAACAGGGATTGCTGGCTGGCCAACTCCTTGCGGATCAGGCCAAGCTGGATCTCCAAGGCGGCGGATTGGGCGTCGATTCCGGTGATCTGCGATTTGATCTGTTCGATGCGCTGGCCCAACTGTTCGGCCTCACGCGCAGAGGTTTCGGCCCGCGCCTCGAACAGCTTGCGCTGCCCTTCGACCTGTTCGGCCACTTCGGGCCGCGCCTTGGCCTCGTCCAGCAGGTCGGCGGGGAAGGTCACGGTTGCGGCACCATCGCGCTCGGCCTCAAGCCGGGCCTTGCGGGCGCGGATTTCGGTCAGGGTGCCGTCGACGATGGTGAATTCCGACCGGATCTGCACCCCGTCCAGCCGGATCAGCACATCGCCCGCCTGCACGCTCTGGCCCTCGACCACGGCGATTTCCGACACGACCCCGCCATCGGGATGCTGCACGACCTGACGGTTCTGTTCCACCTCGACCCGGCCCGAGGCGACGATCGCCCCCGAGATCGACGCGAAGGTGGCCCAGAGGCCGAAGCCGAAGACCAGAACCACCAGCGCGGCAAAGCCCTGCCAAAGCGGGCGTTTCATCGACCAGGGTGGCGGGCCACTCTCGCCCGCATCTTCGGCAGGCGCGGCAAAGCGGGCGGGCGGGCGCGGGGCGGGCAGGGGTGGCACGGGCACCGGAAGATCGCGCGGGGCCTCGGGTTTCGTCTCGGCCGTGGCTTCGGGGGCCACGGTCTCGGGCGGCGGGGGCGCCATGCCCTGCGCCACGGCGCCAATGCCGCCGCCAAAACCGTAGCTGACCTTGATTGGGGTCAGGGGCGGCATCTCCGGCCCGTCCGCTTTCTCGTCGGCGCTCATGACACGCCCCCCGGCGCGGTCGAACGCGCGATCTCGCCCGCATTCTTCACCGTGTCGCGCAGCACCTTCTCGCGCGGGCCATAGGCCTGCACCATGCCGTCTTTCAGAACCAGCAAGAGGTCGCATTCCTGGATCGCCGCCGGACGATGCGCCATGATCAGCACGGCGCAGCCCATCGCCTTGGCCGAGCGGATCGCCTGGTTCAGCGCGTTCGACCCGTCATTGTCCAGATTTGAATTCGGCTCGTCCAGGATCAGGATGACCGGATCGCCGTAAAAGGCCCGGGCCAGCCCGATGCGCTGGATCTGTCCGCCCGACAGACGCCCACCCATGGTCGAGACCGGCGTATCATAGCCCTGCGGCAATTGCAGGATCATCTCATGCACCGCCGCCTTCTGCGCCGCCTCGACGATGCGGGCAGGGTCGGCCCCGGCATCGAGCCGGGCGATGTTCTCGGCGATGGTGCCGTCGAACAGGGCCACGCTTTGCGGCAGATAGCCGATATAGCTGCCCAGCACGTCCGGGTCATATTGGTCCAGCGTCGCGCCATCCAGCCGCACCCGCCCGCCGCTGGGCCGCCACAGCCCGATCAGCGCGCGGGCCAGCGTGGATTTGCCGGAACCCGACGGCCCGATCACCCCCATGGCCTGACCGGGGCTGAGGGCGAAGGACACGCCCCGCAGCGTCGCCTGCGCTTCGCCCGGCGGCACGACGACCAGACCCTGCGCCTCAAGCCGGGCGGCGGGGCGGGGCAGGGCGGTGCGCGGGGCCTCGGGCGGGACATCGGTCAGCAACCGTGCCAGCCGCGCCCGCGCGGCGCGCGCGCGGGTCAGCACCGGCCATTGCCCGACCGCGATCTCGATCGGCTGCAATGCGCGGCCCATCAGCACCGACCCCGCGATCATCGCGCCCGGCGACAGCTCGCCCCGCAGCACCAGCCAGGCGCCAAGGCCCAGCATGGCTGATTGCAGGAAAATGCGGAAAATCCGCGAGATCGTGCCATAGGCGCCCGCGGTGTCGCTGGTCGCGGCCCCCAGGGCTTGGGCCCGCCGCCGCAGTCGCCGCCAGCGCGCGAAGGCATGGCCGGTCATGCCCAGGGCCCGGATCAGCTCGGATTCCGATTTCAGGTTCTCGGCCTGGCGGTCGGCGGCCAGGTTTGCCAAGGTCGCCTCGTTCAGCCGGGCCTCGGTCGCCCATTGGTTCGCCGCGGTGATCAGAGCCAGCAGCGCTGCCCCCGCCAGCGCCAGCACCCCCATCCAGGGATGGAAAACGAACAGCGCCGCCGCGAAGACCGGCGACCAGGGCAGGTCCATCAGGGCGGCCAGCAAAGGCGAGTTCCACAGCCGCGCCACGGCCTCCAGATCGCGCTGGGCGGCCAAGGCATTGGTGTCGCGCGGGGAAACTGCCAGGCGCCGAAAGGCCGCCGCCAGAACGCGCCCGTCCAGCGCCTCCTGAAACCGCAGCCCGATCCGGGCCAGAACCCGGCCGCGGGCATGATCCAGAAGCCCCATGATCAGGAACAGGAAGGCCATCAGCAGGGTCAGCGCCAGAAGCGTTGGCTCCGAGCGCGACACCAGCACCCGGTCATAGACCTGCAACATGTAAAGCGGCGAGGTCAGCATCAGCAGATTGATGAAGACCGAGAACAGGAAGGCCGCGGAGATCGCCTTGCGCGACAGGCGCCGCGCCGCGCTGATCTCGGATCGGCCCTTCAGGCTGTCCGCCCCTGGTGACACCGACATGCTCTGGCCGATCCTCGCCACCGCCCTGCTTCCGTAACGAATGGCGGTTGTCATGGCCGAAAGCAACCCGTAAGGCTGACAGGTCTGCGCCCGCCGGGCATGGTGATGCGACCGTGCCCGCCTGCGCGGCACCAACAGGGCTGCGCAGGGTGGTTAGGCATGGGGCAGGCGAAACGGACGGGATCGCAATCGGCAAGCAGGGCGCTCATGGCGCTGGCATTGCCCCTCTGCCTTGCCGCCTGCGCCTCGGGCACCGCTTCGGCGCCCGGCATCAATGACCCGCTGGAACCGATGAACCGGGCCGTCCACGGGCTGAACAAGGGTGTCGACACGCTTCTGGTCTCGCCCGGCGCCGATGCCTATGGCATCGTGCCCAATCCCGTGCGCCAGGGCATCTCCAACGTCGCCGACACGCTGAGCCTGCCGGGCAGCTTTGCCAACCATCTCTTGCAGGGCAATGTCGAGGGCGCCGGTCGCAATGCCGCGCAATTCGCGGTGAACGTGGTCTTCGGCCTGGGCGGGCTGGTCGACGTCGCGACCGAAGCGGGCATTCCGCGCGACAAGACCGATTTCGGCGAGACGCTGCATGTCTGGGGCGTCGGCGAAGGCCCCTATCTGGAACTTCCGCTGCTTGGACCCTCGACCGCGCGCGATGCGGTGGGCGAGGTGGTCGACATCGCCTTCGACCCGCTGAACGCCGTGTTCGAGGGCGATGATGCCGTCGCAGTCCGGGTCATAAAGCTCCTGTCACGGCTTAATGATCGCAAGCGTTATTCAAACACCGTCGATTCGATCCTATATGAAAGCGCCGACAGCTATGCGCAGGCGCGGCTTCTCTATCTTCAGAACCGCCGGTTCGAGCTGGGCCAGACCGACGGGGCTGCGGATGGCGCGGCAGGCGACGGCGGCTTCATCGACCCCTATGAGGATCCCTATGGCCAGTAACATCGTGCTTTCCCGTCGCGCCTTTGTCGGTGCCGGTTTCGCCGCTGCCGCGGCTTTCGGCGCCTTGCCGGCCCGCGCGCTGGATGTCGACCAGGCCCGCGCCCTGATCGACAAGGTCGTGGCCGAAGTGAATGGCGTCATCAATTCGGGCAAGTCCGAAGCGCAGATGTATCCGGCTTTCGAACAGCTTTTCACCCGCTACGCCGATGTGCCCACCATTGCGCGCTCGGCGTTGGGCGTCGCCGCACGTTCGGCCAGCCCGGCGCAGATGAAGGCCTTCACCAAGGCCTTCCAGGGCTATATCAGCCGCAAATATGGCCGCCGCTTCCGCGAGTTCATCGGCGGCAAGATCGAGGTCAAGGATGCCCGGCCGCTGAAATCCTATTACGAGGTGATCTCGACCGCCTATCTCAAGGGCGAAAGCCCCTTCGAGGTGCGCTGGCATGTCTCGGACAAGGCGGGCAAGAACCTGTTCTTCAACATCATCATCGAAGGCGTGAACATGCTCGCCTCCGAACGCACCGAGATCGGCGCCATGCTCGACAAGCGCAAGGGCGATGTCGATGCGCTGATCGCGGATCTGCAGAAGATCTGACCCGCCGGAACGCCGGAGGTCTTGAAAACTCTGCGCGGCGTCTTTCGAAGAAAACTGCTGAATCCCACGAAGGATTTTCGGGCGCGCCCTTAGCGGGGCGCGCCTTTCTCGTTCCGGTCTCAGTTGTTCGCCTGGCCCAGCACGTCGTTCAGGATCTGGTCGGCCAGATCATCCTCGGTCATGCCCGGCTTGTTCGGGTTGGTGCCGTCGAAATAGGGTACGTCCTCGGGCTTGACGTAATCTTCCGGCTTGGGTTCGGTCCAGCCCGGGGCCGCGGCCGGGTCCATGCCCGCGCCCGTGACCGTATTGGGCGGAATTTCCGAGGGCAGGGGCTTCGCCTCGACGCCCTCGTTGATCCGCGTCATCACCTCGTGCCAGATTTCGGCCGGCAGGCCGCCGCCGGTGACCCCGGTCAGGGGGGTGTTGTCGTCATAGCCGATCCAGACCCCGGCGACGTAATCCGCCGTGAAACCCACGAACCAGGCATCGCGGGCCGAGTTCGTCGTGCCGGTCTTGCCTGCCGCCTCGCGCCCGTCCAGCCGGGCCCGCCGGCCGGTGCCCTGCTCGATCACCTGCGTCATCATGTAGATCAGCGCATGGGCGGCCTTTTCGCTGATCACCCGCTCGCCGATGCCGCCGCCCTGGCCGAACAGCACCTCGTTGTCATCCTTCAGCTTCAGCGCCATCAGGCCATAGGGTTTGACCGAAGAGCCGCCGTTCAGGATGCCCGCATAGGCGCCGGTCATGTCGATCAGGGTCGACTCGCCCGCCCCCAGCGCCAGCGCCGGACCATCGGCAAGGTTCGTCGCGGCCCCGAATTCGGTCGCCACTTTCTTCACCAGATCGCGCCCGACCAGTTCCTGGATCTTGACCGCCGGGATGTTGCGGCTTTCGGCCAGGGCCTGGGTCAGCGTGATCATGCCCTTGAACTTGCCGTCGTAATTCTTGGGCGCATATTCGCCCGAGCCGGGCACATAGATCGACCACGGGCTGTCATCGACATAGTCCATCGGCGAATAGCCCAGATCCATCGCCACGGCATAGATGAAGGGCTTGAAGGCCGATCCGGTCTGCCGCAGCGCCTGGGTGGCCCGGTTGAAGTCGCCCGCTTGCGGCAGGTTGCGCCCGCCGACCATGGCGCGCACCGCGCCATCCGAGCTCATCACCACCACCGCAGCCTGAGCCTTGGACCCGGCCTTGACCTTGTTCTCGAAGACCCATTTCAACGCCGCTTCGGTCTTGGCCTGAAGCGCCTGGTCCAGCGTGGTCTCGATCACCACATCCTCGGTCGTGTCGCGCGCCAGATAGTCGGGCGTCGTCTCCATCACCCAATCGGCGAAGAAGCCGCCCGATTCCTGCTTGGCCGCCTTGCCCAGTTCGGCCGGGTGATCCAGCGCGTCCTTGGCTTCGGCATCGGTCAGATAGCCCTGGTCATGCATCAGCCCGATCACCACCGCCGCCCGGTCGCGCGCGCGCTGGATATTGCCCGTCGGCGCATAGGTCGAGGGCGCCTTCAGAAGCCCGGCCAGCATCGCCGCCTCGGCCGGGGTCACATTGGCCGCCGACTTGCCGAAATAGCGCTGCGCCGCCGCCTCGAAGCCGCGTGCCCCCGCGCCCAGATAGGCCCGGTTGAAGTAGATCGTCAGGATCTCCTTCTTGGAATACTTGGCCTCCATCGCCATGGCGAAGGGCACTTCCTTGATCTTGCGCCACACCCCACCCGAGCGGCAGTCGCTTTCATAGGCGGCTTCCGATTTCCACTGCGCCGGGTCGTAGGTCACGCCCAGGCACAGAAGCTTTGCCACCTGCTGCGTGATCGTCGACCCGCCATTGCCCTCGAACGGCCCGCGCCCTTCCGACAGGTTGATGCGGATGGCCGAGATGATCCCGCGGGGGCTGACGCCCAGATGCCAGAAGAAGCGCTTGTCCTCGGTCGCGACCACGGCGTTGAGCAGATGGGGCGAGACGGTATCCGCTGTGATCTGGCCGCCAAAGGTCTCGCCCCGCCAGGCAAAGACCTTGCCCTCGCGGTCCAGCATGGTGACCGATCCGCGCGCGCGCCCATCCAGAAGGTCGGTCACCGGCGGCAGTTGAGCGTAGAAATAGAAGACCACGCAGCCCAGGATCAGCGCGCCCACCGCCGTGACGCGCCACAGGACGCCCCAGACCATCCGCCACAGGAACAGCACCATGCCCACGATCAGCCCATGCTGGCGGCGCGGCCGCCGAGGCGCCGGTTTCTTCGGGGCGGGCTTGCGCGCCGGTTGCGCCGCGGGCTTGGCCGTATAGCGGCGGTCCGCCACCAGCCGTCCGCCGCCCTTGTCATTGCCTTTTGCCATCTGTCGTCCGCCTGCCGCCCGCCGGGCCCTTCGCTGGAGCCCTGTTTCCTGGAACGGAATCTATCGCGCTTCCATGCCAAAGCGAAGGGCGCGCGCCTGCGATTCGCGTCGCAGTTCTGCCTGAATTTTAAGCGACGTGCCGCATATGCGTATTCCTTAGGCGCAAATTCCGTTTTCTGGGCGGCTTTCCGCTGCCCTTTTCTTGTGCCCGCGCCGGGATGCACGGCTCTCTCACACACAAGGGTCCGCTTCCCGGGCCCCGCCATAGCGAAGGGGAAGGATGTGAAACTCATCATTGCAGCAATCAAGCCGTTCAAGCTTGATGAGGTCCGCGAAGCGCTGACCGCCATCGGCGTGCGCGGCATGATGGTGACCGAGATCAAGGGGTTCGGCAGCCAGTCGGGCCATACCGAGATCTACCGTGGCGCCGAATATGCCGTGAATTTCGTGCCGAAGGTCCGGCTGGAAATCGTGGTGGCCGATGCGCTGGCCGAACAGGTCGTCTCGACGATCAGCACCACCGCCAAGACCGACAAGATCGGCGACGGAAAGATTTTCGTCCTCGACGTGGAACATGCCGTGCGCGTGCGCACAGGCGAAACCGACGACGACGCGCTGTAAGCGCCGCCAGGGGTAGAGGGGAAACACAACAGATGAATTACCGCAACACATTCGCTGGCCTCGCGGCGCTGCCCGCCGCGCTTATGGCTGGCCTGCCCGCCTGGGCGCAGGAGGCGGCCACGACCGCCACGGAAACCGCCACCGACGCCGCGGCCGCCGCAGCGCCGATCATCGACAAGGGCGATGTCGCCTGGATGATGACCTCGACCGTGCTCGTGCTGTTCATGACCGTGCCGGGCCTGGCGCTGTTCTACGGCGGTCTTGTCCGCACCAAGAACATGCTTTCGGTCCTGATGCAGTGCACGCTGATCGCCGCTGTCGTCATGGTGATCTGGGTCGTCTACGGCTATTCCTTCGCCTTCGGGGGCGGCACCTCGCCCTATTGGGGCGGTCTGGCCAAGATCTTCCTCTCGGGCGTCTCGGTCGACAGCACGGCCGCCACTTTCTCGGATGGCATCTTCCTGCCGGAATATCTGTTCATCGCCTTCCAGATGACCTTCGCGGCCATCACCCCGGCGCTGATCATCGGCGGCTTCGCCGAACGCATCAAGTTCTCGGCGGCGATCCTCTTCGCCGTGATCTGGGTGACCTTCTCCTACTTCCCCATCGCCCATATGGTCTGGGACGCGGCGGGCCTGATCTACAACTGGTCGGCCATCGATTTTGCCGGCGGCACCGTGGTGCATATCAATGCCGGTATCGCGGCCCTGGTCGTGGCGATCATGATCGGCAAGCGCGTCGGCTACGGCAAGGACAACATGGCCCCGCATTCGATGACCATGACCATGGTCGGCGCAGCGATGCTTTGGGTCGGCTGGTTCGGCTTCAACGTCGGCTCGAACCTCGAAGCCACCGCTGGCGCGACGCTGGCCATGATCAACACCTTCCTCGCCACGGCGGGCGCGATCATCGCCTGGTCGCTGATCGAAGTGATGACGCGCGGCAAGGCCTCGATGCTGGGCGCGGCCTCGGGCATGGTGGCGGGCCTCGTCGCCATCACCCCGGCCTGCGGCACCACCGGCCCAATGGGGGCGATCGTCCTGGGTTTCGTCGCCTCGGCTGCCTGCTACTTCTTCGTGACCACGGTGAAGCACAAGCTGGGCTATGACGACAGCCTTGACGTCTTCGGCGTCCACGGCATCGGCGGGATCATCGGCGCCATCGGCACCGGCATCCTCTGCGCCCCCTCGCTGGGCGGTACGGGCTTCCTGGTCGAGGCGGGCACGATGGGCGCCCAGGTCGCGGCCCAGGTCAAGGGCGTGGTCGTGACCATCCTGTGGTCGGGCATCGTGTCGGTCATCGCCGTCTTCATCGTCAAGGCCGTGACCGGCCTGCGCGTCAAGGAAGACGAAGAGCGGGAAGGTCTCGACCTCAGCTCGCATGGCGAACGCGCCTACAATTACTAAGCCTTCGCCGGGGCGGTCCGCCCCCGCCCCGGTGCCGATGGCGCGGCCGCTGCGGATCTCCTCCCCCGCAGCCCCTGCGCAGGACAGGCGGCCCGTGTCGAAAGACGCGGGCCGTTTGCGTTCCGGGGGCCGTCAGGGGGCGGTTCCGCGGGGGGGTTCGGAAGACCTTCGCAAGACAATCGGAAGACGTTCGGAAGACAGTCAAATTTCTGATACTAAAACGAAAATGCCGGGCGCGCGGCCCGGCATTCACATTCCGTTAATCAGGGCTCTCAGCCGATCACTTGCGCGATGGCCTTGGCCAGAACCGGCACCGTCTGGGCGTTCAGCCCAGCAATGTTGATGCGGCTGTCGCCCACCATATAGATCGCATGATCCTTGCGCAGCGTCTCGACCTGCGCTTCGGTCAGGCCCAACCGGCTGAACATCCCGCGATGCCCGGAGACAAAGTCGAAACGGTCTGAATTGGTGGCCTTGCGCAGCTCGTCCGCCAACTGCTTGCGCAGCCCCAGCATGTTCTGCCGCACCTCTTCCAGCTCGGCCTTCCAGTCGGCGGTCAGCGCGGCATCCTCAAGGATCATCGTCACCAGACGCGCGCCGTGATCGGGCGGAAAGCTGTAATTCTGGCGGTTCAGGAAGGCCAGATTGCCCTGTACCACCGCCTTGCGATCCGGGCTGGACAGCGCGATCAGGATGCCGGTGCGTTCCCGGTAAATGCCGAAATTCTTTGAACAAGATGCCGCGATCAGCACCTCGTCAAATGCCGCCGCCACCTTGCGCGTGGCTTCCGCATCGGCATCCAGCCCGTCGCCAAATCCCTGATAGGCCAGATCGACCAGCGGCACCGCGCCACGGTCTTTCAGCACGGCGATCACCCGGTCCCAATCAGCGGCGGTCAGGTTGGCGCCGGTCGGATTGTGGCAGCAGCCATGCAGCAGAACCACATCGCCCGCCGCCACCGTCGCCAGATCCGCCAGCATCCCCTCGACATCGACCATCGAGCTTTCGACATCGAAATAGCGATAGGTCGCCGCCGGCATGTTCAGGTATTTGACGATCGAAGGATGGTTCGGCCAGGTCGGATTGCTCATCCAGACCTTCGCCTGCGGCGCGGCCAGCTTGATCAGTTCCAGCGCCTGCCGGATCGCCCCGGTGCCGCCCGGTGTCGCCACGCTGGCGGCGCGGTCGGCCTCGTCCGCACCCAGGATCAGCCCCACCATCGCGGCATTGTAGGCAGGTTCCCCCGCCAGCCCGGTATAGGTCTTGGTGGTCTCGATCTCCCACAGTTTCTTCTCGGCCGCCTTGACCGCGCGCATCACCGGCGTCAGCCCGGTCGGATCCTTGTAAACCCCTACGCCCAAATCGATTTTCACCGGTCTCGGGTCGTCGCGATACATCGAGATCAGCGCCAGGATCTTGTCCTGCGGCTGTGGGTTCAGGCTTTCCAGCATCGTCTTTTCCTCGTCAAACCTGCGTGACGCGTGCCGGGCCAGCTTCGACCGGCAGGTCTTCATACATGCCCCATTCGGCCCAGGACCCGTCGTAGAGCGACCAGTTGCGATGGCCGATCCGCTCCAGCGCCAGTGCCAGGATCGCCGCCGTCACGCCCGAGCCGCAAGAGGTGATGACGGGCCGGGCAAGGTCCACCCCCGCCGCCTCGAAAGCGGCCTTGAGGCCGGGGATATCCTTCATCGTGCCATCGTGCTTCAGAAGCTGCCCGAAAGGCAGGTTCAGCGCGCCGGGAATATGGCCCGCACGCAGGCCGGGCCGCGGCTCCGGCGCCTCGCCCGCAAAGCGTGCAGCTCCGCGCGCATCCACGACCTGCGCCTGTCCCAGCTTGGCCGCATGGGCGACCTGGGTCACGTCGCGCACCAGATGGTTCTGGCGCGACACGGTGATGTGGCGGTCGCGCAGCACGGGCGGCATGTCCTCGGTCTCGCGCCCCTCGGCCAGCCATTTCGGCAGACCGCCATCCAGCACCGCGATGTCCAGCTTGCCCATCAACCGGAACGTCCACCAGACGCGCGGCGCCGAGAACATCCCGGCCCCGTCATAGACCACGACCTGATGGCCATCGCCGACGCCCATCGCCCGCATCCGGCTGATGAATTTCTCGTTGGGCGGCGCCATATGCGGGAGCGAAGACCGCTGATCGCTCATCTCGTCGATGTCGAAGAAGCGCGCTCCGGGGATATGGCAGGCTTCATATTCCGCGCGCCCGTTGCGGCCGGCATCAGGCAGATACCAGCTTGCATCCAGGATGCGCAGATCGGGGTCTTTCAGATGGCGGGCCAGCCAGTCGGTCGAGACCAGTGTGCGCGGATCGTCCTGCGGGGCTTGGGTCATGTCGGGCCTCGGCGGGTAAGGGGCAATCCCGTCCTATCGTGGGCAGGGCCCGGCGCGCAAGGCTTTGACGGTGTGCCGGGCGCGGCAGCTTGTCCCGCGCCCGGCCGCAATCATCGCTTGATCACGTCTTGACCAGCGCCTTCTTCAGCGCGCCGACGATGGCGACCAGAATGGCACCCCCCGCCCCGCCGCCGACAAGGCTTTGCACGATCGCGCCGATATCCATGCTCGAGCCCGCTGCCGCCGCATCCGCAGCGCCACCCATGCCCAGCATCGCGAGGATCTGTGCGCCGCCAGCGCCGCCCACTGCGCCCACGATCGAGTTGAGAAGCGGCCCGAGATTGAGGTTCTTCAACCCCGCCCCAGCCGCGTTGCCGCCTACCAGGCCGGCAATCAACTGTATGATCAGTTCAAGTCCCATGCCCTTTTCTCCCATTTCCGCCGCCGCTGTTTCGGCCGGTCGGTACGAAAAGGTTAACTCAGATTTAGTGAAATTTCATGGGAAAAGCGCATGGCGGTTCCCCGCGCTGCCTCAGCCGCCCTGTTTCAGCAGCCGCGCCTTCTGCCGATCCCAGTCGCGCTTGGCGCTGGTCTCGCGCTTATCGGCCAGTTTCTTGCCCTTGGCGACGCCCAGCTTGAGCTTCACGATGCCGCGCTCATTGAAGTACAGCTTCAGGGGCACGATCGTCATGCCCTCGCGCGCGGTGGCGTTCCACAGCCGCGACAGCTCGCGTTTCGAGACCAGAAGCTTGCGGCGGCGCCGTTCCTCATGGCCCCAGGTCTTGGCTTGCAGATAGGGCGCGATATAGCCGTTGATCAGCCACAGCTCGCCCCCCTCGACCGAGGCATAGCTTTCGGCAATGTTGCTGCCGCCCTGGCGCAGGCTTTTGACTTCGGACCCTTGCAGGATGATGCCCGCTTCCAGATCGCTCTCGATATGGTAATCGAAGCGGGCCCGCCGGTTTTCGGCGATCAATTTGGAATTGGGGTCGGATTTTTCGGCCATGATCCGCCCCAGATAGGCGCGCGCGCAGGTTCTGTCCAGTCGCGCCGCCGCAAAGGGGGCTGCGGTGCTGCATCAGATCGTGTTGGGAACGGGCATTCTGGTGATCAATGTCGCCATTGCTGCCTTGGCGGCGTTTGTGATGGAGCAGGTCTTCCGCCGCATCCATCCCTGGCTGCTGCAACCGCCGCAGCATGTGAAACTGTTCCTGCTGCTGCTGGGCACGCTTTTGTGGATGCTGGCGACGATCACCGCCGCGATCTGGATCTGGGCGCTGTCGCTGCGCGGGCTGGGCGCCTTTGCAACGCTGGAGGATTCCGTCTATTTCGCGCTCGAGGCCTTTACGACACTGGGTCTGGGCGATCTGATTCCGGCGCCACAATGGCGCATCCTGGCGGCCATGGCGGCGGCGAACGGCTTTCTGCAGTTCGGCCTGCTGACCGCGCTTCTGATCGAGGCGCTGCGTCAGGTCAGGCTTGCGCAGATCGACCATCGCCACCGCCAGAAGGCGAGCGGGCAGGGCGTGGTCAGCTGAAGCGGCGCTGGCGGGTTTCCAGAAAGACCGCGGCGGCGGCGTCATGCATGCGTGGATAGGCCGAGGCCTCGTCGGGCTTGACGCCGGGGCAGCGCAGCAGCACGCCCGATTGCGCCCAGACCGCCTCTTCCTCGGCGAAGATCGGGGTCACGACCTCGACCCGGCGTGGCGTCGCGCTGCGGCTGATGCCCCGGCAGGCGGCCAGCACTTCGGCCGAAAGGCAGGTATAGGGCGCTTCGGTCAGGCCCATCGTGTCCAGAAGCAGGTCCTGGCCCGGCATCAGGAACAGATCCGAGCAGGCGTCGAAATACCCGCCCGCGATGCGGATCACCGGCTCGCCCGGCAGCACTTCGCGCCGGTTCATCGCGACGATCCGGGCCAGGCCGCCATCCAGCGTGTAGACGCTTTCGCCGATATGCAGGGTCTCGATCATGCGCCAGCCCCCGGCGGTTTCCACTTGCGTCCCGGCGACGAGCCCGAACGAGGTATGGGCAGAGGCGATCTGGGTGGAAGTGTCGGCTTGGACGGGGGCGGCGGCGAAACGGGTGATGTCCTGCATGAACATGGCGCAGATCCTTTGATGGGCCGGGCCTGGGCTGGCACGGGGCGAGACGGGGTTTGATTGTCCTTGGATCGACGCCTTCTGGCGGTCGGCGGCGGCGTTAACACCTTGGGCGTGCAGGCCGCTGATGTGCCCAAATGCTTCCTGAATCTGGCCGGAATTGCGCCTTGATTGAGGCGAAATTGTGTCACTGGCCGGAAATTGGAAACGACTGCCGCAGACCTTTCGGATCGGCCCCGAACTGCCGGCGCAGTAACCTGATGTTAGGCAGGATATCCGTTAAAATTCAGTGGAATAATGGGGGTATGTCGGTGAATTGGCCGCCCAGACGCCACCGATTCGCCATTAGCCGCGGGGTCGGTGCCGCCCCGCCCCGACCGGGTTTTTGCCACCGTGGCACCGCTCTGCCGTGACTGTTTCCGAAAGCGCCCTAACTGCGCCGGGTCAGGCCGTAGATCCCGGCCAGAACGATCAGCGTAGCGCCAAGGATGGTGGCTGTGTCGGGCCGCTCTCCCAGGATCAGCGCGGCAAGGATCAGTGCGAAGACCAGCCTTGTGTAGCGGAAGGGCGTGACCGCCCCCACCGCACCCGTGCGCATCGCGCCCGTGAGTGTGTGATAGCCGACGATGCCAAAGACTGTGGCGCCCGCGACCAGCGCCGCCGCCTGGGCCGAGGGCAGATGCGCCCCGCCGGTCCAGGACAGGATGATCGCGCCTGCCAGCGCCAGCATCGCAAAGCCCAGCGTGCCGAGCTGGCGGTTCGACAATCCGCGTGATGCTGCCCGCGTGGCAAGGTCACGCCCGGCAAAGCCCAGCATCCCGGCCACAGCCAGAAGCGACAGCGCCGAAAACCCCTCGACCCCGGGCCGCAGGATCACCAGCACGCCCGCCAGACCGACCAGAACGGCCAGCCAGCGCCGCCAGCCCACTTTCTCGCCGAACAGCAGGGCGGCGCCCGCGATCACCACCAGCGGCGTCGCCTGAAGGATGGCGCTGGCGCTGGACAAGGGCGTCAACGCCAGTGCGAGCGCGTAGAACAGCCGCCCGGCGATCTCGAAGACCGAGCGGATCAACATGCCGCGCGACCGGAACAGCGCCGGAAAGGCAGGCTCGCCCGCGCGCCGCGACAGAAGCGCGAAGAACAGGAGGCCGCACAGCCCCATGGTCAGGAGGATCTGCCCGGGTGGCAGATGGGCCGAAGCCTTCTTGATGAACAGATCCTCGACGGCAAAGCCTGCCATCGCGGCGGTCATCAGGCCCGCCCCGCGCAGGTCTTCCTGCCTCATCGCGCGCCCCAGGTGTCGGTCAGGCGATAGCCGCGCGGCCAGGGATCGGCCGGGTCGAGCATGTGCTGATGCGTGCCGGTGATCCAGGCGCGACCCGAAATCTCGGGCAGGATCGCGGGCCTGTCGCCGACGCGCGCAGCGCCGGTGATGCGGCCCTCGAACTGCCCGCCGATCAGCGAGCGCGCCCGCAGCACCTCGCCCGGCGCGATCTGGTTGCGGGCCGCCATCAGCGCCAGCCGCGCCGAAACGGCGGTGCCGGTGGGCGAGCGGTCGATCTTGCCGGGGCGGATCGAGACCGCGTGCTGCGTTTCCCAGCCCTGAGCGACGCGGGTCAGCGGCGATGCGAACAGACAGAACGAGAAGTGCCGCCAGTCGGGGTTTTCGGGGTGATGGAAGCCCAGTTGCTCATCCGCCGCACTGGTGATCTGGACGCCCAGCTTTGCCATGCGATGGGCCTCTTCGGGCCGAAGGCTGAAGCCAAGCGTCTGGGCATCGACCACGACGAATGTGTCGCCGCCATAGGCGGTGTCGACGGTGATCCGGCCCAACCCCGGCACATCCAGCGTGGCGTCCAGCCGATCGGCGAAAGAGGGCAGGTTGCGCACGAAGATGCGCTCGGCCTTGCCATCGCGGCATTCGGCGCGCACCGCAACCAGACCGCCCGGCGCTTCGAGCACCAGATCCGTCACCGGCTCGACCATAGGCAGGATGCCGCTGTCCAGAAGCACCGTCGCGACACAGATGGAATTCGAGCCCGACATCGGCGGGTTGTCCTCGGGTTCCATGATGATGAAGCCCATCTGGGCGGCCGGGTTTTTCGGCGGCACCAGCAGGTTCGCATGGCGGAAGACGCCGCCGCGCGGCTCGTTCAGCACAAGGTCGCGCAGGCTCTGATTGGCCCAGAGTGCGCGGCTCTGCTCCCACAGGGTCTCGCCCGGCGGCGGTGCAACGCCGCCGACGATCACGTCACCGACCTCGCCCTCGGCATGAGCCGAAACGACATGGATGGTCTTGACGCTGCGCATGTGCCTTGCCCCACATGGAAAGGGCGCCCGAAGGCGCCCCGGATTTCAGAGTGCGATCCTCAGTTTATCAGCCCTGCATGGCGCATGGCGGCGCGGATACGCTCTTTCGTGCCATCGGTCAGCCCGACCAGCGGCAGGCGAACATCCTCGGCGCAGCGGCCCAGAAGCGAGAGACCGTATTTCGCCCCGGCCAGACCCGGCTCGATGAAGATCGCCTCATGCAGCGGCATCAGCCGGTCCTGATAGTCCAGCGCCGAAGCATAGTCGCCACGCAGCGTTGCCGCCTGGAAATCGGCGCAGAGGCGCGGCGCGACATTGGCCGTGACCGAGATGCAGCCGACGCCGCCATGGGCGTTGAAACCCAGCGCGGTCGCATCCTCGCCCGAAAGCTGTATGAAATCCTTGCCGCAAGAAGCGCGCTGCTGGCTGACCCGCTCGATCTTGCCGGTCGCGTCCTTGACGCCGAGGATGCGCGGCAGTTTCGCAAGCTTGCCCATGGTCTCGGGCGTCATGTCCACCACCGACCGGCCGGGGATGTTGTAGATGATGATCGGCAGTTTGCAGCAATCATGCAGCGCGGTGAAATGCTCGATCATGCCGGCCTGGGTCGGCTTGTTGTAATAGGGGGTCACCACCAGCGCCGCCTGCGCGCCCGCCTTTTCGGCGTGCTGGATCAGGCGGATGCCTTCGGCGGTGTTGTTCGAGCCCGCGCCCGCGATCACCGGCACGCGACCTGCCGCGAACTTGACCACGGCCGAGACCACCGCCTCGTGCTCGTCATGGGTCAGCGTCGGGCTTTCGCCGGTCGTGCCGACGGGGACCAGCGCGGCCGAGCCTTCGGCGATCTGCCAGTCGACAAGTTTTTTCAGCGTCTCCATGTCCACAGCGCCGTCCTTGAACGGCGTGACCAGGGCAGGCATTGACCCTTTGAACATGACACGCTTCTCCGTTTTGCGGTGCAGGCGCCCATCGCCCGCCCATCGCCGCCTTCCTTAATCTGCCGGGCCGGGCTTGCCAAGCGCCGCCGCCGCGCCTTTCCTGACAGGATCGTGGCTTGTGGCGCGCGGATGCCTGCGGCAGATTCTCCGCCATGATCCGTCTTCTCCGCCTGCTCGCGCTGATTTGCGCGCTGATCGCCCCCGCCGCCCGCGCCGATGAGGTGCAGGCGATGAAAACCGCGCTCGATCTGGCCGCGGGCAAGCAATGGGAGGCCGCCCTGTCCACCGCGCCGCCCGGCGTGGGCCGCGACGTGATCCTTTGGCAATGGCTGCGCGCGGGCGAGGGGCGGCTGGGCGACTACGAGGATTTCCTCAAGCGCCGCCCTGATTGGCCGGGCCTGCCCTACCTGAAGGAGAAGGGCGAGGAAGCTGCAGGACGGTCGGACACGCCCTCGCGCGTTGTGGCCTATTTCGGCGCGGGCGCGCCCGCAACGGCGGAAGGGGCGATCGCCCTTGTTCGGGCGCTTCTGGCCGAGGGCAATCCGGCCCGGGCCGAGACCGAGGCGATGGGGGCCTGGGCCGAGCTGGATTTCACCGCCGAGCAAGAGGCGCAGCTTCTGACGTTGCAACCAGACGCCCTGGCCGCCGTGAACACGCTGCGGCTGGACAACCTTCTCTGGGAAGGTCGCCGGGCCGAGGCGCTGCGCATGCTGCCTCGTGTTCCAGAAGACCGAGCGGCGCTGGCCCGCGCGCGGCTGGCGCTTAGGGCTGAAGACAAGGGCGTCGACGCCGTGGTCGCCGCCGTGCCCAAGGCGTTGCAAGGCGATGCCGGCCTGGCCTTCGACCGCTTCGTCTATCGGATGAAGAAAGACAATTACGACGGCGCCGCCGAGCTGGTGCTGGCGCGCGCCTCGGACGAACTGGGCCGCCCCGAGGCCTGGGCGCCGCGCCGGGCCACACTGGCGCGCTGGCTGATGCGGCAGGGCCGCACGCAGGATGCCTTCCGTGTCGCCTCGCGCCACGGGCTGAGTTCCGGGTCCGCCTATGCCGATCTGGAATTCCTATCAGGATTCATCGCCTTGCGCAAACTGGGCGATCCTGCGCTGGCGCTCAAGCATTTCAACCATCTGCGCCAAGGCGTCAGCACGCCCATTTCCATCGCGCGCGGCGAATACTGGAAGGGCCGCGCCGAAGACGCCGCCGGGAACAAGGCGGCGGCCGAGACGCATTATCAGGCGGCGGCCAGGCACCAGACCGCGTTTTACGGGCTTCTGGCGGCGGAGCGGCTGGGCCTTGCGCTGGATGCCGCGCTGCTTTCGGATCAGCGCCCGCCCGATTGGCGGCAAGCGCGCTTCGCCAATGCCTCGGTTCTGGTCGCGGGGCGGCTTCTGGCGGCGGCGGGGGACCGCACGCTGGCCAAGCGCTTTTTCCTGCATCTGGGAGAAAGCCTGGATGATGCCGAGCTTGCCCAACTGGCCGGCATGGCGATGCAGATGGACGAGCCGCATATCGCCGTGCTGATCGCAAAGGCGGCGGCTGAACGCGGGGTCATCCTGCCCTTCGCCTATTATCCGGTGCCCGATCTGGTGCCCTCCGATGGGTTGAAGGTCAGCCGCGCGCTGGCGCTGGCCATCGCGCGGCGCGAATCCGAATTTGACCCCGCCGCGCGATCCGCCGCGGATGCGCGCGGGCTGATGCAGGTCCTTCCCACGACGGCCAAGCACATGGCCGATGATCTGGAGATCGAATACGAATCCGCCAGGCTGCTCAGCGATCCGGCCTTCAATGCCCGGCTCGGCAGCGCCTATCTGGCAAAGATGGTCGAGGAATTCGGCAATTCCATTGCGCTGGTCGCGTCCGGCTATAATGCCGGTCCCGGCCGCCCCCGGCGCTGGATCACCGAATTCGGTGACCCCCGCGCGCCGGGCGCCGATGTGGTCGACTGGATCGAGACGATCCCCTTCGAGGAGACCCGCACCTATGTGATGCGGGTGACCGAAGGCGTGGTGATCTATCGCGCCAAGCTGAAGGGTACGGCAGGGCCGGTGCGGATCACGGCGGAATTGCGCGGATAAGGCCGCTACACCCGATGATAGGGCGATCCGGCCAGGATCGTCGCGGCGCGGTACAGTTGTTCGGCCAGCATGACCCGGGCCAGCATATGCGGCCAGACCATGCGGCCAAAGCGGATCGCCAGATCGGCGCGGGCGCGCAGGGCGGGGTCAAGCCCGTCGGCCCCGCCGATCAGCAGTGCCAGGTCCTGCCGACCGCTATCGCGAAAGCGGGCTATGCGCGCGGCGAAATCGGGGCTGGTCAATTCCTCGCCGCGTTCGTCCAGGATCACCAGCGCCGCCCCGGCCGGCACGGCGCGTGACAGAAGCGCCGCGTCGGCGGCCATGCCGCCACCCTTGCGGTCTTCGACCTCATGCTCGGTGGCGGGGCCAAGGCCCAAAGCCCGGCCGGTCTTGCCGAAACGGTCCAGATAATCGTCGATCAGCGCCCGTTCGGGCCCTGTCCGCAACCGGCCCACGACGCAAAGCTGCACCCGCACCGGCGGTCGACCCGGCCTAGCCCTTGGCCGACCGCGCGGCGGCCTGGCCTGCCGGCATCCACATCTTTTCCAACTGGTAAAAGTCGCGGACCTCGGGGCGGAAGACATGGACGATCACATCGCCCGAATCGATCAGCACCCAGTCGCCGGTCTCTTTGCCTTCCATCTTGACGTTGATCCCGAAGGCCTGCTTCAGACGGTCGGCCAGCTTTTCCGCGATGGCGCCGACCTGGCGCGATGAGCGGCCCGAGCAGATCACCATGTAATCCGCCACGTCCGAACGGCCGCGCAGGTCGATCGACACGATCTCTTCGGCCTTGTCATCGTCAACCGATGCCAGAACCGCCGCCAGAAGCTCTTCGGAGGGAACATCTTCCGGGCTGATGCGGCCAGCGCGCGGGGCGGTGGGCAACCCGGTCTTGGGGTCAGAATGCGACAGGACTTGGGTCCTCCAGAAACGCACCGGACAAAAGCCCCGGCGCCGGGCTTCCTCCCAAGGTAGCGGCGAATGACTTGAATCACAACAAATCCGGGAAGGCGCGGGGCAATACAGCCGATTCCCGGCCTGCGCAAGGGGAAAGCCTGCCCCGTGCCTAGGGGCGAATCTCGACCGGGGTGCCGATTGGCACGACCTGCCAGATCTCGCGGATCTCGGCATTGCTGAGCGCAATGCAGCCCGCGGTCCAGTCGCCCGGCAGCATACTGCCATCCGGCACGGCATTGGGCTGGCCATGGATCATGATGTCGCCGCCGGGAGAATAGCCAGCCTTGCGCGCCCGCGCCCGGTCTTCCGGGCGCGGGTAATCGATGCCAAGCGACAGGGTATAGGCCGAAGCGGCATTGCGCCGGTCGATGGTGAAGCGACCCTCGGGGGTGCGGCCATCGCCCTCGCGCGCCTTGTCGCCCTCGGGCGAAAAACCCAGGGCGACGGGATAGGCGCGCAGCACCGCGCCGTCGCGGAGAAGCGACAGCCGACGGGCCGATTTCTCGATCAGGATCAGATCGACCGGGCCTGACAGGGCTGGACGGGGCGACTCTGGCACCAGCTCCGGCGTCGGTGGCCGCAGCCAGAGCCCGGCCGCCGCCGCGCAGAGCAGGACGAGAATCCAGACCCGCGCCCTTTTGCGCATCTATTGCAGGTCGCCAAAGGCCCGTTGCAGCCGCGCCACCGCCTCGGCCACCATCGCGCGCGGCATGGCCAGGTTGAAGCGCAGGTGATGTTCGCCGCCGGTGCCGAAGGCCTCGCCGTAATTGGTGGCGATGGCGGCCTGCTTTTCCACCCGCGCGACGATCTCGTCCCGGGTCATGCCCGTGCCGGTGAAATCCACCCAGGCCAGATAGGTCGCCTCAAGCGGCATCGAGCGCAGGCCCGGAAGCGCGTTCACCGCGTCATCGAAGAGACGTCGGTTGCCGTCGAGGTAGCGCATCAGGTCATCGACCCAGGCCGCGCCTTCCGGCGAATAGGCAGCCGTCACCATGGCCATGCCGAAGGCATTGGGCGAGATGCCCATGGCGTTCATCCGCGCGGCGAAAGTCTTGCGCAGCGCCTCGTCGGCGATGATGACATTGCCGGTATGGGCGCCCGCGATGTTGAAGGTCTTGGTCGCCGCCGTCATCATCACCAGCCGGTCGGCGATTTCGGGCACGGCCATGGCCATCGGAATGTGCTTCGGCCCACCGGGAAAGACCAGATCGGCGTGGATCTCGTCCGAGACAAGGATCAGGTTATGGCGGCGGCAGAATTCGGCCACCGCCTGCAATTCGGAAAGCGTCCAGACCCGCCCGCCCGGATTGTGCGGCGAGCAGAGGATCAGCATCTTTTCGCGTCCGGTGAGGCAAGCCTCCCAGGCAGCGGTGTCGATCGCGTGCCGTCCGTTCACCACGGAAAGCGGGCATTCGGTGACGCTGCGCCCCGCGCCGCGGATCACCCGGGCGAAGGCATGATAGACCGGGGTCATCAGCACGACCGCATCGCCGGGCTGCGTGAAGGCATCGACGCAAAGCGCGGTGCCGTTCACCAGGCCATGGGTGGTGAAGATATGCGACGGCTCGGGCGACCAGCCATGCCGCGTCTCCATCCACCAGCGGATCGCTGCCAGATAGGCGCGGTCATCGCCGAAATAGCCGTAGACTCCATGGTCGAGCATCTTTTGCAGCGCGGCCTGCACGGCGGCGGGCGGACGGAAATCCATGTCGGCCACCCACATCGGCAGGGCCGTCTGCGGCGAGAGGCCGTACAGGGTTTCCATCATGTCCCATTTCGAGCAATGGGTGCCGGTGCGGGGGATCGGGGTGTCGAAGCTCATCTCGGCCGTGGTCTCGCTGGTTGATTTCGTTCCAGATAATCCGTCCATATCGGGAAGTCATCCTGATATATCAGCTCACATTGGAGCGTTGTTCTGCATTTCTCGGTATTCTCGAGAAACTATGATTTGACGCGCCGGGTCGAACGCGGGTCTTGCGCGGCCTGTGCCCCTTCCCCTAGATCATTGCCCATGATCCGCCCCATCCTGATCCATCCCGATCCCCGCCTCAAGAAGCTCTGCGAGCCCGTGGCCGAAATCACCGATGAGGTGAAGCGGTTGGCCGCCGACATGCTTGAGACGATGTATGACGCGCCGGGCATCGGGCTTGCCGCGCCGCAGGTCGGCGTGACCAAGCGCGTGCTGGTGATGGACTGTATCAAGGACGGCCCGCCCGAGCCGATGGTGCTGATCAACCCGCAGGTGGTCTGGTCCTCCGAGGATGTCTCGACCTATGAGGAAGGCTGCCTGTCGATCCCCGAACAATATGCGGATGTAAAGCGCCCCGCCGCCGTGACGGTGCGCTGGATGGATCTTGACGGGGTCGAACAGGAGCGGATCTTCGAGGGGTTGTGGGCGACCTGTGTCCAGCATGAGATCGACCATCTCGATGGCAAGCTGTTCATCGACTATCTTGGCCCCCTGAAGCGTCAGATGATCACCCGCAAGATGGAAAAGCTGAAGCGAGAGCGGGCGCGGGGGCTGTAGATCCCACACGCGCCAAGATGCCGCGCGACCTCATCGCTCTTCGGGCGCCGATCATGCGAGGCGCGCCACGGTCAACCCAGCGGCACCGTGTCGCCGCCCATCGCCTTGAGCCGCGCGATCAGGGCTGCGATTTTTGGGCCTTCGGTCGGGCAAGTTTCTGGCGCGTCCAGCGCGGCAAAAGCCGGGTCATAGAAGCGGTCGTCATAGGCGTTGACGTCCAGCTTCAGCGCGGCGGCCACCAGATCGGCCGTGCCGACGATCAACGCCCATTCACCGTTGCCGATCAGATAGCCCTCGCAATTCATCCCGACCACATTGGCAAGCACCAGTTCATGCAGGAAGGCCTCGCTTGCCGCGCGGGCGATCTGGCCCTGGTCGGGCAGGGCGACGGTCACGCCGCCATCGGCAAGGGCAGGGACGGGCGTGGCCAAGGCGGCCAGAAGGGCGGTCTGCATCAGGGTCTTGCGCATGAAATCCTCGGGTGAAAGCGTGACTTCACCTTTCGATAGCCGTAAGGGACGGGCGACACACCTGAGGTATCCCGGATGATCCTGCCGATCCTGCGCTGGCCCGATGTCAGGCTTTCCCGCCCTTGCGCCCCCGCCGTGCCGGGGGCGGAGCTGATGGCGCTGGCCGAGGACATGCTCGAGACCATGTATGCCGCGCCCGGGCGCGGGCTCGCGGCGCCGCAGGTTGGGCATCTGCTGCGGCTCTTCGTCATGGATGTGGGCTGGAAAGAGGGGCCGCGCGATCCGCTGGTGATCGTGAACCCCGAGATCCTTTGGATGTCGGACAATCGCGTCACCGGCCCCGAGGGCTGCCTGTCGATCCCCGGCCCGGTCACCGAAATCTCGCGCGCTTCCGAAATCAGGATGCGCTGGACTGATGCGCTGGGGGCGCGACATGAGGCGATGCTGACGGGCTTCGCCGCGATCTGCGCCCAGCATGAATATGATCACCTCGACGGTGTCCTGACACTGGATCGCCTGGCGCCCGAAGACCGCGCGCGGGCGGAGGCCGAGTTGATCGCATGACCCAGCGCCCCTTCCTGCCCTGGCCGCACCCGATGCTGAAAGTCCCGGCCGCCGAGGTGGCCGTGATCACCGACGAGGTGCGGGCAATCTGGCGCGACATGGTCGAGACCATGGATGCCATGCCCGGCTATGGCCTTGCCGCCGTGCAGATCGGCGTGCCGCTGCGGCTGGCCGTGGTCGATTGTTCCGATACGCGCGGACAGGCCGTGCTGATGGCCAATCCCGAATTGCTGCATGTCAGCGGCCAGATGCGCGAGCATGACGAGGCCAGCCCCAACCTGCCCGGCGTCTCGGCGGTGATCTCGCGCCCGCGCGCGGTGACGGTGCGCTTCTTGAATGCCGAGGGGCAGATGGAAGAGCGCGATTTCGTCGGCCTCTGGGCCACCAGCGCCCAGCACCAGATCGACCATCTGGCGGGCAAGATGTATTTCGACCGGCTGTCGCCCCTCAAGCGCAAGATGCTGCTGGCCAAGGCCGACAAGCTGCGGAGGCGCGGGTGAAGATCGTCTTCATGGGAACGCCCGAGTTCTCGGTGCCGGTGTTGCAGGCGCTGGCCAAGCAGCATGAGATTCTGTGCGTCTATTCCCAGCCGCCCCGCCCCGCCGGGCGGGGCAAGGCGCTGCGCCCCTCGCCGGTGCAGGCGGCGGCCGAGGCGCTTGGCTTGGTCGTCCGTCATCCGGTCTCGCTGCGCGATGCGCAGGCCCAGGCGGAATTCGCCGCCCTGGGGGCCGATGTCGCTGTGGTGGTGGCTTATGGCCTGATCCTGCCGCAGGCGGTGCTGGACGCGTCGCGCCAGGGCTGCCTGAACATCCATGCCTCGCTTCTGCCGCGCTGGCGCGGGGCGGCGCCGATCCATCGGGCGATCCTGGCGGGTGATGCCGAGACGGGCGTCTGCATCATGCAGATGGAAGCCGGGCTTGATACCGGGCCGGTGCTGCTGCGCGAGGCGCTGCCGATCGGGCCGGAAGAAACCACGGCCGAATTGCATGACCGTTTGTCTGACCTTGGCGCGCGGCTGATCAGTCAAGCGCTCGACCGTCTGCCCGACCTGATCCCAGAACCGCAACCCACCGAGGGCGTGACCTATGCGGCAAAGATCGACAAGGCCGAGGCGCGGGTGGATTTCCGCAGATCCGCCGTCGAGGTCGACCGCCAGATCCGTGGCCTGTCGCCCTTTCCCGGCGCCTGGGTCGAGATCGCGGGCGAGCGGGTGAAACTTCTGCGCTCGCGCCTGGTGGCCGGATCGGGTGCGCCCGGGCAGGTGTTGGGCGGCTTTATCCTGGCCTGCGGGACGGGGGCGATCAAAGTGCTGGAAGCGCAGCGCGAGGGCAAGCGGCCCATGCCATCGGCCGAGGTGCTCAAGGGGCTAGCCTTGCCTCCCGTCATCGGATCCTGACCGGTTCTGACAGAGGGCGGTTGCTATCCTGAGGACCGAAAGGAGCCTTGGGATGATAGAGAATTTCTGGTGCGTGACCGCCTCGGCAGATCATGCGGCGCGGGGGCTGGTCGAAGGGATCGTGCAGGCCTGCCATGGCAAGGCGGCGCCGCTGCAACGGATGCGGCCGGGCGACGGCGTGGTGATCTATGCCCCGCGCGAGACGCGCATGGGCGGCGCGCCGTTTCAGGCCTTTGCCGCCATCGGCCGCATCGCGCCGGGCGCGGCTTGGCAGGCCGATATGGGCGGCGGCTTTCTGCCTTGGCGGCGGCGCGTGCGGTGGGAACCGTCGCATCCGGCGCCGATCCGGCCCTTGCTCGACCAATTGGCGTTCCTGCGTGGGCACCAGAGCTGGGGCATGGCCTTCCGCTATGGCCTGTGCCGGATCCCGCAGCAGGATTTCCAGATGATCGCCCGGGCGATGGGGGCGGAACAGGCTTTTGCACTGGCCGAGGACGCCCCATATTGAAGCCGTGCCGCAAAGGAGGGCACGCGGATGGCCTTTCTCTGGCTGATCATCATCGGGGCGGCGGCGGGGTTTCTGGCGACGCGGATCATGCGGATCGAGGCCGATGTGCCGACGACCATCGCCGTCGGGGTGCTGGGGGCGCTGATCGGCGGCCTTGTCCTGCGCTTCATGATCATGGCACTGGGCTGGGCGGCCGGGTTCGTCGGCGCGGTTCTGGGCGCGTTGGCGCTGATCTGGGTTTGGCAGACCTATTTCAAGTAAGCTTCTTGGCGATGTCTTTCAGGCCGCTGGCCGCGCCATCCCACAGGATCTGGCCCTGCCAAGCCGCGAACAGGGCCTGGGCCGCCGTGCGGGCCTTTTCGCTTTGGCCCATGCGGCGCGCCAATCCGGCCTCGACCACACTGCGCCATTCCGCCGCCTTGTCGCGGGCCTGCGCGTCGCGCCCACCGAGGTACAGGAGAAGCGGCACTTCTGCGCTGTCGAGCAGCTTCAGATACCCCTGCGGCCCCTTGTCGTCCCCGGTCTTCACGGCCGCCGCGATCAACCCGTCCCAGCCCGCGATGGCGGCGGCGGCCAACATGCCCTCGATCGAGCCGTAACGCTGCGCAAGTGTCGAGGGCGCAAGGCCCGCGCTTTGACCGATGCTGCCGAAGCTGACGGCCTTTTCGCCATGAAGGGCGATCAGGCGGCGGACAAGAGACAGAACTTCGCTGTCAGGGATCAATTTCTTGCGTGGCATGGCGCAAGGCTAGGCGAACGGGTATTCGCAATCAACCCCGCCCAGACAGCCCTATCCCTGTGGCTGCGAGGCGGCCTTCGGCTTGAATGGCGCCATGCCGGCTCGGGCCAAGGCATCGGCGCGCTCGTTCTCGGCATGGCCGGCATGGCCTTTGATCCAGCGCCAGGTCACCTTGTGGCGGGCCTGCGCGGCGTCAAGCCTTTGCCACAGCTCGACATTCTTGACCGGAGGGCCGCCTGCCGTGCGCCATCCCTTGCGCTTCCAGCCATGGATCCATTCTGTCACACCGTTCTTCACATAGGCGCTGTCGGTGACGATGGTGATCTCCGAAGCACGGGTCAGGCTTTCCAGCGCCGAGATCGCCGCCATCAACTCCATCCGGTTGTTGGTCGTGTCCGGCTCGCCGCCCTGCAATTCGCGTTCCTTGACCACCGCCTCGCCCTCGCGCGCGATCAACAGCACGCCCCAGCCGCCGGGGCCCGGATTGCCTGAACAGGCGCCGTCGGTATAGGCGTAAAGATCGGGCATGGTCAGGGTGCCTTGGCGCGGCGTTCGGCAGTGGCGATCGCGTTCTTCGGGGTATGGTCCTGCAGCAGCGCCAGCACGGCCTTCACCCGTGCATGGTCCTGATCGATCGGGAAGGCGGGCAGGCGGATATCCTCGCCCGCGACATTCACCCAGGCCCAGGCCGCGCCGCCGCCGATGGGCGGGTTGGGGTCGGGCTGCGGCGGGTTCTCCGCCATGGGGGCGGCCAGCGGGTCAAGTGCCTCATGCAAGGCCGCGAGCTGCGATTTGGACAGGCGACGGCTGATCGTGGCACAGCCCGGCGCCGCATTCGCGTAGCCCTTGCAATATTCCACTGTCACGCTGCGGTCTTCTCGGAAGGTGACGGTGTATTCCCAGGCGTATTCCGGCGGCAAGGAACCCGAGCTTTCGCCCCATCCGGCAAAGGGGCTGGCCTCTTCGGCCAGCGAAGGTGCGGCGGGGGCCAGCAGGGTCAGGATCACGGCAATGTGTTTCATGTCCGGGCCTTGAGCGGCTCGCGCAGGATGCGCGGCACCTTGAATTCAACGGTCTCGACCGCGGTTTCGACCAGATCGACCGTCACCTCATAGCGGGCGCGGAAGGCATCGATCACCTCGTTTACCAGCACTTCCGGCGCACTGGCCCCGGCGGTCACCCCGACCGAGCGGATGCCCTGCAAAGCGCGCCAGTCGATATCCGCCGCGCGCTGGACCAGCATGGAGTAAGCACAGCCCGCGGCGCGGCCCACCTCGACCAGACGCTTGGAATTCGACGAATTGGGCGCGCCGATCACCAGAAGCGCGTCGATTTTCGGCGCCATGGCCTTGACCGCCGCCTGACGGTTGGTGGTGGCGTAGCAGATGTCGTCATGCGCCGGGACCTGGATCAACGGAAAGCGCACCCGCAGGGCGGCGGCGATTTCCGCCGTGTCATCGACCGACAGGGTGGTCTGGGTGATATAGGCCAGCTTGGCCGGGTCGCGGACCTGCAACCGCGCCACATCGGCCACCGTCTCGACCAGCAGAACCTCGCCCTCGGGCAATTGGCCCATGGTGCCGACGGTTTCGGGATGGCCCTCATGGCCGATATAGACAAGCTGCACCCCGGCCTCGGCATGGCGGGCGGCCTCGTTATGCACCTTGGTCACCAGGGGGCAGGTGGCATCGACGGCGATCATCTCGCGCCGCACCGCCTCGGCCGGAACCGATTTCGGCACGCCATGGGCGGAAAACACCACCGGCCGGTCGGGCGGGCAGTCGTCCAGCTCCTCGACAAAGACCGCGCCCTTGGCGCGCAATCCATCGACGACAAAGCGGTTGTGCACGATCTCGTGCCGGACATAGACCGGCGCGCCCCATTTCTGCAGCGCCATCTCGACGATCTTGATCGCCCGGTCCACGCCCGCGCAAAAGCCGCGCGGGGCGGCGAGATGAAGGGTCAGGGCGGGCTTTTCGGTCATTGCAGGGTCCGGTTCTGTCGGGCCAGAGGTAGGGGCAAAGCGGGCCAAGGTAAAGTGCGGCTCACATGACGCCAAGCGTCGCCGCCGCCAGCGCGGCATAGCGACCGCCCTTGGCCAGCGCGACCAGCGCCAGGAAGATCCAGACTGGCACCCGCAACATGCCCGCGACCAGAACCAGCGCATCACCGCCGGGAAGAAAGGACAGCAAAAGCGACCAGCGGCCCCAGCGGTTGAACCAGGCCGTGGCCTTTGCCATCTGGCCAGGCTTGGCCGGGAACCATTTGCGATCCTGGAAATGCACGGCCCAGCGCCCCAACGCGAAGGTGATGCAACTTCCTAGGACATTGCCCACGGTGGCGAACAGCACCAAGGCTACCGGCGCCGAACCGGCGACCAGAAGACCCAGAAAGACCGGTTCCGAAGGCAGGGGAACCGGTGAGGCGGCCAGCAGCCCCACCACAAACATCCAGAGCAGGCCCATCATCCCCAGCGGGCCGCCCTGTCCCACGCAAGATCCCTGCCCCCCAGAGGCGCGGGTCTGCGACGGGTCATTTTGCCTCGAGGGACGCTTCCTCGGTGCTCATCGGGCGTGGCTCGCGCGGCGGACGGCCGATCACTTCACGCAGTTCGTCCAGCTCGATGAAATTGTCGGCCTGGCGGCGCAACTCATCGGCGATCATCGGCGGCTGCGAGCGGATCGTCGAGACGACCGAGACGCGAACGCCTTGGCGTTGCAGGCTTTCCACCAGCGGTTTGAAATCACCATCGCCCGAAAAGATCACGACATGGTCCAGACGCGCGGCCAGTTCCATGGCATCGACCGTCAGCTCGATATCCATGTTGCCCTTGACCTTCCGGCGGCCCTGGCTGTCGGTATATTCCTTGGCGGGTTTGGTGCGCATCGTGAACCCGTTGTAATGCAACCAGTCCACCAGCGGCCGGATCGGCGAATATTCCTCGTTCTCCAGCAGGGCAGTGTAGTAGAAGGCGCGCAACAGCTTGCCGCGGCGCATGAACTCCATGCGCAAGAGCTTATAGTCGATGTCGAATCCCAACGCCTTGGCTGCGGCGTATAGATTCGATCCATCGATGAACAGCGCGAGCCGTTCGTCCTTGTAGAACATCAGTACGATCCCCTCGAAATGCGTTCCGCCAATCGAACTTCCTTGAATGGCCTACGTGATGTAGAGAAATCCGCTTCGGAACCAATCGCAGATAGCGTCGAAGGCGCGACCCGACAAGTGAACAATATGGTATGAATCTATCCGGGAATACACAAAACTCGCCGGTGCTCGTGGCCTTCGGCGCAAACCTGCCCTTGGATGGGCAGGCGCCTGCGGAGACGATCGCACAAGCCTTGCAGGCGCTTCAGTCCGAAGGACTGGCGCTGGTGGCCGTCAGCCGACTGTATCGTTCGCCGGCTTTTCCTGCCGGGGCCGGGCCTGACTATGTGAACGGCGCGGTCGAGGTTTCGGGCGCGGCGACGCATGACGTTGCGGCACTTCTGGCGCTCTTGCACCGGGTCGAGGCGCGGTTCGGCCGTGAGAGGCGGCAGCGCTGGGGGCAGAGGACGCTGGATCTCGACCTGCTGGCGGCGGGCGAATCGGTCTTGCCCGATGCCGCGACGCAGGATCGCTGGCGGCATCTCGCGCCAGAGGTGCAGCAGGCGGAAGCGCCTGACCGGTTGATCCTGCCGCATCCCCGCCTGCAGGATCGCGCCTTCGTGCTGGTGCCCCTGGCCGATATCGCGCCTGTCTGGCGTCATCCCCGGCTTGGCCTGACTGTGCAGGACATGCTTGCGGCGCTGCCCGAAGCGGATCGCGCCGCGCTGGTGCCGCTTTAGGCCGGGGATCATCGTCGGCCTCATCATTCGTCCCGCCCGGCCCTGCCGCCTGTGAGCACAAGTCGACGGCGCGGGGCGGGCGCCAAGCCCCGGCGATTCCGCGCTTGTCAAGCGTTGCTTTCGCGCATAGATACACGGTTTCCATGCCCTCCGGGAAACCGGGATTGACGAAAGGTGCGCCATGGCCCGCGTGACGGTTGAAGATTGCGTTGACAAGGTCCCGAACCGGTTCGAGCTGGTGATGTTGGCCGCCCACCGGGCGCGCGAGATCGCTTCCGGCGCGCCGATCTCGATCGACCGCGACAATGACAAGAACCCCGTCGTCGCCCTGCGCGAAATCGCCGAGGAAACGCAAAGCGCCGATGTCCTGCGCGAGCGGATGATCGAATCGCACCAGACCCAGATCGAGGTCGACGAGCCCGAGGAAGACCAGATGGCGCTTCTGATGGCTGGCGAGATCGACCGCCCTGTCGTCGACGACATGTCGGAAGAAAAACTTCTGCGCGCTCTGATGGAAGCGCAAGGGGAGCACTGAGCCGATCCCTTCGGGGGTCCGGCCGGCGGGGCGGTGATGATCGACGTCGAAGACCTCATCGCCCTTGTCCGCAACTACAATCCGCGCAGCAATGCTGATCTGATCCGCAAGGCCTATGAGTATGGCGCCGCCATGCATGACGGCCAGATCCGCAAGTCGGGCGAGCCCTATTTCACCCATCCCGTCGCCGTTGCGGCCATTCTGACCGAGCAGTCGCTGGATGACGCCACGATCATCACCGCGCTGCTGCACGACACGATCGAAGACACCCGCTCGACCTATACCGAGGTCGAGGCCAAGTTCGGCCATGAAGTCGCGGAGTTGGTCGATGGCGTCACCAAGCTGACCAATCTGCAACTCTCGTCCACGGAAAGCCAGCAGGCCGAGAACTTCCGCAAGCTGTTCATGGCCATGTCCAAGGACTTGCGGGTGATCCTGGTCAAGTTGGCCGACCGGCTGCACAACATGCGCACCATCCGCAGCATGAAGCCGGAAAAGCAGGTGCAGAAGGCGCGCGAGACGATGGAGATCTTCGCGCCGCTGGCCGGCCGGATGGGGATGCAATGGATGCGCGAGGAGCTGGAGGATCTGTCCTTCAAGGTCCTCAATCCCGAAGCCCGCAATTCGATCTTGCGCCGCTATGTGACGCTGCAAAAGGAATCGGGCGATGTGGTCCACAAGATCACCGGCGATATCCGGCATGAGCTGGACAAGGCGCAGATCGATGCCGCCGTTTTCGGACGGGCCAAGAAGCCCTATTCGATCTGGCGCAAGATGCAGGAGAAGGACCTCGCCTTCTCGCGACTGTCCGACATTTACGGCTTTCGGATCATCAGCAATTCGGTGCAGGACTGCTACCGCATTCTGGGCGTGATCCACCAGCGCTGGCGCGCGGTGCCGGGCCGGTTCAAGGACTATATCAGCCAACCCAAGTCGAACGGCTACCGCTCGATCCACACCACCGTCTCGGGACGCGATGGCAAGCGGGTCGAGGTGCAGATCCGCACCCGTGAGATGCATGAAGTGGCCGAGGCGGGCGTCGCTGCGCATTGGTCCTATCGCGAGGGCGTTCGCGCGAAGAACCCCTTCGCCGTCGATCCCGCCAAATGGATCGCCAGCCTGACCGAGCGGCTGGATCAGGGCGACCATGACGAGTTTCTCGAGAATGTGAAGCTCGAGATGTATTCGGACCAGGTCTTCTGCTTCACGCCCAAGGGCGACGTGATCCAGTTGCCTCGCGGAGCGACGCCGCTCGACTTCGCCTATGCGATCCATACGCGCATCGGCAATTCCACCGTTTCGGCGAAGATCGACGGCATCCGCGTGCCGCTGTGGACCCGGATCAAGAATGGCCAATCGGTCGAGGTCATCACCGCCGAGGGCCAGCGCCCGCAACCGTCCTGGATCGACATCGTGACGACGGGCCGCGCCAAGGCCGCGATCCGGCGGCGGCTGCGCGAAGAGGATCGCGGCCGGTTCATCCGGCTGGGGCACGAACTGGCGCGGGCGGCCTTTGACCATGTCGGCAAGAAGGCCAGCGACAAGGCCCTGCGCACCGCCGCACGGATGATGGGCCTGACCGACGAGCAGGATCTTCTGGCGCGGCTGGGCAGTGCCGAGATCACGGCTCGGCGTGTCGTGGAACTGCTTTACCCCGAACTGGCCTTGGCCCAGCCCGACGAGATCGACGAGAAGCGCCCTGTCCTGGGTCTGCAGCCGGGTCAGGACATGCGCCGCGCCCCCTGTTGCCAGCCCTTGCCGGGCGAGCGCATCGTCGGCATCACCTATCGCGGCAAGGGCGTGGTCGCGCATGCGATCGACTGCCCGGCGCTTGAGGAATTCGAGGACCAGACCGACCGCTGGGTCGACCTGCACTGGAAATCGGGGCGGCACCCGCCCAACAACACCGTGTCGCTGGAGCTGACGATCTCCAACGATGCCGGGGTGCTGGGCCGGATCTGCACGCTGATCGGCGAGCAAAAGGCCAATATCTCGGACCTCACCTTCGTCGACCGTAAGCCGGATTTCTACCGCCTGATCGTCGATGCGGATCTGCGCGATGTCGAACATCTGCATATGGTCATGACCGCGCTTGAGGCCGAGACCGATGTGGCCCAGGTTGCCCGGCACAGGGATTTGTCCCGCAAGCCCTGATCGCGGCGGAATGTGGGGCGGGCGTGAAAGGGGCAGGCGGTGCCGCCGCGCCCGGTCGGGGGCTTTCTTTCGCCCTGTGCGATTTTGCGCGTTGATTGCCTGGCGGATCATCCCTATCCCCGAAATCGCCACAGACCGGACTTGGCAGGGACAGACTCGGCCCGCAGGACGATCGGAGATTTGAAGGCGCCGAGGGGCGATGTTCAAATCCCGATGACCGGGGCCTCCGGCCGCTTGAGGGTGGCGCAGTTGTGGTGCAGACCGGCTGGGGTGCGGACCCGGCCGCAGGGAAGAGGGCCTGATTCCAAGGGGAAGCGGGCGAGACGAACAGGAAGGACGGACTTTTGGTCTTCAAACGCAGAGATCCGCTTGGCTGGGGGCCGTGGCTGCGCGAGCAGGTCTATCCCAAATCGGGCATCAAGCGCGCGACGCGCTATGTCATCCACCGGATGCGCCGCCTGCCCGATCAGCCGCATCGCGTGGCGCGCGGGGTCTTTGCGGGGTCGCTGATCGGTTTCCTGCCGTTGCCCGGTCTGCAATTCGTCGCGGCCTGGCTGGCCAGTCGCGCGGTGAACGGCAATCTGCTGGCGGCGCTTCTCGCCACGTTCAACACCAATCCGCTGACCACGCCGTTCTTCGCCGTCCTGGCCATGACGCTGGGACACTGGATCATGGGAATCGAGGCGCCGCTCAATGCCGAATATATCGGTCATGCCTTTGGCGATGCGGGCGCGGATCTGTGGTTCAACTTCATGGCGCTCTTTAACGATGATGTCGCGCGCTGGGGCGGGCTGATCAAGTTCTGGCACGAAATCTATGTGCCCTATTTCATCGGCGCGCTCGGGCCGGGGCTGATCCTGTCGATCGCGGCCTATTACATCACCATTCCGCTGGTCGAAGCCTATCAGAAGGCCCGCGCCGCTAAGGCGGCCGAACGCAAGGAAAAGCGCGGCAAGTTGCGTGCGGCGTTGGCCGAGGCGGCAGCGCGCATCAAGCACCGGGCAGAGGAAGGGCGCGGAGCGCAGAATGCGGATGACGACCGGCCGGGTTCTCCCTAGGCTGCCAGGCACGAACACAAGACAGCAAGGCAAGTTACGGCAAAGGGGCTGGCATGGGCACGAGCGGAAAACTCAGGCTTGGGGTGAACATCGACCATGTGGCCACGGTGCGGAACGCGCGGGGCACGGCCTGGCCCGATCCGCTGCGGGCTGCGATCCTGGCCGAGGCCTCGGGCGCGGACGGAATCACGGCGCATCTGCGGGAAGATCGCCGCCACATTCGCGATGCCGATATGGAGGCGCTGCGGGCGGGAATCGGGATTCCGCTGAATTTCGAATGCGCCGCCACCGACGAGATGCAGGCCATCCTCCTGCGCCTCAAACCTCATGCCGCTTGCCTGGTGCCGGAAAAGCGCGAGGAACGGACGACCGAAGGCGGTCTGGATGTCGCGGGCGATCAGGCCCGGCTGACCCGCTATGTCGGCGCCCTGCGCGACGCGGGCATCCGCGTGTCGATGTTCATCGGGCATGATCCCGCCCAGATCGAGGCCAGCGCCGCGATTGGCGCCGCCGTGGTTGAGCTGCATACCGGCCATTATTCGGACCTCGATGCCGAAGGCCGGGCCGAAGAGGCGGCGGTCGAGCTTGCAGCATTGAGCAAGGGGGCGACGCTGGCGGCCTCGCTGGGCCTTGAGGTCCATGCTGGCCATGGGTTGACCTATGAGAATGTCGAGCCCGTCGCCGCGATTCCCGAGGTGATGGAGCTGAATATCGGCCATTTCCTTGTGGGTGAGGCGCTGTTCCGCGGCCTTGGCCCGGCGATCGAGGAAATGCGTCGCCGGATGGATGCCGCGCGCGGTCTTGCCTGAGGCCGCGCCTCAACAGAGGAAAAGGACGATGAAAAGCACGCATCTGATGGTGGTCGGTGGTTTGGCAATCCTGGCAGGGATCGTGGCGCTGGCTTTTCCGCTTCCGGCCTCGCTCACCGTCAACGCGCTGGTCGGCGCCGCGCTTGTGGTGGCGGGAATAGCGGGCGCGCTCGGGGCACTGCGGCTGGCAGAAGGCAGCGACCGGCTTTGGGGTGCGCTTCTGGGCCTGCTGGTGCTGGTGTTGGGTGGGATCATGCTTCTGTACCCCGTTGCGGGATTGCAGACCCTGACGATGGTCTTTGCCATCGGGTTCCTTGCCTCGGGCATCTTCAAGCTGATGCTGGGCTGGCGCCTGTCCGTGCCCGCCTGGAAATGGTCGCTGGTGATCGGTGGCGCGATCTCGATCTTGCTGGCTGTCATGATCGTCACCGGCCTGCCCTCTTCGGCCATCGTGGTGCCGGGCATTCTTCTGGCGATCGAATTGCTGACCTATGGCTGGGGCCTGTTCTTCCTGGGCCTTGCCTGGAAGGAACGCGGGCTTTGATCCTGGGAATCGGCACCGATCTGGCCAATATCGAGCGGATCGAGGCCACGCTGGACCGTTTTGGCGACCGTTTCCGCGAGCGGGTTTTTACGCCGCGGGAACAGGCCAAAGCCGAAAGCCGACCCCGCGCCGTCGCCGCGACCTATGCCAAGCGCTGGGCCGCGAAAGAGGCCTGCTCCAAGGCGCTGGGCACCGGCCTGCGCATGGGGATCGCCTGGAAGGACATGGCCGTCACCAATCTGCGTTCGGGCCAGCCGGTGATGCATGTCACCGGCTGGGCGGCGGAACGGCTGGCGCAGATGACGCCCGCGGGGCATGAGGCGGTGATCCATGTCACCCTGACCGACGACCACCCCTGGGCGCAGGCCTTCGTGGTGATCGAGGCCCGACCCATCGTCCCCCCGGGGTCGTGATCGACCGGGCCCATAGGCTTGACTCGGCCCCAAGGGGCGCGCAAACACCGCCGCGACACCAGAGGAACAGGCAGGGGCAGAATGGCAGGCAAGGCTAAGTCCGAGGGCGGTATCCTCGAGACCGTGAAGACCGTCTTCTGGGCGCTGGTGATCGCGGGCATCTTCCGCACCCTGTTCTTCCAGCCCTTCTGGATTCCGTCGGAATCGATGAAGGACACGTTGCTGATTGGCGATTTCCTGTTCGTCAACAAGATGGCCTATGGCTATTCCAAATACTCCTGCCCCTTCGCGCTGTGCCCGATCTCGGGCCGGATCTTCGCGTCCGAGCCCGAGCGCGGGGACGTGGTGGTGTTCCGCCATCCCGGCAATGGTTCGGATTTCATCAAGCGGCTGATCGGCCTGCCCGGCGACACGGTGCAGATGAAGGCGGGTATCCTCTATATCAACGGCCAGGAAGTGCCGCAGCGGCCCGACGGAATCTTCGAGGAAGTGTTCGAGCCGCAGGGCCCGATGCGCAACCGCCCGGCCTGCCAGAACGGTGCCGTGGGCGAGGGCGCCATGTGCCAGAAATCGCGCGCCATCGAGACGCTGCCCAACGGCGTGAAACATTCGGTGCTGAACATCCGGGACAATGGCCCGGGCGACAATACCGAGGTCTTTACCGTGCCGCCGGACCATTACTTCTTCATGGGCGACAACCGTGACAACAGTGCCGACAGCCGCTTTTCGGTGGCGGCGGGCGGCGTGGGCATGCTGCCGGCGGAATATCTGATCGGCCGTGCCGACCGGATCATCTTTTCCTCGGCCGGCAGCCGGATGTGGTATTTCTGGACCTGGCGCGCCGACCGCTTCTTCAAGGCGGTCGAGTGAGGTGCATCGGATGAGGGGCGGGGCGTGAGGCTTTCGGCCGAACTCAAGGCATTTCAGGACCGGATCGGGCATGACTTCCGCCATCCCGAACACCTGATCCGCGCCGTGACCCATGCCTCGATCTCCTCTTCCAGCCGCCCCGACAATCAGCGGCTGGAGTTCCTCGGTGACCGGGTGCTGGGCCTTGTCATGGCCGAAGCGCTTCTGGATGCCGATCCGCAAGCCGCCGAGGGACTGCTGGCGCCCCGTTTCAACGCCCTGGTGCGCAAGGAGACCTGCGCCGAGGTGGCGCGCGCCGTGGGTCTGGGCGAGGTGCTGAAGCTTGGCCGTTCCGAGATGCTCTCGGGCGGGCGGCGGAAAGAAGCGCTTCTGGGCGATGCGATGGAGGCAGTGATCGCCGCGGTCTATGCCGATGCGGGCTTCGAGGTCGCGCGCCAGATGGTGCTGCGGCTTTGGGGCAAGCGGATTGTCTCGGTCGCCGAAGATGCCCGCGATGCCAAGACCAGCCTTCAGGAATGGGCGCAGGCCCGTGGCATGCCGCCCCCCGCCTATGCCGAGACGGGCCGCAAGGGCCCCGACCACCAGCCGGTCTTCACCGTGCAGGTGACGCTGGAAAACGGAGAGGCGGCTTCCGCCGCCGCCCCCTCGAAACGCGCGGCCGAACAGGCCGCCGCCAAGGCGCTTCTGGCGCGGCTGGAGAAAGACAATGGCTGAGACCGAAACCGCCCCCAGCGCGACCCGCGCGGGGTTCGTCGCGCTGATCGGAGAGCCGAATGCCGGCAAATCCACGCTGCTGAACCGCATGGTGGGCGCGAAGGTCAGCATCGTCACCCATAAGGTGCAGACCACGCGCACCCGCATCCGCGGCGTCTGTATGGAGGGCGCGGCGCAGATCGTCTTTGTCGACACGCCGGGCCTGTTCCGCCCGCGTCGGCGGCTGGACCGCGCCATGGTCAAGGCGGCCTGGGGCGGCGCTGCCGATGCCGATGTGGTCGTTCTTTTGATCGAGGCGCATCGCGGATTGACCGAGGGCGCCCAGGCGATCATCGACCGCTTGGCGGATGAATTGCCCAAGGACCGGCCTGTCGCGCTGGCGATCAACAAGATCGACAAGGTCAAGGCCGAGACCCTGCTGGGCCTTGCCGAAAAGATGAACGCGGCCTTCCCCTTCGCCAAGACCTTCATGATTTCGGCCGAGCGCGGCTATGGCGTCGATGATCTGCGCGAATGGCTGGCCGCGCAATTGCCGGAAGGTCCGTGGTTCTATCCCGAAGACCAGTTGGCCGACTTGCCGATGCGGATGATCGCAGCCGAGATGACGCGCGAGAAGCTGACCCTGCGACTGCATGAAGAACTGCCCTATCAGCTCACCGTCGAGACCGAGAAATGGGAGGATCAGGCCGATGGTTCGGCCCGGATCGACCAGGTGGTCTATGTGGCGCGCGACGGGCACAAGGGGATTGTCCTTGGCAACAAGGGCGAGACGATCAAGGCCATTGGCACTGCCGCCCGGGCCGAGATTGCCGAATTCCTGGGCCGAACCGTCCATCTCTTCCTGACCGTGAAGGTGCGTCCGAACTGGCAGGAAGAATCCGAACGCTATTCCGAGATGGGCCTGGATTTCCGCGACGGCGATGCCTGAGCGCGCCCGCCGATGAGTGCGCGGCTGACATCGGACCTTTGGGTCGCGGCCTATCTGGCCCGGCTGCGGCTGGCGGCGATCCCGGCCTATGTCACGGCGCGGGGCGATGCCACGGCGGGGGCCGTCGTGGTCAAGCTTGCCACGCTGGACGGGCAGGCGCGCGCCTATGAGCGCCAGGTCGATTTCGCCACGGATGGCCGCCGCTGGGGCATATTGGCCGAGGGCGCAGAAGGCGATGTCGATGCCGTCCTGACCCGGGCGCGCGCGCGCGACCCCGACCTCTGGGTGATCGAGATCGAGGACCGGCTGGGCCGCACTCTTTTGGACGAAGAGGGGCTGTCGGGCGATTGACCGGCCAATCCTTGCAAAGAGCGGCCGCCTGCCATGGGAAAGTTACAGGGCGTGCCTATATCTATGCCTTGGCCCCATCAGCCGCCGGTCCCCCCGTGTCGCCAGAGCCCGTCGATCCTGTCCTGTCCATCCGGCACCGCCGCCAGCGTGCCCGCGCCCGGCTGGACCGGCAATTCGCCAGCCTGCGCCGCACGCTGCCCTGGCTGGATGGCTGGATCGCGCATCTGCAATCGGACCGCGCCGCCCGCATCCGCCTGCCTCTCGCCCTTCTGCTGGTCCTGGGCGGGATGCTTTGGTTCCTGCCGATCCTGGGGATATGGATGCTACCTGCGGGCCTCTTCTTGCTGGCCATCGACATTCCGGCCTTGCAGGCGCCGGTCTCGGCCTGGTCAATCCGCGTCCGGCGCTGGTGGGCGCGTCGGCGGCGCAGGCGGCAGGGCGCGGCGCGGCGGTGAGCCGGGCTTGCGGCGCGGCGCGCGCGCGCGGATAGTCGGCGGATGGATTGGCAGGACGAAGGCGTGATCCTCTCCATGCGGCCGCATGGCGAAAGCGCCGCGATCATCGAAATCTTCACCCGCACGCAGGGGCGCCAACCCGGCGTCGTGCGCGGCGGCGCTTCGCGCCGGATGGCGCCGCATCTCCAGCCCGGCACCCAGGTCATGGCGCGCTGGCAGGCGCGGCTTTCTGACCATATGGGGGCGTTCACGGTTGAACCCCTGCGCAGCCGGGCGCATCTGATGGCTGACCGACTGGCCCTGGCGGCGCTGTCTTCGGTCTGCGCGCTGTGCTGTGCCACATTGCCCGAACGCGCGCCGCATCCAGAGCTGTGGGACCGCAGCATCACGCTCTTGGACACACTGGGCCAGCCGGGCTGGCCCTCGGCCTATCTGCGATGGGAACTGGCTCTGCTGGAAGAGCTGGGCTACGGGCTTGACTTGTCCGCCTGCGCGGTCACCGGCGCAACCACAGATCTTGCCTTTGTCAGCCCGCGCAGCGGCCGCGCGGTCAGTCGCAAAGGGGCCGGAGACTGGGCCGAAAAGCTTTTTCCCTTGCCCGAAGGCCTTGCCGGAACCGTCCCGCTTTCCGCGGCCGCACTGGGGCAGGGATTTGCGATCACCAGCCATTTCCTGACCCGTGAACTGGCCGAAGACCATCGCGGCCGCCCGCTGCCCGAAGCGCGGGGCAGACTGCTCGACCTTCTGGCCCGAACGCCCGGGGCGGCGTGAAACGACCCAAAGGTGTCGGCATCCCGACAGACGCGGCGGGGTGGGATCGTGTCCATGGGGCATGGCCGTCCGTTACATTCCGCTCGCTCTCAAGCATACCGCCACGCCGCAGGTCGAACATCTGGCGCTACTTGCAGGGCTCGAAGCCGCCGTGCGCGGTTCGCTGATCTCGGTCATGCCGTTATATATCTATGAGGTGCTTGGCAGCGCGCAGGCCACATCGCTGGCCTATCTGGGGGCGGGGATCGTGTCGCTGATCTCGGGGCTGATGGTACCCTGGATCACCACGTTCGTGCCGCGGCGCTGGGCCTATACCGGCGGAGGGCTGCTGTATCTGGTGGGCATGGCGCTGGCGATCCATGGCAGCAATCTTTCGGTCCATCTGGCCTTGATCTGTAATGCCATCGCCACGGCGTCGCTGTTTGTCTGCTTCAACGCCTATGTGCTGGACTATGTGACGCGCGAGAATCTTGGCCGCAGCCAATCGGTCCAGATGCTTTATGCCGCGCTGCCCTGGTCGATGGGGCCGATGGCGGGGATGGGGCTGTATTACCTGTGGGCGCCCGCGCCTTTCCTGGTGGCGGGCGGCTTTGCCATCGCGCTCTTGACCGCCTTCTGGATCCTGCGCCTGGGCAATGGCAAGCAGATCGCCCGCGCGCGCGGCCCGGCGGTGAACCCGCTGGGCTATCTTTCCCGCTTCTTCCGCCAGCCCCGGCTGATCGCCGGCTGGTTCTTCGCGGTGATGCGAAGCTGCGGCTGGTGGGTCTATGTCGTCTATCTGCCGATCTTCTGCGTCGAGGCGGGAATCGGCGACATGGTGGGCAGTATCGCGCTGTCCTTGTCCAACGCCTTCCTCTTCGTCGCGCCGCAGATCAACCGCTATGCCCGCGGCCTGTCGGTGCGCCGCTCGGTGCGGCTGGCCTTTGCCGGCTGCGGCACGCTGATGCTGGCCGCGGCACTTCTGTCGGTTCTGCCCTGGGTCACGGTCGTGCTGATCTTCGGCTCGTCCTTCTTCTTGGTCATGCTGGATGTGGTGGGTGGGCTGCCCTTCCTGATGTCGGTCAAGCCTTCCGAGCGGACCGAGATGTCGGCGGTCTATTCCAGCTTCCGCGACGTCTCGGGCATCCTGACCCCCGGCGCGGCCTGGCTGGTGCTTTTCGTGCTGCCACTGCCCGGTATTTTCGCCGTCAGCGCGGCCGGCCTGTTCGCGAGCTGGCTGATCGCGGGCAGCCTGCACCCCAGACTGGGCGCGGCACGTCCCTCCCGGGGCGGCCTGCCTTCATCATCTGTCTAAAAGCATACCGGGGTCCGGGGGGCAGAGCCGCGGCACTTTCCACGAGGCGCAACCCCCGCTCTTTCAGTCCAGCAGGCGCCGCGCGATCACCTGGGCCTGAATTTCAGCGGCGCCCTCGAAGATGTTCAGGATGCGGGCGTCACAGAGGATGCGGCTGATGCGGTATTCCAGCGCGAAACCGTTGCCGCCATGGATCTGCAACGCATTGTCCGCCGCCGCCCAGGCCACGCGGGCGCCCAGCAGTTTCGCCATCCCGGCCTCAAGATCGCAGCGCTTGTCATGGTCCTTCTGCCAGGCGCTGAAATAGGTCAGCTGGCGGGCGATCATCACCTCGACTGCCATCATGGCCAGCTTGCCCGCGATGCGCGGGAAGGCGATCAGCGGGCGGCCGAACTGCTTGCGCTCCAGCGCATATTGCATCCCGGCTTCCAGCGCCGATTGCGCAACGCCGATCGCGCGGGCGCCGGTCTGGATGCGGGCGCTTTCAAAGGTCTGCATCAACTGCTTGAAGCCCTGGCCGGGCTGGCCGCCCAGCAGGTTCTCCGCCTTCACCTTGAACCGGTCGAAGGCCAGTTCGTATTCCTTCATGCCGCGATAGCCCAGAACCTCGATCTCGCCGCCGGTCATACCCGGCGTCGGGAAGGGGGCTTCGTCGGTGCCGGGGGTCTTTTCCGCCAGGAACATCGACAACCCGCGCCAGTCGGTGGTGTCAGGGTCGGTCCGCGCCAGCAGCGTCATCACATGGGTGCGGGCGGCATGGGTGATCCAGGTCTTGTTGCCGGTGACTTCCCAGCCATCCTCGGTGCGGACGGCGCGGGTGCGCAGCGATCCAAGATCCGATCCGGTGTTCGGCTCGGTGAAGACGGCCGTGGGCAGGATCTCCCCCGAGGCCAGCTTGGGCAGCCACTGCGCCTTCTGTTCCGGCGTGCCGCCGGTCAGGATCAGTTCCGCCGCGATTTCCGACCGTGTGCCCAGCGATCCGACGCCGATATAGCCGCGCGACAATTCCTCGGAGACGACGACCATCGAGGCTTTCGACAGGCCGAAGCCGCCGAATTCCTCGGGGATGGTCAGGCCGAAGACGCCCATCTCGGCCAGGTCCGAGATGACCTCCATCGGGATCAGCTCGTCCTTGAGGTGCCAGTCATGCGCGACCGGGATCACCTTTTCATCCGCGTAGCGGCGGAACTGCTCGCGGATCATCTCCAATTCTTCGTCCAGGCCCGTGGCGCCAAAAGTGGCGCGGCCGTGATTGTCCTGCATCAGCGCGACCAGACGATCGCGGGCGGCGGGCGTGTTGCCGCCCGCCATCAGCGCCTGGGCTTCCTTGCCCGGGGTCCAGTTCAGGCCAAGATCGGCCAGCCGGGCGATCTCGCCCTGGCTCATCGGAATGCCACCCGCGATCTGGTTCAGATACTCGCCGAAGCCGATCTGAAGGATCAGCGCCTCCATTTCGCCAAAGCTGCCCATCTCTTCCAGCCGCAGGGCCCAGGCGCGCAACTGGCGCAGGGCTTCGACATAGGTGGCAAGCCAGGACAGCGCATGGGCCGTGAACTGGTTTTCCTCCAGCGCCGCAGCCGAGATCTTGCCGCCCCGGGTCACCTGCCTGCGCAACCCCTCGCGCGCGTCAACGAACAGCGCCTCTATTTCGGGCAGGGTCGCGGCGGCAAGGCCGGTCAGACCGGGCAGCAGCGGCGCGGCGGGGGGAAGGGGCTGGCCATCATGGGGCATATCGGCGCTCCGGTCTTGGGCGGGGACAACAGTCGCAGCCTGGACCGACTCGCCATTCTGCACCTGCGAGGCCTACCGCCTTCGCGACCGCAGCGCAATATCATTTCGTTCGTGGCGCGCATTGCGACGTAATATGTCGCAGGGAAATCCGCCCCTGTTACGAGGTGGCGTCGCAGGCGCCCGCCATGCCCGGCAGGGCCGAAGGCAGAACGACCTCGAACTCGGCGCGATAGAGAAGCTGGTCGCGATCCCAACCTTCGAACACCCAGCGGCCGGGAACAAGTTCGTCCTGGGTGTCAAAGCGGAAGAAGGCCAGCGTCGGCCCGAAATCCGAAACATCCGAGGCCCAGGTTTCGGGCGTGCTGCGGCCGGGCCGATAGACCCGCACTTCGCCAGCCGCGGTCTCAAAGCCGGGAGCGGCAGTGGCGCGCAGGCCAAAGCCCATGCCGATCACCGCTGGCACGACCTGGCGGTCTGGCCATTGGAAGGTGACCTCATCCACAGGCACATGGATCCAGCCATTTGCCGTATCCGGGGCAGGGGCGCGGTCCATCTGCTGCCAGGCGCAGAAGACGCCGACCTCGAGCCGGGCGATCTGCGGCACGGCGGCGGGAAGCACCGGCTCGGCGCCTGCACCGGCCAAGGCCGGAGACAGAGCGGAAAGAGACAAAAGCCCTGCAAGAAGGGGGGCACGAAGGGCGGGGCGAAACTGGGCAAAAACATGGCGCATATAGGGATAAAAACATGGCGAGAGCCGCTTTTCAACGGAAGAAACCCGCAACCCTGCCGCCAAGTGGAAACAGACCATCGCCAGGGCGCGCGCGATCCGCCACATTGCTGCCGCAATTCGCGGTTGTGCGGCCCAGGGCTATGAGGTCAGCCCGCAAAGCTGGGCCAGACCGGGCAGGGCATCGGCGGGCAGCACGTCGAACTCGACCCGATAAAGCAATGTGTCGCCTGACCAGCTCTCGAATCGCCAGCGCCCGGCTTCCAGTTCGGACGGCGTCTCGAAGGTGAAACCCTGAGTGCCGTTTTCGCCCGCCGTGACAGAGCCGTAATAGATTTCCGGCGTTTCCCGGCCGGGTCGCAGCGCTTGGAACCGCACCACCCCAAGGTCGCGATCGCTGAGGTAGACAAGACCGAAGGCCAGGCCCAGAACTGCCGGAACCTCCTGGCCGTTCCGGGCGATCCGCGGCAGGTCGGCAAGGAGGTTGACGCTGCCGCTTTCGGTCTCGGGCGCGTCCATCTGCCCCGATACGCGGGGCGGGCAGTAGACGCCATAGGACAGGATCGAGATGCCGGGGCTGGCCGTGACCGGGGCGGGTTCGGCCCCCAGCGGGCTGGCCGGAACGCCCGCCAGCAGCGCCAGAATGGCAAATCGGGCAAATGCGCGGCGCAGCAGAACGGCAAGGGTCATGGCGTGTCCGGTTCGCAATTGCGGCAGGCAAACATGGCCGACGCGCGGGGTCAATCGTCGGAGGCGCGGCCTTTGCGCTTTCGTCCGACGTCAGGGCCTGTCACAAGGGCGGCGGTGCCAAAGGGGGCGGGCATGGATTCACTCTTCGTCACGCTGACGCTGTGGCAGGTCGGGCTGGCTCTGGCGATCGTGGTCTTCGCGGGCTTCGTCAAGGGCGCCGTGGGCTTTGCCATGCCGCTGATCATGGTCTCGGCCTTTTCGGCCTTCCTGCCCGCCGATGTGGCTCTGGCAGGGTTGATTCTGCCCACACTGGTCACGAATATCAGCCAGGCCTTCCGGCAGGGCTGGGCTCCCGCAATGGAGACGGCGCGCGACTATCGCCGCTTCCTGATCGGCACGGTGGTGTTCATCCTGCTCTCGGCCCAGCTGTTCTGGCTGATCCCGCGCATGGGCTATCTGCTGCTGCTGGGCGTGCCAGTGACGCTCTTTGCCGGGGCGCAGCTTCTCGGCCTGCCGCTGGCGCTGAAGCTGGAACACCGGGCGCGCGCCGAATGGGTGCTGGGGGTGATCGGCGGGCTTTACGGCGGCGTCTCGGGCATTTGGGGGCCGCCGCTGCTGGTCTATCTTCTGTCGATCAACGCGCCGAAGATCCAGGCGGTGCGCGCGCAGGGCGTCGTCTTCCTGATCGGCGCCATCGCGCTTCTGGCCGCGCATCTCGGCACGGGGCTGATGCAGGGCGAAAGGCTGTGGTTCTCGGCCATCCTGGTGCCCGCCGCGATGCTGGGCATGGCGCTGGGCTACCGGGTGCAGGACAGGTTGGATCAGGTGCGCTTCCGGCGCTGGACCCAGGCCTTGCTGGTCGCCAGCGGCCTGAACCTGATCCGCCAAGCCTTCATGGGCTAAGGCCCCCCTGCCGCGACAGTTGCAAACCTGCCGGACAAGGCGTAAATCCTTTGGCCATGGACGGGTTCATCTATTTCAACATCACCGATCACGCGCGCCTGCCCGCGCGCTTCTTCGGCATGACCCGGACGATCCTCGCCCGTCTTGCCTGACGGCGCGCCGCCTGCGCGGGCGGCCCCACCCCTTTCGCGCGCCCTTTCCCAACAGCAAGCCCAAGGACGTGAGCCATGACCGCTCCCCGCACGCTCTATGACAAGATCTGGGACGACCATGTCGTCGACAGGTCGGAAGACGGCACCTGCATTCTCTATATCGACCGCCATCTGGTGCATGAAGTCACCAGCCCGCAGGCCTTTGAAGGGCTGCGCATGGCGGGCCGCAAGGTGCGCGCGCCGGAAAAGACAATCGCCGTGCCCGACCATAACGTTCCGACGACGCTCGACCGCGCCAATGCCGCCACGATGACCGAGGACAGCCGCATCCAGGTCGAGGCGCTGGACAAGAACGCCAAGGATTTCGGGATCAACTATTATCCCGTGTCGGACATCCGCCAGGGCATCGTCCATATCGTCGGGCCGGAACAGGGCTGGACCCTGCCGGGGATGACCGTGGTCTGCGGTGACAGCCACACCGCCACCCATGGCGCTTTCGGTGCGCTGGCGCATGGGATCGGCACATCCGAGGTGGAACACGTTCTGGCCACCCAGACGCTGATCCAGAAGAAATCCAAGAACATGAAGGTTGAGATCACCGGGTCGCTGCGCCCCGGCGTGACCGCCAAGGACATCACCCTTTCCGTCATCGGCGCCACCGGCACGGCAGGCGGCACCGGCTATGTCATCGAATATTGCGGCCAGGCCATTCGCGAGCTTTCCATGGAAGGCCGGATGACCGTCTGCAACATGGCGATCGAAGGCGGCGCCCGCGCTGGCCTGATCGCACCGGATGAAAAGACCTTCGCCTATGTCATGGGCCGCCCGCATGCGCCCAAAGGCGCCAAATGGGAAGCCGCGCTGGCCTATTGGAAGACGCTCTTCACAGACGAAGGCGCGCATTTCGACAAGGTCGTGACGCTGAAGGGCGAGGATATTGCCCCCGTCGTCACCTGGGGCACCAGCCCCGAGGACGTGCTGCCGATCACCGGCACCGTTCCCGCGCCCGGCGACTTCACCGGCGGCAAGGTCGAGGCCGCGCAGCGCTCGCTGGACTATATGGGCCTGACCCCGGGCATGAAGTTGACCGATATCAAGATCGACACGGTCTTCATCGGCTCTTGCACCAATGGCCGGATCGAGGATCTGCGCGCCGCGGCGGCGATCCTGAAGGGCAAGAAGATCAAGGATGGCATGCGCGCCATGGTCGTGCCCGGCTCGGGCCTCGTCCGCGCTCAGGCGGAAGAGGAAGGTCTGGCCCAGATCTTCATCGACGCCGGTTTCGAATGGCGCCTGGCGGGCTGTTCGATGTGCCTTGCCATGAACCCCGACCAGCTTTCGCCCGGCGAACGCTGCGCCGCGACCTCGAACCGCAATTTCGAAGGCCGTCAGGGCCGGGGCGGCCGCACCCACCTGATGTCGCCCGCGATGGCGGCGGCGGCGGCGATCACCGGCCATCTGACCGATGTCCGCGAGGTCATGGCGGGCGCATGATCCGCGCCTTCCGCCTTGCCGAAACCGTTTCCGGTGCGGAAACTGCCCCGGGGCATTGTTGCTCCGGGACGGTCCGCGTCAGCGCGGCTTTGGGGAGGTAGGCATGGCTTTGGCGCAGGCAGTGCGGCCGATCGAAGAGGGGGCGTTGCCCCGGCAGACCGCCGCCAACCTGCCCGAGATGGCGCGTGCGCCAAGCTGGGCCACAGTCAGCACCATGAAGGAAAGCCCCGAGGTGGTGATGGATTTCATCGCCCATCACCTGCTTCTGGGCGCGTCCGAGATCATCATCTTTTTCGATGATCCCGACGATCCTGTGATCGAGCGGGTCGAGCATCTGCCCCAAGTCCGCGCGATCCGCTGCGATGCGGCTTTCGTGGCCGCGCGCGGCAAGCATCCGCCGGGCCTGCCGGCGCGGCAAAAAATCCACGCCGCGCAGGGCTATCAGATGACCCGTGCCGACTGGATCATCCATATCGACGCCGATGAATTCATTGCCGCTGATCGCCCGGTCGCGGCGCTCTTGGCGGGTGCGGCGGCAGATGTTGTCCGCCTGGCCCCGTTCGAGGCGCTGGCCACGCCGGGCGGCGGCATCGGCGATGCGCCCGAGCATTACTATCGCGGTGTGCTGCCGCGCGGGCGCAAAGGCAGCCGCCTTGCGCGCGAGGCCTATGCGCCCTTCGAGCATTGCCTGGCGCAGGGGATGCTCAGCCATCAGGCCGGCAAGTTCTTTGTCCGCACCGGCATTGCCGGCATGGCGCTGGCCGTGCATGGCCCGTTCCTGAACCACGACCGCGCGCCGCATGAAGAAACCGCAGCGATGCGGTTGCTGCATTTCCATGGCGGCGTCTATGACACCTGGCGGCGTCACCTTGACCGTCGCCTGTCCGACGATGCGGGCGGCACCTATTCGGGCCGTCTGGCCGCGAAGGGGGGGCAGACGACCAACCTGACGCTTCTGGCCACGTTGCAGGACCTGCACCGCACCGAAGGCGAGGCCGGGCTTGAGCGGTTCTTCCGTGTGGCCTGCACCTATGGCCCGGAAAAGCGCGTGCTGGCCGCCGCCTCGGCCTTGACCAAGGCCAATCTCTGGCGCGAGGCCAAGCGTGCGGCGGTGTTCGGTGGCGCGGCGCGGCTGCGCGATGCGGGCTTCAACTCGCAGACCGCCGCCTTCGAAACAACGGTCGACTGGCATGGCGCGACCCTGCGTCTTGCGCCAGACACGGACTATGCCCATTGCCTGATCGCGCGGGGCGAAGACCTGCGCGACGAGGCGATCGAGGCGCTGCGCGGCCTTGTGGCGGGCAAGACCCTGGCCATGGCCGATCTTGCGCCCGGCGCCGGTCTGGTCACGATGGTCTGCGCTTGCGCGGCGGCCCCGGACTCGTGCGTCACGGTCCTGGCCGAGACCGAAGAGGCGGCGCGTCCGGTTCTGCGCCATGTCTCGGTCAATCCCGGCCTGCATATCCAGCCCATGGCCAGTGCCGCCTCGGCGCTGGCGGTGCTGGACGCGCTGCCAGACGCGTTCCGCGTGGTACAGGTTGGGGCATTTGTCGCGGCAGAGCTGGCCGAAGCCGTCCTTGCGGCGCGGCCCAACCTGGTGATCCTTGAGGCCGGGCGGCGCGTTCACGCGCTCAAATCCGACCTTGCCAGCCGTTTCCTTGCGCAGGGCTATGTGGCCACAGCCACACCCGGCGCCCCGCTCATCCTTGAACGAAACCCCGAAGTACAGAGCTGAAAGCCATGGACAAGTTCACCACCCTGACCGGCATCGCGGCCCCCATGCCGCTGGTCAATATCGACACTGACATGATCATTCCCAAGCAGTTCCTCAAAACCATCAAGCGGTCGGGGCTGGGCGTGAATCTGTTCGACGAGATGCGCTATACCCAGGACGGCAAGGAGATCGCCGAATTCGTCCTGAACAAGCCGCAATATCGCAAGGCCCAGATCATCGTCGCGGGCGACAATTTCGGCTGCGGCTCTTCGCGCGAACACGCGCCCTGGGCACTTCTGGATTTCGGCATCCGCTGCGTGATCTCGACGAGCTTTGCCGACATCTTCTACAACAACTGCTTCAAGAATGGCATCCTGCCGGTCGTGCTTCCCCCCGCCGCGGTCGAGGCACTGATGAAGGATGCCGAGCGCGGCGAGAATGCGCGCATGACGGTGGATCTTGACGCGCAGACCGTGACCTCGTCGGATGGACAGGTCTTCACCTTCGAAGTCGATGCTTTCAAGAAGCATTGCCTGCTGAACGGGCTCGACGACATTGGCCTGACCATGGAGAAATCCGGCGCCATCGACGCCTTCGAAAAGAAGAATGCGGCTCAACACCCCTGGGCCTGACGCGCCTGGGCATTTCGCGGATGCGGCGGGCTGGGTCCGCCGCATTCTGCATTTCTAGCCAGGAGCATCACGTGAAGGCCCGATTCCTGCCGTCAATTGCGGCGCAGCCTGCCCGATTCCCCGTGAATTTCCCTGATCTTGGCCTGTTCCCGCCGTAATTTAGCCATGATCTGTCGAGTGGTTTTGCCTCAATTGGCGGCTGATCCGACACACGCATAAGGCGATTGTGTCGAAAAAGCCCGTGACCACAGTATCTTGCGGCGCGCCTTTGATGTGCCTTTTTTTGGCCCCCAAGACTCCCCGAGTTTGATTCAATCCTGCAACACCTGCGCCCCGAAAGCGCCACGACTGCCCCGTTAACTCTATGAAGCTGTTGCTGGGTTGCGGGAAAGAAGGCACAAATTGGGCAAGATTGGGGCAATCCGCCACAATGTGCGGCAAATCGTTGGAACAAGGGCGCGGCCACGTATCGCGCTCGTCCAGGTCGAGGATATACGGGCAGTGGTCACACGGTTGACCGGCGCGCTGACACGCGCCTTCCTAGTCATGGTGCTTGTGGTCACGCCCTCGGTGCTTTTGCCGGGGGTGGGGGCAGATACCAAGCAGATGGTCGCGCTGATCGCCCTGTTCGGCGGCGCGCTGACCTTTGCCGAATACAACGCCGCCTATCCAAGCCTGGTCGAGTTCCGCGACGCCCAGCCTTTCAACCGCATCCGCTTTCTGATGCTCTTCGTCATCGTCTTCACCCTGTCGGTCATCGCCGCGGCCAAAGGCGAACCCACGGCCACGAACCGGCTGTTCGAGGCGGTCGGCATGCTGGTCGGCCATGCGATGGACTTTCCCTATTCGCCGGTGCGCCTCGCCACGATGATGATGGCGGAAGGCGCGTCGCCCACGCAGATGCTGGCTGTGCGCACTGCTGCGGGTACGGCCTATATCCTGTCGCTGCTGGCGCTGGCCTTCTTCGTCCTTGTCCTGAAACTCAAGGGCTGGCCTGCGCGCAATCAGGCTTTCAACGTCTGGGTCAACCTGCCCACCTTCGAACCGACGGCAGGCGGCGATGTGGTTGAGCGGCTCGAACGCGATGCACGGGTTAACCTTTCGTTAGGCTTTCTGCTGCCATTCCTGATCCCGGCTGTGGTCAGCCTGGCCTCGATCGGATTCGAGCCTCTGACGCTGACCTCGCCGCAGACGCTGATCTGGACGATGGCAGCATGGGCCTTTCTTCCCGCAAGCCTGCTGATGCGTGGCGTGGCCATGGCGCGGATCGCCACCATGATCCGTGCGAAGCGCGAGGCCAATGCAACACCGTCGGGCGGGGCAGATCTGGCGACAGCCTGATCCCTTGCGCCGACTGGCTGATAGCACCGCTTCTTTGTCTGCTCGTTCTGGCCGGGGCTGCACAGGCCCAGCCTGTGAAACTCGCCATCTGGAATGTTGAACTGTCACGCGCGGGGCCGGGGCTTCTCGCGCGCGACATCGCAAGCGGCAAGGACGCTCAGGTTCTGGCGGTCCTGCACGTGCTGGCGACGCTCGATGCCGATATCCTGCTGCTGACGGGGGTCGATTATGACCGCGAGCTGATCGCCGCCGAGCTTCTGTCCGACCGGCTGGCGGTGCTGGGTGCCGATTCTCCGCATCGCTTTGCCCTGCGCCCGAACACGGGCTGGCAGGTTGGGCTGGATCTGGACGGCGACGGTCAGCTGGGCGGGCCGGGCGATGCGCAGGGCTGGGGACAGTTTTCGGGGCAGGGCGGCATGCTTCTGCTCTCGCGCCTGCCCATCGATCCAGGCGTGACCGACCATTCTGCCTTCCTCTGGCGTGACCTGCCCGGTGCGCTTCTGCCGCCTGCCATGAGCGCCGAGGCCAAGGCCGTGCAGCGCCTGTCCTCCACGGGCCATTGGCAGGTGCCGGTGCTGCTGTCCGATGGCAAAATCCTGACACTGCTGGCTTGGCACGCCACGCCGCCGGTCTTTGACGGTCCTGAAGACCGCAATGGCCGCCGCAACCATGACGAGACGGCGTTCTGGCTGGCGCTGCTGGAGCGGCGCCTGCCCGGTCTCGCGCCACCCGAGGGCCCCTTTGTGCTGCTGGGCACCGCCAATCTAGACCCGGAAGATGGCGAGGGGCGGCGCGATGCGGTGGACGCGCTGCTCGCCAGTCCGCAGTTGCAGGACCCGGCCCCCCGCGCGCCTTTCGCGCCGCCGCCCGATCGTGGGCAAAAGGGCGATGCGGCGCTGGACACGGCGGTCTTCCCCCAGACCGGCGGGCTGCGGGTCGAGCTTCTTCTTCCCTCTGCCGGGGTCACGGTACTGTCCTCTGGCGTGATGCGCGCGCCCCAAGGCACGCCCGAGGCGGCTGCGCTTTCCGCCGCCTCGCGTCATTTCCCGGTCTGGGCGGTCATCGATCCGGCCGGGTGATCCGTCCTGCCGCGCCAATGGGCAGCCCTGGCCCGCTGCCTCGCCCGGGCCGGGTAAAGGCCGTCGGCTGACCTGGCCGCGATTGGAATTTCAGGCGCGATGGGGTGCAATGCTTAACGAAAGGTAAAACTCGGAACTCAAGATGTTGATTCATATTTGTTTTCATTTTGTCTCACCGTGGGACAGCCCGGACTTTCTGGCCGGCGCCGCTCTTGACCCGCCTTGGCCCATTGGGTAGGCCAGCCGCGACCCTTTTCCCTCGCGGCGGAGCCCCATCCCATGGCCAATCCTTCCCTTCTCATCCTCGCCGGCGACGGCATCGGCCCGGAAGTCATGGCCGAAGTGAAGAAGATCATTGCCTGGATGGGCGAGAAGCGCGGCGTCACCTTCGACGTCTCGGAGGATCTGGTGGGCGGCTGCGCCTATGACGCCCACGGCACGCCGCTGACCGACGCCACCATGGCCAAGGCGCAGGAAGTGGACGCCGTTCTGCTGGGCGCGGTGGGCGGCCCGAAATACGACAAGCTCGACTTCTCGGTGAAGCCCGAGCGCGGCCTCCTGCGCTTGCGCAAGGAGATGGACCTCTACGCCAACCTGCGCCCGGCCCAGTGCTTCGATGCTCTGGCCGATTTCTCCTCGCTCAAAAAGGACGTGGTTGCCGGGCTCGACATCATGATCGTGCGCGAACTGACCTCGGGCGTCTATTTCGGAGAGCCGCGCGGCGTCTTCAAGGAAGGCAATGAGCGCATCGGCATCAACACCCAGCGCTATACCGAAAGCGAAATCGCCCGTGTGGCGCGCTCGGCCTTTGAACTGGCCCGCAAGCGCGGCAACAAGGTCTGCTCGATGGAGAAGGCGAATGTCATGGAATCGGGTGTTCTGTGGCGCGACGTGGTGCAGGAAATCCACGACGCCGAATATCCGGATGTCGAGCTGTCGCACATGTATGCCGATGCGGGCGCCATGCAACTTACCCGCTGGCCCAAGCAGTTCGACGTGATCGTCACCGACAACCTCTTCGGCGACCTGCTGTCCGACCTGGCCGCGATGCTGACCGGCAGCCTTGGCATGTTGCCCTCGGCCAGCCTCGGCGCGCCGATGGAGAATGGCCGTCCCAAGGCGCTGTATGAGCCCGTCCACGGCTCGGCCCCCGATATCGCCGGTCAGGGCAAGGCCAACCCGATCGCCTGTATCCTGAGCTTCGCCATGGCGCTGCGCTATTCGTTCAACCTGGGCGATGATGCGACGCGGGTGGAAAAGGCGGTCGAAAAAGTGCTGGCCGACGGCCTGCGCACCGCCGATCTGATGGGTCCCGATGGCGGCACGCCGATCAGCACCGCCGCGATGGGCGATGCGGTGGTCGCGGCGCTGAACGCCGCCCTTTAATCAGTAAATACGCGCGGTCATGTCGCGCATCTGCAAACCGGGTCGGGCGCGGCACAGCGCGCCCGACCCGCTGCATTTATGGCTTCTGGCGTTGCAACCGTTGAAAGCCCGCCGCAGATGTCGCGCCGATCCCAGAACCTCGCCGGCGCCGGCCTTGGCCTTGCGGCATTCGGCGCCTATGCCTGCTACGATGCCTCGGCCAAGTTCCTGGGCGAGGGCTACCATCCCCTTCAGATCATCTTTGCGGCTGGCGCGATGTGCATGCCGCTTTTGCTGCTATACGTCCTCGTTGACCCGACCCAGGGCTCACTTTTGCCGCGCCGCCCGGGCATGATGGCTCTGCGGGTGGTTGGCACACTGGTGAACTTCATCCTGGGCGTCTGGGCCTTTACGCTGCTGCCCCTGGCCGAGGCCTATGCGATCTTCTTCACCATGCCCCTGTTCATCGCCGTGCTGGCGGTTCCGATGCTGGGTGAGAAGATCGACCTGACCCGCGGGCTGGCGGTTCTGATGGGTCTTGCTGGGGTGATCGTGGCGCTGGACCCGTCGCAGACCGCCTTGGGTTGGGGCCATGTCGCGGCGTTGATCGGCTCGCTGGTCGGCGCGATGAACTATTGCATCGTGCGCATGACCGGCGCGGTCGAGCGCACGGCGGTTCTGCTGGTCTGGCCCTTGCTGGTCCTGTTCTTCGTGACCGCCGCCGCCATGCCCTTTGTCTATGTGCCGATGAGCGCCGCGCATATGGGCATCACCGCCTTCATGGCCGTGGCGCTGATCGCCGGCATCCTGCTGATCATCGCCGCCTATCGCCGCGCGCCTGCCATCGTGGTGGCCCCGATGCAATATTCTCAGATCGCCTGGGCCGCGCTTCTGGGCTCGCTCCTCTTCGGCGAGGAGATCGGGCCAAGGCTGATGATCGGCATGGTGCTGGTGGCGGCGGCCGGTATCGTCGTGGCGGCCAAGTCGGAACCGGCGCCGAAAAAGGCGGATGCCACGCCGCCGCTGACCGTGCAGGGCGGAGCCTGACCGCCTGCGCAAGGGCCGCGCGCTTGCGGGATGAACGGGCTTGCGGCAAGACTGAATGCGTCAACGGGCGCCCGGCGCGCCGCTTGATTTCGATGGATCTGAACCATGTCTCCAGCCCTGCGCGGCGCCCTTCTCGCTCTGGCGGCTTTCGGGGTCTATTCCACGCATGACGTGGTGGTGAAGACCTTGGGCGCGCATTACAGCGCCTTCCAGATCGTCTTCTTCGTCGGCCTGTTCAGCTTTCCTCTGATCACGCTGCTCTTGATGCAGGACAAGACCGACGGAAATCTGATCCCGCGCCATCCCTGGTGGTCGGCGCTGCGCAGCTTTGCCTCGCTCGGCGCGCTTGTCTTCGGCTTCTTTGCCTTCTCGCAACTGCCGATGGCCCAGACCTATGCCATTCTCTTCGCCACGCCGATGCTGATCACGCTTCTGTCGATCCCGATGCTGGGCGAGAAAGTGGGCCTGCGCCGTGGCCTTGCTGTATTGGTGGGGATGATCGGTGTGCTGATCGTGCTGCGCCCCGGCTCGGCGCCACTGTCGCTTGGGCATCTGGCGGCTTTGGGAGGGGCGCTGGCCGGAGCGACCAGCTCGATCATCGTGCGCAAGATCGGCGCGAATGAGCGATCGGTCGTGCTGATGCTCTATCCGATGATGCTGCAAGTGCTGGGCATGGCGCTTTTGATGCCATGGTACTATGTGCCGATGCCGTTCGAGCATCTGGCGCTGAACGCGCTTGTCGCGGCGTTTTCGGTCGTGGCGGGCCTCTTGCTGATCGCGGCCTATCGCGCCGCGCCCGCCGTAGTGGCGGCGCCGATGCAATATTCCCAACTTCTCTGGGCGGCCTTCTACGGCTGGCTGTTCTTCAGCGAAAGCATCGACCTGTGGACAGGAGTCGGGGCGGCCGTAATCGTCGGGTCTGGCCTCTACATCGTGCTGCGCGAGGGGCGGCCGCAGGTTTCCCAGAACCAGCCGGTGTCGCAGAACCGCTGGCGGCTGGATGCCGGGCCGATCCTGCGCCTGGGCCTTTGGCCAAGGCGCAAATGAATCGTCTCGCGCGGCGCCACCCCCCTTGCCAAAGCCTGCGCCGGACGCTATCCCCCCCGCCACGGTCGGAGCGTAGCGCAGCCTGGTAGCGCACCTGCTTCGGGAGCAGGGGGTCGGAGGTTCGAATCCTCTCGCTCCGACCATTTCCCGAAATTACGCCTGCCTGGCGAACTTCCTCAGTGTATCGCGCAGCGCCCTGCCGTGCCTGCATATCGTCGCAGTGATTGGTCCAGGCCCGCGCTATCGGACCCGGAGGCATGGCTGGTCACGGTCAGGACAGCGGGTTGCGGCCGCTACAACCTTACGCGCCCAAGCCGAAGGGCATTGGCAATCACCGAAACCGAGGACAGGCTCATCGCCGCCGCTGCGATCATTGGCGATAGAAGCGTGCCCGTCGGCGGATAGAGCAACCCGGCTGCGATGGGGACGCCGGCGGCGTTATAGGCAAAGGCGAAGAACAGGTTCTGGCGGATATTGGCCAGGGTCGCGCGCGCAAGGCGCCTTGCCCGCACTACGCCGGTCAGGTCGCCGCCCAGGAGCGTGATGCCCGCGCTTTCAACCGCGACATCGGCGCCGGTTCCCATCGCAATGCCGACATCCGCCGCCGCCAAGGCCGGGGCATCGTTGACGCCATCGCCCGCCATGGCGAGGACGGCCCCTTCCGCGCGCAGGCGGTCGATCAAGGCCTTCTTGTCTTCGGGCAAGACACCGGCGCGCACTTCATCAATGCCAAGGCGCGCGGCCACCGCCTGAGCGGTGCGCACTGTGTCGCCGGTCGCCATGATGATGCGCAGCCCTTCGGCGTGAAGGTCGCGGATCGCCTGTTCGGTCGTCGCCTTGATCGGATCGGCGACCGCGACAAGCCCCGCCAGGGCGCCATCGATGGCGACAAACATGACGGTGCGGCCCTCGGCCCGCAGCGCATCGGCCTGCGCTTCATGCGGGGCCGGGTCAAGGTTCAGCCCGGTCATCATCGCCGCATTGCCCAGGGCTGCCCGACGGTGTTCGACCCGGCCCTGCACGCCTTTGCCGATGACGGCATCGAACTCGGAAGCCTCGCGCCGGGCGATGCCTCGCTCCTCGGCACCGGCAACGATCGCCTCGGCCAGGGGATGTTCCGACCCGCGCTCCAGCGCCGCCGCCACGGAGAGGATCTCGTCCTCGGCGATGTCGCCCAGTGCGATCACGTCGGTCAGTCGGGGGCGACCCTCGGTCAGCGTGCCGGTCTTGTCCACAATCAGCGTGGTGACGGCGGCCATCCGTTCCAGCGCCTCGGCATCCTTGATCAGCACGCCCGCCCGCGCGCCGCGTCCCGCGGCCGTGGTGATCGAAATTGGAGTCGCCAGCCCAAGGGCGCAAGGGCAGGCAATGATCAGAACCGATACCGCCGCCGCGATGGCAAAGACCAGGGCGGGCGTCGGCCCCCAGACAAGCCAGCCGAAAAAGGCCAGAACGGCCACCGCGACAACCGTGGGCACGAACACGCCCGAGACGCGGTCGGCCAGGCCCTGGATCGGCGCGCGCGACCGGCGGGCCTGCGCCACCATGTCGACGATCTGCGACAGGACCGTATCCGCGCCCACGCGCCTCGCCTCGATGATCAGCGTGCCGGCGCGGTTGATCGTGCCGCCAGTCACCGAGACGCCGGGAGATTTCTTCACTGGAAGCGGCTCGCCCGTGATCATGCTTTCGTCGATCGATGAGGTGCCCTCGATCACTTCGGCATCGACCGGCACCGCATCGCCCGGGCGCAGGCGCAGGCGGTCGCCTGGCAGGATGTTCTCGAGTGGCGCATCATATTCGGTGCCATCGGGCAGGACCCTTCGGGCGGTCTTGGGGGCAAGGTCAAGAAGGGCGCGGATCGCGTCACCAGTACGTTCGCGGGCGCGAAGTTCCAGCACCTGCCCCAGGAAGACCAGCGCGACAATCACGACCGCGGCCTCGAAATAGGTGCCGACACCATGACCCATCCGGTATTCTGCGGGAAAGAGGCCGGGCGCGACAGTGGCGACGACGGAATAGAGGAAGGCCGCGCCGACGCCGAGCGAGATCAGCGTCCACATATTGGCCGAGCGGTTGCGGATCGAGTCCCAGCCTCGGCGGAAGAAGGGGGATGCGGCCCAGAGGACGATGGGCGTGGCAAGGGCGAATTCGATCCAGGGGGCGGCGGCATGGCCGACCCAGTCGCGCAGGGGCAGGCCCACCAGCTCGCCCATCGTCAGTGCTACCAAGGGCACGGCGGCCGCAAGACTGACCCACATCCTCAGGGTGAAGTCGGCCAGTTCGGGGCTGGGTCCGTCGGTCGGCACGACCGGCTCCAGCGCCATGCCGCAAATCGGGCAGGCACCGGGCTCATCGCGCAGGATCTGCGGGTGCATCGGGCAGGTCCATTGCGCCGCTTTCGGCGCGGCCCGGTCGGTCTTGCTGCGTCCCGAGGCGAAGAAATACGGATCGGCGCGGAAGGTTTCCTGACAGCGTGCCGAGCAGAAATGGAAGGTCCGGCCCTGCCAGTCCTCATGCCGGGTCTCCGGCGAAATCGCGACGGTCATGCCGCAGACCGGGTCGGTCGCCGTGGGGCCAGAGGCAGGCGGCTGGGCGTGATGATGGTGTTCCATGGGGATCCTCCGGTTTCTGGCGGCGGTTGCCGGGGCAGCCTGCGGGCGGCGCCCCAGGTGCAAGCTCAGGACACCGCGAATTCGGTCATCATGCCGGTTTCCAGATGGGGCATATGGTGGCAATGCAGCATCCAGCGCGCCGCCTCGCCCGCATCCAGCGCCACGGTCACCATCGACATCGGCGGAACATGGATCGTGTCGCGCCGCGCGCCCGAGAAGCGGCGGCCATTGATCTCGACCACCTGGAACGTATGGCCATGCAGATGCATCGGATGGGTCATCATCGACATGTTGTGGAACATGATCTCGACCCGCTCGCCGGATCGGGCGGCCAGCGGCAGATGATCTTCCCAGGTGCGGCCGTCGATCGTCCAGCGATAGGGCTGCATCGACCCACCCAGCATCACCATATGTGTCCGGTCCGCCGGGCGTTCGGGCAGGGGATCAAGCGCCACCAGCCCGCGCTCCTGCGCAAGATCGGGATCGAAGGCAGGGGCGGGCTCGTCCGAGAGCGGCGCAAGCTTCGGCACCTGGGCGTCTGCGCTGGCAAGGATAAGCCCGGTGCGCTCGCGGGCGCCTTCGCGCAGGGCAAGGATCGGCCAGGCGCCCGCGCCGGTCAGGTCGATCTCCAGGTCCAGCCGCTGGGCCATGGCCAGACCGAAGCGGGTGCCGGGCACGGGCTGCACGGGCTGCCCATCGACAGCGACCAGCCGCGCCGCCGCGGCGCCGGTATCAATCCAGAACACTGTGGCCGCTGCGGCATTGACAATTCGCAGCCGGATGCGCCCACCTGCTTCTACGGCAACGACCTCGGGGTCGGAAAGCGTGCGGTCATTGGTCAGATAGGCATCGAAGTTATAGTCGTTCAGATCCATGGCCATGCCGGGCATGGCGCCCATATCCATGCCGGGCATCATGCCCTCCATGCCCATCGTCATGCCGCCGTGGCCCATAGCGCCATGGTCCATGCCCTGCATGCCGTCCAAACCTTCCATCGGCATTGCCCCATGGTCCATGGCGCCATGCCCGCCCGCGCCGCCGGTGATTTCCGCCATCACCTCTTCGGGCGTCTTGAACGAGAAGTCGTGCAGGAACATCACCACTTCCTGCCGGTCGGCGGCCGCATCTTCGGGCGCCCGCACGATCAGCGGGGCGGCGAGAAGGCGCATTTCCTGCAACGGAATATGCGCGTGCATCCAGTAAGTGCCGGCCAGAGGGTCATAATCATAGCTGCGCGCCTCGCCCGGTTGCAGCTTGGGCCGCGGCATGTCGGGCACGCCGTCCTGGTCATTCGGAGGGATCTGGCCATGCCAGTGGATCAGCGTCGGCTCGGGCAGGTCGTTTGTCAGCTCCACCCGGAAACGCTGGCCGGGATCAAGGATCAGCCCCTGACCGGATGGCCCGGCCAGGCCCCAGACGGTCGCGGCCTTGCCGTCGATGTCGAGCGTCCGGCTCGTGGCGTGCAAGGCCAGAGACGCATCTTGCGCCAGGGCGCGGCGGGGCAGCGCGTAGACTGCGGGCAGGCAAGCCGAGGCGGCAAGGAAGCGGCGGCGGGTCAGGGTGGACATGCAGGTCTCTCCGGTCTTCAAAGCAAGGGGTCAGCTCAGGCGGTCGAAGCCGCGCGGCTTGCGGCGTGGTCGGCGTGCCGGTTCCAGCGGTTCGGGGCTGGCGAGGGTTGTCAGGATGGGGCAGTCGGGGCGTGCATCGCCATGGCAGGTTGCGGCCAGATGTTTCAGCGTCTCGGCCATGGCTTTCAGTTCCAGCATCTTGCGCTCCAGCGCGGCCACATGGCCGAGTGCGATCTCCTTCACGTCGGCACTGGCGCGGCTGCGATCACGCCAGAGCGCCAAAAGGTCTTCGATTTGCTTGACCGTGAAGCCCAGATCGCGGGCGCGGCGCACGAAGGCCAGCGTCTGCAGGTCATTCTCGCCATAGACACGATACCCCGACATCGCGCGGGTGGCCGGGCGGATCAGCCCGGTTTCCTCGTAATAGCGGATCATCTTGGCCGAAATCCCGGTGGCCTTGGCTATTTCACCGATGTTCATGGTTGCGGTCTCCAGCATGCGGTCAGGCCCAGCCTGCGCCTTGCCACCGTTGGAAGGTCAAGCAGTTTCCGTCCTGCGCTCCGCCGATTGTGATCGGCGGCCAGAAGCGGATGCAGGCGGGCGGTGCCGGTCATCGTCGTGTGCCAGACGGCGCAGCCGTACCAGGGTGATCGGGGCGAGGCGCCGTCCGGTGTGCTGGGGCGCTCGACGGGGTTGTCGGTCATGGCAAGGCTCAGGCGGTTTGCGGGTGCGACGGGCGCAGGTCTTCGGACGCCGCCTCCTGCGCGGGAATGGCGGCGTCGAATCGCTTCAGTCGGAGCGCGTTGGCAAGAACGAACACCGAAGACAGCGCCATGGCTCCGGCGGCGAGCATCGGCGACAGAAGCATGCCCCAAAGCGGATAGAGCGCACCTGCGGCAACCGGGATCAATGCCGCATTATAGGCAAAGGCCCAGAACAGGTTCTGGCGGATGTTGCGCAGGGTGGCGCGCGACAGGCCGATCGCCCGCGCCACCCCGCGCAGATCACCGCCGGTCAACACGACATCGGCGCTTTCAATGGCGATGTCGGTGCCGGTGCCGACCGCAAGGCCCACATCTGCCTCGGCCAGGGCGGGGGCGTCGTTGATGCCGTCGCCGACGAAGGCCACGCGCTGACCATCGGCCCGCAGCTTGGCGAGGGCGGCGACCTTGCCCGCGGGGAGGACCTCGGCGATGACCTCGTCTATGGCCAGCTCGGTCGCGATGGCCTGGGCGGTGCGGGCATTGTCACCCGTGATCATGGCGACCTTGATCCCCATGCGGTGAAGCGCGGCAAGGGCGGTAGGGGTGGTCGGCTTGACGCGGTCGGCCACGGCAATCAGGGCGGCCAGCCTGCCGTCGATTGCGGCGTAAAGCGGGCTACGGGCACGTATCGAAAGCGCTGCCGCCTGCGCCAAGAAGGGCGCAAGGTCCAGGCCCAGGTCTTGCATGAACCGCTCGGAGCCGATCTCGACCCGATGCCCCGCGACTTGCGCCCGGATGCCGTGGCCGGCAAGTGCCTCAAACCCCGTCGTGACAGGCAAAGCCAGCCCGTCCTTGCGTGCCGCCGTGACGATGGCGGTCGCAATCGGATGCTCCGATCCGGCTTCGGCTGCCGCAACCAGCGCCAGCACTTCGGCCCTGTCATGACCCTCGCCTACGATAAGATCGGTCAAGACGGGCTTCCCCTCGGTCAGCGTGCCGGTCTTGTCCAAGGCGACGATCTGAACCCCGCTCAGCGATTGCAGCGCCTCGCCGTTGCGGAACAGGATGCCCAGCTCGGCGGCGCGGCCGGTGCCGACCATGATCGAGGTCGGCGTGGCGAGGCCCATGGCGCAGGGGCAGGCGATGATCAGGACGGCGACGGCATTGACCAGCGCGAATGGCAGGGCAGGTTCGGGCCCCCAGAGCGCCCAGAACGCAAAGGTCAATGTGGCGGCAAGCATCACGGCGGGCACGAACCACAGGGTCACGCGATCAACCACCGCCTGGATCGGAAGTTTCGCCCCCTGTGCGGATTCCACCATGCGGATGATCTGCGACAACATCATTTCGCTTCCCACCTTTTCGGCGCGGAAGGTGAAGCTGCCGGTGCCGTTGATCGTGCCGCCGGTGACTGGTGCGCCTTCGGCCTTCTTCACTGGCACGGGTTCGCCGGTGAGCATCGCTTCGTCGACATGCGATGCCCCGGACAGGACCGTGCCATCCACCGGCACGCGATCACCGGGACGGACCAGCAGGATGTCGCCCGATCGGACGTCTTCCAGAGGAAGGTCGACGAAGGCCTCTCCGCGCTGGACACGGGCGGTCTTGGCCTGAAGCCCCATCAACCGGCTGATCGCTTCGGAGGTGCGGCCCTTGGCCTTGGCCTCAAGGAAGCGCCCCAGCAGGATCAGCGTGACAATAACCGCAGAAGCCTCGAAATAGACATTCGCCGTGCCTTCGGGCAGCAGGTCCGAGGCGAAGACCGCCACAGTCGAATAGGCCCAGGCAGCGCTGGACCCCAACATCACCAGCGCGTTCATGTCTGGCGCTGCCCTCAGAAGCGCCGGGAGACCCTTGCGGTAGAAGCGCAGACCGGGGCCGAATTGCACCAGCGTCGCAAGAAGGAAATACAACAGGTAGAGAGGAGTCTGGCCGAAAGTCATGGCCAGCCATTGATGCAAAGCGGGGATGGCATGGCTGCCCATTTCCAGCAGGAAGATCGGCAGGGTCAGGGCGCCCGCGATCAGCAGGTCGCGTTTCAGGCCTGCAGTCTCGGCGTCGCGTTCTGCTTTTCTGTCCGACCCGGCTGAGGTGATCCGTCGTGGCGTATAGCCCGCAGTGCGGATCGCGGCCTCTATGGTCGGCACGATTTCGGTCTGGACTGATGCAAGCCGCAACGTGGCCCGTTCCGTGGCGAGGTTGACGCTGGCCGAGAGCACACCTGGAACGGCGGCGAGCCCGCGTTCGACACGGGCGACACAGGAGGCGCAGGTCATGCCATCGATACCGATCTCCAGCGTTTCGGGGGCGACCTCGTATCCCGTGGCGCGGATCGCCGCCGTCACGGCGGTGCGGACCGGCGCGCCGCTATAGGCGATCTGCGCCCGTTCCGTGGCAAGGTTCACCCGCGCCGAGGCAACGCCGGGAACGCGCGCGATGGCCTTCTCGACGCGCAGGACGCAGGAGGCGCAGGTCATGCCAAGGATCGCGATGCTGTCAGTGCCGCTGTCCGGCAGCGGGGCGAACATGTCTTTCATGATTGGTCTCCTGACGGGACAGATATCGTGCGACTCACCTTCTGGGACTTCCAATGATGGGAAGGTCAAGGGCGCAAAACTGCCGTGCGATCAGATGGCGCGCCGGAGCGTAAAAGGATGGGGCCGAAAGGGTTTCTCCCTTCGGCCCCATGGGGTCTTGCAGCGGGTATCGCGGGTCAGGCGGGCGGGAAGCCGGCCTCGGCCAGCGCCGTTTTCACCGCCTCCGGGCTGGCGCCGGTCGTCACGCGCACCTTATGGGCGGCAGGGTCGGCCTCGACCGTGGCGGCCGGGTCCACCGCCTTGATCGCGGCCGTCACGCCCCGGGCGCAGCCGCCGCAGGTCATGCTGGGGAGGGTCAGTTCGAGCATGGCTTTCTCCATCCTGTCAGATCGGCAAGGGTGCCGTTGCGCCGAGATGGGGCTTGCCAAGCTGGCAAGGTCAAGGGCCTGCCGCGGGCATTTTCATGCGCGGATCAGGCCGCCTGGGCTTGCGTCACCTCGCGGATGCGATCCCAGACCCTCGCCACCTGCGGCACGTCCAGATCGAACACCGTGTCCAGCACCTCGGCAAGCTGGTCGGCCGAGGTCAGGCGCTGTTCGCTGTCTTCCGTCGCTTTTACCCGGCGCAGCCGGTCATTGTGCAGGGCGACATAGCCGGTCTCGGTATGGCGCAGCACCGCCAGCGCGCCGGTGAAGGGCGAGGCCGGGTCCTGCATCAGCCAGCCATGTGCCGCGATCAGCGCCGCCTCGTTCTGGTGGTCGGGACGGAAGTCAAAGCTCTTCGCGATGCCGCGGGCATGGTTGTTGAAGCGCAGCCAGCCGCCATCGGCCGGGGTGATCGAGAAATCGAAGCCGCGCTGGCGGATCGGCCCGACCACCAGCGGAACCGGGGCGATGATCGCATCGGCCACGCCCACCTCGGCCAGCCAGGGCTGGTCCAGATCGACGCGCAGCGTCAGGTGGTTGCCGATCGCCAGATCGCCCAGGATCTCGCGGTTGACGCCGCCGCACAGCCGGGTGACGCGGTAGCCAAGCCCGGCAAGAACCTCGCCGAAGAGACCGTTCATCTCGAAGCACCAGCCGCCGCGGCGGCCTTCGACCATCTTGCCAAAGGCGGCAGCGGGCGTGAAACCCGAGCGCCAGCCCATGAAGGCATCCAGCGCCTCGAAGCTGAAAGTCAGCAGATGGGCGCGGTGCAGGGCACGCAGGAAGCCAAGATCGATCTCCTGCGGGCGCGGCAGCCCGACGCGGGCAAGGTAGGCGTCGATCTGGCGCGGGGTAAGGGTCATCAGGTTCTCACTCCAGGTGTCATGCGTCATCGGTCGGTCTCCTTCTGTCAGGACCGGTGGATCGGGATCGGGGTTTCGGGTGCAGGCCCCGGGATGCGGGGAAAGTGCCGGGGGATGATAGCAGGGGGCGACCGCAGCGCTTCCTAAATGAACCTGCAAGGCGGTGCGGGAATCCTAAAAGCTTGCTAAGAAGGAGAGAAGAAGCCGGCGGGGAAGGTGCGGCGTGCGGATCGACGACAGCCTGGCCAGCTTTTTCGACCGGCCCCTGATGTGCATCCTGGCGGCGGCGGATCGCGAGGGGCGGCCCGGCGCCGGGCGCGGCATCGGCTTTCGGCTGCTGCCGGGGCGCGAGGCGATCGAGGTCATCTTCTCGGCCTGGCAATGGCCTCGACTCGAGGCCGCCATTGCCGAGGGCGGCAAGCTGGCCGCGACCTTTGTCAGCCCCTCGGATTATGTGAGCTTCCAGATCAAGGGCCGTGCGACGCTGCGCGAGACTGCGGCAGGGGATCTGGACAGGGCCAAGGACTTCATGGCCCGCGCGACTGGCGAGCTTGCCGCGCTGGGTGTCGACCCGGCGGTGATCGCGCCCTGGCTGACCGAGCAGGGCGCGCGGGTCGCGGTGTTGGAGATCACCGAAATCTATGTGCAGACGCCCGGGCCGCAGGCCGGGATGCGGGCGGGGGCCGATACGCCATGAGCCTGCGCCTGGCCGATCTTGCCACCTGTTTCGAAGGAGTCATCCCCTCGATCATTGCCACGGCGGCGGCGGATGGGATGCCGAATGTGTCCTATCTGTCGCATGTGGTTCGGGTGGATGACGATCATGTCGCGCTGTCGAACCAGTTCTTCGCCAAGACGGCGGCGAATGTGCGGGCCAATCCGCAGGTCCTGCTGATCCTGGTCGACGGGCTGACCGGCGCGCAGTACCAGCTTGACATCAGCTTTGTCCGTTCTGTCGATGCCGGACCGCTGTTCGGGCGGATCGCGCGCCAGCTCAAGGCGAGCAGCGCCCAGGTCGGCATGGCAGAGGTGATGCGTTTGCGCAGCGCCGACATCTTCCGCGTCCACACAATTGCCGCCGTGCCCTCGCCCGGTGGCACAACCCCGGTCGTCCGTCCCGCGCCGGACCTCATGGCGCTGGCGGGGGCGGTGGCGGCGATCGAACGGCAGGTCAGTGCCGAGGGGGTCATCGACAGCCTTCTGGCGGCGGTGCGGCAGATCCTGGGCTGCGATCATGCCCTGGTGCTGGTGCCCGACGTGCCGCGCGGGGTTCTGATCACCATGGGCAGCATGGGCTATGCGCGTTCGGGGCTGGGCTCTGAAGTGGCGATGGACGAGGGGCTGATCGGCGAGGCGGCCGTCAGCGGCGTGACGATCAAGGTCAGCGACATGAGCCGCGTACGCCGCTTGGGCGCCGCGATGGGGCTTGAGGCCGACGAGGCCGAAAATGCCAGCCGCAGCGTGGCTTTCCCTGTCCTGCCCGGCACCATGAGCCAGATCGCCCTGCCGATGCTGGCGCGGGGTGGGCTTGCGGGGGTGCTTTTTGCGGAAAGCACGGCACGGCTGGCATTCCGAGACGAGGATGAGGCTGTGCTTCAGATCCTTGCCGCACAGGCGGCGGGTGCGCTGCGGGCGGTGGAGCGCGAGGCGGATACCGAACGGGCCGCCCTCCCGGTCGGTGCCGCCAAGCCGGGGGTCGGCCGCGGCATCCGCGTCGTGCACCACCGCTTTGACGACAGCGTTTTCGTCGACGGAGTCTATGTGATCAAGGGCGTTGCCGGGCTGTTGCTGCGGCAGATGTTGCATTGGCATCAGGCCGAGGGCCGCAATGTGTTCAGCAACCGCGAGCTGCGGCTGGCTCTGGGGGCCAGGATGCCCGATATCAAGGACAATCTGGAGACCCGGCTTCTGCTGCTGCGTCGCCGACTGGAGGAAAAGGGCGCCGCCCTTCGGCTGGAACGCGCGGGCCGGGGGCAGGTGCGGCTGGTGCTGGAGGGCCCGCTGGTGCTGGAGGCCGAGCGGGATTGAGCGGCAAGGATAGGGAAGGGGTGCGATCCCCCGGATGCGCCCGGGCTGAGAGCGGGGCGAAGGTGAGAGGCTGGACAGCGACCCAAACGGATCTCGTTACGGCTGCTTCCTTCCGGACCTGACCGGGTTGGCGAGGCGCTCGCCCGCGCCAACCTCTCGCGGCCCATATAGGCGCGGGCGCGAGGATTCGCAAGCGCGCCGCTCTGCGCGCGGGGGGCTATGCGTGCGCGGCCAGGGGGCATAGGCTTGGCACAAGGCACGGGAGGCCAAGGGCCGCGGCGGTGATGCGGCACCCCCCGCGCGCGGTGGAGAGGAAGGGTGGGCGGCGATGACCCGGTTGATGCGGATGGACTGGCCCGAAGGCGGCACGCCCGACCTGCCGCCGGGCTTCACTCTGGCAGAAGCCGAGGCGCGGCTGGCGGCCACGCGCGTGGCGATGACGGCGCGAGGCCATGCTGCGCTGGTGGTCTATGGCGACCGTGAACATGCGGCCAACCTGCACTGGCTGACCGGTTTCGATCCGCGTTTCGAAGAGGCGGTGCTGGTGATCGGGCCGGATGCGGCGCATCTTCTGGCCGGCAACGAATGCCTGGCCTGGACCGAGGTGTCGCCGCTGGTGCAGGCGGGCCATGTGCGGCCCGTCCATTGCGCCAGCCTGTCGCTGCCCTCGCAGCCGCGGGGCGGGGCGCGGCTTTCAGATCTGCTGGCGCCGCTGGTGCCGCGCGGGGCCAGGATCGGTGTGGCCGGGTGGAAATGGTTCGGGCCGGACGAGGTGGACGATCCCGCCACTGCACTGGACGTTCCGGCCTTTCTGGCCGATCCGCTGCGGGCGCGGGCGGGCCGGGCCGAGAATGCGACCGATCTGTTCCAGCATCCGGGCCATGGCCTGCGCGCGCGGATCGGCGCGGCCGACATCGCCCGGCTGGAATTCGCCAACCACATGGCGGCGGCGGCGCTGAAGCGGATGGTCTTTGCCTTTCGCGAAGGCATGACTGATTTCGCCGCCATCGAGGCGGCACGGATCGGCGGGTTGCCGCTGGGCTGCCATGCCACATTCGCCACCGGCGCGCGCGCCCATCTGGGCCTGTCGGGGCCAAGTGGCGAGCGGTTGGAGCTGGGCCAGCCCGTCAGCTTCAATATCGCCCATTGGGGAGCGAACATCTGCCGGGCTGGCTGGCTGGCGCGTGGTGCCGAGGACCTGCCAGTCGCGGCGGGCGACTATTTCGAGGCCTTTGTCCTGCCCTATCTGGCCGCCATGTCGGACTGGTGCGGTCTGATGCGGCCCGGTGTGGCGGGCGGCGCGGTCTGGGCGCGGATGCAGGAGATTCTGCCTTACGAGACCTTTGGCATCAGCCTGAACCCGGGCCATCTGATCGGGCTTGAGGAATGGGTTTCCTCGCCGATCTACGAGGGGTCGGACATTTCGCTCGCCTCGGGCATGGCGATGCAGATGGATGTGATCCCCGGCCACACCATCTATGGCTCGACCCGGATGGAGGATGGTTATGTGCTGGCGGATGACGACCTGCGGGCTGAACTGACCGCGCGGTTTCCCAATGTCGCGCGGCGGATTGAGGTGCGGGCACGCTTCATGCGCGACCAGATCGGCATGGATGTGCCTGACACGCTGCTGCCCCTTGCCGATACATGCGGCATCCTCGCGCCCTGGCTTTTGGACCCCGCACAGGTGGCGGCGCTGTAGGCGGGCTCAGTCGATCAGGCCTGCCATGCGGGCGCCTTCCATCAGGTCGGCGGCGAGGTGATGGGCGTGCAGGCCCGTCACCTCGCCCTGATCGGGCACCTGCACAACGGTACACCCCGCGCGCCGCGCGGCTTCGGCGCCGGTGTCGCTGTCCTCGAAGACCAGGCAGGCGCGGGGGGACAGGCCCAGCCGCTCGGCCGCAAGCAGATAGGGGGCGGGGTCGGGCTTGGGCGCGGTCACGTCATCCAGCGAGATCACCAGTTCGAAGCGCCGGGCAATGCCTGCAATCGCCAGCTTGCGATGTGCGCCGGGGCGCCCGGTTGAGGTGACGATGGCCCGGCGGCGGCCATCGGTCGCGTCCAGCAATTCTGTAGCGCCGGGTTTCAGCGGCAGGCCGTCTTCCACCGCCGCGGCGAAAGCCGTGCCCCATGCGGCGCGAATCGCGCCCAGATCCGCCGCGGGCAAAGCCGCGCGCAGGATCTCTTCTGAGGTCGGTTCATCGCGCCCGACCAGCCGGTGCAGAAGGTCGATTTCAACCGGATGCCCCGCATCGGCAAAGGCGGCAAGGCCAGTGCGCAGCGCCAGCGCTTCGGTGTCGATCAGCGTGCCGTCGAGATCGAAGAGAAGGGCCTCATAGATCGGGGTCGACATGACTGTCCTGCCTTGTGCCTGCGGTGCTGCCCGGGCGGCTTAGCGGATCACAGCCGCAGGCGAAAGCGGTGAAAGCCTTCTTCGCTGATCCCGATGGCTTCCGGCGACAGATGCTTCACTTCGCCCTGATGGTCCAGCGCCCCCGCCCCGGCATCGAGCAGCACCGATGCCCCCGGCACCGGAGTGAAGGACCAGCCCGGCCCGGTTTCGGCGGCAACCTCGCCCGTCGCGCGAAGATAATCGGTCAGCACCGTCGTCACCAGCGGTCCGGCGGCCAGCAGCGTCTCGCCCGCCAGCGGGCCCAACCGGCCGATCTGATAGCTGTTCGTCGCCAGCACCAGCCGCGCGCGCGGCGACAGGGGGCGACCGTCCAGCTTCAGATCGCGGATGCGGCCCGGCTGGCCGCGCGGGCGTGACAGGTCGATCTGGTAGCTGAGGCCCGGAATCGATTCAAAGCCATAGCTCGACAGCGCGGCATCGATCAGCGGCTGGTCGGCCTGGCCGGGCAGGACCTGATGAAAGAGATTTGTCGCCAGTTCAAGGCGGGACAGGATCTCCGCGCCGGTGATCAGCGTCGCCGCGATGGCATTGGGAAAGGGGTAAAGGTCGAAGACATGCCGGATCGACAGTACGCCCGCCGGTATGTCGGTAAAGTTCAGCGGCCCACCTCGTCCACCCACGCGGAAAGGCGTGACCGAGGCGAGGATCGGCAGGTCGGCTTCGGGCCGACCCTGCAACATGCGCGCCACATGGTCACGCTTGGCGGCCGCGACAAGCCGCATCGCCTGTACATCGGCGGCCAGCGCGAACTGGGTCGACAATGCGATGCGGCTGTGCCCGATCACCAGCCGCGTCCAGCCCAGGACCGAGCGGTGGTCGGCCTCGAGCGCACGGCGCAGCGGCAGGGCATTTTGACGGATGGTCGTCGGTGGCAATCCGGCCAGCACTTCCGAGGTGCTCTGGCAGCGCGATTGCGCGGCGGTCACCTGCCAACCGCCCGCGGCATTGGGGACAAGCGCTAGATCGACAATGCCCAGATGGCTGCCCGAATGGCCCGGCTGTACGGCAGGCTTGCCCGCTAGCCGCCCGCGCTGGGCATCGACGCGCGGGTCGGAACTTGGTTGGCCGTTGGGAAAGACCTGATGGCTGTGACCTGCGATGACCACGTCAATCTCGGGCAGGGCCGCAATCTCGGTGGCCAGAGCCTCGTCGGGATGGTCCTGCGTCGGGGTGCCGATGCCGCTATGGGCCAGGCAGACGACAAGCTGGGCTCCAGTCTGACGCATCTCTCGCGCCCAGGCCTGGGCCGCCTCAAGCATCGGGCGAACTTCCAGCCGTCCTGCCAGATGACCATGATCCCAGTTCAGGATCTGGGGCGGGGTCAGGCCAAGAACGCCAACCAGAATGCGCCGCCGCCGACCGTCGCTGCCCAGCAGCTCGCGCGGGATCAGCGCATAGGGCTGCACCAGCAGCCGGTCGCGCGGCGGCGTCTCGCCCAGCGTCAGGGCTACATTGGCCGACAGCAGCGGAAAGCGCGCCGTGGTCAGCGCGGCCCGCAGCCGTGCGAGACCATAGTTGAATTCGTGATTGCCCAGGGCGACGGCATCGTAACCCAGGGTATTGAACGCCACGACGGCCGGATGTGCCCGTCGTCGCCGCCGCCCCGAAGCCGCAAATTCGGCCATGGCCGAACCCTGAAGGAAGTCGCCGTTGTCAAGCAGGATCGCGGCCGGCGATTCGGCCCGGGCTGCGGCGATCAAGCTGGCAGTCTGGGCAAGGCCCATGCCAAATTGCGGGCTGTTTGTGGCATAGTCAAAGGAAAGAAGCTGCGAATGCAGATCGGTCGTGGCCAGAAGCCGCAAATGGTGAAGAGGGGCGGTTGAGGGCGTTGTGGACTTGGCCGGCCTGAGGGGCTGGGGCCGAGATGCGTACGGGTTGTCCTGCGTCATCGCGAAACTCACGGTGCCCCGGCGGGGCTAATTCTTGCCTTGGAGCCTACGGTCACAAGGCATCCTACTGGAAACAGCCCAAGGTTGTCATTGCTTCGCGCGAGGGGCAAGGAAAATGCGCGGTATTCCAATGCTTTTCATCTAACGGTTGCGTTTCGCACGAAAGCGCGCATCGCCCTTCCAGCCGGGCTTTCGCCGCGCGGGCCGACATGGCAGGAAGATGCGGCGAACGCGGGGCTCAAGCGGCGGGCCGGATGGCCCGGGCGCGGCCTGCGGGCCACGGCAAGGGGATGGCGGCAGGATGCAGGATAGGCGCAATCTGGCCTTTGCAGGCGATGGCGGACTTGACCGCGGGCAGGCCCTGCGGGGCGATGCTGCGGCACAGGCCAGGCTCTGGGCGGCAGGGCTTGTCCTGCCCTTCTGGCGCGGAAGTCCTGCCCTGTCCGCGACCGGGCTGGTGTGGGTCGCCAGCGATCATGCCGTGATCGACGGCGCGGCGGCACCGATCTTTCTGGGACTGGACGTCGAAGGCCGGGGCCGCTTTGCCGCTGATCTGTCACAGTGGCAGCCCGAGGCGCCGGTCGCTGCCGGAGCGAATCCCTTCGATGCCGGGCGCCAGACCCATCCTGCCCTGCCCGAGACCCAGGCCTTCGCCGATCTCCGCCAGGCACTGATGCTTCTGACACCGGTCGAGGGTGAGCTGGCCGCCATGGCCAAAGCGCTGGTCGAATGGCATCGCAGCCACGCCTTCTGCGCGGTCTGCGGCGCGGCTTCGCTGCCCGAGGCGGCGGGCTGGCACCGGCGTTGCCCCGCCTGCAACAGCCAGCATTTCCCGCGCACCGATCCGGTGGTGATCATGCTGGTCACGTCCGGCAACCGCGCCCTGATGGGGCGCAGTCCGGGCTGGCCCGAGAAGATGTATTCCTGCCTCGCCGGCTTCATCGAGCCGGGTGAGACCATGGAAGCCGCCGTCCGCCGCGAAGTGGCCGAGGAAACCGGCGTGGCCTGCGGTGCCGTCTCCTATGTCGCCAGTCAGCCCTGGCCCTTCCCGGCCTCGCTGATGCTGGCTTGCAAAACCGAGGCGCTGGACGAGGCGATCACCTTGGACCCGGCCGAGCTCGAGGATGCCTTCTGGATCAGCCGTGAGGATCTGGCCGAGGTCTTTGCTGGGCGGCATGACCGAATGCGCCCGCCGCGTCAGGGTGCCATCGCGCAATTCCTCATGGCGAACTGGCTTGCCGGACGGCTGGATTGACGCAAGATTGTCTTGGGCCGATGTGCAGGCGGTGATCCTTTTGCCGCGGCGGGTCCGACAACACCAGAATCCACCCGCAAGGGGCGCGCAGCGACGGGGACAGGCCGCAGAATGAAATTGACCACCCGCCAGGATATCGAGGCCCCGCTGGACTTCGTCTATGCGCAAATGTCGGATTTCGCTCAGTTCGAGCGCATGGCGATGCGCCGTGGGGCTGAGATCGAGCGCAGCGACAAGCTGGAGCAGGACGGGCCGGGCATGGGATGGCGGGTGAAGTTTTCCTTCCGCGGCAAGACGCGCAAGCTGGCCCTGCGCGTTGCCGATGCTCAGCCTGACAGTTTTCTGGCCTATGGGATCGAGGGCCAGGCCATCTCGGGCGACGCGCGGGTCGAGTTTATGGCGCTGTCGCCGCGCCGCACGCGGCTGACCATCGCGGGCGAAGTGCGCCCGAAAACGCTGGCCGCGCGGCTGATGCTGCAATCCTTGCGGCTGGCGCGGGGGCGGGTGCAGAAACGCATCGACGGCGCCGCGGGCAAGCTGGCGACGTTGATCGAGGACAAGTTCCGCAACCCCGGCCAGCGGTGAGGGCGCGCCCGCGGTTCAGCGCTTGCGATCGGCCGGATAGACGCCCAGGATATTCAGCTCGGTCGTGAAGAAGCCCAGCTCCTCCAGCGCGCGGGCCACGGCCGCGTCTTCGGGATGGCCCTCGATATCGGCGTAGAATTCCGTCGCGGTGAAGCTGCCGCCGACCATATAGCTTTCCAGCTTGGTCATGTTCACCCCGTTGGTGGCAAATCCGCCCAGCGCCTTGTACAGCGCCGCCGGAATATTGCGCACCCGGAAGGTGAAGGTGGTGATCATGTCCTGGGCGCGGCGGCTGCGATCGGCCTCGCGCGACATAACCAGAAAACGCGTCGTGTTGTTCTTGTGATCCTCGATATGGCGGGCCAGCACGTCCAGGCCGTAGATCTCGGCCGCAAGTTCGCTGGCCAGAGCCGCCCGCTCTTTCAGCCCAGCCTCGGCGACTTCGCGCGCGGCGCGGGCATTGTCGCTCGAGACTTTGCCCTTGATGCCGTGCACCTTCAGGAAGCCCGCGCATTGCGGCAGGATGACCACATGGCCATGCGCCTCGGTCACGTCTTCCAGCTTCGCGCCCTTCACGCCCAGCAGGTTCACATGCACCCGGACGAAGGCCTCGTCCACGATATGCAGGCCGGCACGCGGCAGAAGGCTGTGCACATCGGCGACACGGCCATAGGTCGAATTCTCGACCGCCAACATCCCCAGCTCCACCTCGCCGGATCGCGTCATCTCGACCACATCCTCGAAGGTCTGGCAGGGCACCACCTCCCAGCCCGGTCGGGCCTGGGCGCAGGCCTGATGCGAATAGGCGCCCGGCTCACCCTGAAAGGCGATCCGGCCCGGGCTGTCGGCGGAAGGGGCGTCGGGTTTGGCCGTCATGCGCGGGTGCTCCGTCCTTGGCCTGCCGAAAAGGGCGGCAGGGGCGTTTCGTCGCGCTCCTACACCTTGCGCAACATGGGGGGAAGCATATAGAAACCCCGCGACGGACGGCCAAGGGAAGCAAGCGACATGTTCGACACGATGACGGCGACCAAGACTGTTGGGGCGGTTTGCGGGGCGCTGCTGGTGTTCCTGCTGGGCAACTGGGCCGCGACCTCGATCTATGCGATGAGCTCGGGCGGCCATGGCGCCGAAGGCGAAAGCACCCAGGCCTATACGATCGACACCGGTGCCGCTGCTCCGGCCGCCGAGGCAGGCCCGGCGATCGATGTGCCCGCTGTGCTGGCTGCGGGCGATGCCGCCGCGGGCGAAAAGGTCTTTGGCAAGTGCAAGGCGTGCCACAGCATCGAGGCCAAGGATGGCACCGGCCCGCATCTGAACGGTGTGGTCGGTCGCCCGATCGCCACGGTCGAGGGCTTCGCCTATTCCGACTCGATGGCCGCGCATCACCCGGCGGTCTGGGATCCGGAAACCCTGTTCCACTTCCTGGAAAACCCCAAGGCTTTCGCCGCCGACACCAAGATGAAATTCGCAGGGCTGCCGAAGCCCGAGGATCGGGCGAACCTGATCGCCTTCCTCACCCAGCACCCCTAAGGGTATTCCCGTTGCGGAACGCCAAGGCCGTGCCCGAAAGGCGCGGCCTTTTTGATTGCCGCGCGGTCAAGGACACGTTTCCCTCACGCATTCGCGCCTTTTCCATCGACATTCCGCGCTCTAGCATCACAGACTGCGACCGAGTTTGCGGCGGAGGGGTTTGATGGCGGCGAATATGCGGGTTCTGGTCCAGGATGATCGGGCTGCGAAAGGGTGCGCGGCACTGACGGGCGGGTTTCTCGCCGGAGCGCTGCTCCTGGCATTGTCCGGGGTCGCCCGCGCTCAGGACCCGACGGACACCCCCACCCCCGCGCCCGACGCCGCCCCTGCGGCAGATGCGGCGACGGCGCCGGGCGGCGACCAGAAAATCATCGTCGCGCATGGCATCTCGACTTTCGGCGACCTGGCGCTGCCCGCCGACTTCGCCCATCTGCCCTATGTGAACCCCGATGCGCCCAAGGGGGGCGAGATCAGCGAATGGGCCTCGGGGACCTTCGACAGCTTCAACCCCTATGCCATCGCGGGCAATGCCGCCGCCCTGTCCTCGATCTTCTACGAATCCATCCTCTCGGGCACGGCGGATGACGTCAGCGCCGCCTATTGCCTGATGTGCACGACGATGGAATACCCCGAGGATCGCAGCTGGGTGATCTTCAACCTGCGCAAGGACGTGACCTTCTCGGACGGCTCGCCGCTGACCGCGGAAGACGTGCTCTTTAGCCACAACCTGTTCATGGAAAAGGGCATCCCGGAATATCGCAGCGTCGCGGGCGGCAAGTTCCAGTCGGTCGAGGTGCTGGATCCCTACCGCATCAAGTTCACCTTCACCCCCGGCACCCCCTTCCGTGACATGCCTGCCCAGGCCGGCAGCGGGCCGATCTTTTCCAAAAAGGATTACGAAGAGCATAACCGCGATCTTGAGAAATCGAGCCTCGAGCCCTTCCTCGGCACCGGCCCCTATGTGCTGGAAAGCATGCGCCCGGGCCAGCAGGTGATCTTTGCGCGCAACCCGAAATACTGGGGAGAGAAGCACCCGCTGAACGTCGGCCAGAACAATTTCGACCGCATCCGCATCGAATATTTCGCCGATGACAACGCGGCCTTCGAGGCGTTCAAGGCTGGCGTCTACACCTTCCGCACCGAAAGCCTGCCGAAACGCTGGGCGCAGGAGTTCGACTTCCCCTCGGTCAAGTCCGGCGGCGTGGTCAAGGAAACCATTCCCAGCGGCAACATCGCCGGCGGGGAATCGATCATCTTCAACCTGCGCCGCCCGCAATTCCAGGACCCGAAGGTGCGCGAGGCGCTGGGTCTGATGTTCAACTTCGAATGGACCAACAAGGCGATCTTCTACGGGCTGTTCGCCCGGACGAATTCGATCTGGGAAAATTCGGACATGGCCGCCACTGGCACGCCGACGCCCGAGGAAGCCGCCATCCTCAAACCCCTGGTGGATGAAGGGCTGCTGCCTGCCAGCATCCTAACGGATGAGGTGCCGATGGGCTCGGTCTCAAGCGAGGCGAATGCGCTGGACCGCCGCAACCTGCGCAAGGCCTCGGCGCTCTTAGACGAAGCGGGCTGGGTCGCCGGCGCCGACGGAATCCGCCGCAATGCCAAGGGTGAGCCGCTGCGGATGGACATGATCCACACAAGGACCGATCTTCTGCCGGTGATGCTGGCCTATGTGGAAAACCTGAAGGCCATCGGCGTGCAGGCCAGCTTCGAGCTGATTGACGACGCACAGCTGCAACAGCGCGCCAGCCCGCCCAGCTTCGATTTCGACGCGCTGCCGACCACCGTGGTCAATGGCGGGCTGGAACCCGGCGGCGTGCTGAAACAGGCCTGGGATTCGATCGCCAAGGACAATTCCAGTCGCAATCGCATGGGCTATGCCAATCCGGCGGTCGACAAGATTCTGGACCTTGTGGACAGCGCCTCCAGCAGGGAAGAGTTGACGAATGTCATCCGCGCGCTGGACAGGGTGTTGCGGTCGGAATACGTGGTGGTGCCGCGCTATTTCAAACGCGACAGCTGGGTGGCCTATTACAACATGTATGATCATCCGCAAAACTTGCCCCCCTATGCGGTAGGAGAGCTTGCCTTCTGGTGGTACAACCCCGAAAAGGCCGATGCTTTGCGCGCCAATGGCACGTTGAAGTGACCGTGTCCTGACCTAGCGGGGGCAGACCGAACCTTGGGCGCCTATATCCTTCGCCGGCTTCTCCTCGTGATCCCGACGCTGATCGGGATCATGGTGATCAATTTCGCGCTGACGCAATTCGTGCCCGGCGGCCCGATCGACCAGGTGCGTGCCCGGTTCGAGGGGGGCGGCGATGCGATCGATTCCATCGGGGGCACCGAAGGCGGCGGCGTGCAGGATGACAGCGCGGGCTATGCCGGTGCCCGCGGCCTGCCCCCCGAATTCCTGGCCAAGCTTAAGGTCCAGTTCGGCTTCTCGCGCGTGGTCTGCGATGCGGGTTTCACCGGAACGCCCAGCCTGAAGGCACCGGAATGCCACGAAGAGCCGATCCCTGCGCTGGAACGCTTCTTCATCATGATGGGCAAGTTCCTGGTCTTCGATTTCGGCGACAGCTATTTCCAGGGCAAAAGCGTGGTTGGGCTGATCCTCGACAAGATGCCGGTCTCGATCACGCTCGGCCTCTGGGCCACGCTCATCTCCTATCTCGTGTCGATCCCGCTTGGCATCCGCAAGGCGGTGCATGACGGTTCGCGCTTTGACACCTGGACCTCTGGCATCATCATCGCGGCCTATTCGATCCCGTCCTTCCTGTTCGCCATCCTCTTGATGGTGCTCTTTGCGGGCGGGTCCTATTTCCAGTGGTTCCCGCTGCGCGGCCTGACCTCGTCAAACTGGGACAACCTGAGCCTTGTGGGCAAGGTGGCCGATTACCTCTGGCATATCGTGCTGCCGGTCTCGGCCCTGCTGATTTCGGGCTTCGCCACATTGACGCTGCTGACGAAGAACAGCTTCCTCGACGAGATCCGCAAGCAATATGTGATGACCGCCCGCGCCAAGGGCCTGTCCGAAGGCCGCGTGCTGTACGGCCATGTCTTCCGCAATGCGATGCTGCTGGTGATCTCGGGCTTTCCGGCGCTGTTCCTGTCGGTCTTCTTCGGCTCGTCCCTGCTGATCGAGGTGATCTTCTCGCTCGACGGGCTGGGGCAGCTTTCGTACCGTGCCATCCTTGACCGTGACTATCCGATCATCTTCGGCACGCTTTACGCCTTTGGCCTGATCGGGCTGGTGATGGGGATCGTGTCGGATCTGATGTATGTCTATGTCGATCCACGCATCGACTTTGAAAAGCGGGGGGGCTGATGGCGCTGTCCCCCCTGAACCAGCGCCGCTGGCGCAATTTCAAGCAGAACCGCCGCGCGGTCTGGTCGCTGGCTATCTTTGTCGTCCTCTACGGCATTTCGCTTTTTGCCGAGCTTCTGGCCAATGACCGGCCGCTTCTCGTCAAGTATCAGGACGGCTATTACATGCCCTTCCTGAACTTCTACTCTGAAAAGACCTTCGGTGGCGATCTGGGCACCGAGGCGAATTATGCCACGCCCGAGGTGCAATGCCTGATCGTCGCGGGTGGATCGCTGGATTGCTGGGACGACCCTGACGGTATCATGGCCGAGGCGCAGGACAAGGGCACGGCCAAGGGCGAACCCGTCCAGAAGGGCTGGATGGTCTGGGCACCGATCCCCTACAGCTACAACACCATCGTCAACACCGGCGGGGTGGCGCCGGGCCCGATCACGGCGCAAAACTGGCTGGGCACGGACGACACGTCGCGCGACGTGCTGGCCCGCGTGATCTATGGGTTCCGGCTTTCGGTCAGCTTCGCGCTTGTCGTCACGGTTCTGACCTCGGTCGTCGGCATCGCGGCGGGCGCGGTGCAGGGCTATTTCGGCGGCATGACCGATCTTGTCATGCAGCGCCTGATCGAGATCTGGGGCGCGACACCACAGCTTTACATCATCATCATCCTGACCTCGATCCTGTCGAAATCGGTCTGGCTTCTGGTCGTGCTAATGGTCGCCTTTGGCTGGACAGGGCTCGTCGGTGTGGTCCGGGCCGAGTTCCTGCGGGCACGCAATTTCGAATATGTGCGCGCCGCCCGCGCGCTGGGCGTGTCGGACACGCAGATCATGTTCCGCCACATCCTGCCCAATGCCATGGTCGCGACACTGACGTTCCTGCCCTTCATCGTCACCGGTGTCATCGGCTCGCTTGCCGGGCTTGACTATCTGGGCTTCGGCCTGCCCGCCAACGCGCCCTCGCTGGGGCAATTGTCGCGCCAGGCCCAGGGCAACCTGCAATCGCCGCATCTGGCCTTCACCGCCTTCTTCACCTTCGCCATCATGTTGACGCTGCTGATCTTCATCTTCGAAGGCGTGCGTGACGCCTTCGATCCCCGGAAGACCTTCAGATGAGCCTCCTTGATGTCCGCGACCTGCGGATCTCCTTCACCCAGGACGGCCGCGTGATCGAAGCGGTCAAGGGAGTCTCTTTCCGGGTGGAAAAGGGCGAGACGCTGGCCTTGGTCGGCGAAAGCGGATCGGGCAAATCGGTCACGGCCCTGTCGACCGTGCGTCTGCTGCCCGACAGCGCCCGCGTCTCGGGCCAGATCAACTGGCAGGGTCGCAATCTTGCCGGCCTGTCCGAGCGCGAATTGCGCGGCGTGCGCGGCAATGACATCAGCTTCATCTTCCAAGAGCCGATGACCTCGCTCAATCCGCTGCATGTCATCGGCCGCCAGATCACCGAGGCACTGACGCTGCATCAGGGCCTGACTGGTGAAGCCGCCATGGCCCGCGCGCTGGACCTTCTGGAGAAGGTCGGCATCCGCGACGCGAAAAACCGTCTGACCGCCTATCCGCATGAATTGTCGGGCGGGCAGCGCCAGCGGGTGATGATTGCCATGGCGCTGGCGAACAAACCGCAGCTTCTGATCGCGGATGAACCGACCACCGCGCTGGACGTGACGATCCAGGCCCAGATCCTTGACCTTCTGGCCGAGTTGAAGCGGTCGGAAGGCCTGTCGCTTCTCTTCATCACCCATGACCTGAACATCGTCCGCCGCATCGCCGACCGCGTGGCGGTGATGCAGGGCGGTGAGATCGTGGAAACCGGCCCTTCGACCCAGGTCTTCGCCGATCCTCAGCACCCTTATACAAGAAAACTGCTCGCCGCCGAAGCTGTGGGCCAACCTCGTCCGGTGGCGGCCAATGCGCCCGAAGTGGTGCGAGCCGAGAAACTGCGCATCTGGTTTCCGATCACCAAGGGCTTGCTGAAGCGCACCGTCGGCCATGTGAAGGCTGTGAACGAGGCGACGCTCTCTCTGCGCGCGGGCGAGACCCTGGGCATTGTCGGTGAAAGCGGCTCGGGCAAGACGACGCTGGCGCTCGCGTTGATGCGGCTGATCCCCTCACAGGGCAAGATCGTGTTCTTCGGCCGCGACATCACCCGGCTCGATCAGGTCCACAGCGAGGCGGCGGTCCGCAGTTCGGGCGGCCTTTCCGAAGCCGATACCTTGGGCGATGTCGCCGAAGCCGGGCTGGAGGCGCTGTTGCGCGCCCGGGGGCGCAAGGCGATGCGCGCACTGCGCCGCCATATGCAGATTGTCTTTCAGGACCCGTTCGGCAGTCTCTCGCCGCGCATGACGGCCGAAGAGATCATTGCCGAGGGGCTGGGTGTCCATGGCGTCGAACCCGGTCGCAACCGGCGCGAGATGGTGGCCGAGATCATGGCCGAAGTGGGCCTAGACCCCGCCATGATGGGCCGATACCCGCACGAGTTTTCGGGTGGCCAGCGCCAGCGCATCGCCATCGCCCGCGCCATGATCCTGCGCCCGAATCTCGTCGTGCTGGATGAACCCACCTCGGCCCTCGACATGACGGTGCAGGTCCAGATCGTCGACCTTCTGCGCAATCTTCAGGCGAAATGGGGCCTGGCCTTCATCTTCATCAGCCATGACCTGCGCGTGATCCGGGCCATGTCACATAAGGTGATGGTGATGAAGGCGGGCGATGTGGTCGAGGAAGGCTCTGTCGAGCAGGTCTTCGCCCGGCCCGCGACCGATTATACCAAAGCATTGATGAAGGCCGCCTTCGGCACGGCCGGCTAGGGCAGAGGGCAGATGAAGATCCTCTTCGTCCACCAGAACTTTCCCGGCCAGTTCCTGCATCTCGCGCCCGCCTTGGCTGCGCGCGGGCATGACTGCCGTGCGCTTACCGATGCGGTCAACCAGCGCCAGACCGCGATCCAGACCTGGCGCTACAAGCACCAGCCGGAAAAGGTCGATCCCGTCGCCACCCGGCTGGGGCGCAACTACACCACCATGTCCGACCGCGGCGTGACCGTCGCCCGTGCTTGCCTGCAACTGCGCGATCGCGAAGGCTATGTCCCCGACGTGATCGTCGGCCATTCCGGCTGGGGCGAGACCCTGTTCCTCAAGGAAGTCTGGCCCGAGGCGAACCTTCTGGTCTACGCCGAGTTCTACTACAAGGGCCGCGGGGCAGATGTTGGCTTCGACCCTGAATTCAACCCGGCCAGCTTTGACCAGGTGATGATCGCCCAAGGCCGCACTGCCCATCTGGGCCAGGCGCTGACCCATGCCGACCGGGGCCTGTCGCCGACCCATTGGCAGGCCTCGACCTATCCGCCCGCCCTGCGCGCGATGATCGACGTGATTTTCGACGGGGTCGATACGCGGGCGCTGCGGCCTGACCCGCAGGCCGAACTGACCCTGCCGGGCGGCCCGACACTGCGTGCGGGGGACGAGGTGCTGACCTTCGTGAACCGCAACCTCGAACCCTATCGCGGCTACCATATCTTCCTGCGCGCCCTGCCCGCCGTGCTCAAGGCGCGGCCCGAGGCCCGTGTCGTCATTGTGGGCGGCGACGAGGTCAGCTATGGTGCCGCGCCGAAGAACGGCAAGGGCTGGAAACAGATCTTCCTGAACGAAGTGCGCGACCGGATCGACCTGTCCCGCGTCCATTTCGCGGGCAAGCTGCCCTATGCGGATTTCACCCGCCTCATGCAGATCAGCCGCGTTCACGCCTATCTGACCTATCCCTTCGTCCTGTCCTGGTCGATGGTCGAGGCGATGGCCGCGGGCGCGCTGGTCGTGGGCAGCCGTGTGGCCCCGGTGGAAGAAGTGATCCGCCATGGCGAGAACGGGCTTCTGGTCGATTTCTTCGACATCCCCGCCTGGTCGGACACTCTGATCGCGGCGCTTGAAGACCCCGCCCGCTTCGCCCCCTTGCGCGAAGCCGCCCGGCACACGGTGATCCAGCGCTATGACCTGACCACGGTTTGCCTGCCGCGTCTCGTCGCCCTGGTGGAGAGCCTTGCCCCTGTCATCGGGCCGAACTGACCCCTTCCCGCAAGGTTCGTGCAACCGCCGCGTGTGACAGGCAAGTTTGTGTTATGCGTACTGCGCATACCCGACATGGTGTCGTAATTTCACCGTATTTGGTCGTTTTTTGTTAGGGCGAGCGCGTGTCGCGCCTTAGGCGGTGCCTCTTCAGCATGTTGGATCGTAGGGGCATGTTCCGTTTCTATCAAAAACACTTCGAATGGCGGGGCCGGGCGCTCATGGCAGCCAGCTACGATTCCCTGTGCGAATTCTATGCCTATCCGCTTGAGGTCGATCTGGGCGGCACCCGTCTGACCATAACGGATCGCAGCGCGCTTATCGTGCATTTGCATCGTCATCGCACCGCGCTGCAGGCGGCCAGCATCAAGGCGCTGGTGCCGCGCGTGGTGGCAATCGACCTGCCCGGCGCCGGATCGCGGGTCTGGGTGCGCTGGCGGCAGGATATGGGCGGAAGCTATGGGCCGGACTGGTCGGATGCCGTCTATCATATGCGTCTCGAGGACAGTGACGTCCTGATCACCCGCATGGCCTTTACCCGCCTCATGCTGCCCGAATTCGGCCGGGCGGCCACCCATCGCCGTCTTGTCCGCGGCGGTGCCGAGAACGGCTAGCGGCAGTCCTCTCCCCTACATCAGCGGGCGCCGCTCCTCCTTCGGCTCCTCGATCATTGCGACGGCCTGCAACTGGTCCGCGTCCATCACCTCAAGCACGCCGCGCGCCCAATTGGCGATCTTGCGCTGGCGCAGTTCGGCCAGGGTCTTGTTCGTATGCACCAGTGAAAGGCCCAGCGCATCGGCCAGATCCTGCTGGCGGAACGGCAGCGGCACCGTATCCTTCGTGCCCAGCTTCACCGCCCGCAGCCGTTTGAACAGCCGGAACAGCGCCCAAGCCACCCGCTGCAATCCGTCGCGCTGGCCCAGAGTGGCGACCGTCTCACCCAGGAAATGCTCTTCGACGGCGGAAATCCAGGTCAGGTCGAAGGCGCGCGAGGGGTGGTTGCGGAAGACCGACCAGATCTCCTCGCGCTTGAAGACGCACAGCACCATGTCAGTCGATGCCTCGACGGAATGGCGCATCGCGCCAATGACGCCTGCCTGCAAGCCCAGGAAATCGCCCGGCATGGCAAAGTTGATCACCTGTCGGCTGCCGTCTTCCAATGTCTTGTAACGTGTCGCCATGCCGCGCAGCACGGTAAAAAGCTGCGGGCTTTTCGATCCTTCGATCAGGATCGTCGTGCCGCGATCGACCACCAGCTCGCCGCTTTTGAATTTCAGCATGAATTCAAGTTCTTGTGGATCAAACGGAACGAAGATTTCCATGCTGCGCAGCGGGCAGGTGTCGCATCTGGTGACCGTCATGTCCGATTCATCCCGGAAAGATCTGTTGCTATGTCACAGTTAAATGCGCGGCGTCGCATTTGGTTGCATAGAGGCGTCAGCTTTGTTGGAGGCGACCATGCTGCGTGCGACGGATTGCCTTGTTGTGGCCCACGACCCCTATCTTTCCGTGGATCTCACCTTCTCGCTGGAAGAGATGTTCAACGACATCCGCGTCGTGGCGATCTCCAGCGTGGCCGAGGCGCGCGAGATGCTGCCATGCCTGTCGCATATCGGGCTTGCGGTCTTTGACGCCGCGCTGAACCGCGCCGAACGTACTGCTCTTGCGGCTGATTTGTCGGCACAGGGCGCGATGATTGCAGTGGTCGGCAGCCTGCAATCCGCCAACCCCCCCGAGGTCGAGGACGGCATCCGCCGCTTCTTCTTCAACGACGAGCTGCTCGCCTGGCTTGCCACGCTGGTCCAGCCATCGCAAAGCTAGGCGGCGGGACTGCGGGGCCGCATGGGCGGTGGACCTCGGCGCGGTCAGCGCCTAGTCTGCCTCTCCGAGTCCCAGCCGAAAGCCGAAGCCCAGCCCCATGAGCGAGACCTCCGAGAAATCCTATCAGGTGCTGGCGCGGAAATACCGCCCGCAGACCTTCGCCGACCTGATCGGTCAGGACGCCATGGTCCGCACGCTCAAGAACGCCTTCGCCTCTGACCGTATCGCCCATGCTTTTGTGATGACCGGGGTGCGCGGGGTGGGCAAGACCACCACGGCGCGCATCGTCGCCAAGGGGCTGAACTGCATCGGCCCCGATGGTAAAGGCGGCCCCACGACCGAACCCTGTCTGGTCTGCGAACCCTGCCGCGCCATCGCCGAAGGCCGCCATGTCGATGTGATCGAGATGGACGCCGCCTCCAACACCGGCGTCGACGACATCCGCCAGACCATCATCGGCTCGGTGCATTACGCGCCCGCCTCGGCGCGCTACAAGGTCTTCATCGTCGACGAGGTCCATATGCTCTCGACCTCGGCCTTCAACGCGCTTCTGAAAACGCTCGAGGAACCGCCCGCCCATGTGAAGTTCATCTTCGCCACGACCGAGATCCGCAAGGTTCCGGTGACGATCCTGTCGCGCTGCCAGCGCTTCGACCTTAAGCGCATCGAACCCGAAGTGATGCTGGCCCATCTTGCCAAGGTGGCGAAAGCCGAAGGGGCGACGCTGGCCGAAGATGCCCTTGCTCTCATCACCCGCGCCGCCGAAGGCTCGGTCCGCGACGCGATGAGCCTGATGGACCAGGCCATCGCCATGGGCGGCGGCGAAACTTCCGGCCCCCAGGTCCGCGCCATGCTGGGCCTTGCCGACCGGGGCCGCGTCCTTGACCTTTTCGACCTGATCATGAAGGGCGAAGCCGCCGCTGCCCTGTCCGAGCTTTCGGCGCAATATGCCGATGGCGCCGATCCCATGGCCGTGCTGCGCGATCTTGCCGAGATCACCCATTGGATTTCGGTCATCAAGATCACGCCCGAAGCGGCGGAAGACCCGACCACGCCGCCCGACGAACGCCGCCGCGGGCTTGAAATGGCCCAAGGGTTGTCGATGCGCGCGCTCTCGCGCATGTGGCAGATGCTGCTGAAAGCAATCGAGGAAGTGGGCCTCGCCCCCAATGCGATGATGGCCGCCGAGATGGCGGTGATCCGGCTGACCCATGTCGCCGACCTGCCTGATCCCGAAACCCTGGTGCGCAAACTGTCGGAAGGCCCGCGCCCGCCCGCGCCCGGCGGTGGGGGCGGCGCGAGGACAGGGGGGGCGCCCGCGGGCGCGGTCCATGCCCCGATGGCCCGCGCGCCGATGCGCGGCCCGGTCAGCGGGCCGGTCGCTGCGGCGGCGGCTCCGGTGCTGGCCGAAGGCCAATTGCAGGTCTATGCCACGTTTGATCAGATCGTCGCCCTGATCCGGGAAAAGCGCGACATGCTGCTGCTGGCCGAAGTCGAGGATTATGTCCGCCTCGTCCGCTATTCCCCCGGACGGATCGAGTTCGAGCCGGGCCCCGGCGCCAGGCCCGATCTTGCCGCCCGCCTGTCGCAGCGCCTGCAAGGCTGGACCGGCGCGCGTTGGGGCGTCTCGGTCGTGTCCTCTGGCGGCGCGCCCACCGTGTCCGAGGTCAAGGCCCGCGAGCAGGAAGCGGCCCTGGCGGAAGCGCGCGAGAACCCGCTGGTGCAGGCCGTCCTCGCCGCCTTCCCGCAGGCGAGAATCACCGAGATCCGCAACCCCGAGGCGCTGGCCGCCCGCGCCGCCGCCGAAGCCCTGCCCGAGGTGGAGGCCGAATTCGATGACGACTGGGACCCGTTCGAATCCTGACCCCGTCCGGGAAATCGTCCGCCCCGTGCCCCGACCCCGAGGTTTCGCGGAAAACGCGCCTGCGGCCCTGACCAGAATTTTCGCCGAAAATTCTTCGCCATGCTGACCCCGCGCCGCGCCACGCCCACCGATGCGGCGCAGATCGCGCGGCTGAACCGCCACATCCAGTCTTGGCACGCGGCGCAATACCCCGAAACCTTCCACGCCGAACCCGATCCTGCCGAAGTCACCGCCCATTTCGCCGCGCGTCTGGCCGAACCGGGCGTGACCTGCCTTCTTCTCGGTGACCCGCCGCAGGCCTATGCGCTCCTGTCCCTTCAGGATCGCCCCGCTTCGCCCTTCTCTCCCGCGCGCCGCCGTTTGATGATCGACCATATCGCCGTCGATCCTGCCTTCCGCCGTCAGGGCTTTGGCCGCGCGCTTCTTGCCGCCGCCCGGGCCGAGGCGCGGGCCCTTGTCTGCGACGAGATCCTGCTCGACACGTGGGAGGCGAACCACGACGCTCACCGCTTCTTCGCCGCCGAAGGTTTCGCCCCCCGCCGCAGCTTGTGGCGCGCGCTGCCCTGAAACAGCGCTTTGCCTTGCGCCAGACCCGCCCCGACCGTATCTGAGACAAAAGCCGTCAGGAGGAAACACGCATGTTCAAGGGACTTGGAGGCCTCGCCGGTCTGGGCGACATGGGCAAGATGATGAAGGCCGCCCAGGAGATGCAGGAAAAGATGGCCGCGCTGCAGGAAGACATGGCGCGCACCGTCGTTGTGGGTGAATCTGGCGCCGGTCTGGTCAAGGCGCGGGCGACGGCGAAGGGAGAGGTCACCGGCCTCGACATTGACGCCTCCATCCTGGTCCCCACCGAAAAGGAAGTGCTGGAAGACCTGATCCTTGCCGCGATCCGTGACGCCCAGTCGAAAGGCGCCGCCCGCCAGTCCGAGGAAATGCGCAAGATGGCCGATGCGCTGGGCCTGCCCCCCGGCATGAACCTGCCCTTCTGAGCCATGGCGAGCGACGCGACGGGCATCGAGGCGCTGATCGAGCTGATGGCCCGCCTGCCGGGCCTCGGGCCTCGTTCGGCCCGCCGTGCCGTGCTGATGATGCTCAAGAAGCGCGGTCAGGTCATGGCGCCGCTGGCGCAGGCCATGGCCCAGGTCGCTCTCACCGCCAGGGATTGTCATATCTGCGGCAATATCTCGACCGAGGAGACCTGCCCGATCTGCGCCGATCCCGCCCGCGCCACCGGCACGATCTGTGTGGTCGAGGATGTGGCCGATCTCTGGGCGCTGGAACGCGGCGGTGTGTTCAAGGGCCGCTACCACGTCCTCGGCGGCACGCTTTCGGCGCTGGATGCCATCGGCCCCGATGAGCTGGGCATTCCCCGCCTCGCCCGCCGCGTCGCCGATCAGGGTATTGCCGAAGTCATCCTCGCCCTTAACGCCACGGTCGACGGCCAGACCACCGCGCATTACATCGCCGACGCTCTGGCCGGAACCCAGGCCGAGATCACCACGCTTGCCCAGGGCGTCCCGGTCGGCGGCGAGCTTGACTATCTCGACGACGGCACGATCGGCGCCGCCCTGCGCGCCCGCCGCCGCGTCTGACCTGGCACCACGCCCCTGTCCCATCTGCCCTCGCTGGCGGATCAGGCACCTTGCACCACACGCGCATCGACGGTGACCCAGGCCAGGATCGCCTCGCGTCCGGCAGGGGCCGACGCCCGCGATCCTGGCCGCCTCGACCCTAGTCCGGCTGATCCAGAGCGAAGGCCGGGTGATAGGTCACCTCGCCCACGGCGCGCGCCCGCCCATGGAAGGGTAGGGCCAGCACCACCTCGGGCGGGTATCCGGCGGCGCCAAGACCGGGAAAGGCGGCAAAGCCGAAGCGGTTGTAATAGGCGGGACTTCCGACCAGCACCGCACCGCGGCAGGTGGCGCGCAGGCGGCGCAACGCCTCGGCCATCAAGACCGATCCGACGCCCTGCCGATGCCAGTCGGGCGCGACAGCCAGCGGCCCGATCAGCCCCCAACCGTCTTGCCCACCGACCGAGGCGGCCGAAGCCGCCAGATGGCCGATGACCTGTCTCTTCAGCGTCGCGACAAGCGACAGCGCCAGCGCCTTGTCGGCACGGAGCAAGTCCACGATCGCGGCCTCGGTGCCCGATGCCTGGGCCAGAAGCCGCATTGCCTCGGTGATGGTGCGGCTGATCGCCGGGATGTCGGCGGCGATCTCGTCGCGAATCAAAAGGCCGGACGGGCCCTTCATTTCCTTGGATTTCATGGATGTCTCATGTGATGGACGTAAGAGGGCACCCGACGCGGTGCGCGCGGGTGGATGAGGGCGGGATGGCGCTCTGCGGATCAGAGAGCCTTCTCACACAAGCTCTGACATCCAGTCTCCATGATCTGGCCGGCGAGAGACCCCCCGCCGCATCCGCTGAAATCCTAAGGCCCTCGGCCGCGTCGGCGCAATGGCAGGCCCGGCAGGGCACCAGCCAGCCTCAAGAACGCCGCAGCAAGGCCCATCGGACAGGGGCAGTCCGCGGTCACCGCTGACGGCAAGCACCGCTTTGCGCGGGGACCGGCGGGTCAGGCCAGCATCCCGCCATCGCTGTCATCGCCGGCTTCTTCCTGAAGGCGGTCGAAATCGGGAATCACGATGCGGCGTTTGCCTTCAAGATGGATCACCCCATCGCGCTTCAGCGCCGAGATCTGTCGGCTGACCGTTTCCAGCGTCAGGCCGAGGTAATCCGCCATTTCCTCGCGCGTGAGCGGCAGGTCGACATTCAGCGCGCCCTTGGCATGGCGCAGGTGCAAAGCCGCGTCGCGCCGGGCGATGATCGAGATCAGCGAGGCGATCTTCTCCCGCGCCGTCTTGCGGCCCAGCAGCAGCATCCATTCCCGCGCCGAATCCAGCTCGTCGAGGGTCATTTCCAACAGGCGCTGCGCGAGATGCGGGGTCTGGACCATCATGTCCTCGAAGGGCTTCTTGCGGAAGCAGCACATCACGACATCGGTGGTGGCGGTGACGTCATAGGCCGCCGTCGCGCGGCCCGGACGGCCGACGAAATCCGAGGGCAGCAGCAGCCCGACCATCTGGCGGCGGCCGTCTTCCATCGTCTGGGTCAGCGTGGCGATGCCCGAGACGACCGAGGCCACGAAATCCATCCGGTCGCCCGACCACACGATGGCCTGTCCCGCCTCATAGGACCGATAATATTTGATCTGCTCCAGCCTCGAAAGCTCGTCGCTTTCGCAGCGCGCGCAGACGGCGCGATGGCGAATGGGACAATCGCCGCATTCCTGGTGGCCTGCGTGAAACTGAATATCCTGCAGAGCCATCAACAGCCTTTCACCACTTGATCTGCGTCAAGGCATCTCTGCCCGCGCGCCAATAAGGCTAATCCCATGGAAACGGATGCGCAACTCACGCGCCTCGGTCTTTTTGACGCGCGGGTGCCCAGATATACCTCATACCCGACCGCACCGCAATTTGCCGGTGGTGTAACGCCTGAGGTCTTTGAAAGCTGGATCGCGGCAATTCCGGAAGGGGCGGCAATTTCCCTTTACCTGCATGTGCCATTCTGCCGCAGACTGTGCTGGTTTTGCGCCTGCCGGACGCAGGGCACATCGACGCTGGATCCGGTTCTCGCCTATGTCGAGACGCTGAAGGCGGAAATCGCCCTGCTGGCGCGCCTGTTGCCGCGCGGCGTCACCCTGTCCCGGTTGCATTGGGGCGGCGGGACGCCAACGCTGTTGCCTGCCGACCAGATCCGCGACCTGGCCGATACCATCCTGGCCGTCATGCCGATGGCCGAGGAGGGCGAGTTCTCGGTCGAGATCGACCCGAACGAGGTGGATGATGCCCGGCTCGACGCCCTGGCGGCGGCGGGGATGAACCGTGCCTCGATCGGGGTGCAGGATTTCGATCCGCAGATTCAGGCCACGATCGGGCGCGAGCAAAGCTATGAGCTGACCCGCGAAGTGGCAGATAAAATTCGCGACCGCGGCGTGCGCAGCCTGAATGCCGATATTCTCTACGGTCTGCCGCATCAGACTCCTCAGAAGATTGCGGATTCGGTGCAGAAGCTTCTGTCTCTCTCGCCTGACCGGGTGGCGCTTTATGGCTATGCCCATGTGCCCTGGATGAGCCGGCGCCAGCAGATGATCCCATCGGATGCGATGCCAACGCCGGAAGAACGGCTGCGCCTCTTTGGCGTGGCGCGGCAATTGTTCGCCTGGGACGGCTATCGCGAGATCGGCATCGACCATTTCGCGCGGGCCGAGGACGGGCTGGCAGTGGCGCAGCAGCTGGGGCGGTTGCGGCGGAACTTCCAGGGCTATACGGACGACACGTCCGAGGTGCTGGTGGGGCTTGGCGCCTCGTCGATCTCGCGCTTTCCGCAGGGCTATGCGCAGAACGCCTCGGCCACGGCGGCCCATACCAAGGCGATCCGCGAGGGCCGCTTCAGCACCCATCGCGGCCATGTCTTTGCAGGCGAGGATCTGCTGCGCGGGCGGATCATCGAGGCCTTGATGTGCGATTTCGCCGTGGACCGGACTGAACTGCTGCGGGATTTCGGCGTGACGGCGGCCCGTGTCGATGCGCTGTTCCGCGATGCGGCCGCCGGGTTCGAGGATCTGGTCCGGGTGACGGACGGGGTGCTGACGATTTCCGGCAAGGGCCGCCCCCTGACCCGCATGATCGCGCGCGCCTTCGACGCCTATGACCAGAGCAAGGCGCAGCATTCCGCGGCGGTCTAGCTGCGGCGTCCCGGGCGGTTGTTCCCCCGCCGCGGGGGCAGGCTGCGAGCGCCGGGCCTCGGCCTGGGCTGCCGCAGGATGAATTTTCCGCAGCGGCGTGAGGGTCCTGGCGCCCTTATTCTTCCCTTCGCCGCCCTCCAGCCGTGTCAGCGGGGGCTTATGGCGGGGCGAGGGGCAAAATTGCCTGCTGGCCCCCTGCCACGCGGCGGGATAGGGCTTGATGTCAGACATGCCTGTGCAGCTGGATGCGCCCCGAAGATCGAAGATGCAGATTCTTGTCAGACTTCTCTCCCGGCCCGGAGCCGCCGCCCTGGCTTTTCTGATCGCGGCGCTGGTGCTGATCCTCTTGCGGCCGCTGCTCGCGGTGGACGAGACGCGCTATCTGACCGTCGCCTGGGAAATGTGGACGGGCGGCTCGAAAATCGTTCCGCATCTGAATGGCGAGGTCTACAGCCACAAGCCGCCGCTGCTGTTCTGGCTGGTCAATCTGGTCTGGACGATCTTCGGCACGAGTGACCTTCTGGCCCGCTTCGTCGCGCCGCTGGCGGGGGCGGGGGCGGTGCTGCTGACCGGTCGGCTGGCCCGGGTGCTGTGGCCCGAGATGCCCGAGCGCGCCGGACGCGCCGCCTGGGCGCTCGCGGGGACCGGAGTGTTCCTTGCCTATGGTTCTGCCACGATGTTCGACACGCTTCTGACTGTGGCGACTCTGTGCGGGATCTGGTCGCTCTGGGCGCTGGCGCGCCGGGCCGAGATCTCGCGCTCGGTCGTGCTGGGCCTTGGTGCGGCGCTGGCGCTGGGGGTGCTGGCCAAGGGGCCGGTGATCCTGTTGCATGTGCTGCCTGCCGCGCTGGCCTATCCTCTGTGGCGACCGGGGCCGCTGACCCTGCCGCCGCGTCGCTTCTACACCGGGCTTGGCCTGGGCCTTCTGGTCTGTCTGGCGCTTCTGGCGCTGTGGCTGGGGCCGGCGCTGATCCTGGGCGATGCTGCCTATCGCAATGACATCCTGTGGCGGCAGAGCGCGGGCCGCATGGTGCAGAGCTTTGCCCATGACCGGCCGGTCTGGTTTTTCGCGGCGCTTCTGCCGCTGTTCCTTTGGCCTTTTGGCTGGGGGCGGCAGGTTCTGGGAGGCTGGCAAGAAAGAGCCAGCCCGCAGGTCCGGCTCTTGATGATCTGGGCTGTCGCGGGACTGGTCGCCTTCAGCTTTGTCAGCGGCAAGCAGATCCATTACCTGCTGCCGGAACTGGCCGCGCTGGCGCTCCTTCTCTCGATTGCCGCGCCCGGCAGCCTGGGTAGGGTCACCCGCTTCCTGCCGCTGCTGCCCGCGCTGGGGTTGGCGGGTGCAGGCGTGGCGGCGCTGCTTGGCTTCGTGCCCGAAAAGACCTTGCCGGGCGGCGTTTCGCCCTTGGCGCTGCTGGGCGGGCTGGCGCTGCTGGCGGCCACCCTGGGGCTGGTGGCCCGGGCGCGGACGCCGCTCGGGGCGCTGGCGCCGGTGGCCCCAGCCACGCTGATCCTGTTCGAGCTGCTGGTCTGGCGCAGCCTCTGGCTGGACAGCGACCCCGGCCGCATCGCAGCGCTGCTGGCTGCCGATGCCGACAAGGGCGTTGCCACGACGGACATCACCTATGCGGGCGAGTTCACCTATGCCGCCCGCCTGCCCGCGCCGGTCAGGGTGCTGCGTGACGATGCCGCGCTGGTGGCCTGGATGCAGGATCATCCGGGCGGGCTGCTGCTAACCGTCGCGCCCCTGACGCGGTCGGACCTGGCGCCCTTGGGCGACGCGCCCTTGCAGCGCGACCATTGGTATGTCTATCGCGTGACGCCTTAAACTTGGCGGGACCGCCAGGCGCGCAGGATGTAATCGGCGGTCATCAGGTCGAGATGCGCGCCGCCCCCATTCTTGGCGATGGTGATTTCTTCAGCCGTTTCACGGGCATAGCGGCCCGAGGGCAGGTCGTAGAAATCCGCCAGGATCGCCTTTTCGGTGATCGCGCCGGATTTCAGTGGGGCCATGATCTCGCCGATATGATGCACCGTGGTGGCGCGGGCATCGACGAAAAGCCGGGCGTGCGCGATGGCGGCATCGTCCACCTCGCGCATGTCGGGACGATAGGCCCCGATCAGGTCAAGATGCTGGCCGGGGCGCAGCCATTCGCCCTTGATCAGCGGTTCCGTCGCCATGGTGCAGGTGCAGATCACATCGGCCCAGCCCACGGCGGCCTCGAGGTCGGCGGCGATCTCCAGGCCGAGCGGCGTGGCGAGATGGGCGGCGCTGGCGACGCTGCGCGACCAGATGCGGAATTCGGCAGCGGGGAAGATGGTGCGATAGGCCGAGACCATCGAGCGTGCGACATTGCCCGCGCCGACCAGAAGGATGCGGCGGCTGTCCTTGCGGGCCAGTTTCGACGCGGCAAGCAGGCTGTCCCCGGCGGTCTTCCATTTGGTGACCAGATGGAAATCCACCAGCGCCGTCAGCTCTCCGGTCACGTCGTCATAAAGCGTCACCGCGCCGTTCACCGTGGGTTTCTTGCGGGCGGTATTGCCGGGCACCACGGTTGCCACTTTGACCAAAGCGCCCAGACCATCGATCCAGGTGGCACGGTCAAGCACGGTGTCCGGCCCGCGATAGACGAACAAGTCCTTGATATCCGGCTGCTTCAGGCGATGCCCGGCCTCGAAGGCCGCCATCAGGCCACGCCAGTCGAGCAGCTTTTCGGCGCTGCCGGGGATGAAATCGGGGGTCATCTGTCTTCCTTCGCCGTCAGACATCGCCACTGGGGGCGGCGACGTTGATATCCTTCTTGTTGCGCACGGTTTCGCGCCAGAGCGTATAAAGCCCGGCGCCGCAGATCAGCGCAATCCCGAACCAGGCGGTGCGGTCGGGCCAGGTGTGAAACACCACGACGCCCCAGAAGATCGCCATCGGCATCCCGACATATTCGAAGGGTGCGATCAGCGAGGCCTCGGTGGTGCGATAGGCCTGGCTGACCATCAGCCCGCCGATCGAGACGGCAAGACCGGTGGCGGCAAAGGCCCAGAGGTCGGAGGCGGCGGGCAGGATCCAAGGACGGAACAGAAATTCCCATGTGCTCCCAGGGGCTTGCGCCATATGCCCGTCACCGAAGGTCAGGCCTATGGTGCTGGAGACCAGCACGAAACCAAGCTGGACATAGAAGGACAGCGCCGCCGCGCTTTCCGTTTCGCGCATGTGGCGGGTCATCATATGGCTGCCCGCGTAGCAGAACGCCGACAGCAGGACGAGCAGTGCCGCGGGCTGGATCATGCCGTCGCCCGGGCGGGTCATCACGATGACGCCCAAGAGGCCGACAGCCACCGCCGACCAGCGCCGCGGCCCCACCTGCTCGCCCAGGATCACCGCCGACATCAGCGTGACCAGCATGGGCGCGATGAAGGCCGTGGCCACGGCATCGGCCAGCGGCATGAGCGATAAGCCCACGAAATAACTGACATTTGAGATCATCACGATCGAGACGCGGAACAGATGCGCGCCGCGGCGGCGGGTGAGGAGCTGGCGGAATCCGGTGCCGGAAAAGGCGATCAGAAGGCAGACGACGGCGATGCCGATCAAGGCACGGACGAGGATGACCTGGTGCAGCGGATAGGTCGAGGACAGCGCCTTGATGGCAAGGTCGTTCATCGACATCACGACCGAGCCGCCAAGGGCAAGAAGAATACCGGGCGTCGCGCTGCTTTGGGTCTGCGTCGTCATCATGGCGAGAGGGAAGCCCGGACGGGCTGAAAACTCTATCCCCTAAGCGACATGTCCACGCCGCAAGACGCGATCCAGCACGTCGAGAAAGCGCGAGCGGTCGGATTTCGAGAAGCTGCGCCCACCGCCCTGGCGGAAGGGATCGGCGCTGCGCAGATCGGCCATCAGGTCGCGGGTGGCAAGAATTGTTCCAATATTTCTAGAGGTTAGTTCCTCACCATCCGGTTTGACCACCGCCGCGCCGCGTTCGATCACCCGGGCCGCAAGCGGGATATCGGAGGTGACGACCACATCGCCCGTGGCGGCATGATCGGCGATACAGCGGTCGGCCTCATCCAGCCCCGTGCCGACATAGACGCTTTCCACGAGCGGGTTCGCGCTCGGCCGGATGCCGCCGTTCGAGACCAGAACCATGCGGATGGAAAGCCGGGTGGCGACGCGTTCGGCCTCGGCTTTCACCGGGCAGGCATCGGCGTCGATGTAAAGCGTCATGGCGCCTCGCAAGATATTGGGAACGCTGTGTTAATCCGGGCGTTCATCGGTCATTCCGGCGTCTTTCCAAGGTCTTCCGATTGTCTTCCGAACGTCTTCCACTGGGGGCAACGCCCGCCAGGTTAACCACGTTCTGGGAAGAATGGCGACTCGGGGGCCGGGAGAGCGGAGTTCTGGAAAACTCCGCCCAATCGCCTTCGAGGAAAATGGCAACGTCCTCGACGGAAATTGCCCCTAGCCCAAGAGCGCCCCGGCGTGGAAGCCGACATGATCCTCGATGAAGGAGGAGACGAAGAAGTAGCTGTGGTCATAGCCCTTCTGCATCCGCAGCGTGCCGCCCTGGCGGCGTTCGGTAAGGGCGGCGGCCAGCGCCTCGGGGCGAAGGAGGTCGATGAACTGATCGGCCGTGCCCTGATCGACCAGAAGCGGGCCGTCGAAGCCGTAGCGCCGCATCAGCGCGGTCGAATCATGGGCGGCCCAGGTGCTCTCGTCGGGGCCGAGATAGGCGGTGAACTGTTTGCGGCCCCAGTCGGAGGCGCTGGGCTGGCAGATCGGCGCGAAGGCCGAGACCGAAGTGAAGCGGCCGGGGAAGGACATGGCCAGCGTCAGCGCGCCATGGCCGCCCATGGAATGGCCGGTGATCGACTGCGCCTCTTCGATCAGCGGGAACGTGTTGAAGAGCAGCCGGGGCAGTTCTTCGGACACATAGTCCCACATGCGGAAATGCGGCGCCCAGGGGGTCTGTGTCGCGTTGACATAGAAGCCCGCGCCCTGGCCCAGATCATAGGCCGGGTCATTGGCGACGCCCTCGCCGCGCGGCGAGGTGTCGGGAAAGACCAGCGCGATGCCCGCCTCGGCCGCCCAGCGCTGGGCACCCGCCTTGACCATGGCATTCTCATGCGTGCAGGTCAGGCCCGAGAGATACCACAGCACCGGGACGGCGCCTTCCTCGGCCTCGGCGGGCAGGAAGAGACCGAAGGTCATCTCGGTGCCGGTGGCGGTGGAGGCATGGGAATAGACGCCCTGCATGCCCCCGAAGCAGCGGTTCTCGGACAGGGTCTTCATGTGGGAACTCCTTGACTTCAAGCGCCTGTTGCCCAGGCAATCACCAGCGGCACCGTCACGATGCTGAAGGCGGTGGACAGAAGGATCGCCGCCGAAACGCGTTGCGGGGCCACGCGGTAATGCTGGGCGAGGATATAGATATTGCCGGCGACCGGAAGGGCGGCGGCAGCGATCATCACGCCGGCGGCCTGGCGGTCGACCGGAAAGACGGCAAAGGCCATGAGCGCGGCCATGGCGGGGTGGAGGATCAGCTTCGAGAAGCTGAGCCAGCCCGCGACGGCAAGGCGCTCGGCCGAACGACCGGCCAGCGAGGCGCCGATGGCGAAAAGCGCGCAGGGCGTGGCGGCGCTGCCGAGAAGGGTCAGCGTCTCCATCATCGGGCCCGGCACGGGCAGGGCGGCGGCGGACCAGGCGAAGCCCGCGACCATCGAGACGATCATCGGGTTCTGCACCAGGCCCAGGGCAAGGCTGCGGATCGAGGACAGGCCCAGCCGCCCGCTGCGCGCGGCGGTGATGAGCAGCGTGACCAGCGAGGAGAAGATGATCATGTCGATGGTCAGGACCATCAGGATCGGGCCGTTCGAGGCGGGGCCCAGCAGGACGGCCAGCATCGGAATGCCCAGGAAGCCGGTATTGCCGATGCAGCCGGTCTGCGCCTCGATCGTCGCCTCGGCCAGCGAGACGCCGCGCAGACGCGAGAGCGCGAACTGGAGCGCATAGAGCCCGGCCGTGGCGGCAAGATAGGCGGCGGCGAAGACCGGGTCCCACAGCTGGGCGAAGGACAGCGTCACGGTCAGCTTGAACAGCATGGCCGAGAGAGCGAAGTAGAAGACGAATTTGGTGAGCCAGGCTGTGGCTTCGGGCGGAAAGATCCGCAAGCGGCCCGCGCCGTAGCCCAGGGCGATCAGCGCGAAGAAGGGGAGGGTCTTGAGGAAGATCGCCAGCATCGCGGCCTTGGTGTCATGCCGGGCGGCGGAGGACAAGGTGCGGCGCGCCCCGGATGGCCGGGACAGGCCGTGTCGGAGGCCGAAGGCCCGCGATCGGCAGCAGAGTCAGGGGAAGAGGCTGAGGATCTCGGTCAACGGCTTCTTGCGCTTGGCAACCTCGGGGACGGTCGCATCCTCGGCGGGATAGCCGACGGGCAGGATCATCATCGGCTTTTCCTGCCCCGGGCGGCCCAGCATCTCGGTCAGGAAGGCCATCGGGTTTGGCGTATGTTCCAGACAGACGAGACCCGCGTGATGGATGGCGGCGATCAGCAGGCCGGTGGCGATGCCGACGCTTTCGGGGACGTAATAGTTCTTGTAGCGGGCGCCGTCCTGGGTGGTGCCCCAGCGCTGGGCGAAGACCACGATCAGCCAGGGCGCATCGGTGAGATGCGGCTTCTGCGCGCCGGTGCCGATGGGTTCCAGCGCGGCCAGCCATTCATCGCCGGCGCCGCCCTGGTAGAAGGCGCGTTCCTCTTCTTCGGCGGCGGCGCGGATGCGGGCCTTCATCGCGGGGTTGGCGATGGCGGCGAAATGCCAGGGCTGGTGATTGGCGCCAGAGGGCGCGGTGCCCGCGGCGGCGATGCAGGCGGCGATCACCGTCTCGGGCACGTCGCGGGTCGAGAATTGCCGGACGGAATGGCGCTTGCGCATATAGGCGAGGAAGCCCTCGACGGCGGCAAGGCTATCGGTCGGGTCGAGTTGCACCCGATCGGGAAGCGGCATGGGCCGGTAGGTCACATCCCCTTTGCGATACATCATCCCCCTCCGATCAAGGCACCCGCAGCGAAGACCAGAGCACCGCCGAGCACGACTTGCAAGGTGGCGCGCAGGAAAGGTGTTTCCATATAGCGGTTCTGTATCCAGACGATGGCCCAGAGTTCGACGAAGACCACGGCGATGGCGATGGCCGTCGCGGTCCAGAAATCGTGGATCAGATAGGGCAGCGCATGGCCAAGGCCGCCCAGGGCGGTCATCACGCCCGAAGCGAGGCCGCGTTTCCACGGGCTGCCGCGGCCCGACAGGACGCCGTCGTCATGGGCGGCCTCGGTGAAGCCCATCGAGATGCCGGCGCCGACCGCGGCGGCGAGGCCGACGGTCAGGGTGGTGGCGCTGTCATGGGTGGCGAAGGCGGTGGCGAAGATCGGCGCCAGGGTCGAGACCGAGCCGTCCATCAGCCCGGCCAGGCCGGGCTGGACCCAGGTGAGGATGAACTGGCGGCGTTCGGTGAAGGCCTCGGCCTCTTTGGCATCGGGGTCGAGATGGGCGTCTTCCAGCGCCTCGGCGCGTTTCTCATGGCCGGCCTCGGCGGCGGCGAGATCGCCCAGAAGCGTACGGGTGGCGCTGTCCTGGCTGCGGGCGGCGGCGCGGCTGTAGAAGGCTTCGGCCTCGTGCTCCATGGCCGCGGCTTCGCCCCGGATGGTGGCGAGCGAGAGGTTGGCGGTCAGCCAGACCGGGCGGCGGGCGTAGAAGCCCGCGACATGTTCGCGGCGGATCAGCGGGATCACGGTGCCGAAGCGGGATTCGTGCAGGGCGATGAGGCGGCGGCGGTGGTCGTCTTCTTCCAGCGCCATGCCGTCGAAGATCTCGGCCGTGGCGGGGTAATCGGCGCGCAGGCGTTCGGCATAGCTGCGATAGATGCGGGCGTCGTCCTCCTCGGAAGAGATGGCGAGGGCCAGCACTTCCTGTTCCGACAGATCGGCGAAGCGGCGGCGGGAGGAGAGGGCGGAGAGCATGGGGCACCACAATTTGGAATGGTTCTAAACTAGCGGAGGGGCGCGCCGAAAGGCAAGCCGTGAAAAGTGAACTGATCAGTTCAAATTACTCTGTACAAACTGAACTGTTCGGTTCATATTCCGAGTCATCGAACACCCGCCCTCTTCCGATGGAGATGCAAGATGGCCCTGAAATCGCTTGTCCCCGCCACCGTGATCGCCCTTTCGCTGGCCCTGCCCGCCGCGGCGCAAACGATGGAGATCCTGCTGCCTTCGCTGAGCTTTCCGACCGAGACGGTCACCGGCGGCAGCAAGGGCTGCGCGCCCGAAGCCCCGACGCCGGTCTGCATGCGGCAGGATTAATCCCCTGCGATGCCCTGGCTGATGCCCCGGGGGCGCGTCGTCCCTGGGACCCCCTCAGAGCAGATCCACCAAGATGAAGCCGCCAGGGCGGGAACCGAATGACGCTTCGCGCGCTTGAACCCGGAAAGCGGCTGCGGCTATGGTCGGGCCACGAGGGGATGATGAGAGCAACCGAAGAGATCGAGAGTCGAGACATCGAGATTCGCCGGGGCCGCAAGTTCGATCAGGTGATCGAAGGGGCGCGGCGCATCTTCCTGCGCGACGGGTTCGATGGCGCCTCGGTCGATGAGATCGCCCGCGAGGCCGGGGTCAGCAAGGCGACGCTTTACGCCTATTTCCCCGACAAGCGGCTGTTGTTCACCGAGATCTGCAATTCGGAATGCCGCCGCCAGACCGAAGAGGCCGAGGCGGAGCTGGATTACACCGCGCCGATCGAGGTGATCCTGACCTTTGCCGCCTCGCGGATCGCGGGATTCCTGATGTCGGATTTCGGGCGCAACATGTTCCGCCTGATCGTGGCGGAAGGGGCGCGCTTTCCCGAGATCGCCCGGACCTTCTATGAGAACGGGCCGGGGCTGATCCATGAGCGGCTGGTGCATCACATGCGCCAATTGGCGGCCAAGGGGCAGCTTCGCATCGAGGATTTCGACCTGGCCGCCGACCAGTTCGCCCAATTGTGCAAGGCGCATATCCACGAAAAGCTGATCTTCGGCATGGCCGATGCGATCAAGCCCGAGGATGTGCAGAAATCGGTCAAGGGCGCGGTGGAGATGTTCCTGGCGCGCTATGCCGCCTGACCGCCCGCGCCCCCCTTTTTCCGTCGCCTCAGCCGTTTTCCTTGAGCACCTGACCGGCCAGGTAGAGCGAGCCGCAGATCAGGACGCGGGCCTGCGGGGTCCGGGCGGCGATGGCGGCAAGGGCCGCGGCAACCGAGGCGGCCGCTTCGGCCGGAATGCCTTCGGCCGCGGCGGCATCGCGGGTCGCTTCGGCGGGCAGGGTGTTCATCTCGCCGGGGATCGAGACCGCCCAGAGCTTAGCGGCATGGCCCGCCAGCGGGCGCATATAGCCGCGCACATCCTTGGTGTTCAGCATGCCGCAGATCAGATGCGTCTCGCGGGCGGGCAGACGGGCCAGCGTCGCGGCAACGGCCTGGCCGCCCGCCGGATTGTGGCCGCCATCGAGCCAAAGTTCGATCTCCGGCGCGCTTTCGACCAGAGGCCCCGTGCGCAGGCGCTGCATCCTTGCAGGCCATTCGGCCCTGGAGACGGCGGCCTCACACGCGGCGGCGTCGCGGCCCAGAAGCCGCAGCGCGGCCACGGCGGCGCCCGCATTCTGGATTTGGTGCGGGCCGGGCAGGTTGGGCAAGGGCAGGTCGAGAAGGCCCGTCTCGTCCTGATAGATCAGGCGGCCGTTTTCTTCGAACGCATGCCAGTGCTGGCCATGGATGAACAGGGGAGCGCCAAGACGGGCGGCGCGGGTCTCGATCACGGCGAGACCCTCTTCCTCCTGCGGTCCGACCACGCAGGGCACGCCGCGTTTGATGATGCCGGCCTTTTCGCCCGCGATCTCGGCCAGGGTTTCGCCCAGATATTGCTGATGGTCGATCGAGACCGGGGTGATGATGGTCAGGCGCGGCTGGTCGACGACATTGGTGGCATCAAGCCTGCCGCCCAGGCCGACCTCGAGGAGCGTCCAGTCGGCGGCATTGCGTGCGAAGGCCAGGAAGGCCGCGCAGGTGGTGATCTCGAAGAAGGTGATCGGATGGCCGCCATTCGCGGCCTCGCAATCGTCCAAAAGCGCCATCAGGGCCGGTTCGGAGATCAGATGGCCCGCGACGCGGATGCGTTCATGGAAGCGGGCCAGATGGGGCGAGGTATAGGCATGGACACGGTCGCCCGCCTGTTCCAGCCCGGCGCGGATCATGGCCTGGGTGCTGCCCTTGCCATTGGTGCCCGCGACATGGATCACCGGCGGCAGGCTGAGTTCGGGATGGCCAAGCGCGGCGAGCAGGCGGTGGACGCGGTCAAGCGTCAGGTCGATGATCTTGGGGTGCAACCCCATGAGCCGCGCGAGGATCGCGTCGGAACCGGAAGCGGCAACTTGGGTCGGGGTCACGCCTTGGTCTCCTCCAGCGGCGCGACGGGCGCTTCTGCCGGGGCGGCCAGCTCTCCCTTGATCGCGGGGGGCAGCGCCAGCAGCATCCGCAAGAGCGTGACCAGTTCCTCGCGCAGCGCCTTGCGATGAATGACCCGGTCGAGCATCCCGTGATCCAAGAGATATTCGGCGCGCTGGAAGCCTTCGGGCAGTTTCTCGCGGATGGTCTGTTCGATCACCCGCGCGCCCGCAAAGCCGATCTGGGCGTTGGGTTCGGAAATCTGGATGTCGCCCAGCATGGCGTAGGAGGCGGTGACGCCGCCGGTGGTCGGATGCGTGAGGACGACGATATAGGGAAGGCCCGCCTCTTTCAGCATCTGCACCGCGACCGTGGTGCGCGGCATCTGCATGAGCGAGAGCATTCCTTCCTGCATCCGGGCGCCGCCCGAGGCGGAGAAGAGGACGAGGGGCTTCTTGCGCTCGACCGCGCTGGTCGCGGCGGCGACGATGGCGTTGCCGACATACATGCCCATGGAACCGGCCATGAAGCTGAAATCCTGCGCGGCGGCGACGATCGGGGTGCGGCCGATTTCGCCCTCGGCCACCAGCATCGCGTCTTTTTCGCCGCTGGCCTTCTGCGCTGCCTTCAGCCGCTCGGTATATTTCTTCTGGTCGCGGAAATGCAGCGGGTCGGTGGTGGGATCGGGGACCTTGACCTCGGTGAAGATGCCGCCGTCAAACAGCGCGGCAAAGCGATCGCGCGGGCTGATCGTCATGTGGTGATCGCAATTCGAGCAGACGTTGAGATTCGCCGCCAGTTCGCGATGGAACAGCATCGTCCCGCATTCGGGGCATTTCGTCCAAAGGTTCTCGGGAACCTCGCGCCGCGAGAAGAGCGAGTTGATCTTCGGGCGGACGTAATTGGTGATCCAGTTCATGGATGGTGCCTTCCCGGCCTTTTCTGTCGGACCCCGAGATAAGCGGAGCCTGCAGGAAAAGCAATTCCCGGCGGGCCGATCGGCGGGCGGGGGCAGGCGTCGGCCGAGGCAGGACGGGCCGGCGATGCCCTGTCGTGGCCAGAGGCGGCGGCGGTGCGATCCGGCTTCGTTGCGCATCGCGCCGCCAGTGCACGCCTTGTCCCCGGCCCAGACGCCGCGCGACAGGCGAAGCGCGGAACGGCCGTGTTGACGACCGGCCCGGGGCAGAAGGCGCGGGTCTGATCCGCATGCGGCGCATTTCAGGTGACAGAGCGGTTGGCGCGTGATCTTCTGGGCCGCCGCGCGGGCCCCGGCATCCTGCCGCCCGCCATCTTGGCCAACAGGAGCGCCCGCCGTGAGCCTCGACTATCTTCTAACTGCCTTCATCGTCTGCCTCTCGCCCGGGATCGGCGTGGTCTACACATTGTCCGCAACCCTGGGCGGCGGCTTCCGCGCCGGGCTCTGGGCCTCGGTCGGCTGCACGCTGGCGACGGTGCTGCACATGATCGTCGCCATGGCCGGGCTGGCGGCGGTGCTGCATACCAGCGCCATCCTGTTCCAGACCATAAAATTCGCGGGCGTCGCCTATCTTCTCTGGATGGCCTGGGGCGTCTTGCAGGATCGCGGCGGCCTGTCCATCGCGCCGCGCGCGCCCGAGCCCGCCGCGCGCCTTGTCCGGCGCGGCATCCTTCTCAACATCCTCAACCCCAAGCTGCCGCTGTTCTTCATCGCCTTCCTGCCGCAGTTCATGCCCGCGGGCAGCGGCACGGCGCATCTCGTGCAGCTTGGCGTCGTCTTCAACGCCATGACCTTCGGGGTTTTTCTGGGTTATGCCGCGCTTGCCGCAACCAGCCGGCAGCGGCTTCTGGCCAGCGCCGCCGCGATGCGCTGGCTGCGCCGCGCCTTCGCCGCGTCTTTCGCGGCGCTTGGCCTGAAACTCGCGGCCGAGACGGCGCGCTAGAGACGCGCCCCATCGCTCCGCGCCAGAATGTTCGCCGCCCTTCCCGATCCGCCTGCGCTTGCGCTTCTGATGATCACGGCCTTCCTGGCGGGTCTGGCCCGCGGCTTTTCCGGCTTTGGCGCGGCGCTGATCTTCATCCCGATCGCCAGCGCCCTGACCGGCCCGCAAGTCGCCGCGCCCCTTCTGCTGGTCGTCGACAGCGCGATGACCCTTGGCCTGATCCCGCCCGCCTTTCGGCGCGCTGAGCGGCGCGACGTTCTTGTCATGGCGTTCGGGGCCTTTCTGGGCGTGCCGCTGGGGGTCTTGCTTCTGACCACGCTCGAGCCGGTGATCCTGCGCTGGGGGCTGGTGATCGGCTCCTTCTCGCTTCTCGTCCTTCTCTTGTCGGGCTGGCGCTATCACGGCAGGCCGAAGACGCCGCTGACCGTGCTTGTCGGCGCGATCTCGGGCCTGTTCAGCGGCGCGGCCCAGATGGGCGGGCCGCCGGTCGTGGCCTATTGGCTGGGCGGCGCGATCCCGCGCCAGACCGTGCGGGCCAATATCGTGCTGTTCTTCGCCGTCTCGACCGTGATGTCGGCCATCGGCTATCTGATGAAGGGTCTCTTCACCCCCGGGCTTCTGGTCCTCGCGCTGGCCACGGCCGCGCCCTATGGTTTCGGCGTCTGGCTGGGCAGCCGCATGTTCGGGCTTGCCAGCGAACAGACCTTCCGCCGCCTGTGCTTTGCCATGATCGCCGTCGCGGCCATCCTGGGGATGCCCGCGCTGGACGGCCTGCTGCGCTGAGCCGCGTCAGACCGGCCGGAAGCACAGGATTTCGATCGGCCTTGTTCGTCCCTCTTCGATATTCCACGCCGCATTCCTGGTCTTGGCGGGGGCGTCCGGCCCGAGAAGGATATGCACGCCCAAACGCGGCAAGTCGCCCTTCGCCGCCAGTTCCATCATCCGGCGATAGCCTTCGAGGTATTTCGGCCCGGTCTCGCTGAGGCGAATGCGTTCGAACCCCGCCGCCTTCAGCCGCGTCACCGTGTCTTCCGGGGTCATCAGATGCTCATGGCTGCCATCGTCGCTCCACGGCACCGGATGATGCACCGGCCCGCCCTGGCCCAGACCATGCTCGGTCAGCGCGAAGAAGGCGCCGGGGCGCAGGACGCGGAAGGCCTCGGCGAAAAAGCGGTCGCGGTCGGCGATGTTCATCGTGACATGCTGGGAATAGCCGCCATCGAAGCTCTGGTCGGGATAGGGCAGGTGCTGTCCGTCGCCCAGCACGATCTTCACCCGGTCCTGCATCCCGGTCAGCGCCGACAGGTGGTTGCCCGCCGTCACGAAGGGCGGGGTGATGTCGATCCCCTCGACCCGGCAATCAAAGCGCTGTGCCAGATAGCGTGCCGGCCCGCCGATGCCGCAGCCGATATCGACCAGCCGGTCGCCGGGCTTCACCGGCAGGTTGTCGGCCAATTCCTGCGTCGACTTGAAGCCTCGCGCGTGAAAATGGTCCACCGGCACCAGCGCCTCGACCGTCGTGCTGTCGGTCGGCAGGCCCGAGGCACGCATCGCCTCGAGCACGCGGCCAAGCACATCGCCGGTGCCCCATTGGTCGGAAACAGCATCGCCCATGCGCTTGCCCCCCATTGACACCAGCCCAGTCTAGCACAGGCCTGCCACGTGGAAACAGGGTCGCGGAGGCTTCAATGCGCCATGAAGACCGGCAATTCGGCGGCTTCCAGCATATTGCGCGTCGCCCCGCCAAGGATCGCCTCGCGGAAACGCGAATGGCCATAGGCGCCCATGACCAGAAGATCGGCGTTGCTGTCCAGGCATTGCCGCACCAGCACGTCGGAGACCCGGGGCAGGGTGCGGGCCAGAACCGCGACCTCGGCCTTGACGCCATGGCGCACCAGGAACTGGCACAGAAGCCCGCCCGGATCCGAGCGTTCGGGTCCATGGGCCGCCGGGTCGATCACGGTGATCGTCACCCGTTCGGCGGCTGTCAGGAAGGGCAGCGCCTGCTTTGCGGCGACCAGCGCCTCGCGGCTTTGATTCCAGGCCAGGACGATGTGGCGGAAGCGCCCGGTCAGCGCCGCGCTGTTCTCGGGCACGACCAAGACCGGCGCCATGCCCTCGAACATCGCGGCTTCAAGGATCGCCTCATCCTCGGGGCCGACCCCCTTGCCATAGGGTTTGGCCAGCACCACGAGATCGGCGTAGCGGGCACGCATCGCCACCAGTTCGCTCAGGGCGCCCAGCTGGGTGACGGCGCTTTCAAGCCCCCAGCGCAGTTCGGGCCCCTCGGCCACCAGCGCCGCCTTCAGCGCGGCTTCCGTGCGCCGCGCCTCTTCCTCGGCGCGGTCCAGCGCCATCTGCAACATCACCGCGCCCGAGCCGACATAGGAATAGCCGACCTGCGTGCGGTCCACCCCCACGGCCAGCGCATCGAGATGCGCATCGAAGCTGCGCGCCAGCCCCGCCGCGGCGGCAAGAGCGGGACCAATCCTGTTCGGCGAGGCTGCAAGCGTGAGAAGGGATTTATAGCGCATCTGTACCTCCTGCGGCATAGTCGGTTCACGAACCAAGCATAGTGAGCCAGCGAGTGCGATTCATTGACCAAGGTCAAAAGTGTCGCAATCCATTGTTGATGCAGATCAAGGTATGGTGACCGCGACGGCCGTTAGACGAGCATTGTCGAACACTCTGCACCCGAAGAACGAGTCGCGCTCGCTCTTCGGGCACGGGCATAAGAGACGAAGGGACACAAATAATGTGGGACTATGCGAAACTGATCGCGCTGGGCCTGGTGGCGGTCCTGGCCGCTATCGCGGCCAATTACGCGCGCGATCTGGCCTTCATGGTCAACGCGATCGAGGTGATGCTGGTGGCAGCCATCGTCTTTGTCATCGTGTTGCGCGGCGTGGGGACGCCGAAGCTGGCCAATGAGAACGAGTATATGGACGGGATCATCCGCTGGGGGGTGGGGTTGACCGCCTTCTGGGGGGTCGTCGGATTCCTGGTCGGCGTAGTGATCGCCAGCCAGCTCGCCTGGCCCTGGCTCAATTTCGAGGTCCTTCAGGGCATCGGCAATTTCGGTCGCCTGCGCCCGCTGCACACCAGTGCCGTGATCTTCGCCTTCGGCGGCACCGCGCTGATCACCACCGCCTTCTATGTCGTGCAGCGCACCTCCGCGGCGCGGCTGTTCGGCGGCGGTCTTGCCAATTTCGTCTTCTGGGGCTGGCAGCTGGTCATCCTGCTGGCCGCGACCAGCTATGTGCTCGGCGGCAGCCAGGGCAAGGAATATGCCGAACCGGCCTGGCATATCGACATTCTGATCACCGTGGTCTGGGTGGGCTTCCTGATCGTCTTCGCGGGCACGCTGATGAAGCGCAAGGAGCCCCATATCTACGTCGCGAACTGGTTCTACCTGTCGATGATCATCACCATCGCCATGCTGCACCTGATCAACAACATGGCAATCCCGGTCTCGATCCTGGGCAGCCAGTCGGTGCAGGTCACCTCGGGCGTGCAGGATGCGATGATCCAGTGGTGGTACGGCCATAACGCGGTGGGCTTCTTCCTGACCGCGGGCTTCCTGGGCATGATGTATTACTTCGTCCCGAAACAGGCCGAACGCCCGGTCTTCAGCTACAAGCTGTCGATCATCCACTTCTGGGCGCTGATCTTCCTGTATATCTGGGCCGGTCCGCACCACCTGCATTACACCGCCCTGCCGAACTGGGCCTCGACCCTGGGCATGGTCTTCTCGGTCATCCTGTGGATGCCGTCCTGGGGTGGCATGATCAACGGGCTGATGACGCTGTCGGGCGCCTGGGACAAGCTGCGCACCGATCCGATCATCCGCATGATGGTCGTCGCCATCGGCTTCTACGGCATGTCGACCTTCGAAGGCCCGATGATGTCGATCAAGGAAGTGAACTCTCTGTCGCACTATACCGACTGGACCATCGGTCACGTCCATTCTGGCGCCCTGGGCTGGAACGGCATGATCACCTTCGGCGCGCTGTACTTCCTGACCCCGCGCCTGTGGAACCGCGAGGGCCTGTATTCGCTCAAGCTTGTCAGCTGGCACTTCTGGCTCGCCACCATCGGCATCGTCCTCTACGCCTCGTCCATGTGGGTGACCGGCATCATGGAAGGCCTGATGTGGCGTGAAGTCGATGCGAACGGTTTCCTCGTGAACGCCTTCGCCGACACGGTGGCCGCGAAACACCCGATGAACGTCGTCCGCTCGCTTGGGGGGCTCATGTTCCTCACCGGTGCGCTGATCATGTCCTACAACCTCTGGATGACGGTGAAGGCCCAGCCCGCGAAAGCGCCGCTGAACGCCAACAACGCCGTTCCGGCTGAATAAGGGGAGGGGGGACAAATGGCTCTTCTCGACAAGCACAAGGCTATCGAAACCCATGCGACGCTTCTGATGGTGCTGGCCTTCCTGGTCGTCACCATCGGGGGGATCGTGCAGATCGTGCCGCTTTTCTACCTCGACAACGTGATCGAGGATGTGAAGGGCGTGCGCCCCTACACGCCCTTGGAACTGGCAGGCCGCGACATCTATATCCGCGAAGGCTGCTATGTCTGCCACAGCCAGATGATCCGCCCGATGCGGGACGAGGTTACGCGTTACGGCCATTACTCGCTGGCGGCGGAGTCGAAATACGACCATCCCTTCCAGTGGGGGTCCAAGCGCACCGGGCCCGACCTGGCCCGCGTCGGCGGCCGCTACTCGGATGAATGGCACCAGGACCACTTCGCCGATGCCAAGTCGGTGGTGCCGGAATCGGTGATGCCGCCCTATGGGTTCCTGTTCAACAAGGTGATCGACGGGCAGTACATCCAGGACGTGGTCAAGACCAATGCCATGGTCGGCGTGCCCTATACGCAGGACATGATCGACAACGCCCAGGCCGACTTCCAGGCCCAGGCGGACCCCAATGCCGACAGTGCCGGTCTTGAGGGGCGCTACGGCAAGGATGCCTTCGGCAATGCGGTGAACGTGCGCAACTTCGACGGCCAGCCGCAACTGACCGAGGCCGACGCGCTGATCGCCTATATCCAGGTGCTGGGCACGATGGTCGATTTCTCGACCTTCACCCCCGATCCGAACCGCTGACGCCGGAGGAGTGTGATGGAATTCTACACCTTCCTGCGCCACATGGCCGATAGCTGGGGCCTTCTGGCCATGGCCTTGGTCTTCCTGGGCGTCTGCTTCTATGTCTTCCGGCCCGGCAGCCGGAAGATGCAGGACGATGCCGCCAATTCGATCTTCCGCGATGACGATCGGCGCCCCGCGCCGCGCGCGGAAGCCGTGACCTCAAACCGGACGGAGGCGTGAGATGTGCGCCAAGAAAGTGACGAAACCCGCCCCCGGCGATGTGCCGACCACCGGCCATAGCTGGGACGGGATCGAGGAATACGACAACCCGATGCCGCGCTGGTGGGTCTGGGTCTTCTACGCCACCATCGTCTGGGGCATCGGCTATACCATCGCCTATCCGGCCTGGCCTTTGATCAACAGCACCACCCGCGGCCTGATCGGCGACGACCCGCGCGCCGCCGTGGTGGCCGAGATCGGCGACTGGGATGCCAAAAACGGCCCGGTGAAGGAAAAGCTGATCGCCGCCGACCTGAACGGCATCAAGGATGACCCGGCGCTGGCCTCCTATGCCGAAAACGCCGGCGCCGCCGTCTTCCGCACCAATTGCGCCCAATGCCACGGCGCGGGCGGGGCGGGGGTGCAGTCGCTTGGCTATGCGAACCTGCTGGATGACGACTGGCTCTGGGGCGGCACGATGGAGGACATCCACCTGACCGTCACCCATGGCATCCGCAACACCACCGATCCCGATGCCCGCTATTCGGAAATGCCGAAATGGGGCGTGGACGAGATGCTGGACAAGGACCAGATCAGCCAGGTCGTCGAGTATGTGCTGCAGCTTTCCGGCCAGGATCACGACGCCACGCTTGCCACCGCCGGCGCGACCGTCTTTGCCGACAACTGCGCCTCCTGCCATGGCGAGACGGGCCAGGGCGACCGCGCGCAGGGCGCCCCGAACCTTGCCGATGCGGTTTGGCTCTATGGCGGCACGCGCGAGGCGATCCATGACTCGGTCTTCTACGCCCGCTTCGGCGTGATGCCGAACTGGAACAAGCGTCTCTCGGAAGACGAGATCCGCGCCGTCTCCTATTACGTCCACTCACTGGGCGGCGGCGAATGATCGCCTGACCTTTCTCCCCGGGCGCCGCTGTCGCCCGGGGGAACTGGCACCGGCCCGCCCGTCCCTGTTCGTGCGTTTCTATGGGCGCGGTCGGTGCCTCCTGTTTCTCGGGCCGGGTCAAAACCCGGCTTTTGGCCATGTCCGGCCCCTGTCTGCGCCCCTGCGGCATTTGCGCCCTGCGACATGGGCGCGGCTTCGAAATCCGCATCGGCGATGGGAATATTGATGCAGGTCAAGGCTGCCAGGGCCGCGACCCCGCCATATGCTGGCAGAACATATTCACGATTCCGAGGACGTTCCGTGACCACGCCCGACACGAACCCGCCCAGCCTTTACGCCGCCCGCGAGCCGATCTTTCCGCGCCGGGTGAAGGGCAGCTTCCGCACGCTCAAATGGTGGCTGATGGCGGTCATGCTGGGCATCTATTACCTGACGCCCTGGTTCCGCTGGGACCGTGGTCCGAACCTGCCCGACCAGGCCGTGCTTCTGGACCTGGGCAACCGCCGCTTCTTCTTCTTTATGATCGAGATCTGGCCGCATGAATTCTACTTCGTCGCGGGCCTTCTGATCATGGCCGGGCTTGGCCTCTTTCTCTTCACGTCGGCCGCGGGCCGGGTCTGGTGCGGCTATGCCTGCCCGCAGACCGTCTGGACCGACCTCTTCATCCTTGTGGAACGCTGGATCGAGGGCGACCGCAACGCCCGCATCCGCCTGCACCGCCAGGGCTGGGATGCCGAAAAGATCCGCAAGCGCGCGGTCAAATGGACCGCCTGGTTCCTGATCGGCCTCGCCACCGGCGGCGCCTGGGTCTTCTACTTCACCGATGCCCCCACGCTCGCGCGCGATCTGGTGACCGGCCAGGCCCATCCCGTCGCCTATATCACGATGCTGATCCTGACGCTGACCACCTTTGCCTTTGGCGGCTTCGCGCGCGAACAGATCTGCATCTATGCCTGCCCCTGGCCGCGTATCCAGGCCGCGATGATGGACGAGGACACGATCACCATCGGCTATCGCGACTGGCGTGGAGAGCCGCGCGGCAAGCAGGGCGGCCACACCGCCGAGGGCGTGCCGACGGGCGATTGCATCGACTGCAAGGCCTGCGTGAACGTCTGCCCGATGGGCATCGACATCCGCAACGGCCAGCAGCTCGCCTGCATCACCTGCGGTCTTTGCATCGACGCCTGCAATGACGTGATGGACAAGATCGGCAAGCCGCGCGACCTGATCGGCTACCTGGCCCTGACCGACGAGGTGCGCGAACGCGCGGGCCAGCCGCCGAAATCGGTGTGGAAACACGTCTTCCGCCCGCGCACCGTGCTCTACACCGTGCTCTGGGCCGGGGTCGGCGTCAGTCTGATCGTGGCGCTGTTCCTGCGCACCGAAATCGACGTCAACGTGACCCCGGTGCGCAACCCCACCTTTGTCACCCTGTCGGATGGCTCGATCCGCAACACCTATGACCTGCGGCTGCGCAACAAGCATGGTGAGGACCGCTGGTTCGATATCTCGGTCGCCTCTTCGGCGCCGCTTGCACTTACGCTTGAAGGGCGCGACGATCTGCGCATCCTGGTGCCCGCCAATGAAACCTTCGAGGCGCGCGCCTATGTCACCGCCGCCAAGGATACCGTCGCCGCCAGCACCGACCGCACCGAATTGCGGTTCTGGATCGCCGATGAGGGAACGGCCGACCAGCCGGGCACCGACCGCGTCTCGCACGAGACGATCTTCAACGGGAAAGGCAACTGAACCATGTCCGAGATCACCGGCCGCCATGTTCTGGCCATCACCGTCGGCGCCTTCGGCATCATCATCGCGGTCAATGTCCTGATGGCGTGGAAGGCCGTCAGCACCTTTCCGGGGCTGGAGACCGACAATTCCTACGTCGCCAGCCAGGAGTTCGATGCCCGCCGCGCCGCGCAGGAGGCGCTGGGCTGGACGCTGGACGTCAGCCATGACCGCGGCCGCGTCCGCGTGGCCTTCACCGACCAGCAGGGCCACCCCGTCCAGGTGGCCGATCTCTCGGTCCTGATCGGACGCACCACCGAGGCCAAGGATGACGTGACCCCGCCCTTCACCCTCCTGGGCGATGCCTATGAGGCCGAAGTGCCGCTGGCCAAGGGCTATTGGATGGTCAAGGTCACGGCCCATGCCAGGGATGGCACGCTGTTCGAACGGCGCGTCGACATTGCGGTGAAGGGCTGACGCCATGGCCTATGCCGACCCCGATCTTGGCGGCAGCGACCCGGTCTCGGGCGGGCTGTCCGCCTGCCCGGCCTGCGTCGCAGCGCCTTCGGCGGAACGCATCGCCGCCATGGCCGCGCCGGCAGATGCCCGCATCATGCTGTCGCTGCCCGCCGCCCATTGCGCCGCCTGCATCTCGACGCTCGAGGCCGCCGCGCTCGCCGCGCCCGGGGTGCGCTCGGCCCGGCTGAACCTCACCCTCAAGCGCCTGTCGATCGACGCCGCGCCAGACGTCACCCCCGCCCAGATGATCGGCATCTGCAAGGCGGCGGGCTATGAGGCGCATGAGCTGGACCCCGGTCTTCTGTCCACCACCGAAACCGACCGCCAGTCGCGCGACCTGCTGATGCGGCTGGGCGTGGCCTTCTTCGCCATGATGAATGTCATGCTCCTGTCGGTCGCGGTCTGGTCGGGCGCCGAGGGCGTGACCCGCGACATGTTCCACTGGATCTCTGCCGCCATCGCCCTGCCGACCGTGGTGTTCTCGGGCCAGCCCTTCTTCAAATCCGCCTGGAATTCGCTGAAAGCGGGCCGCCTGGGCATGGATGTGCCGATCTCTCTCGCCCTCATCCTCGCTTCTTCGATCTCGCTGTTCGAGACCATTCATTCCGGCCATCACGCCTATTTCGATGCCGCGGTGATGCTGTCCTTCTTCCTGCTGCTGGGCCGCTATCTCGACCACCGCACCCGCGCCGTGGCGCGCTCTGCCGCGCAGGAACTGGCCGCGCTCGAAGTGCCCCGCGCCATCGTGGTGACGGATGGAACCGAGCAGGCAAAGCCGCTGGCCGAAGTGGCTCTGGGCGATCTTGTCCTTGTCCGCCCCGGCGGGCGGATGCCGGTCGATGGCATTGTCGTCACGGGCACGTCGGAACTGGATCGCAGCCTTCTGACCGGGGAAAGCCTGCCGGTCTGGGCGGGTGAGGGGACGAAGGTCTCGGCGGGCGAAGTCAATCTCACCGGCCCGCTGACCCTGCGCGTCACCGCCGCCGGGCGCGATTCGTCCTTGCACCGCATGGCCGATCTGGTCGCCGTCGCCGAAAGCGCCAAGACGCGCTACACCTCGCTCGCCGATCGCGCCGCCAAGGCCTATTCGCCGCTTGTGCACCTGCTGTCCTTCTCGGCCTTCGGCTTCTGGATGTGGCAGACCGGCGGCGATCTGCGCTATGCGATCAACATCTCGGCCGCCGTGCTGATCATCACCTGCCCCTGCGCCCTGGGTCTTGCCGTGCCCGCCGTGGTCACCTCGGCCTCGGGGCGGCTCTTCCGCAAGGGCCTTCTGATCAAGCAGGGCACCGCGCTGGAACGGCTGGCCAGGGTCGATACTGTCGTCTTCGACAAGACTGGCACCCTGACCATGGGCACGCCGGAAGTGACCAACCTGACCGACCACCCGCAGGTCGCGCAGGAAGTGGCCCTTGCCCTGGCGGGGGCCTCGTCCCACCCGCTGGCGATGGCTCTGGCCGAAGCCGCGCGCGCCAAGGGGCTGCGGCCGGCAAGGGTCGAGGAGGTCCGCGAACATCCGGGCTATGGCATCGAAGGTGTCTGGAAGGGCCGCAAGGTCCGTCTGGGCCGCGCCGAATGGTGCGGCGGCACGGCGCTGCCGGTCACAGCGACCTATCTCTGCACCGGCGAGGGCCAGTCCCCCCGCGCCTTCACCTTTGCCGACCGCCTGCGTCCCGGCGCCGAAACCGTCATGGCCGCGCTCAAGACGCAGGGCCAGCGCGTGATCCTGCTGTCGGGTGACAGCGACGGCGCCGTCGCGGCGCTGGCCGCCCGGCTGGGTATCGCCGAATGGTCGGCGGGCGTGCTGCCGGCCGAGAAATCCGCCCGCATCGCCGCGCTGAAAGGGCAGGGGGCGCAGGTCCTCATGGTGGGCGACGGGCTGAACGATACCGCCGCCCTGGCCGCCGCCGATGTCTCGATCTCGCCCGCCACCGCGCTGGACGCCGCCCGGGTTGCCTCGGATATCGTGCTTCTGGGCCAGGACATGGCCCCCATAGCCGATGCCCTGCGCATCTCGCGCCAGGCCAGCCGCCGCATGGTCGAGAATTTCGCCATCTCCGCCGCCTATAACGTCATCGCCGTGCCCTTGGCGCTGGTCGGCCTTGCCACGCCGCTTGCCGCCGCGCTGGCCATGTCGCTTTCCTCGATCACCGTCTCCCTGAACGCTTTGCGGCTGAAGTAATGGAAATCCTCGGCATCCTGATTCCCGTCTCGCTTGGCCTGGGCGGCCTTGGCCTTCTGGCCTTCATCTGGGCGATGAAAACGCGGCAATTCGAGGATCCCGACGGCGATGCCAACCGGATTCTGACCAAGGATTGGGACGACAAGCCGCGCCCCTGAGCGCCTGCGCGGTTTTCCTTTGGCGGCGCTTCCGAAGTCGGGCACCCTGCGCGCGCGGCGCACCCATCCGCGCCGTGCCCCTGCCCGGAGCCGCCCCATGGACCCGCAGACCCTGACCCTCGTGCATACCGGCCTCAGCTTCCTTGCCCTGGCTTTCGGCCTTGTCGCCATCGGGGCCTATTTCGCCCCGACCCCGCGTCTCTGGACGGTCGTCTTCATCCTCTGTCAGGCGCTGGTCCTTGGCACGGGCTTCCTCTTCCCGCTGCCCGCCGTCACCCCCGCCGTCGCCGTGGGCATTCTCGGCACGCTCGTGCTGATCGGCATGGCGGTGGCCCGCTATGGCTTTGCCCTTCAGGGCATCTGGGCCAGGCTCTTTGCGTTGGGCATCGTGCTCTCGACCTTCTTCCAGGCCTTCGTCACCATGGCCCAGGCCTTCACCAAACTGCCAGAGTTGCGCGCCCTCGCCCCCACGGGGTCCGAGCCGCCCTTCGCCCTGGCCGAAGCCGTGGTGCTGGGGATCTTCGCCATCACCGGCTGGCGGGTGTGGCGCCGGGCCTGACCCTTAGGCCGGCCCGATCGCCTCGCATTCCATGCCGCGCGCGCGCAGGCGGCGGCAGGCCAGCCCCGCCTGGTCTTCCGACAGGCCCAGGAAAGAGGCGCGGTACTTGCCGCCCTTCTCGGTGATCTTCTTCAAGCCCTCGTTCAGCGTGGCGCTTTCGGCAAGGGCGGTCTTCAACAGCGCCCGCTCGGCCTGCGACCGCGAGGTGAAGGCGCCGACATTGACGCCCCAGGCCCGACCACCGCTGGTGGATTTCGACACCACGACCAGCGCCTCGGCCTCTTCCGGGGTCGCCTCGGCCACGTCGACCGGTTCAAAGATCGGTGCGGCGCGGGCGGGTTCCGCCGGGGCCGGGATCGCCGCTTCCGGCACGACCACCGCCGCCGCTTCCTCGACATCGGTGATCAGCGGCAGCGGGGCCTCGCTGGTATCGGCCATGGCAAGGGCGGTTTCCGACGGGGCGGCCGGAGCCTCTGCCACAGGCGCGGCTTCGGCCAGAACCTCTTCGACGGGAGGCGCCGCCACAGCGTCCGGGGCTGCCGCCACCACTGTCTCTTCGGCAGGGGCCGTGCCTTCGGCCGGCAATTCGGGCCGGGCCTGCGGCCGCAACCCGGTCACGACGGTCTCGACCGCTTCCGCAACCGGCGTCTCGGCTGGCGCGGCACCTGCGGCCAGGGCCGCTGCCTGCGCCTCGAGCGAGCCTGAAGCCGGGGCAGGGGCCTCTACCGCCTCGGCCAGGGCGATTGCTTCGGGCGCCTCGTCCACCGCGGGCGATGCCTCCAGCGCCGCGACCTGCGCCTCCAGCGTGCCTTCCGGCGGCGGCGGGGCCGATGCCTCGGCCAGCGCATCCGCGACGCCCGAAGCGATCGCTTCGGCCAGCGCATCGGGCACAACCGCGTCTTCGGCGGTGGCCACCATCAGATCTTCCGCCGGGGCCGCGCCCGGTCGTGCCTTGGGTCGCAAGGACCGCGTCACCTGGCCCGAAACCCGGATCGTCTTGGCGGCGCCGCCCTGGGCATCCGGCTCGTCGATCGGCCCCGGTTCAGCCGAGGCGATCAGCGCATCGTCCGTCACCGCAGGCGCCTCGGGCTTGCGCTCGCGCACATTGGTCTTGGCCAGGGCAAAGCCCTTGTCCATCAGTTCGGCCATCTTGGCATTGCGCGCCGCGGTCGAGGTCGAGCCAAAGACCGTCGCGATCAGCCGCACATTGCCATGCTTGGCGGAGGCGGTCAGGTTGAAGCCCGCCGCGACCGTATAGCCGGTCTTGATCCCGTCCGCGCCCTCATAGCCATCCAAGAAACGCGAGTTGGTATTGGTCACCTTGGCCATGCCCGCATCGGCGGTCCGACGCGAGAAGATGTTGTAATACTGGGGGAAATCATAGAACAGGTGGCGGCCCATCAGGTTCATGTCGCGCGCGGTCGACAAATGGCCCTCGGCGGTCAGCCCATTCGGATTCTTGAAGGTCGTGTTGCGCATTCCCAGCGCCTTGGCGGTCTTGGTCATCCGCTTTGCAAAGGCCGCCTCGGACCCGCCGCCGATCAGTTCGCCGATCGCCATGGCCGCGTCATTCGCAGATTTCACCGCCGCCGCCCGGATCAGATAGCGCAGCGCGATCTTCTGCCCGGCCTTCAGCCCCAGCCGCGAGGGCGGCTCCTTGGCGGCATGGGCGGAAATCGTCACCATCGTGTCCAGCGACAGCCGACCGGCCTCGATCTCCTGGAACGCGATATAAAGCGTCATCATCTTGGTCAGCGAGGCCGGATGCAGGCGGGTATCGGCGTTCTTCTCGTACAGAACCTCGCCCGTCCGCGCATCCATCACGATCGCCGCGAAAGGGGCTGCCAGGGCCGGTTGCGTAACCGTGAAGGCCGCAAGCAGCACCCATGCCCAGAGGTTGCGAAAAAACCGCCCGATCAACGTGGTCACGTCGCCCGTCCCTTTGCCTGTGGTCGGGCCCCTTTGCGGAGCCTCGTTTCTGCCAGGGGAAAGGCTAGCACGGCTCTCGCGCGCGGAAAACTGTCACTTTCCAATGGCTTTGGGGGAAAACCGCCTGCTGTGGCCGCAAAGCAGCAGTTGTCAAAAAAATGTGGACATCTAGGGGGCGGCGCGGATTTGGCCCCTAGGGATAGCGTCAACTGCCGATCCGGGCGATCAGCGGCGCAAGGCCGGTCAGGTCGGAAATCTGCCCATAGCGCGCATGGCCCAGCGGCTCATCGGCTGCCTCCAGCGCCCAGGTCACGCCATGGGGCACATAGATGCCGAAAGCGCCCGCCTCCAGCGCCGGAATCACGTCGGATTTCAGGGAATTGCCGACCATCGCAGCCTGATCCGCACCCGTCCCGTGCCGGGCGAAGACGCGGGCATAGGTATCGGCCTGCTTGTCCGACACGATCTCGACGCCGTGGAAATGTTCGCCCAGGCCGGATTGCGCCAGCTTGCGCTCCTGATGCAGCAGGTCGCCCTTGGTGACCAGCACGATGCGATGGCTCTGCGCCAGCGCCGTCACCGCCTCCAGCGCGCCCGGCAAAAGCTCGACCGGATGGTCCAGCATTGCCCGTCCCGCGCCCAGGATTTCCTGGATCACGCTTGCCGGCACCCGCCCCTCGGTCACCTCGATCGCGGTCTCGATCATCGACAGGGTAAAGCCTTTCACCCCAAAGCCATAGGCCCCGATATTGCGTCGCTCCGCCTCAAGCAGCCGCGCCATGAGATGCTCAGGTGCGGCATGGTCGCGCAACAGGTCGGCAAACCGCTCTTGCGTCAGGCGGAAATAGGCCTCGTTCTGCCACAGGGTATCGTCGGCATCGAAGCCGATGGTGGTGATCATGGCGCCCTCCTTTTGCCGGGGTGATGCCGCCAGACGCAGATTCCCGCAAGCCACCCCCTTTTCGTTAAAGGAAATTTCGCTATATTCCCGTCATCTTTCCGCAATGCGAATCCCCCAAGGACGGAGCTTCATCCGGTGTCGACCCAACCCCATATCCTGTCGGACAAGACCGATGGCCCGGGGATGGACACCTCGCTCCTGGCTAAGCCCAAGACCAAGACCCAGCGCCCGCCGCTGTACAAGGTCTTGATCCTGAACGACGATTACACCCCGATGGAATTCGTCGTCCATGTGCTGGAGCGGTTCTTCGGCCTGACCCATGCCCAGGCCTTCGACATCATGCTCACCGTGCACAAGAAGGGTCTCGCCGTGGTGGGTGTCTTCTCGCATGAAGTGGCGGAAACCAAGGTGGCGCAGGTGATGGATTTCTCGCGCCGCCACCAGCACCCGCTGCAATGCACGATGGAAAAGGAATAGGGGCCGCCTCGCGCCCCGCCCATGCGTTCTGCCCGTCTTGACCTTGCGCTGGCCTCCGGCATCTTCGACCTGCCACCCCAGGGCCGCATCGCCATTTACCGGCCGCAGGCGGGCGATGACCTTTCCGCACTGCCGCAGGATCGCGTCACCGTCCTGACCGGCTTCTTTCCCGACCATGCCGCCTTCGCCGCGCGGGGCTATGCCACCGCACCTGCCGCGCCCTATGCCGCCGCCCTGATCTGCCTGCCCCGCGCCCGCGATCATGCCCGGGCGCTGGTCGCCCAGGCCACAGCCGAATGCCTGCCCGGCGCGCCGGTGCTGGTCGATGGCCAGAAGACCGATGGGATCGAGGCGATGATCCGCGAATTGCGTGGCCTCGTCCCGGTGTCGGAACCTGTCACCAAGGCGCATGGCAAGCTGGTCGCCATCGCCGCCGACCCGGCCCCCTTCACGTCCTGGGCCGCAGGCGACCGTCAGATCGAGGGCGGCTTCATCACCCGCCCCGGCGTCTTCTCGGCAGATGCGCCCGATCGCGGCTCGATGCTGCTGGCCCAGGCCCTGCCCGACACGCTCGGTCCCAAGGTCGTCGATCTGGGCGCCGGCTGGGGCTATCTCTCCCGCGCAATCCTGGCCCGCAAGGGCGTGAAACGGCTCGATCTGGTCGAGGCCGAGGCCGAGGCCGTCACCTGCGCCAAGGCCAATATCCAGGATGACCGCGCCCGCTTCCACTGGGCCGATGCCACCACGTTCCGCCCGGAAACCCTGGCCGAAACCGTCGTCACCAACCCGCCCTTCCATGCCAGCCGCGCCGCCGATCCGGGCCTTGGCGCCGCCTTCATCGCCGCCGCGCGCCGCATGCTTGCGCCCGATGGCGTGCTTTATCTGGTCGCGAACCGCCATCTGCCCTATGATCAGCCGCTGAGTGATCATTTCCTGTCGGTCGAGACCATCGGCGGCGATGCCGCCTTCCGCCTGATCCGCGCCGCCAAACCCCGGCGTCCCGTCCGCTAAAGGTTTCCCATGAGCTTCTCCGTCTCCGGCAAGACCGCCATCGTCACCGGCGCCGCCAACGGGCTTGGCCTCGCCATCGCCCGCCATCTGGTCGACAAGGGCGCGAATGTCATGTTCGCCGATATCGACGAGGCCCGGCTTGATGCCGAAGTGGGCGAGGAAGCCCGCGCCGAAGGCCAGATCCGCATGTTCGCGGGCGATCTGTGCCAGAAGCTGACGATCAACAACCTCCTCTCCGCCACGTTCGATGCCTTCGACCGCGTCGACATCCTGGTCAATGCCAGCCGCCGCCTGATGCCCTCCGACACGCTCAACCCCGATGAAGACGGGGTCGAGACGATGTGGAAGCAGAATGTCCTCACCTCGCTGCGCCTGTCGCAGATGACGGCCAAGCGCATGATCCAATGCGCCGAAAAGGCCGGGCTCGAACCGGGCGAGGCCAAGGGTTCGATCGTCAACATCTCCTCGCTCGCCGCCCAGCGGGTGCAGCCCGTGCTGATGGGCTATGCCATGGCCTCCGCCGCCATCGACCAGATGACCCGAAACCTCGCCGTGGTGCTGGCCGGGCAGGGCATCCGCGTCAACGCCATCGCCATTGCCAGCGTGATGACCGCCAGCTTGCAAAACGCCCTGCGCGAAGCCCCCGACTATCGCGACCGGATCGAGGCCGGCACCCCCCTTGGCCGCATCGCCGGGCCGGATGAACTGGCCGAGACGGTGCAATATCTCGCCTCCGATGCCAGCCGCTTCGTCACCGGCCAGGTCCTGACCGTCGATGGCGGCCGCGGCCTGCTCGATGTGGTCGCCGCCCCCGCCTTCTGAACGCCAAGGTCGCCCTCCGGCAGCCGGCTTCATCTTCTGTTCGCAAATATCCCACGGGGGTCCGGGGGTGTGAAACCCCCGGGGCATCCGCCAGAAGCGCCTATTCCGGATAGGCCGCGCGGCACTGCGCCACCACCGTCTCCGCCGCCCGCGCCAGCTGTGCCCGCTTTTCCTTGAGCTGCGCGAGCTTGCGCGCCTCGGCCTGCAGATCAATCGCCTGCGGCTTGGTGACGGTATGGTAGCTGCGCGTCCGGCAGGTGGTCAGCACCGGCTGCGGCTGGGGGTTGTCCGGCGTCGCCTTTCCCGGCCGATAGCAGGGCTCGAAGGCGGGAAAGCTGATCTCTTCCTTCACCAGCGCATAGCCGCGCGCCAGATTGCCCTCGGCCTCGGCGATCAACGCGTCCACAGTGCGCAGATCGCGGGTGTTGCGGGCGATGCATTGCTCCTGCGGCGTGCCGCAGGCGATCAGCAGCAGGGGCAGGGACAGGATCAGGCGTCTCATTTTCGGCGACTCGCTCAGGGGTGGCCCAAGCCTATCCGCTGCCATCGCTGCTGCCAAATGACGCCTTGGAAATCGGCGGTTTGGCGGCTAGGCACGTCGCATCAGCGAAAGGCCGCCCGATGACCGAAGACTTCACCGCCCGCAAGGCCGAAGCCGCCCAGTGGTTCCGCACCCTGCGCGATCGCATCACCGCCGCCTTCGAGGCGCTTGAGGCCGCGGCCGCGCGTCCGCCCTGCGGCCCGGTCCGCTTCGAAGTCACGCCGACGACGCGGGCCGAAGGCGGCGGCGGTGGCTTGATGAGCGTCCTGCGCGGCGGCGCGGTGTTCGAGAAAGTCGGGGTTAACTGGTCCGAAGTGCATGGCACGCTTGTCCCGCGCGCGCAAAAGGCCATGGCCGCGCGCGGTGTGCCGGGCATGGAGGACGATCCGCGCTTCTGGGCCTCGGGCATTTCGCTTGTCGCCCATATGGCCAACCCGCATGCCCCCGCCGTCCACATGAACACCCGCATGTTCTGGACGCCCGGCGCCTGGTGGTTCGGCGGCGGCGCCGACCTCAATCCCTGTATCGAATATGCCGAGGATACCGCGCATTTCCACGCCCGGATGCGCGCCGCCTGCGACGCGCATGATGCGTCCTACTATCCGCGCTTCAAGGCCTGGGCGGATGAATATTTCTTCATCCCCCATCGTGGCCGCGCCCGTGGCGTCGGCGGCATCTTCTTCGACGATCTGAATACCGGCAATTGGGATGCCGATTTCGCCTTCACCAGATCGGTGGGCGAGGCCTTCCTTCCGGCCTTCCTGCCTCTGGCCGAACGCCGCCACGCCACGCCCTTTTCCGACATGGATCGCGACGCCCAGCTCGTCCATCGTGGCCTCTATGCCGAATACAACCTCGTTTATGATCGCGGCACGAAATTCGGTCTGGAAACTGGCCATGACGCCAATGCCGTGCTGATGAGCCTGCCGCCCCTTGCCAAATGGATCTGACGCCATGCCTGCCGAGCCCGACCTGACGCTGCACGCCCTTTATGCCTCGGTGGTCGAGGATGAGGAGGAGGGGCTTCTCTTCATCGGCTTCGCCGAGGGTGAGGATGAAGAGGAACCCTATCTCCTGTTCCGCCAGCCCGTCGCGGGCGGCCCTGTTTGGTTCGAGATCGGCGATGAGGCTTTCGGTGCCGAGGATGCCCTGGACAGCGTCCGCGAAACGTCGAAGGGTCTTCTCCTGACGGTGCGCCCCGCCGCCCGGGCGGCGCTTGGCTTTGTCGCGACCATCGACCTGCGGCTTGGCACGGATTGCGAAGATGCCGACCCCGCCGTCGCCGCGCTGCGCGAGATGCTGGGTGCGGCGTTCTTTGCCTGACCCCCGAGTCGCTGATCTTGGTTAACGCCCCGGGCCTTGCCCGTCGCGGAAGACGTTTGGAAGACCGTCGCAAGACGGCGAAATCGTCGCCCTGTTGCGGGATTAATCCAGCGTTCCCAACGGCTTACGGCGCCACCCGCATCAGCAGCGCCACCCCCGCCAGCAGGATCGCGATGCCAAGGTTCTGCCGCGCCGTCGTGCGCTGGCCCAGCCAGAACCAGGAAACGGCCAGCGCGAAGATCACCTCGACCAGCGCCAGCGTCCGCACATTCGCGGCCGAGGTCAGCGAGAAGGCCAGAAACCAGAAGGCCGAGGCCAGGGCCCCCAGAAACCCCGCCGCCAGCGACGGGGTCCAGGCGCGAAAGGCCCCGGTCAGCGCTTTGCGGTCGGTGAAGGCCAGCCAGGCGCCAAGCACAAGGGTCTGAATGAAAAGGGAAAGCAGCAGGGTCGTGACCGAGCGGATCAGATAGCCGCCCTCTCCCAAGGCGACGATCCCGCCGCGAAAGCCGATGGCTGCCAGCCCGAACAGCAACCCGGCCAAGAGACCCATCGCCGCCGGCCCGGCATCGGTCAGCATCGCCCGCCCAAGCCCCGGCTTCAGCGTCAGCACAAGGACGCCCAGGACAGCCACGCCGATCGCGCCCAGCATCGGCAGGGTCAGCGGATCGCCCAGCATGGCCCAGCCGACCAGCGCCACCAGCACCGGCTCGCTTTTGGTCCAGGCCGTCGTCAGCCCGAATCCCTGACGCGACATTACCTTTAACATCAACGCGGTAGCCGCGATCTGCGCCAGCGCGCCCATCGCCGTATAGCCCAGCGTGGCGCGGGTCAGCGCCGGGACCGCTTCGCCCGTCGCCGTCACGGTCAGGACCAGGAACAGCGCCGCGAAGGGCAGGCCGAACAGGAAGCGCACATTGGTCGCGCCCAGCGTGCCCAGGGTCTTCGTCAAGCCGCTCTGCGCCGCATTGCGCCCCGTCTGTGCCAGCGCTGCGGCGAGTGACGCCCAGACCCAAAGGCTCATCCTTCCTCCTCCGCCCAGGGCGCCCGCGGATTGCGGGTGAAGCGGTAGAACAGGTTCGGCTCGGACACCAGATAGAGATCGCCCTCCGGCCCGATCGCCAGCCCTTCGGCCTGCGGCACATCTGCCGCAAGCCCCGCCCAGCCGGCCCATAGCGGCAGGGCCGAGACCGGCCTGCCGTCGCGGGCATATTCGACCAGGGCCGAGGTAAGGTCTGACAACAGAACAAGATTTCCCGTGGCGTCATGGGCGGAAAGCGAGGAAAGGTCAGCGGTGAAATGGCCGCCCTGCGCCTGCGGAACCCAGTCGTGCACCGTCACGTCCAGGCCCGGCCCCGCCATGGTCTGCGCGAATCCCGCAATCACCAGCACGCGCACCGGCCACATCTCCTGCGCCACCAAGAGTTCGCCGCGCCTCTGGTCCCAGCTTACCCCCTCGAACCCCATATTGGCGAAAGTGCCGAAATCCAGCGTCAGATGCGGCAGGCCCGCCAGCGACAGCCGCGTCGTCTGTGGTGTGATCTCGACAAAGGCCAGCCGTTGATCCCCTTCATCCGAAACGACAAACCGGTTGCCCTCGACATGGGTGATGCCCTCAAGATCGCGGGCGCCTTCCAGTGGGATCAACCGCAGAAGCCTGCCGTCCGTGGCGATTTCCGCCAGCGCGGGCGGGCGGTTGATCGCCGCGAACAGCGTGCCGGTCACGGGCGAGAAGGTCAGGCCCGAGACATTTTCGGACAATCCCACCACCGGCCGTGCCTCGATCGTCACCTGATAGAAGGGCAGCCAAAGCCCCTTGTCGCGCCAGTCCGCCTCGGCCCCGCGCATCGCCCAGAGATGCAGCCCCAGCCCGATCAGGCCCGAGATCCAAAGCCAGGCCAAAGCGCCGATCAGCGCCAGCGCCGCGCCGCCCATCAGCCAGCGGCGCAAGCGCATCAGCCGCCCCGCACCGTATCGATCATGCGCTTCACATTCTCCGGGTCGGCCTCCGGTGTGATGCCGTGACCCAGGTTGAAGATATGCGGGCCATGGCTGAAGGCCTTCACGATGGCCCGCGTCTCGTCCACCAGCGCCTGGCCGCCCGTAACCATATGATGTGGCGCCAGATTTCCCTGCACACAGCCATCCTTCTGGACATGCTCCGCCGCCCAGTCGGCCGAGACGGAATTGTCCAGCGCCACGCAATCCGCCCCGGTCGCGCGGGCAAAGCCGACATAGCCCTGGCCCGCCTCGCGCGGGAAGGCGATGACCGGAATGCCGGGATGCCGCCGCTTCAGCGCGGCGATGATCCGGGCCGTCGGCTTCACCGCGAAATCGGTGAAATCCTGGCCCTTCAGGCTGCCCGCCCAGCTGTCGAACAGCTTGACCACTTCTGCCCCGGCCTGGATCTGCGCCGAAAGATACAGGATCGTGGCTTCGGTGATCTTGTCGATCAGCGCCGCGAAGGTCGCCCGGTCGGCGGCCTTCAGGGCATGGGCCGGGCCCTGGTCCTTGGTCCCGCGCCCGGCGATCATATAGGTCGCCACCGTCCAGGGCGCGCCGGCAAAGCCGATCAGCGTCGTCTCGCGCGGCAGTTCCCGCGACAGGATGCGCAGCGTCTCATAAACCGGGTTCAGCGTGTCATGGACCGCCTCGGCCGGGCGCAGGGCGGCCAGTTCTGCGGCGGTCGTCGTGGTTTCCATCCGCGGGCCTTCGCCGGTCTCGAACCACAGCTTTCGCCCCAGCGCCTGGGGAAGCAGCAGGATATCGGCAAAAAGGATTGCTGCGTCAAAGCCATAGCGGCGGATCGGTTGCAGCGTGACCTCTGCCGCCAGCTCGGGGTTGTAGCACAGCGACAGGAAATCCCCCGCCTGCGCCCGCGTCGCGCGGTATTCCGGCAGATAGCGCCCGGCCTGCCGCATCATCCAGACGGGCGGGGTGGGCAGGGTCTCGCCCGAAAGGGCGCGCAGGATCAGCTTCTGGGTCATTCGGGCCTCCGGCCCCTGCCTTGCCCCTCTGCGGCGGCATGTCAAGGCGGGCCGGTGCCATGGGCCGTTGAATGGCGCTTCTGTCGCGGGTAAGCCTGCGTTATGACCCAAGCCCTGCCTTCCCCCGCTCATCCGCTCCGCATCGGCACCCGCGGCTCGCCGCTTGCACTCTGGCAGGCGCATGAGGTGCGGCGCAGCCTGATGGCCGCCTTCGCCCTGCCTGAGACCGCCTTCGAGGTGGTGGTGATCAAGGTCATGGGCGATCAGGTCCAGGACAAGTCGCTGCGCGAGATCGGCGGCAAGGGCCTGTTCACGCGGGAAATCGAAGAGGCGCTGCTGGCGGGCGGCATCGACATCGCCGTCCATTCGATGAAGGACATGCCGACCGTTCAGCCCGAGGGTCTGCTGCTGGACTGCTACCTGCCGCGCGCCGATGTGCGCGACGCTTTTGTCAGCCTGAAATTCGCGGCCATCGCCGATCTGCCCCAAGGCGCGACGGTCGGCTCCTCCTCGCTGCGGCGGCGGGCGCAACTGGCGCTGCGGCGCCCCGATCTGAAGCTGGTCGAGTTCCGCGGCAATGTGCAGACCCGTCTGCGCAAGCTGGAGGAAGGCGTGGCGGACGCGACGTTCCTGGCCATGGCCGGCCTGACGCGGCTGGGCATGGCAGATGTGGCGCGCTCGGCCATCGAACCGGCCCAGATGCTGCCCGCCGTGGCGCAGGGCGCGATCGGCGTCGAACGCCGCGCCGATGATCCCGCCACCGCCCGGCTGCTGGCCGCAATTCATGACCGCGACACCGGGTTGCGGCTGGCCGCCGAACGCGCCTTCCTTGCGCGGCTCGACGGCTCTTGCGAAACCCCGATTGCCGGACTTGCGCTTCTGGACGGCGACAGCCTGTGGCTGCGCGGAGAGATCCTGCGTCCCGATGGTTCCGAGGCGATTGCCGCAGAGCGGCGTGGCCCCGCGCGGGACGGCGCGTCCCTGGGGCATGCGCTGGCGGATGAGCTGCTTGAACGGGCACCCACCGGGTTTCTGGCCGGGCATTAGGCCGGGTCGGGCAGGCCTGACCTTACAAATCTGTTGCTGAGGTTTTACATTCGCGTTTCCCACATCTGTGAGACGCCTTTTGACCTCGACCGCCGATCCTGCCCTGATACGGGCCGTCAAGACTGCCCTGTCCGGCCCGCGCAAGCGGGTGCGGCCGGTCGACCTGCCCGATGGGCGGCGGTTCTGGCTGAAACGGGTCGAGCGGATGGGGCTGATCCTGCGCCTGCAGAAAGGCGATCCGCAGGCGCTGTTCGATGCCGAACGCCAAGGCCTGCATGTGCTGGCCGATCACGGAATGCCCGTGGTTCCAGTGGCGCTGGAAGGGCCGGATTTCCTGGTCACCCCCGATGTCGGCACGCCCCTGGGGCAGCTTGACAAGGCCGCGCCAGAAGACGGGGTGCGGGCCTTTGCGGCTGCGGGCAAGGCTTTGGCGCTGTTGCACTGGGCCGGGCTTGTCCATGCCCGTCCGGCAATCCGCGATATCTGCTGGGACGGGCAAGAGGCGCGATTCATCGACCTTGAACGCTTCCGGCCCGGCAAGCGCGGCGGCTTCTGGCAGGCGATGGATGTGGTGATCTTCACCCAAAGCTGCTTCGTGCGCTGGCCTGATGACACACGGCTTCTGGACGCAGCCCTTGCAGCCTATGCGGCCAATGCGCCGGATGGTGCGATGGCGCGGGTGGCCAAGGCCGCGCGCGGGTTGTGGTGGCTCGGTGCGCTGGCTCGGGCGCTTCGGCTGATCCTGCCCCGCAACAAGGAATTGCGCGCGGTGGGCCTGACGCGGGCGCGGCTGGCCCGGGTTGCTGCCAGCGCCTGACCGGCGGGCAGGCCTTAAGATTTGGTGAATCCCGCCGGATCAACCCGTTGATTTCCTTTGTGGCAGTCACCTGTCCCACCGTGGGACAGGCGGCGGGGCAGGCAACTCCGGCGCCTATTCCTGGCCCCGCAGCACCCGCGCGGGACGCACCGACAGGGGGCGCGCCGCAAAGGCCAGCCCGGCCAGCAGCGTCGCCAGCACGCCTCCGATCACGATGCCCAGGGCCGAGACCGGCTCGAATCGATAGGGGCTGTCCATCACGAAGACCATGACGGCCCAGCCGGAAATTGCCCCCGCCGCAATCGCCACCACCCCCGCCGCCGCGCCCAGAAGCGCCGCCCGCAGCGCGAAACTGCCCAGGATGCGGCCACGCGTGGCGCCCAACACCTTCAAGAGCGCCGCCTCATAGGCCCGCGCCCCTTCGCCTGCCGCCGCCGCGCCGATCAGCACGACAACGCCGGTCAGCAAGGTGCCCGCCGCCGCCCAGGCCGTGGCCGAGGCAATCGCCGCCAGCGCCTCGGTCACCCGGTCCACCGCCTCGCGGATGGCAATGGCGGTGATATTTGGCCAGGTGCGCGAGACGGTGCGCAATATGTCCGCCTCGGCCTCGGGCGGGGCATAGACCGTGGCGATATGGGTATGCGGCGCCGCGCGCAGGGCGGCGGCATCCAGCACCATCACGAAACCCATCGCGGCATTCGAGAAATCCACCTCGCGGAACGAGGTCACTTCCGCCTCGATGTCGCGGCCCAGGATGTTCGTCGTGATCCTGTCGCCCAGTTTCAGCCCGATCTCGGCGGCTTCCTCGGCGGCAAAGCTGATCTGCGGCGGCCCGGCATAGCCTTCGGGCCACCATTGCCCGGCGGTGATCTTGGTGCCGGGCGGTGGCGTTTCGGCATAGGAAATCCCCCGGTCACCGCGCACGACCCAATGGTCGCCCGCAACATCGCGCGCGGGGCGGCCGTTGATCTCGGTGATCACGCCCCGCAGCATCGGGGCGCTTTCGATGTCGCCGACCAGAGGGTTCGCGGCCATCATCGCGCGGAACGGCCCGATCTGGTCGTTCTGGATATCGACAAAGAAAAAGGCGGGGGCGCGGGTCGGCAGGTCCTGGTCGATCGCCCGGCGCAGGTTCCAGTCGATCTGGCCCACCGCCGCCAGGACCGACAGCCCGAGGCCCAGCGACAGGATCACCGGCAGCGCGTCGGACCGTGGCCCGCCAATCGCCGCCAGCGCCGCGCGCAACCCCACGCGCCCGCGCACCAGCCGCGACCGCGCCAGCCGCCGCGCGGCAAGGCGCAGGCCAAGCGCGGAGAGGCCAAGCAGCAACAGCGCCCCGATCACCCCGCCCGCCGTGCCAAGGGCCAGTTCCGGCATCCCCGACAGGGCGGTGGCCGTGCCGATCAGCACCAGCGCCAGAACCAGCATCAGGATCATCCAGCGGGCGCGCGGCCAGCCGCGCGTGCCCTCGCCGCCGCGATAAAGGGCGGCAGGTCGGATCGTCTCGGTCCGCGCCAGCGGCAGCAAGGTGAACAAAAGCGCCGAAACCGCACCATAGAAGGCGGCTTCCAGCAGCGCGCGCAGGGAAAAGCCGATTTCGGCGGGGAAGGGCAGGGCGGCCTCGATCAGCGGCGCGGCCAGAACGGGCAGGCCCGCGCCCAGCACAAGGCCGATCACAAGGCCGACCCCGGCCAGGATCGCAACCTGGATCAGATAGATCCGGAAGATCAGACCGCCGCCCGCGCCAAGGGTTTTCAGGGTGGCGATGGTCGCGGTCTTGCGGTCAAGCCAGGCGCGGATCGCGGCCGAGATGCCGACGCCTCCGGTCGCCAGACCGGCTAGGCCGACCAGCACCAGGAAACTGCCGATCCGCTCGACAAACCGCTCGATCCCCGGCGCGGCATTGCGGCTATCGGTCCAACGCAACCCGCCATCGGGAAAGGCCGCCTCGGCCGCCGCCTCAAGCCCGTCCAGATCGCTGCCCGCAGGCAGGGCCATGCGATAGCGGGTTTCATACAGCGAGCCGGGCGTCAGCAGGCCCGAATTGGCGAGGGCCGTGGTTGAAACGATGGTGCGCGGGCCAAGGGCAAAGCCTGCGCTGGCGCTGTCGGGTTCGCGCAGCAGGCGGGCGGCAAGGCGAAACTCCTGCGTGCCAAGGCGGAAGCTCTGGCCGATCTTCAGTCCCAGCCTGTCGACCAGAAGCGGGTCCATCACCGCGCCCGGCAGGCCGTCTACCGGGGCCAGCGCCTGTGCCAAGGTCTGTTCCGGCTCCAGCGGCACAGCGCCATAAAGCGGATAGGCCGCGTCCACCGCCTTGATCTGGGTCAGCGCCTGATCGTTGCCGGTCACCGCCATGGACCGGAAATCGTAAACTTCCGACGACCGGCTGGCGGTGCGCGCGATCCAGTCCCGCTCGGGCGCGGTCGCGGCGCGATAGGTCAGCCGGATTTCGGCATCGCCGCCCAGAAGGACAGAACCCTGATCGGTCAGCCCGCTTTGAATGGCGCTGCGCAGGGTGCCAACGCCAGCAATCGCCGCCACCCCCAGCGCGATGCAGGCCAGAAAGACCCGCAATCCGCGCAGGCCGCCGCGCAATTCCCGCAGCGCGATGCGAAAGGCCAGGCTCATTCGGCGGCCTTCGCGGCGGCGTCGGCCCCGAGATCTGTTCCCGGATCCGTCCCGGCCAGCCGGCCATCGACCAGCCGGATCACCCGGTCGCAGCGGTCCGCCAGTTCCGGCGCATGGGTGACCAGAACCAGCGTCGCGCCATGGCGGTCACGCAGGGCGAAAAGCAGGTCCATGATCGCCGCGCCATTGGCGGCATCGAGATTGCCCGTCGGCTCGTCGGCCAGAAAGATCGCCGGGCGCGGCGCCGCGGCGCGGGCCAGCGCCACGCGCTGCTGCTCGCCCCCCGACAACTGGCTGGGATAATGGTCCAGCCGGTGGCCAAGGCCCATTGCCTGCAATTCCTCGGCCGCGCGGGCAAAGGCATCGGTCCGGCCCGCCAGTTCCAGCGGGATCGCGACATTTTCAAGCGCCGTCATCGTCGGGATCAGGTGGAAGCTCTGGAACACCACCCCCATATTGTCCCTGCGGAACCGCGCCAGCGCATCTTCGCCCAGCTGGGTCAGGTCCTGACCCAGCGCCACGACCTGACCCCCGGTGGCGCGTTCCAGCCCGCCCAGAAGCATGAGGAGCGACGACTTGCCCGACCCCGAAGGCCCGATCAGCCCCACCGTCTCGCCCCGGTTGACCACAAGCGAGATGCCCCGCAGGATCTCGACCGGGCCGGCATTGCCGGGCAGCGTCAGCTGCGCGTCGGTCAGCGAGAGGACGGGGGAAAGGTCGGTCATGCGCGGCATCCTGATACGGGTCACACAGGGATATGGCCTGATTGCGCGTCTGTGCAACCTCACGATCGCGTGGGTTTTCTGCGTTGCGGCGTCGGTTCTGGCCGCCACTGCGCAGCCGGTGACCATCGTGGCGCTGGGCGACAGTCTGACGGCGGGCTATGGGCTGGCCGATCCGGGCGACGGTCTGGTGCCGCAATTGCAGGACTGGCTCAAGGCGCATGGGACGGATGTGGTGATCGAGAATGCGGGCGTGTCCGGCGATACCACGGCGGGCGGGCTTGCGCGGTTGGACTGGGCGCTGTCCCCCGGCGCGCAGGCGATGATCGTGACTTTGGGCGGCAATGACATGCTGCGCGGCCTGCCGCCCGACGAGGTGCGCGCGAATCTTGAGGCGATCCTGACCGGGGCCGAGGCGCGCGGCCTGCCGGTCCTTCTGGTCGGTATGAAGGCGCCCGGCAATTTCGGCCCCGATTACAAGGCCGAATTCGACGCTATCTATCCCGAACTTGCCGCCGCCCATGCGGACCTGCTTTTCCCCGATTTCTTTGCCGGTTTCGTGGCCGAAGGCGCCGACCCGGCCGACCCTGCCAGTTATGCGCGCCTCATGCAGGCCGATGGCATCCACCCCAATCCCGACGGTGTGAAGGCCATCGTCGCGGCGCTCGGGCCCAGCGTGCAGGAACTGGTCGCCAAGATCGCCACCGCGCCCTGACGCCTAGGGCGCAGGGGTCGGCACCGGCACGGCGGCGCTGGTCGAGGTGAATTCGGTCTCGATCTCCAGCGTCACGGCATCGCTGACGCCCATGGTCGTGCCCGGCGCGGGCACGCCGAAACCCACGCCGAAATCGGACCGATTGAAGCTGCCCTTGACCGAAAAGCCGATCCGCGCCCCTGCCGTGTCGAGTGGCATGGACCCCCAGCCGCCATTATAGGTCACTTGCAGCGTCACCGGCTTGGTCACGCCATGGATGGTCAGATCGCCCGTCACATCCGCACTATGCTCTCCGGTCAGTGCAATCGCGGTCGAGGTGAAGCGCGCCTCGGGGAATTGCGCGGCATCCAGGAAATCGGGCCCGGTCAGAACCGCGTCGAAATCCAGCGCCGGGTCGGGGTAATGCGTGGTCAGGGAGGCGACCTTGACCGTGATGTCGACCTTCATCGACACGGGGTTTTCCGGGTCGAAATGCAGCGTTCCGCCGAAATCGAAAAACGGGGCGATATAGGTCGAAAAGCCCAGATGGTTGACCTTGGCCAGAAGCCGCGAATGGCCAAGGTCCAGAATGTAGTCGCCCGCGACCGGGGCGGGCAGATCCTGTGCAGCGACGGGCACTGCGAGCAGGCAGGACAAGAGAAGAGCGCGCAGCATCGAGGGCCTCTGATTGTTAGATGATGTGCTAACTGATAGTACTATGGACTGTCCTGTCAAGGCTTTCTAGGGTGGCCGCGCCCCCGGGGGTTTTGCGCCCCCGGACCCCCGCAAGGTATATGTGTCAAGATGAAGGGCGGGGGGCTTCGATCCGGGATGACCATGGGACTGATTGATGATCTGGCGGCGGTTGTGGGACCGCCGCAGGTGCTGGTGGGCGAGGCCACGCGCCGCTATGCCGACGATTGGATGGGCAAGTATCACGGCGCGCCCCTGGCGGTGGTGCGGCCTGCCGATACGGCACAGGTCGCAGCCTGCGTCAGGCTGGCGGCGGCGGCGGGGGTGGCGGTGGTGCCGGTCTCGGGCAATACCGGGCTGGTCGGCGGCACCATGACCGAGGGCGGGCTGATGATCAGCCTTGAGCGGATGAACCGCATCCGCGCCCTGCGCCCCGAGGCGCGGCTGGTCGTGGCCGAGGCGGGCGTCATCCTTCAGGCGATCCACGAGGCGGCCGAGGCGCTGGGCCTGTATTTCCCGCTGTGGTTCGGGGCGCGCGGCTCGGCCCAGCTGGGCGGGGCGCTGTCGACCAATGCCGGCGGGTCGAACGTGCTGCGCTATGGCTCGACCCGCGGCCTCTGCCTCGGGATCGAGGTGGTGCTGGCCGATGGCCGGGTGCTGGATTTGATGAGCGAGCTGCACAAGGACAATTCCGGCTATGATCTGAAGGACCTGTTCATCGGGGCCGAGGGCACGCTGGGCATCGTGACGGCGGCGGTGATGAAGCTGGTGCCGGCACCCCTGGCCCATGCCACGGCCTGCGTGGCGGCCGACAGCCTGCCCAAGGCGCTGGGCCTGTTGAACCGGATGCAGGCGGCGACGGGCGGGCGGGTCGAGGCCTTCGAATTCATGCCGCGCAGCTACAGCCAGCGGCTGGTCGAGGCGCGGCCCGATCTGGGCCTGCCCTTCGCCGAGATCCCCGAAGTGACGATCCTGATCGAGGCCGGCACCACCGTGGCCGAGGAGGCCGCCCCCGGCCCCGATGGCGCGGTGCCGCTGGTGGCGCGGCTGGAAGAGGTTCTGGGCGCGATGTTCGAGGAGGGGCTGATCAGCGATGCCGTGGTGGCACAGTCCGAGGCGCAGCGCCGGGCGATGTGGGCGCGGCGCGAGGCTGCCGCCGAGATCTGCGTCGGGCTGGACCCGGCGGTCGACACCGATGTCTGCCTGCCCTTGGACAAGGTTGACGCCTTCCTGACCCTGACCGAGGCGCGGCTGGCCGTGCTCGACCCCGGCATCCGCAGCCTGACCGTGGCGCATCTAGGCGATGGCAACCTGCATTACACGCTGTTCCCGACGCGCAAGGACGCGGCGCTTGCGGATGCGGTGATGGATTGCGTCGAGGATGTGGTGCAGGAGCTGGGCGGGTCGTTCAGCGCCGAGCATGGCATCGGCCTGTCGAAACTGCCGTCGATGCGGCGGCGCAAGAATCCGGTGGCGCTGGAGGTCATGCGGGCGCTGAAAGCTGCGTTGGACCCGCAGGGCGTGATGAACCCCGGCAAGGTGGTGCCGCTTGGCTGACCTCTCGCTTGGTCCGGCGCCCGGCCCGGCGCGGCTGGTGCTGCGCGATCCCTCGCTGCGGCTGGCGGCGATCGTCCTGGCGCTGCAAGGCGCGGTGATCTGTTCCTACATGCCCTATGTGTCGGATCTGGCGGTGCATCGCTTCGGCTTCGGCGATGCGGGCTATGCGGTGATCCTGGCGCTCGCGTCGGCGGTCTCGGTGGTCTCGGCCGTGGCCGTGGGCATCCGCACCGACCAGACCGCGCGGCGGCGGGGCATGGCGGCGCGGGCGGCGGCGGCGCTGGTCCTGGCCATGGCTCTGATGAGTCTTCTGCCCGCCGCCTGGTCTTTCGTGCTGGTGGCGGTGGTGTTGATGCCCTTTGCCGGCACGATCTTCGGCCAGGTCTTTGCCATGGCGCGGCTGGCCGCCTTTGCCCATCCGCCCGCCGCGCGCGACGGGGTGATGTCGGTGATCCGCGCGCTTCTGGCCGCGCCCTTCGTTGTCGTGCTGCCGCTCTGGTCGCTGGCCTTCGCCGCCGGGGCCGGGGTGATGGCGGTCTTTCCGGTCAGCCTGGTGGTGGCGCTGGTGATGCTGGCCGTGATCCTGCGCCTTTGGCCGCGCGACGGGCGCGCGCCCTGGGCCGAGGCGCCCTCGGGCCTGTCGTCCCGCGCCGCGCTGGCCGAGATCGGGCGTCCGCGCACGCTGCTGCGGGTGATCGCGCTGGGGGCGGTGAATGCCGGGCCGACGCTGTACATGGCGCTGACCGCGCTGGTTCTGGGCCAGGTGCCGGGGCGGGGCGCGGGCGATGTGGCGCTTTATGTCGGGCTGGTCGCCGGGCTGGAAGTGCCCTTCATGCTGCTCTTTCCCGCGCTGATGCGGGCCGTGCCGCGCCAGCAGGGCATCCTGATTGGGGCCGGGCTTTATGCGCTGCATCTGGGGCTGATGCCCTGGCTGGCGCATGGTCCCTGGCTTTGGCTTCTGGTCTTGCCCGCTGCGATGGGCGGCGCGCTGACCCTGACGCTGCCCATCGCCTATCTGCAGGACCTGCTGCATGACCGGCCCGGCGCCGGGGCCAGTCTGATGGCGGTGCAGCGCCTGTCGGGCGATGTGATCGCGGCGCTGTGCTTCGCGGCGGGAACACTCTTGTCGGGCTATGCCCTTGCTGCCGCCTTCGGGGTGGTCGTTTCGCTGGCGGGCGCGCTGGCGCTGCTGATCGCGGATCGCCATAGGGCCTGAGCCCACCGGCGTCACTCCTGCGCCAGCCAGTCCCGGAAGGCCGCGACCACTTCCGGGTCGCTGTCGACCAGATGCTGCGGCGCGGGATAATCGCCCTCATGCACATCGCGCGCGTAGCGGGCCATCGCCTGCACGCGCAGCGACTGGAGGCGGTCCTGTTCCGCTGCAAGATCGGCATAGACCTTGGCATGGCGCGGCACGCGGCCGCGGTTCTGGCCCAGCACATCGTCCGAGAACAGGTATTGCGCATGGGCCCCCGCGCGCCCGGCCCCCATCGAGATCAGGAAGAGGCTGGTCTTTTCGGCGATCGCGGCGGTGATCGCATGCGGCACCACCTCGATCTCGGCGGCAAAGGCACCAGCCTCTTCCAGCGCGCGCACCTGCCGCCAGACCAGCTGCGCCGTCTCCAGCGTCTTGCCCACTGCCTTGAAGCCGCCGGTCCAGGTGCGCTTCGACGGGATCAGCCCGACATGGCCGCAGACCGCTAGGCCGTGATCGGCCAGCGCCCTGACGGTCTGCAAAGAGCCCGAGCAGTAGAATCCATCCGCCCCGGCCTTGGCCAGGGGCATGGCCCAGCGGAGGAAATCGTCGGTCCCGCCGATCTCGAAGAAATTTTCGCCGGGGAAGGCGAAGGCATCGGGCGCAACGTCGCGGAAGCGGCGATCCAGCAGCATGGCGGGTGGGATCGAAAACAGTTCCACCCCCGCCTGCGCGGCGGCGGCAGCCTCGTCCAGCGTCTCGACGCGCAGCATGGCATAATGGTGCCGGCCGCGCGCCGCCCGCAGGTCATGGACGGTAGGGGGCGCCATCACGGCACCTCGACATAGACGGCATCACCCTCGACCTTCACGGCAAAGGTCTGCAAGGCCACGCAGACCGGCGTGCGCTTGGCCGCGCCGGTGCGATAGTCGAACTGGCCATTGTGCTTGGGGCATTCGATCAGATGGCCCATCACCAGCCCGTCGCAAAGATGCACCTGCTCATGGGTGCACAGGCCCGCCGTGGCGAAGAATTCCCCTTCCGGCGACTGGTAGATGGCATAGGTCGCCCCCGCATGGTCCCAGCGGATCAGGTCCTCTTCCTCGACATCATCGGTGGAGCAGGCTTTTACCCAGGGCATGGCATCCTCACTCGGCAGGGATTGCGGAAGGCGGCGGGGCGTCGGCCGCGCCGGGCGAGATCGCGTGAAACTCTTCGCGATAGGGTTTGGCACCAGGCGGCAGCGCGCGCTTCAGGAAGTAATCCTCATAAAGGATCTGCCGTTTGAAGGCGGGCCACATCTCGGCAAAGCCCTCGGCGATCGAGCGGTTGGGCGCGGGCAGGTCGTGCTTGATCACTTCATGCAGGCGCGGCAGGGCATGATAGGGCACCATCGGGAACATGTGATGTTCGACATGGTAATTCATGTTCCAGTAGATGAAGCGCGAGACCGGGTTCATATAGACGGTGCGGCTGTTCAACCGGTGGTCGGTCACGTTGTCGGCAAGGCCGCCATGTTGCAAAAGGCCGGTCATCACATGGTGCCAGGCGCCATAGAGGCGCGGCAGGCCGATCACCATCAGGGGCAGGATCGAGCCCATCGAGATGGCCAGCGCCAGGATCGCGGCATAGATCGCGGCATGGACGATGGCGACGCGCTGCACCTTGCCCCATTCGCTTTCCGGCACGAAGGTCCGTTCCACCGCATTGGGGCCGAACAGCGCATTCTGGATCAGATTGGGGAAGAAGCGCAGCACATCCAGGATGCCGAAGAAGTTAAGCACCAGCTTGGCCAGCTCCGGCGGGCGCATGACGGCAATCTCGGGGTCGCGGCCGACGATATAGGTGTCGGTATGGTGGCGGGCATGGCTCCAGCGCCACGTGGCCGAATTGCGCATGATCATGAAACTGGCGATCTCATAGACCGCCTTGTTCATCCAGGGCGTCTTGAAGGCGGTGCCATGGCCACATTCATGCCAGCGGCTGTCCGAGGCCGAGCCATACAGCACGCCATAGACCGCCAAGAACGGCGCCGATCCCCAGGAGGGCCAGAGCCAGATGCCGATCCCCGCTGTCAGGATCATCACGCCGTAGAGGATGATGGTGTCGCGGATCGCAGGCGCGTCGCTGCGCTGCATCAGGTCTTTCATAACCTTGCGCGGAACCTCGGTATGATACCAGGCCGCCGCCGCCAGCCCGGTTTCCACTGCGCGCCGCCCATCCGGGCCCAAGAGGTCATAGTCGCGTTTCGTCATGGTCGGTCCTCCCCACGCGGCGAAAATAGAATGCAAATTCCATTTCGAACAATAAGGGGGGTGGAGTATTCCATCAGAACTCGTCAAACTTGAGTGCAGATTTGACGAAGAATCGTCAGCCTCCTGCGGGGAGCGATGCGCAGACCAGGAATGCGGGCCCTGGCCGAAGCGGCGGGCGTCTCGGTGGCGACCGTCGACCGCGCGCTGAACGGGCGCGAGGCGGTGCGCGCCGAAACGCGCGCGATTCTGGCCGAGGCGGCGGCAAGGATCGGCCATCCGGCGGCAGGGCGGCTGGGCGCGCCATCAGCGGACGACCTGCCGATTGCGACCTTTGGCGTGGTGCTGCACAAGCAGGGGCAGGAATTCTACCAGGCCTTTGCTGAAGAGCTTCAGCGGGCCGTTGCACAGGCCCCGGGCGTGCGGGCGCGGCTTGTGCTGGAGTTTTCGTCCAGCCAGTCTCCGGCCGACATGGCGGGCCAGATGCGGCGCATGGCGGGGCGCTGCGACGTGCTGGCCGCAACCTCGGTGAACCATCCCGAAGTGACGGCGGCGGTCGAGGCGCTGCGGGCGCAGGGCCTGCCCGTGATCTCGCTTCTGTCCGATTTCGCGCAGGGGGCGCGGATTGGCTATCTGGGCCTGAACAATCTGAAAATCGGCCGGACCGCCGGCTGGATCACGGCCCTTTCCGCCCGCGTGCCGGGAAAGGTCGCGGTCTTTGTGGGCGGGCATCGCTGGCACGGCCATGACCTGCGCGAGACCGGCTTCCGCACCTATCTGCGCGAGGCGGCTCCGCAGCTGGAAGTCCTGGAAACCATGGTGAACCTGGAAACAAGGCAACTGACCTATGAGGCAGCGCTGGCGCTTCTGGCCCGTCACGCAGACCTGCGCGGCATCTATGTCGCGGGCGGCGGGATGGAGGGCGCCATCGCCGCCTTGGCCGAATCGGGCCGGGCGGGCCAGGTCTCGCTGGTCGTCTCGGCGCTGACGCCGCTTTCTCGCAAGGCCCTGGCCGAAGGCGTGGTGACCCTGGTCACCGATACGCCGCTCGAGAAGCTGTGCCGGGCGCTTTTTGCGCGGATGTCGCAGATCGCCTGCGAGGGGGCCGAGGCGCCGGCTGAAAGCCAGCATTTCCTGCCACCCGACATCCATGTGCGCGAGGCGCTGTGATGGATTTTGGAATTTTCATTTGCTACGCTTCAAAAATGGAATATCAATTCCATAAGTGCGCTGGGGGAGACGGCGCGAATCTGATCTTTGGGGGATGCTTTGCCTGTGCCGTTTGCCCTGAACCACATGACCGCACCGAACCTGGGCTGGGAGGCGTTTCTCGACCTTTCGGCCGGTCTGGGCTGCCTGGGCGTCGAATTCCGCAATGATCTGAAGGCGCCCCTGTTCGGCGGCACCGATCCCGCGACCGTCAAAGCCGCAATTGCAAAGCGCGGCTTGCGGTTCCTGGCGCTGGCCGAAGTGAAGATGTTCAACGACTGGTCCGAGGCCAAGGCGGACGAGGCGCTGGCGCTGATGAAGATCGCCAAAGCCGCCGGGGCCGAGGCGGTCAGCCTGATCCCGCGCAATGACGGTGTCGCGACCGACCGGGCCGAAAGCGCCCGCGTCACCACGGCTGCGCTCAAGGCCTTGCTGCCGATGCTGCGCGACCATGGGCTGAAGGCCATGGTCGAGCCGCTGGGCTTTGCGGTCTGCTCGCTGCGCTACAAGGATGTGCTGGCCGATTGCATCGCGGCCGTGGGCGGCGAGGGCGTCTATTACATGGTGCACGACACTTTCCATCACGCGCTGGCGGGCTTTGGCCCGATCTACCCGGATCTCACCGGAATCGTGCATGTCTCGGGCGTCACGGACGCGATCTACCTTGATGACATGCGCGATCCGCATCGCGTGTTGGTCGATGGCGATGACCTGCTGGGCAATGTGGCCCAGATCCGTGCGCTGCGCGCGGGCGGCTATCGCGGGCCGATCAGCTATGAACCGTTTTCCCCGCTTGTGCACGGGCTGGCCGATCCGGCCCCCGCGCTGCGGGCCAGCATGGAATTCATCCGCAAGGGCGTGGAGGCCTGAGCGGCAGAATACCGCCCCAAGGGCGGTCCGGCAGGGAGGACGGTGCGCCGGACACCGCAACAGTGGAGGAGTAAGACATGAAGAAACTCGTTCTCGCGGGCGTTGTCTCGCTGATGGGTTCGACCGCCATGGCCGATGGGATCGGCGTCTCGATGGCGCTGTTCGACGACAACTTCCTGACCGTGCTGCGCAATGGCATCCAGAAGACCGCCGATGAAGGCGGGATCAAGGTGCAGATCGAAGATGCGCAGAACGATGTGGCCAAGCAGCTTGACCAGATCAACAACTTCATCGCCTCGGGCGTCGACGCGATCATCGTCAACCCGGTGGACACCTCGGCCACCCAGGCCATGTCGGATGCCGCCGCCGCTGCGGGCGTGCCGCTGGTCTATGTGAACCGCCAGCCGATCAACCTGGACACGCTGCCCGACAATCAGGCCTTCGTCGCCTCGAACGAAGTGGACAGCGGCACGCTGGAAACCATCGCGCTTTGCGACAACTGGGCGGGCGAGGGCAAGACCGAGGTCAATGTCTATGTCCTGCAGGGCGAGTTGTCGAACCAGGCCGCCGTCCAGCGCACCCAGGACATCTATGACGTGATCAATGCGGGCAAGTGCAAGGTCAAGATCAATGTCATCGACCAGCAGACCGCCAACTGGTCGCGCGATCAGGCGCAGAACCTGATGACCAACTGGCTGTCGACCGGCACCGCCTTTGACGGTGTCATCGCCAACAATGACGAAATGGCCATCGGCGCGATCCAGGCGATGAAGGCTGCGGGCATCGACATGAAGACCGTGCAGGTCGGCGGCGTCGACGCCACCCAGGACGCTCTGGCCGCGATGCAGGCGGGCGATCTGGACGTGACCGTGTTCCAGAATGCCGCCGCGCAAGGTTCGGGCGCGCTGGATGCGGCGCAGAAGCTGGCCAAGGGCGAAGCGGTCGACCAGACCGTCTGGGTGCCCTTCGAACTCGTGACGCCCGCGAATCTTGCGGATTACATGACCAAGAACTGACGGCTCTGCCGCAACGGGGGACGGCGCCGACCGCGCCGTCCCGCATCTAAGCAAGGGATGAAGGGGGAAGAACCGTGGCGCAGGCGACACACGGCCTTGGGGGGCTGAAATATGATCCGGCCAAGCGCACGCGCGCGCCGGAATGGAACGTGCTGGGCGCGCTTGTGCTGATCGTTCTGGTCTTTGAAATCCTGAACCGGCTGAACGGCACCTCGTTCCTGTTCAACATGCGCGACACGGGCGGTTTGTTGAACCAGCAGCGCATCGACATCATGATCCTGCAGGTCGCGATCACCGGGATCATCGCCATCGGCGTGACCCAGGTGATCATCCTGGGCGGGATCGACCTGTCCTCGGGTTCGGTCGTCGGTGCCACTGCCATGATCGTGATGAGCTTTGCCCAGACCGCCTTGGTCAATGGCAACCCCAATCCCAAGGCCATCTTCGGCGATTGGGCGATGGATCTGCCGGTGATCGTGCCGATTGTGGTGGGCCTGGCCTGCGGCCTGCTTGCCGGCCTCGTGAACGGGCTTCTCATCGCCTATACCCGCATCCCGCCCTTCATCGCCACGCTGGGCATGATGGTCTCGGCCCGCGGCGTGGCGCGCTGGTGGTCCAACGGCCAGCCGGTCAGCTTTCCGACCGAAAGCTATGGCCAGCTGTCCAACGGCGATCTTCTCGGCACGCTGACCTTTGGCCTGCTGCATTGGCAGGGCCAGAACCCGGCGGTGATCTTCGTGGTCCTGGCCGTGCTGTTCCAGGTCATCATGATCTACACGCTTTACGGCAAGCGCAGCTATGCCATCGGTTCGAACGAGGCCGCCGCGCGCATGTCGGGCATCAATGTCGATCGCCACAAGGTGCTGGTCTATGCCATCGCCGGCATGCTGGCCGCAGTGGCCGCGATCCTGCTGACCTCGAAGAACCTGACCGCGCAGGCCGGCATGGGCGTGATGTATGAACTCGACGCAATTGCCATGGCGGTCATCGGCGGCGTGTCGCTTTCGGGCGGGCGCGGCTCGATCATCGGCACCGTACTGGGCGCGATGATCTTTTCCACCATCATCTCGGGATTCACCTCGATCCGGCTGGACGCCTATTACCAGGAGATGGTGAAGGGCGCGATCATCGTCGGCGCGGTGGTTCTGGATCAATGGCGGCAACGCCAGCGGACGCGGGGGTAATCGGAGATGAGCAAGGTCATTCTGGAAACCCGGGGTCTGACGAAGCGCTATGGCGGCGTCCATGCGCTGGAAGACGCGAATTTCATCCTGCATGACGGCGAACATGTCGCCGTGGTGGGCGACAATGGCGCGGGCAAATCCACCTTCGTGCGCCAGGTGACGGCGGTGGAACAACGCACATCGGGCGATGTGTTCTTCGACGGCCAGCCGGTTCATTTCACCGGCCCGCTCGAGGCGCGCGAGGCGGGGATCGAGACCGTGTTCCAGACGCTGGCGCTGGCCGACGATCTGGACGTGCCCTCGAACCTGTTCCTCGGGCGCGAACTGTTCAAATGGAAGTTCGGCCCCTTCTCCTGGCTTGACCGCAAGGCGATGCGTGACCGCACGCTCGAGGCGCTGAAGACCACGGCGGTGAAGATCCCGAACGTGGACAACCCGATCCGCAACATGTCGGGCGGGCAGCGGCAATGCGTCTCGATCGCGCGTACCGCCGCCTTCGCGTCGAAACTGGTGATCATGGACGAACCCACGGCGGCCCTGGGCGTGCAGGAAACCGCGCAGGTGGAAAACATCATCCGCGGCCTGAAAGAGCGCGGCATCCCGATGATCCTGATCAGCCACAATCTGCGCCAGGTCTTCGATCTGGTCGACCGCATCGTCGTCTTCCGCCGGGGCCGCATCGTCGCCAGCCTGCGGAAAGAGGAAACCGACGGTAATGACATCGTCAGCTACATCACTGGGGTGAAGGGCGCGTCCGATGCCGCTTACGCCTGATCACGCCGATACCGTCGCCGTCATCGCGGGCGGCACGCAAGGCCTTGGCCTTGCCATTGCCGAACGGCTGATCGCCGAGGGCTGCCCCCGTCTTGTCATCGCCGGCCGCCGCGTGGCCGAGGGCGAGGCGGCGGCCGAAAAGCTGCGGGGCGAAACCGGCGCAGACATCCGCTTCCTTGCCACCGACATGGGCCGGGTCGAGGATGCCATTCTCCTGATCGACCGCACCGCCAACCGCTTCGGCCGCGTCACGGCGCTGGTCAATGCCGCCGCCACCACGGAACGCGGCTCGATCCTCGACACCACGCCCGAGGATTTCGAGAAGCATTTCGCCATCAACACCCGTGGCCCCTTCTTCGCCCTGCAACGCTTCGCGCAGCTGGCGGTGGAAAAGGGCCATGCCGCAAGTGCGGTGAATATCCTGTCGATGGTCACGCATTGCGGCCAGTCCTATCTTGCGCCCTATTCGGCGTCGAAAGCGGCCCTGGCGAACATCACCAAGAACGCCGCCCAGGCGCTGCGGTCGCATCGCATCCGCGTCAATGGCATCAATTGCGGTTGGATGGACACGCCGGGCGAGGATCTGGTGCAGCGCAAGTTCCATGGCGCGCAGGATGGCTGGCTGGAACAGGCCGAGGCCCGGCAACCGATGGGCATGCTGGTCAAGCCCGGTCATGTCGCGCGGCTGGCCGCCTATATGCTTTCCCCCGCCTCGGGCGTGATGACCGGGGCCTTGGTGGATTTCGATCAGAACGTCGCCGGGGCCTACCCGGAGTAAGGAGAGAAATGACGATCAGATTTGGCCTTCTGGGTGCCGGGCGCATCGGCAAGGTTCACGCCAAGGCGGTGACCGGCGATCCGGCCGCGAAGCTGGTGGCCGTGGCCGATGCCATGCCCGCCGCCGCCCAAGCCATCGCCGACCAATATGGCGCCGAGGTCCGCAGCATCGAGCAGATCGAGGCGGCGAAGGACATTGACGCGGTGGTGATCTGCACCCCGACCGACACCCATGCCGATCTGATCGAGCGCTTCGTGAAGGCGGGCAAGGCGGTCTTCTGCGAAAAGCCCATTGACCTGTCTCTGGCCCGCGTGAAGCAATGCCTCGATGTCGTGCGCGCCCAGAAAGGCACGCTCATGGTCGGCTTCAATCGCCGCTTCGATCCGCATTTCCGCGCCGTCCGCGCCGAGATCGACAAGGGATCCATCGGCACGGTCGAGATGGTCGTCATCACCTCGCGCGACCCCGGCGCCCCGCCGGTCGATTACATCAAGCGCTCGGGCGGCATCTTCCGCGACATGACCATCCATGACTTCGACATGGCCCGCTTCCTCTTGGGCGAAGAGATCGACGAAGTCGTCGCGACCGCCGCCGTGCTGGTCGACCCGGATATCGGCAAGGCCGGTGACTACGACTCGGTGCAGGTCATGCTGCGCACGGCCTCGGGCAAGCAGGCGATGATCTCGAACTCGCGCCGCGCCACCTATGGCTATGACCAGCGCATCGAAGTGCATGGATCCAAGGGCATGGCATCGGCGGAAAACCAGCGCCCGGTCAGCATCGAAGTGGCGAATGGCAGCGGCTACACCCGCCCGCCGCTGCATGATTTCTTCATGACCCGCTATACCGAGGCCTATGCCGCCGAAATCGCCGCCTTCATCGCCACCATGGGCGGCAAGGGCAAGGCCAGCCCCTCGGGCGAAGACGGGCTGATCGCGCTGGCCCTGGCCGATGCGGCGCTCAAATCGCTTGCGGAAAAGCGCGTCGTGAACATGAAAGAGGTGCTGGGCTAGGCCCCGCCCCTCTTTCCGCACCGGACCCGGCAGCCTCCCCCCGGGTCCGGTCGCGACTTGCGCCGCCAGCTATAGCAAAGGCCCAGATCGCGACGGTTTCCAGCCCGAGGCTCTGATCGCCCTGCCAGCCGGCCGCAGCACAAGGGAAGCGGCCCCGCCGCTCTCGGCAGGGCCAGCCTTTCCCTAGACCCCAAGCCCTCAATTCGCGGGCTTGGTGCGCAATTCCATTTGCAGGATCATCGGTGCCGGGCCTGCCTCTTCGGTATCGTCCGACAGGGCCACAGCCGAGCGCGTCGTCTCGCCGAACCCGGCCTCGGTGAAGGCCGCCCCCAGAGAGCTTTCGCCCAGGCCCCGGTTCGTCTCCAGCGCATCCTGCGCCAGATAGGACAGATCCTCGACCGGGGAATGCGCCTTGGCGGGCGTCACCACCACGATCATCCGCTCTTGCCCCAGGGCGCCGTCGCCGATGGCGAACAGGCCCTTCTTCAACTCGTCCCCCGGCTGCAACCGGCCCGAGAACCAATGCGAGATCGAATTGTCCGCACCGATATAGAGGACGTTCACATCCACCGGGAAATCATTGTTGTTCTTGGCCAGGACGTGAACCTCGTCATCGGGGATCAGTGTCGGCACCGGGGTGAAGGGCAGGTCGCGCAGCGTGCGGTCCTCCGGGGTGCGGGTCTGCATCTGCACCTCGACATCCATCTCGCCCATGCCCACCGCCGCGCCCAGCTTCATCAGGTTCAGCGCCTTGGCCATGTGGTTCAGCGTGTCGGCCAGCGTCACCGCCAGCTCGTCTCCCGTCTTGTCGGCGGTCGAGACCGAGGGAGTCGTCGCCAGATCCTCGGCCAGCCCGGTCGCGGGCAGGACCCAGATCGCATCGGGCCGCGCGCTGTCGGGCAGCACGGCCAGCCGCAGATCGGCCTCGGCCCCGCTGGCGACGAAGTTCAGCCGCGGACCGGACTCCTCCTTCAGTGCTTCCAGGGCTGCCAGCAGCGCATCGGCGGGGGCCGTGCCTTCCGGCGGCAGCGCCACGGTCAGCGAGAAATCCACCGCCTCGTCCAGCTTGCGCATATACAGCCCCTTCGGCAATTCGGCGGGCAGCGTCTTGCCCTCCTTCTCGACCGGCACTGCCGTGGCGGTGAATGTGTCCAGCGATGCCACCTGCACATAGCCGATCGCCTTGTCCGTGGCCGCCGCCGCCGAATCCATCACCGCCAGGACCGTGCCCTGCGCCAGACCGTGCAATTCGCCCGCCGGAATGGTGATCCCCGTGTCCGTCACTTCGGCCGGCCATTGCGCCACGCGCCCGCCCGGTTCGGCATCGAACACGACCTGATCCAGATCGCCCTCGAACAAGGGCGTCGATTTCGCCAGATTGCCGACGGCATATTTGCGCAGCACTTCCTGCGCGATCTGGCCATAGGTGGCGTTCGGATATTCGGCCAGCGTCTCGAACAGCGTGTAGGTGAACACGCCCTGCGGCTTGCGGTCGGGCTTGCCTTTCGGCAGGCGCTTCTCGGGCGTCACCTCATTGGTCTGGGCGGCGAAAAAGGCGACCAGCGCGCCCGGCTCGACCCCCTCCGCCGTGGCGACGGGTTTCTCGTCCGTCGCATCGACCGGCGCTTCGGGTGCGGCGCGCGGATCGTCGCCGCCGACGCCGCGGCTTTGCACATCCTCCATCGCCTCGGGAATGCCCAGCACCGACGGGTCCAGCTGCCGCACAGCCACATCCTCGTCTTCGGGCGCGATATCGCGGGTGGCAGTGCCGGAATGGCAACTGTCGAACACCACCCAAACATCGGCGCCCTTGGCGCGCAGGCTGTCGATCAGCGTGCCGATCTCGTCATCCACAAGGCTGTTTTCCACATGGCCGACCGAGTCGCTCCAATTGCCGATGTCGGTAGGCAGGAACAGCTCGTCCAGCCCGTCCAGCTCGCTGTCGGGATCGGCCGCCGGGGCCTGGGTGCCATGGCCCGAGAAATGCAGATAGACGAAATCGCCCGGCTGCAACTCGGCCTCAAGCTTGGCGAAAGCTGCGCGGATCTCGCCCAGCGTGGCATGGCCATCGGTCTTGACCCCCTCAAGTCCATCGGCCAGCACGATCACATTGTCGCTGGCAAAGGGCACCGGCGCTTCGGTGGTCAGGTAGGTATAGGCCAAGGCCACATCGTTCTTCGGACCCTTGAGCCACCATTTCTCGGCCAGGTTCTGATATTCCGAGGCGCCGATCAGCAGCGCGTAATTCTCGCGCGCCATGGCCCCGCTGCCCAGCATGGGCAGCGAGAAAAGGCCAAGCGCGGTGGTCAACAGGAATTTGCGAAACATCATCCTACCCTCAATTCGTCATCAGCGCATAATCGGTCGGGTTCTGGCTGCGGTTCTCGACCACCAGAAGAAAATCGCCGTCGGTCGCGGGCGTCCAGCTGCAATAGGCGACGTAAGAGGCGTCGGCGTCGCGGCAGACCAGATTGCCCTCGCCGTCGCGCACGGTCAGGTTCACATCCACGCCCGGCACTGCCTCGACATAAACCTCGGCCAACGCGCCGCCCTTGAAACCCATGGCGGGCAGGGTGGTCTCGCCCGGGGCAAGTTCCGCAAGCCTGGTGACCGGCCCCGCCGCCACGCCCTTTGCGCTCTCGGCGGCCAGATCGGCGGCGATCTGTTCCAGAACCTTGTCGCCTTCCAGCAGCGGGCTTGCCGCGCCCAGCATCTGTTGCCAGCTCATCGCGTCGCGCGGTGCTAGGTCCAGACCCACCGTCTTGCGGATGCGGGCTGCGGTCAGCAGCATCACCGGGTCCGACGCCGCCAGGCCCAACTCGAAAAGCTCGGCCGAAAGCTGCGCCCGCTGCAACGGGCTTGTTGCCTCATCGGCCAGGGCCGGGGCGGCGGACAGGATCAGGGCAAGGATCAGTCGGCGTTTCATCATCTGCCGGGCCTGGCGGGCCCGTTCCCCGGTTAAGGACAGGGCGAAGATGGACGGCGGGCAGGGACCTGTAAACTCACAATCTTTCCATGACGGGATTTGTCATGTGACCCTTCTGCCGGGCGGCATTACCTAGGCTGCGCAAGGGGCAGACCTACAGGTAGATACGTTATGCAAAGAGTTGAAATGACCCTGCGTTCGGCGCTTTCCGGCCTGACGCGGAAGATGAAACCGGCGCTTCTGGCGCTGGGTCTTGGCATGGCCGCAGGCGGGATTGCGGGGCTGTCGCCCCTGTCGGCCACACCGGTGCGGGCCGAGGCCAGCGCATTGGATTCCGCCATGGACACCGTTCTTGTCGTGCGCAGCGCCGATGCCGAAGACCGCTTTCTCGGTTCGGCCTTTCTCTATGGCGAGGAGGCGCTTGTTGCCGTGACCAATGCCCATGTCGTCGGCGACGCCGAGGAGGTCCGCCTGATCGACCGCCATGGCAATGAGGAGACCGCCACCGTCATCGCCACCGATCCCACCCGGGACGTGGCAGTGATTTCCGTGAAACCTGGACGCCGCGGGCTGGTGGCCGCGGCCGAACCTGCCGGGCTGGGCCTTGAGGTCTTTGCTCTGGGGGCACCCCTTGGGATCGAGTTCACGCTCACCGAGGGGCTGATCTCGGCGACCGCCCGGCAGGTGGAAATCGCTGTGCCGCTCAAGATGCTGCAACATGATGCTGCGGTGAATCCCGGCTCGTCCGGCGGGCCGCTGGTCGATGCGCAGGGGCGGCTTCTGGGCATGAACAGCCAGATCGCCGATGGCAGCCGGATGTTCGTGGGCATCGCCTATGCCATCGCCACGCCCGATCTTGACCGCATCGTCGCCGGGCTGATCGACGAAACCCTTGCCCCCTTTCCGAAACTGGGCCTGACCGCCCGCCCGGTCGACCGCAAGGCCGCCGAGGCGCTGGGCGTGGCCGCGACCGGGCTTCTGGTCGATGGCGCGGCCCCGCGCGGTCTGGCGGCGGCTTCGGGCCTCAAGGGCGGCGACATCATCCTTGCCGTCGATGGCACGGCCCTGGCGCAACCCGGCGACTTCGCCTTCCTGATCGAGGCTGCGGTGGCAAAGGGCGCCGCCGACCTGACCCTGCGCCGGGGGCAGGAGGACATCACTCTGACCCTGTCGCTGGCCCTGCCCGAAACCGACGATACCCCCGGCATCGGGCTGAAGGTCCGCGACCTGCCGAAAGGCGGCACCGCGCCCGAGGTGATCAAGAGCTACCGCCTGAGCGCGCTGGGCATCGTTCTGGGCGACGAAGGCGTGGTCAAGGATGTGACCGACAATTCGCCGGGTCTTTTCGCTGGCCTGGCCAAGGGCGACCGTATCATCGCGGTGAACGGCGCCGAGATGGATGCCGCTGCCCTGGATGCGCTGGAACTGTCGGAACCCGTGCTCATTCTGGTGCAGTCCCCCGGGGGCGCCACCCGCCATATCTACCTTGACCCCTGGGGCAAGCATGACGGCGCGCGCGCGCTGGGCGGCGCGAATGTGCTTGACCCGGCGGTCGTGGTGTTCTGAACCTTTTGCCCGGAAAAGGGGTGCAGATGGACAGAATCCTGATCGTGGAAGACGATGCCGAGACCGCCGCCGCCGTTGCGGCGGTGGTCCGGTCGCTGGGCTGCGAGGCCACGCATCGCGATACGCTTGATGCCGGCGTGGCCGAGGCGGGGGCGGGCGACTACAAGGTCATCGTCCTTGACCGCACCCTGCCGGGCGGCGACGGCGTCGATGCCATGGCCCGCATCCGGGCGGGCGGCTCGCGCGCGCTGATCCTTGTCCTCTCCGCCCTGGGCCGCGCCGCGCAGCGGGTCGAGGGGCTGGAGAAGGGGGCCGACGACTATCTTCCCAAACCCTTCGAGGAAGACGAGTTGCGCGCCCGTCTCCGTGCCCTCCTGCGCCGCAACACGATGCAGGTCTTGGACAATGACCTGCTGGTCTTCGGCGATCTTGAGATCCGCATGAAGGCCCGCACCGTGCATGTGAAGCGCGAACATGTCGCGGTCAGCCCAAAGGAGTTTGAGCTGATCACGTTCTTCGCCCAGAACGCGGGTCAGGTCGTCACGCGGATGCAGCTTCTGGAGCGGGTCTGGAACCTGCATTTCGATCCCGGCACCAATGTGGTCGATGTCCATGTCGGCCGGTTGCGCCGCAAGCTTGAGGATGCGGGCAGCACCGCGATCCAGACCGCGCGCGGCGAAGGGTATATCTTCGCACCCCTTTCCCCGCCGGCCGAGCCAACGTGACCGCTTTTCCCGCCGAGCATCGCCCCCTGCGCGCCCGCGCCACCCTGCGGCTTGCCGCAGGAATGGCGCTGGCCGTGGCCGCGCTGGCGATCCTTGCCATGGCCCTGCAATACCGGCTGGTCTTCGACCGGCTGGACGCTGCGCAGCGCACCCTTCTGGCCTCGGACATGGATGGGCTTGCCGCCCTCTATGAACAGCGCCGCATCATCGCGCTGCGCGAGGCGATCGAATTTCGCGCCGCGGCCGGGGGCGAGGAAATGCTGCTGCTGATGGACCGGAACGGGGGCGTTCTGGCGGGCACGCTGGACGCCTGGCCCGACGGCCTTGCCGCCGAGGGCAAGGGCTTCACCGTCGATCCCGCGCAGGAAATCACTTTGGGCGACACGCGCTATCTGGTCGCCGCGCGGGAACTGCCGGGCGGCTTCCCCCTGCTGGTGGGCCGCTCGCTTGCTCCTGTCGATGCCACGCTGACCGCCCTGCGCCACAGCATGGCCGGGCTGATGGTGGCGATCCTTCTGGCCGGGGCGGGCGTCGGCTGGCTGGCGGCGCGCTGGGTGATGGGGCGGATCGGGCGGGTCAACCTGCTTGCCGACCGCGTCGCGTCGGGCAAGCTGGATGCCCGCCTGCCGGGGCCGCGATCGGCCGATGAATTCGGCCTTCTCGAAACCCATGTCCATTCCATGCTCGACCGGATCGAGGCCTTGAACCGAGCCACCCACCGCCTCTCCGACACCATCGCGCATGAGATGCGCACCCCCCTGAACCGGATGCTGCGCAAGCTGGACCGGATCGAGGGGCAGGAAGAGGTGACGGCGGAAGTCCGGGCCGAGATGCGCCAGGCGATCCGCGTCTTCGATTCCCTGCTGGATATCTCGCGGGCCGAGGCCGACCAGGGCGGCGGCGGCCTGGTGCCGGTGGATCTCTCTGCCGTGGTGGCCGAGGTCTGGGAGCTTTACGAGGCCTCCGCCGAGGACAAAGGCCTGAAAACCGGCGCCGAGATCGCCCCCGGCCTGACCGTGCTGGGCGACCGTCACCTCATCGCGCAGATGGTGGCGAACCTTCTGGACAATGCGATCAAATATTGCGCCCCGGGTGACCGGTTGACGGTCGCGCTGATGGGCCGCGACCGCGCTGTGCTGCGCGTGGCCGATACCGGGCCGGGCTTGCCGGAGGACATGAAGGCCGAGGCTTTCGAGCGTTTCACCCGTGCCGAACGCGACCGCGCCAGGGGGATCAAGGGCCATGGCCTGGGCCTTGCGCTGGTGCGTGCCATCGCGCTGCGCCACGGCGCGCGGCTGACCCTGCCCAAAGTCGAAAAAGGCCTGACCGTCGAAATCGCCTGGCCCCGGGCGCTGGGATAGTAAGCTGCGCGCGGCGTGCTGTGCCGCCTCAGGGGGCTGTCCGCCCCCCGGGCCCCCCGCGAGAGTATTTGGGCAAAGATGAAGGGGGAAGTGGCGGGTTTCGCGCAGCGGTTGCGCCGGACCGGGCAAGACCGATGACAAATACCGTCATGGCGCTTGCCGCCCTTGTCTCACGGGCATCGCCGCGTAATCTGTCGGCCATGATGTTGAACCGTCTTGCATATGCGCTTTGCGGCACCGCTGCTCTGGCCAGCCCGGCCAAGGCCGAGGTGCATGCCGTGCTGGTGGGCGTGTCGGACTATCTCTATCTCGATGCCGATCTCAAAGGCCCCGGCAACGACGTGCGCCTCATGGCCGAGACGCTGGCGGCACGCGGCATCGCGCCTGCCGACATGACGATCCTCACCTCCGACCCGACCGAACTGCCGCAGGGCGCAGCCACGGGCGAGCCGACGCGGGCGGGCATCCTGGCCGCGCTCGAGGATGTGGCGCAAAATGCCGCGCCGGGCGATACGGTGGTCTTCTATTTCTCGGGCCATGGCGGCCAGGCGCCGGACATGTCGGGCGACGAGGGCGGCGGCTATGACGAGATCTTCCTGCCTTCTGATGCAAAGGACTGGAAGGGCAGCATCGGCGCGGTCGAGAATGCCATCGTCGATGACGAATTGCAGCTCTGGGCCCAGGGGCTGTTGGACCGCGATGTGACGCTGGTCGGGCTGATCGACGCTTGCCATTCCGCCACCGGCTTTCGCGGCACTGCCGGCAAGGGCGTGGCGCGCGGCCTGACGCCCGATCAGCTTGGCGTGCCGGAAGGCACCGCTTCCGCGCCCGCCACGGCGCCCGTCGAACTCACCGGCAATTACGTCTTTCTCTATTCGTCCCAATCGGATGAACGGTCGTTCGAATATCCCCTGGGCGATACCGGTCTCTGGCAGGGTGAGTTTACCCTACGGCTGACCCAGGTCCTCTCCGCCGCGCCCGAGGCAAGCTGGGCCCAGGTCCTGGCGCATGTCGCCGATACGATGGTGCAGGGCGAGGCGCGGCAGGTGCCCGAAGGCGAAGGCCCGATGCTTGATGCGCAGGTCTTTGGTCTGGGGCAGGCGGCAGCGCGGATGCAGGTGGCGGACCGCACGCTCGGGGCCGGGCTGTTGCAGGGTCTGGCCGAGGGAACGGAAGTCACTTTCTACGCCGAAGGCTCTGGCGGCGACCCTCTGGGCACCGCACTCGTGAAGAAGGTCACCGCGCGCGAAGCCACGCTGGATGCGCCGGCACCGCAGGGCGCCGCTTGGGCCGAGATCTCCGCCGCCCCGCCGCCCGCGCCTCTGACCCTGGCCGCCCCGCTGCGCGCCGACCCGGCCGATGGCCATGACTATGCCGCCTGGACCGCGGCCCTGCCCGCGCCGGGGGCTGATCCCGATCTGGTGCCGATCCTGACCGAAGGCACCGTGGCGCTGGCCGGGCCGGATGGCGTTCTGGACCCGGAAGGCCCCGGCTCCACCCCGCGCGTGGCGCTGGACGAGGGCGAGATGCAGGCCGAGGCGCTGGCCCATGCGCTGGACAAGGCCGCCCATGGCCTGCGGCTGCGCGAGGCGCTTCTGGGCGCGACCGGGCGCAGCATCACCGGCAAGGATGCGGTCAGCGTCGCCTATGAGATCCGCCCGGGCACCACCGGGGCCGAGGGCTGTGGCAAGGCGGGCGCAGCCGCCGTCTGGGACCCGGCCCAGGGCGCGCAAGCCTGCGACCAGATCTGGCTGACCGTCACCAACCGCTCGGGCAAGATGCAGGATGTCTCGGTCCTCTACATGGCCGCCGATTTCGCCGTCGCGCCGATCTGGCCGCAGCAGAACAGCGTCAACCGACTGGCCCCCGGTGAAAGCGCCCGCATCGGGCTGCAGATCGCGCCCGGCAGCACCGCAGGCATCGAGGAAATCTGGGTCCTGGCCGTGCCGATGGGCGAAGACAGCGGTCTGCGTACCGATCTGACGCGGCTGGCGATGACCGACACCATGCGGGGCGGCCCGGCCGATGAGATGACGGCCTGGCTGGAAACCCGCCTCGCCGATCCCGAGGAGCAGACGCGTGGCTTCTCGACCAAACCTGCCGCCCTGGTGATGATCCGCCAGCGCGTGCGCCTGAACCCCGGCCCGGATGCGGCCCTTTGAGCAAGAAGGACTTTGAACCATGTCGCCGCGATTTCTGAAACCACTCTTTGCCCTGGCATTGGCCGGCTTTGCGGCCGCCCCCGCCCTGTCCGAGGATGCGGCGCCCGAAGCCCCGAAGGGCACCGAGTCGCCCTTTCTCTACGCCTCGTCCGGGGACAAGGCGGCGCATGACGCGGCCCTGCCCGAAGAGGCGGGCGCCAAGGTGATCGGGGGCGAGCTGGCCGCCGATGGCGCCTGGCCCTGGCAGGTCGCGCTGACCGTGGCGAATATGCCGGTCTCGACCGACAGCCAGTTCTGCGGCGGTTCGCTGGTGCTGGACACCTGGGTCCTGACCGCGGCGCATTGCGTGCATATGATGGATGACCAGGGCGGCGAGTTTGACGTGCAGCCCGATGAGATTTCCATCGTCGTCGGCACCAACAAGCTGGACGGTTCGGGCGACCGCGTGCCGGTCGAGAAGATCTTCGTCAACCCGCAATACAGTGCCAGCCAGTTCGATTTCGACATCGCGCTGATCAAACTGGCCCGCAAGCCGAACGTGCCCTACAAGACCATCGAAGTGCCCGATGCGGCCTTCGGCGACATCCTCCAGCAACCCGGCGTCACCACAATCGTCACCGGCTGGGGCCTGCAGAACGGCGCCCGCCCCTCGGCCGAATTGCGCCAGACCACGATCCAGATGATGGACCGCGAACAGTGCAATGCCTCGATGATGGAAGCCCGCGCCGAAGAGGCGGTGAACGGCTTCGCCTATGCGGCAGAAGTTCTGTCGGTCAAGGAAGACACCGCCTATCCGCTCTGGGAACAGCTTCTCGCCCAGGCGCCCAAGCCGATGAGCGAGAACATGATCTGCTCGGGCACGTTCGAGGGCGGCAAGACCTCGTGCAACGGCGATTCGGGCGGCCCGCTGGTCGTGCCCCTGGATGACGGCAGCTATATCCAGGCCGGCATCGTCAGCTGGGGCCTGACCGCGACCTCGGGCAAGGGCTGCGAGGAACAGGCCATGTTCTCGGCCTATACTAATATCTCGAAATTCCTGCCCTGGCTGAACGAGACTCTGGCGGCCAATCCCTGACCGCTGCAAGCCCGCAAGACCCCGACCCCCCGTAGGTGCGATCCTGCGGGGGTTTCCCTTTGCGCGCCTAGAGATAGGCCGACAGGTCGATCCCTTCGATGGCGCTGGCATCCCGCACCGCCGGGCGCTGCGCCATCAGGCGCAGGAAACGCGCAAGGTTCGGGAAGGCCATCGGAGGGCGCGGCAGCCCGGCGCACCAGGTGGCCAGCATGAAAAGAAAGGGGTCGCAGGCGGTCAGCCTCTCGCCCAGAAGATAGGGGCCCGCGCCCAATGCCCGGTCCAGCAGCGCCAGAATATCGGTCAGCCGCGCCTCCTGCGCCGCCTGGATCGCGGCCACGCCCTGCGGATCGGTGGTATGGTCCTGCGGATAGGCCCAGATCATGAACTCGGCCTGCAACGTGTTGTTCAGATAGGCCATCCACTGGAAAAAGCGCGGCCGCAGCGGATCGCCCGGCGCCGGGAGGAAGCGCCCCGCCGGATCGGCCTCGGCGATATGGATGCAGACGGCGGGCGTCTCGAAGACGACGGTATCGCCCTCGACCAGCGTCGGAATGCGCCCCGCCGGGTTCAGCCGCAGATATTCGGCCGATTTCTGCGCCCTCGCCTCGCGGTCCACCAGCATCAGCTCATGCGCCAGCCCCGTCTCGCGCAGCAGGATATGCGGCGCGAAGCTGGCATTGTCGGGATAATAGTAAAGCCGGATCATCGCCCCCTCCGCGCAGCACCCTGCGGCGCCAGACTGGCCCGCGCCCTGCACCATTTCAAGCCGCTCTCGACAGGCCCGCACCGTGCCCCTAGCCTGCCCTCCCGGCAGGAGGGACGGCATGAAGACCATCGGCATTCTGGGCGGCATGTCCGCCGCCTCGACCCAGCTTTATTACCGCGAGCTTTGCGCGCTGACCCGTGGCGCGCAGGGCGGGCTGCATTCGCCGCAGCTTCTGATCCGCTCGCTCGACTTCGCCCCCATCGCCGCGCTTCAGGCGGCGGGCGATTGGGCCGCCATGGGCACGATGCTGAATGCCGAGGCGCGGGCGCTGGAACGCGGTGGGGCCGAGATCCTGATCCTTGCCACCAACACCATGCACAAGCTGGCGGATGAGATGATGGCCGGCGTCACCATCCCGCTTCTCCACATCGCCGATGCCACCGCCGCCGCGATCACCGCGCAGGGCCTGCGCCGCCCCGGCCTCATGGCCACGGCCTTCACCATGGAGCAAGAGTTCTACACCGCGCGCCTGCGCGCGGCAGGGCTTGACCCGGTGATCCCCGATGCCGCCGACCGCGCCACCACCCACCGCATCATCTATGACGAATTGTGCCGCGATGTGGTGACCAGAGACAGCCGCGCCGCCTATGAGGGCATTGCCGCAAGGCTGGTCGCGCAGGGCGCCGACAGTCTGATCCTGGGCTGCACCGAGGTGGGCCTGCTGCTGGGCGCCGGGAATGTGACCGTGCCGGTCTTCGACACCGTGCTGATCCATTGCCGCGTCGCCCATGACCTTGCCTGTCAGGCGTGATCCAGCGGCTGGTAGCGCCGCATCTCGACGTGATGGGCGATTGGCGTATCGCCCTTGCCGGGCAGGGCAGATGAAAAGGCCCGGACCTGTCGGGCCGGGCCTTCCGCGTCCGGGTGGACCGGATCAGTTGGTCAGAAGGTAATAGGTGTTGCGCTTGCCGCCCTTGTTTTCGACGGTCACGTAGAAATAGCCGTCCCAGGCGGGAACCCAGTCGCAATAGACCTGGTCCGAGGGGCTGACATCATAGCAGATCACGTTGCCATTCTCGTCGGTGATCGTCAGGTCCAGATTGGCATCGCCATCGCCCACCACGGCCAGTTCCGCATAGGAATTGCCGAAATAAGGGATTTCCCACACGTCATACATGCCGGTTGGCAGGCGCGATTCATAGCTGATCGAGCCGCCGATCCGCCCGCGCGAGGATTCGGCCTCGGCATCGGCGATCAGGCCTTTCAGCGCCTCGTCATCGCCGGCCAGTTCGGTCGCCTTGGCGAACATTGCGGCGGCATCCGGCGGGGCGTTGTCGCTGGCATCGTCATTGCCGGCGGTGCCAAAGGTCGTCACGGCCACGGGGCGCGGCTCGCCTTCCTTCATCACCGGGGCAGGCGCGGCGGGCGCGGCAGCGGCGGCCTTCTTGCGGGTGGTCTGGGCCGCGCCCGAGTCCACCGTGGCCGGGTCCAGCGCGGCAGCGGTGCCGGTCGTCACATCGACCGATGCCGCCAGCTTCGCCGCCGTCAGAACGGTCAGCGCATCGCCATCGGCGACGCCAAGGGCATAAAGCTCATGGGCCAGCGCCAGCGTGGAGGGCGCGCCGGTCGGCTTGGCGTCGGTGGTCAGGCTTTCGTTCGGACCCTTCTGGTCCTGGGCGATCACCGGAAGGGTCAGGGCCACCAGTGCAGTCGTGGCAAGGGTCAGGGAAAGGGCTTTCAGTTTCATCATCTTGTCCTGTTGGTTCAGCGGCCCTGGGCCGGGGCTGGAATGACAATGGCAATGGCGCGACTGTGACAGGCGGCGCGGCGTTTGAAAAGACGGCTGGGCATGACAAATATCGTCATCCGCCGGGCCTAGTTGGTCAGCAGAAGATAGCCCGCCGCCACTTCGCCGGGATTGGTGATCTCCACCTTGAACCAGCCGTTCCGGGCCGGGGTAAAGGCGCAAAGCGTGGCCGGGTCGGCCGGGGCGGGGGCGCAGATCTCGGCCCCTTCGGCATCGCGCACCCGCAGCTCCAGCGCGCCGCCCGACAGGCCCAGAAGCCCGATCTCGGCGGGGGATTGGCCATAAAACGGCAGGGTCCAGACCACCGACCCGCCGGGCGCCAGTCCCGCCCGCTGGCCCGAGGCCCCGCGCGGCGGCAGCCCATCGGCCAGAAGCTCCTCGCTGGCAAGGTACAGATCCTCATCGCCCTCGACCATCAGGTCCAGCATCTTGCCCGCCTCCTCCGATCCGGGATCGCGCGGCAGCCCGGCCTCGGTCGCGGCCGGGGGCAGGGCGGCGGGATCGGCGCTCCAGCCGCTTGCGGGGCGCAGATGGACCGCCCGCGCCAGCCGCACCGCCGCCAGCACCGCCACCGTATCCTCGGCGGCGAAGCCCTGCTCCAGCAAGCGCGCCGCCGCGACATAGGCCGCGACCGGCCCGGGCGACCCGCCCGGATCGGGGCTGCGATTGGCCTCGGCACCGGCGGGGCTGGCGGCAAGGCAGGCAAGAAGGGGCAGAAGGCGGCGCATCGGACAGGTCTCTGGCTGTGGCGGGCAAACTGGCACGCCGCCACGCCGGGCGAAAGGGGCTAGACTTGTGGCCGCCCGGCGCGCCGCCTAGACTCGGCGGCCAGAGGCAAAGGGGCAAAGCCATGGACGCGATCGCAATTCTCGACAGGCTGATCGGCTTTGACACGGTCAGTTCGCGGCCCAACATGGCGCTGATGGACTATGTCCGCGACCTTCTGGCCGGGGCCGGGGTCACGGCCCGGCTTATCCCCGACGCCACGGGCGGCAAGGCCAATCTCTGGGCCACGGTCGGCCCCTCCGACCGCGGCGGCGTCATGCTGTCGGGCCATACCGATGTCGTCCCGGTCGAGGGCCAGGCCTGGACCCGCCCCCCTTTCCAGCTGACCGAGGCCGAGGGCCGCCTCTATGGCCGCGGCACCGCCGATATGAAGGGCTTTGTCGCCTGCGCCGTCGCCGCCACGCTTCAGGCCGCCAGGCGCCCGCTCAAGGTGCCGCTCCACCTCGCGCTGTCCTATGACGAAGAGGTCGGCTGCCTGGGCGTGCGCTCGCTGGTCGACATGCTGGAAGGCGCCCCCGTCCGCCCGGCCATGTGCATCGTGGGCGAACCCACCGGCATGCAGGTCGCCACCGGCCACAAGGGCAAGGTCGCCCTGCGCGCCACCTGTACCGGGCGCGAGGGGCATTCGGCCCTGGCGCCCCTTGCCCTCAACGCCCTGCACCTCGCCGCCGATTTCATCGGCGTGATCCGCGCGGTGCAGGCCCGTGTCGCCAAGGATGGCCCCTTCGACGGCGATTATGACGTGCCCTATACCACGCTTCATGTCGGCAAGATGCAGGGCGGTGTCCAGGTCAATATCGTGCCCAACAACGCCACGATGGATTTCGAGATCCGCTCGCTGGCCGGGCATGACGCGGGCGGGCTGATCGCCGAATTGCAGGCCGGGGCCGAGGCGCTCTTGGCCCCCCTGCGCGCGACCTTCCCGGAAGCCGCCATCACCATTGACCGGCTTTGGGATTATCCGGGCCTGGGCACGCCGTCCGATGCCTCTGTCGTCCGCTTCGTCCAATCGCTCACCGGGGCCAATGGCACGATCAAGGTCGCCTTCGGCACCGAGGGCGGCCTGTTTGACGCAAGGCTGAACGTGCCCAGCGTGATCTGCGGTCCCGGCAGCATGGCGCAGGGCCACAAGCCCGATGAATTCGTCACCCGCGAACAGATGGCGCGCTGCCAGGCGATGCTGACCACCCTGATCGACCGGCTGGAAACCGGCCTGCCGGGCTAGGGCGGTTTCTGCCCCCGACAATCCCGCCAAGGGCGCGCGCAAGCCCCGCGCGGTCCCGTGTCAGGCCTTTGTTTACAGGCTTTTCACGCCGGACTAGAAGCCGGGTCATGTCCCCCTATCCCAAACCCCTGACCGTCTCGTCGCTGACCCAGATCCCCGCCCTGGGTTTCGACACCGTCATCGACGTGCGCAGCCCCGCGGAATATGCGCAGGATCACCTGCCCGGCGCGATCAACCTGCCGGTGCTCAGCGATGCCGAACGCGCCCAGGTCGGCACGATCTATGTCCAGACCTCCTCCTTCACCGCCCGCAAGATCGGCGCGGCCCTGGTCGCCCGCAATTCGGCCCGCCATCTGGAAGAGGCACTGATCGACAAGCCCGGCGGCTGGCGACCGCTGGTCTATTGCTGGCGCGGCGGGCAGCGCTCCGGCTCTTTCGCCACCATCCTCGCCGCCATCGGCTGGCGGGTCGAGATCGTCGCGGGCGGCTACAAGGCCTGGCGCGCACAGGTCGTCGCGCAACTTGACCGCCCCCTTGCCGCGCCCGTCGTGGTGCTTGATGGCAATACCGGCTCGGCCAAGACCGCCGTTCTGGCCCGCCTCGCGGCCGACGGCCTCCAGACCATCGACCTTGAGGCACTGGCCAACCATCGTGGCTCGCTGTTCGGGTCGATGGGCGGCCAGCCCTCGCAGCGCGCCTTCGAGGGGCGGCTTGCCATGGCGCTTGCGGCCCTTGACCCCAGCCGCCCTGTGGTGATCGAGGCCGAAAGCAGCAAGGTCGGCAATTGCCGCCTGCCCGCCGCGCTGTGGAAGGCCATGGTCGCGGCCCCGCGTGTGGTGATCGAGGCCCCGCTTGCCGCCCGTGCCGCCTATCTCTCCCGCGCCTATGCCGATCTGACCGCCGATCCGGCCCGGCTTAGCGCGGTGATAGAACAGCTTCGCCCACTGCACGCCCGCGCGGTGATCGACGACTGGCTGGCCCTTGCCGGGTCCGGCGATTTCCCGGCCCTGGCCGAGGGGCTGATGCAGCGCCATTACGACCCGCGCTATGCCAGCCACCGGGCGCGGATGCCCGCCGCCCTTGCAACCGTCAGCGCCGAAAGTCTGGACGAGGCCGGCATCGACAGCCTCGCCGCACAGGTTTCGCAGGTGCTGGGGCGGCTGACCTAGGCCCCCATCCGCAGGGCCATGTCCAGCATCCGGTTGGAAAAGCCCCATTCATTGTCATACCAGCCAAAGACCCGCAGCATGCCCTGCGGCGTCACGCGGGTTTCCGGGCAGGCCATGACAATGCTCTCGCGCCGATGGCGCAGATCGGTTGACACAAGCGGCCGGTCTGTCGATCCGATCACGCCGCCTGCCGCGCGGAAGGCGGCATTCACCGCCTCGACGGTCGCGAGCCTGTCGGTCATCACGCTCAGATCGACGCAAGAGACGCTGGCCACCGGGACCCGCACCGCCGAACCGCCGATCCGGCCCGCCACCTGCGGCAGAACCCGGTCCAAAAGGCGCTGGGCGCTGGTCGTCGTCGGCACCATCGACAGTGCCGCCGCCCGCGACCGGGCGAAATCCGCCGCGGGCGCGTCAATCGTGGGCTGGCTGCCGGTATAGCAATGCACCGTGACCATCGACCCGGTCACCACGCCCCATTCCGTATCCAGAAGCTTGACCAGCGGGGCCAGCGCATTGGTGGTGCAAGAGGCGTTGGAGACGATTTTTTCGGCCCCGAGATCGGCATCATTCGCCCCCATGACCACGGTGAATTCCGCAGCCCCCGAGGGGCCGGAAACCAGAACCCGGCCCGCCCCGGCCCGCAGGCCCCGCCCGGCAATCTCGGGCGTATCCGCCCGGCCGGTGCATTCCATCACCAGATCGATGCCTGACAGGTCCAGCACCGACAGGTCCGGCGCGCGATGCAGCGCGATGGCGCGACCATCCACAACCAAGGCGCCGTCCTCCAGCGCGACCGTTCCCTTCCACGGCCCGAAGACCGAGTCATATTCGAACAGCCAGGCGCACATCTCGGGGGCGGCGATATCGTTGATGCCCACGATCTCAAGCCCCGGCCAGCGCTCCGGCGCTTCGGCCCAGGCCCGCAGCACCGAGCGTCCGATCCGTCCAAAACCGTTGATGAAGACTCGCATCGCTTGACCCTCGCCTGTCCTGTGCAGTCTCAGCATGACCGGACCGCCGCATCAATGGGCGTTTGATCAAAACTTGTGCCCGTCACAATGCGCCTCGCGACAGGGCGCGGCGGCTGCGCAGGATATGGTTAATCGGTCGTCCGGGCACGGAGCATGTCCCGCGCGGAAGACCTTCGCAAGACATTTGGAAGACGTTGGGAAGACATGTTCTTGGTCGAAAAAGGAAGTAGATTCTGATGGTTAACCCGGCGTGCGTTGCCTGTCCGGCGCCGCAGCGCGCACAGCTGTTGCGACGACCGTGCCTGCAGAGCTTGCCTGCGGCGTTCTGGTGGCGCCGTGTCGCAAAAGATTCAGAAAAGATTTTTCATTGACGGTCGCTGACCGCGATGCCACGCTTTCCCTGCGGCAATTGGCCGTCCTTCAAGCCCTTTGGAATATGAGGATTTCATGGCGCAAAAACCCCGGGGCCGCCCAAGGGCCTTTCACGACAAGACCGACCAGAACACCGTGCAGGCCCTGACCCGCGCGCTGTCGCTCATGGAGCATATCGCCGCCAATCCCGGGCGCACCCTGTCGGAGCTGGCCGAAGAAACGGGGCAGGCCATCGCTACCACATTTCGCGCTCTGGTCACGCTGCAAACGCATGCCATGGTGGAAAGCGAAGAGCCGGGCCAGTTTTGGCATATCGGTCCCGGCGCGTTCCGCGCCGGTTCGGCCTTTCTCAAACGAACCAAGGTGGCCGAGCGCGCCCGCCAGCCGATGGACGCTTTGATGCGCGAAACCGGCGAAACGGCGAACCTGGGCATTGAGGTGCGCGACGAGGTTCTCTTTCTGTCGCAGGTCGAAACCTATGAGACGATCCGCGCCTTCTTTCCGCCCGGCACCAAATCGGCGATGCATTCCTCGGGCATCGGCAAGGCGCTGCTCGCCTGGTTCCCCGAGGAGAAGACCCGCGGCATCCTGGCCCGCCAGGGGATGGAGAAATTCACTTCGCTGACGCTGACCTCCGACTCGGCTCTGATGCGCGACCTGGCTCGCACGCGCGAACGCGGCTTCGCCATCGACGATCAGGAACGCGCCGAGGGCATGCGCTGCGTCGCCGCCCCGATCTTCAACGCCTATGCCGAACCGGTGGCCGGCCTGTCGGTCTCGGGACCCGCCTTTCGCATGGGCCTTGCCGACGCTGGTCGAATGGGGGCGCTGGTGCGCGTGGCGGCCGACCGCGTGACCGAGGCGATCGGCGGAAGCCTGCCCTAGCCGCGGGCTGTTAACGCCGCCATTTAATACAGGTTCTCGGATCATCTTGCGGCAAAATGCCGCAGGCTTTATTGTGCCGCTCGCGATGATCAACCTATGGGTGCAATCGAAGCCGCTTTGCCGGGGTGACTGTAATGATCGCAGAGGATTATATTGCCCGCATCTCCGAGGCTTTCAGCAACGGTCGCTATGACATTCTGCTCGAAAATTTCGATTATCCGCTGCCGATCTACATCAACCGCTCTGCCGCCGCCGCGATCAGCCGGGCCGAGACCTGGAGTTTCTTGCAAGCCCTGCATGGCATGATCCGCGCCCGGGGCTTTAAGACGCTGGCAGGACGGGTGGTTTCGGTGGAACTGCCACAACGCGACCGCTTCCGCATGTGGGTCGACTGGTTTGGGTTCGATGCTGGGCGCGCGGATCTTCTGTTCAAGACAATCTGCTATAACGTCGGGAGCCATGCCGAGCATCGGACCGAGATGTTTTCTCTGCAAAGCCAGGTCCTTGCCGAAATCGAGCAGCTTGTAAAAGCCGCCTGAGAGGCCGGGGTCACGCCTCGTCGCGAAAACATGCGGCCAGATCGTCCGGCAGGGCGAATTCTGCCAGAACCCGCGCACGCGCCGGGGCCGACATCTTGCGTGCCGTCTTGGCGACGATCTCTACCAGCTCTGCGCCGCTGCGGCTGGCGGCGAAATCGGCGAAATACCAGCGCAGGAAGGTGAAGCAGATCACATCTTCCAGCGCCTGCACCTCGGCATCGCGCTTGATCCCCTCCTTGCGCAGAAGAACGCCCACCCGGTCGCAATCGGCTGCGCCATAGCCTGCTTCGGCCATAATCCCCGCTACTCGCGCGGCATGGCGGCGCCCCTGTTCCCGTCGCCATTCGAGATAGCCCTGCTTGCCTTCGGGATAAGCACTGCGCGGCAAGAGCCAACGCTCGACATGCTGACCGCGCGCGGCGATGCGGAGGATGTCCGAGGCCTCGGGCACTTGCCGATCCAGTTCTTCCGACATGCGCTGGCCATAGAGCCGCGCCTCGCCCGCCGGGTCTGCCGCATTGGCCGTATCTATTGCCGCGATGGCCTGATCCAGATTGCCGTTCCGCATCTGCGCGCCCCTATCCGTTCTCTTGCCCGCAGCCTATCCCGGCCCGGCACGGAAGACGAGTGGGCCTAGTCCTTGGAGGGGTCGTCTGGGCGCTGGCGATGATCCTCGAGCCGGATCACCTTGGCGATGTGGTGCTGGCGGGGCGATTGCGCGGGTTTGTCCAGCCGCCGCGCCTCGGCCGCCTCGGGCGAGATCGCGGCGATCACCGGCAAAAGCAACCGCTGCAATTCACGCGATCCCTCGGCTTCCGCTTTCTCGAAAAGCAGGATCAGGGCCGTAAGGAACTCGTGCTTGCGCGCCATCGCCTTCCCCGTCTGACAAAGCCGGGGATGCCCCGGCAGGATGCCGCGACGTAAGGCACCCGCAAAGAGCGCGACATGATTTGAATCAAATCAGTCGCACACATGTGGATTTGCGTCGCAATCAGGGAATCTGCCAGATCCGCCGGGCATTGCCCGACAGAATCGCCGCCTTTTCCTCGGCGGCGCAGGGCGCCAAAAGCGCCTGGCTGGCGGCCACCCATTCGGCGAGATCGGAATGCAGGGTGCAGACCGGGCTGTCAGACCCCCAGACCATGCGGTCAGGCCCGAAAAGCTCAAGCACGCGCGAGACATAGGGTTGCTGCGTTTCAAGCTGCCAGTCGCCGCCGGTATAGGCGGTGATGCCCGAAAGCTTGATCATCACATTGGGGCAGGCGGCCAGCGGGGCCAGCGCCTTGGCCCAGACGTCAAAACCGCCGCCGACAATATCGGGCACGCCGCAATGGTCCAGTACGAAGATCGTCTCGGGCGCCGTGCGTGCCAGGTCAAGACCAAGCGGCAATTGCCGTGCAAGCAGGACGAGGTCAAAGGGCAGACCCGCGGGGCCAAGGCGGCGGATGTTTTCGCGGAAGGTCGTGCTTTGGGAAACACCGTCGGGCACGACATGCAGCACCCGCCGCAGCCCCTTGACCACCCGCCGGTCCAGCCGCTCCAGCCACGAGGCAAAGCCCGGCGCCTCGGGTCGGGCCGCGCTGATCGCGCCGCGCATCAGGCTGCCGGGCCGCGCCATCATCTCGGCGACAAAGGCGGTTTCCGCGTCGATATCGGCCTCGGCGACATCGACCTCCATATGCAACACATCGGTGATCCCCACACGCCGAGCGACGGCTTCATAGGCGTCATAGCCCCAGTCGCGGTCGAGCGCGGGCACATCGGCCAGCCAAGGATAGGTCAATCGCCCGCGGTCCACGAGATGCAGATGCGTGTCAAAGATCATTCCGCCCCTCCCAAAGCGCAGCCTTTGCCGGGAAGCCTAGCCGAAGCTCTCTGGTCCTGTCACAGAGAAGATGGGGCGCAAGTGGCGGCCGGACGGTTGGGTCACCGTGCGACCCGGTCAGGGCTCGCATTCACCAAAGAAGAATGGCGGATCTCTAGGAAAATCCGCGTGCTTCGCCAGCGTCTGGCCGGTGACAAAGGCGACCGGCCCACACTTACAATCGGGTCGAGAGCCGCCACAGCGAAGCACCAGGTGTCAAAGCCGCTTGCCGATCGTCGCGGTCAAGGCGAATAGCCGGTTGAGCAGCTCGGGCGGAGGCTCGGCGGCCAGATGCTGGATCGAGCCGATCAGGCCGATTGACCCGACGAGCTTGCCGTGGCGATCCAGGATTGGAGCGGCCAGCGCGTTGATGCCCAGCATGGCCTCTTCCGGCGCGGTCGCATAGCCGAGGCGACGAATCTCGTCCAGCTCCGCCAGCAGTACTGGCAGCTGGGTCTGGGTTTTCGGCGTCGCCCGCGGCAGGGGCTCGCGCAGCGAGTCACGCAGTTCCGGCCCGCCGAAAGCCAAGAATATCTTGCCCTGGGCCGAGGAATGCAGAAGCAGCTCGCTGCCCGGTCTGACGCCGATGTTGATCGGCTGGTTGCTGGGCAGGGTGGCCAGAACGAAGGCCGATTTCGGCGTGGGCACCGAGAGGACGACGGCCAGACTCAATTCATCGCGAATACTGCGCATCAGCGGGGCGGCGATTTCGGACAGGACCTGGCCTTGGGGTGCCTTCTGGCCCATCAGCCAGATCTTCGGCCCCAGATGGTACAGCGAGGTCAGCGGGTCCTGCAGGACCATGCCATGGTCCATCAGCGTGCGCAGATGCTTGTGCACCGCGCCCTTGGCAATGCCCACGCCCTGCGCGATCTGCGTGACGCCCAGCGGCGTCTCGGCAAAGGCGATCATCTGCAGGATGCGCAGGCTGACATCTGCGGCCCGCACCACATTGCCGCCTTCCGCCACCTCGATCCTGTGCCCGAGGGCGTCGCCACGCTGTTGACTCATCTCCGCCTCCGCGTCATTATGAGAACACTGTTCTCTATACGAGAACGATTGGGAGGAAGCAATGAAATACTTCGCATCCGGTGCCATCGCCGGACTGTTCTTGGCAACAGCCGCCTTCGCCGAACCCGTGACGCTGCGCCTGGGCCATCCGGTGTTCGAGGCCCATCCGATCCACGACACTGCCATACGCTTCAAGGAAGCGGTCGAGCGGTTGTCGAATGGCGACATCAAGGTCGACATCTATCCCGCGCGTCAGCTGGGCGATGTGAAGGAATTGGCCGAAGGCGTGCAGTTCGGCACGATCGACATGACGGTCAACTCGACTTCGGCCTATGCCACGCTGGTGCCGGCCGTCGATGCCTTCCAGTTGCCCGGCCTGATCCCCGACTATGAAACCTTCGCCAAGGCCGTGGTGACGGACGAGGCGCATGCGATCATGGCTCAGTTCGACCAGCACGGTATGGTCGCCCTGGCGGTGACCGATGGCGGCCAGCGGCATTTCATGACCGTGGGCGCGCCGGTCGAAAACATGGAAGGGCTGAAAGGCCTGAAGACCCGCATCGCGCCGAACCGGATGTTCCTGGACGCCTGGGCCGCGACCGGGGTGAACCCCACCCCCATGGCCTATGGCGAGGTCTATTCGGCATTGGAAACGGGCACGCTGGACGCGGTCGAGATCAACCTGACCTCGATCGAAAGCGAGAAGTACTACGAGATCGGCAAATCGGTGACCCTGACCGGGCACTATTTCTGGCCGAGCTTCCTTCTGGTCAACAAGGCCCGGTTCGACGGCATGACGCCCGAACAGCAGGCCTGGATGCGCGAAGCCGCGGCCGAGATCGTGGAACCGCAGATCATGGCGGTGAAGGATCTGGATGCCAAGGTGCTGGCGCACCTTGAGGAGCTGAAGATCCCGGTCATCACGCCGTCGCCCGAATTCAAGGCGGCGCTGAACGAGGCTTTCGCCCCGGTCGTCGCGCAGTACGAAGCCGCCGACCCGCTGATTGCGGCCTTCGCGGCCAAGGCGCGCGCACTGGCGCCGGCGCAATAAACTGCCCTCGGGTCGCGGCATCTGTGTCCGCGGCCCTTCCTCTGGCAAGGTTTCCCCTTCATGTCCAAACTCTGGCCCGCCTATCTGGCCGCGGTCGAGACCTTCTGCGTGGCCGGGATCACCCTGATCCTGATCGTCAGCGGACTGCAGGTCTTCGCGCGGTATGTCCTTGAAAGTTCGCTCTTCTGGTCGGAAGAGCTGATGCGCTACACCATGCTCTGGATCGTCGCCCTGGGCGCCGGGGTCAGTTATGGCCGACGCCAGTTCCTGGGCATGCGCATGCTGATCGAGGCGCTGTCGCCCGGCATTCGTCGCATCTGCGATTTCGCGGGCGCAATCCTCATCCTGATCTTTCTCGGCTTCGTGATCTTCTACGGTTTCAAGCTGTCCTGGGGCACCCGGATGCAAACCGCGGTCGCGCTTGGGGTGTCGATGTTCTGGATCCATGTCTCGGTCGTCGTCGCTGCCGCGCTGGTCGCGCTGCATGTGGTGCTGAGGGACGTCTTCGGTGTGGCGGATGACCGCGGTGCCGAAGCCCATGGGATGGAGCGCGAAGCATGATCTGGCTTGGCTTCACTTTCCTTGTCACCCTGCTGATCGGCCTGCCGATTGCCTTCGTCCTGGGCATCAGCTGCCTGGCCTATTTCCTGTTCACCGGGCAGACGCAGTTCCTCTTGGTCGTGCCGCAGCGCATGCTGGCGGGGATGGACATGTTCGTCCTGCTTGCCATTCCGCTTTTCGTGCTCGCGGGCAATATCATGGACGTGGGCGGGTTGACCCGTCGCCTGATCGGCGTGGCGAATTCGGTCGTCGGGCGGTTCCGAGGCGGCATGTCGCTGACCGCGATCTGGGGCTGCTTCCTGTTCGGCGGCGTCTCGGGCTCGGCCGCCGCCGATGCCGCCGCGATTGGCACGGTCATGGTGCCCGACATGAAGCGGCAGGGCTATGACGTTGACTATTCCGCCGCGCTGATTGCCGTCTCCTCGCTGATGGCGCCGCTGGTCCCGCCCTCGATCGCCATGATCATCTATGGCGCGCTGTCGGGCACCTCGATCTCGCAGCTCCTGATCGCAGGCGTCGCCCCGGGCATTCTTCTGGCCGTATTCCTGTCGGCCTATGCGGTCTACGTCGCCCGGCGCGAGAATTACCCGGTGGCCCCCAAGCAATCCCTGCGCGATTTCGCGCAAGGCCTCTTCAAGGCTCTGCCCGTCTTGTTCCTGCCGGTGCTGATCGTCGGCGGCATCCGCGGCGGCGTGGTCACCGCGACCGAGGCCGCTTCGGTCGCCGCGATCTACGCGCTGCTGGTGGCAACCTTTGTCTATCGTGCGATGAGCTGGCGTTTTCTGAAAGAGGCGATGGTCTCGACCGCGATCATCACTGCGGCGATCTACTTCCTGATCGGCATTGCCAATGTCGCTGGCTTCATCTTCGCTATCGAGCAATTGCCGCAGAAGACGGTGGCGTTGCTGACCGGGATTTCCGACAACCCTTACATCATCCTGCTTATGGTCAACCTGATCCTGCTGGTGATGGGCATGTTCCTGGACACGGTGGGGGTTTTGATCCTGACCGTGCCGGCGCTGACCGCCATTGGCCAGACCTTGGGCATGGACCCGGTGCATCTTGGCGTGATGGTGGTCTTCAACGTGCTGGTGGGCTTTGTGACACCGCCGGTGGGACTTTGCCTTTTCGTCATTGCGGGCGTCACGGGCAGGCCGATGGAGAAGATTGCGCTCAAGGCGCTGCCGATGATCGGCATCGCGCTGATCGTCCTCGCGCTGATCACCATCTTCCCGCAAGTCTCGCTCATCCTGCCCGAGCTGCTGGGGGCGCGCTGATGGGCGACCGGCTTGCCGTCTGGATCGGCGACACCGCGTTGAAGAACCCGGTGATCGCGGCTCCGGGCGAGCATCTGATCCCGGATTCCGGCCTGCGTGCGGCGATTGCCGCCGGGGCCGGGGCGGTGGTGATGAAGTCGACCAACGAATCCGCCGCCGCCAAGCGCCAGCTTCTGCAGGCGGAATATGCGGCGCTGGGGCCAGAATGGCAGCGCCTGCCCTGGGGTGAAGACACGCCTGCCAGTGCCACGGTGCTGACCCGTTCGGGCCTGCATCCGCTGGCTTTCGAAACCTGGCTTGATCAGGGGCTGCGACTTCTGCCCGAGGCGCGGGCGGCGGACTGCCTGCTGGTGCCCTCGCTGATCCTGGCGGGGCTGCCGCAGGCCGTGGCGCAGGCGCGCGCCGTGGCCGAAGCGGGATTTCCGGTTCTGGAGCTGAACATCGGCACGCCCTATGCGTCGCTGGCACAGAAAGGCGCCGTCTCGACCGAACTGGACCCGGCGCGGGTGGCCGAGATCGTCCGCGCCGTCACCGAGGCGGTGACGATTCCCGTCTGGGTCAAGCTGTCGGGGCAAAGCGAGCGCGTTCCCGCCTTGGCGCAGGCAGCCGTGACGGCGGGGGCCGCGACGGTGGTGATCGCGGGCCGAGCGCTTGGGATGCTGCCCGATCTCGACACGCTGGCGCCGGTTCTGGGCACCAGCTGCGGTATTGGCGGCGGCTGGAACCTGCCGATGACCTGCCACTGGCTGGCGGAAACCCGAGCCGCCCTGGGCCGCGACCAGCCGCTGATCGGCATCAACGGCGCCACTTCGGGGGCCGATGTGGCGCGGATGATCCTGGCCGGGGCCAGCGCGGTTGGCATGACCTCGGCCGTGATGATGCGCGGCTTCGGCGTGCTCGCCGAAGCTGTCGACACGCTGGAATCCTGGTGCGCCGAGAAGGGTCTGACCGCGGCGCAAGCCATTGGCCGCGCGGCCGATGCGCGGCGCAGCTTTGCCGAAATGCCGGTCCTCGACGAGGTCTGGCGCAATTTCATTCCTCCCGCCGCAAGGGCGGGCTGACCTAGAAAGGAACCGCAAGATGGCAATCGCCAAGGATCGTATCGACGCGCTGATGGCAGGGGCTGTGGATCTGCATGTCCATTCCGGTCCCTCGTTGCACCCCCGCAAGCTGGACCATTTCGCCGCTCTGCGCGCGGCCGAGGATCAGGGCATGGCGGCCGTGCTGTTGAAGGACCATTATTACCCGACCATGCCGATCGCCCGGCTGATCAACGACAATCTTGGGCTGAAATGCCGGGCCATTGGCTCGATCGTGCTGAACAACCCGCTTGGCGGCTTCAACCCATCGGCGGTGGATTACGCGCTGAAGCAGGGCGCGCGGGTGGTCTGGATGGCCACGGCCCATGCCCGAAACCACATGGAGCATGAAGCCTCGAAACCCGGCTTCCAGTTCCCGCAGAACACCAAGAAGACCGTGGCGCCGATTCCGCTGGCGCTGACCGATGACAAGGGCGTGGTCGTGGATGAGGTGAAGCAGATCCTCGACCTGATCGCCGAGGCGGATGCCGTGGTCTCGGGCGGGCATCATCATGTGAGCGAGCTGTTCCCGTTCTACGAAGAGGCCAAGGTGCGCGGTGTGAAGCGGCTGTTCCTGAACCATCCGACCTATGTCAACGACTGCACCTTGCAGGACGTGACTGCGCTGGTCGGCATGGGCGTGAAGATGGAGCATTCGATCTGCATGTTCGTGGAATCGACTTTCAAGATGTTCGATGACGACCATCTGAAGGCGGTGATCGGCGCCGCCGGCGTCGAACACACGTTCTTCGGCACCGATCTGGGCCAGATGAAGAACCCCGACCCGGTGGAAGGGATGCGCCAGATGATCGAGAAGCTGCTCGAGCTTGGCTATTCCGATGCCGAGGTGCGGCTGATGACCACGACCATCGGCGCCGATTTGGTGGGGCTGGCGGCATGACCGCCGCCCTCAGGGCGCGCATTGCCGCGGGCGAGGTTGTTGTCGGCACCTTCATCAAGACGCCCGCGGTCCAGGTCGTGGAAATCCTGGGTCGGGCCGGGCTGGATTTTGCCGTTGTCGATCAGGAACATGCGCCGATCGGGATCGAGGCGATGGATCTGCTGTCGCTTGCGGCGCGCGCGGCGGGGCTGCCCCTGCTGTCGCGCCGCTGGGGCGCCGGCGAGGACTGGATCGCCCCCTTGCTGGACCTGGGCCTGACCGGCGTGATGGTGCCGCATGTCGCCGATGCGCGGCGGGCCGAGGCGGTGATGGCGGCGATGAAATTCGGCCGCGGCCAGCGCGGCCTGTCGAATTCGCCGCGCGCAGGCGACTATGGCGGGCTCACGCTCGAGGGGTTTCGCAGCGCCTCGGACGAGACGACTGTGGCGATGTTGCAGATCGAGGATGCTTCGGCCCTGCCGCTGCTGGATGAGATCGCGGCCGTGCCGCAAGCGGATGTGCTCTTCGTCGGCCCGGCGGATTTGTCATTCTCGATGCAGGTTCCCATGGGGTCCGAGGCGCTTGGCGCCGCCATTGATCAGGTTGTCGCAGCGGCGCGGAGGGCCGGGGTGGCGGCGGGTCTGTTCGTTGCCGACGAGTCGCAGATCGCGCCCTGGGTGGCGCGGGGGGTGACAGTTTTCGTGGTCGGCTCGGATCAGGGATTGCTGAAGAAGGCGGCCGTTCGGGTGATGACCGCGGCGCGCGGCTGAGGAAAGGAACAAGAGATGTACAAGGACAAAGACCCGCGGGCTGAACTGTTCGCCGCCGCGTCAAAGCCGCCCGCGACCGGGCTGATCGCCGAGGAGCAGCTGGCGCTGTTCTACGGCACCGCGCCGCAGGAGCAGGGCGAGGGCTGGAGCACCTGGCTGCAGCGCGGTTGCAATTTCGTTCTGGCCTATACTGAGGCCGCGCCGGGCGCGGTTCTGACCCGCACGGGCCAGCCGGATGAATATGTGCTCTACCTGCCCGATGCGGATCAGGGTGCTGTCGTTTCCGCCGGGGCCGAGACGGTGACGATCCCCGGCGGTTCGATCGCCTTCCTGCCGCCGGGCGACAGCGCGGTGATCCTGCCGCAAGGCGGCAAGGTGGCGCGGCTCTTCACCACGCTTTCGGCCGATCTGGCCAAGATGGCGGTGAATGCCTCGGCCTATGATCAGCCGCGCAGCCATATTCCGCCCTTCGCCGCCTGGCCCATGCCCAAGGACGGCTGGCACATCCGCCACTACAGCCTGGACGTGCCCGACGAGCCCGGCCGGTTCGGCCGCATCTTCCGCTGCACGACCTTCATGGTGAACGTGTTCCGGCCGCAGGTCGGACCGCGCGACACTGCCAAGCTGTCGCCGCATCACCATGACGATTTCGAGCAATGCTCGCTCGCCCTGAAAGGCGGCTTCGTCCATCACCTGCGCTGGCCCTGGACCGTCGATATGGCCGATTGGCGCGAGGATAAGGCGATTGCGGTCGGCTCGCCCTCGTCACTCGTGATCCCGCCGCCGGTGATACACACCACCCGTTCGACCGAGGCAGGGGACAATGATCTGGTCGATATCTTCTGCCCGCCCCGGCTGGATTTTTCGTTGAAACCCGGCTGGGTGTTGAACGCTGACGATTATCCGATGCCCGCGGGTTGACCGGCGTGCCGCTGGCCGTGCTTGTTGAGGTGTAGCAGCTGGCCTGGCCCCGATGGGCGCGGCCCTGCGCGCCGCGATCGAGCGAAATCTAATCCTGCTTGATCGCGGCGCGGGCTGGTTCAGGGGCCGGGCCGCGAGCAGCCAGCACGCGAAATGCGCGGTGATCCTTTCCGTCAGGCTCTTGCCCGCCGTTCGCGGGCGCGCAGAAGGAGCGGCATGACCAGAAGCAAAGCGGCTATGACAAGCAGGGCCAGCGACAGCGGATGGGTGAAGAACACTGACGGATCGCCCTGGCTGATCGCCATCGCGCGGCGGAAATGCTGCTCGGCCAGAGGCCCCAGGATCAGCGCGACGACGCAGGGGGCAACGGGGATGTCGAGAAAGCGCATGCCGCAGCCGATCACGCCGATCACCCAAAGCAGCACCAGGTCCATCACGTTGTTGTTCAGCGTGTAGGTGCCCAGCGAGGCGAAGACCAGGATGCCGCCGTATAGCCAAGGACGCGGGATCGACAGAAGCTTCACCCACAGACCAACCAGCGGCAGGTTCAACAGAAGCAGCATGACATTGCCGATGTAGAGGCTGGCGATCATGCCCCAGACAAGCTGCGGATTGGATTCGAAAAGCTTGGGGCCGGGTTGCAAGCCGTATTGCTGCAGCGCCGCGAGCATGATCGCTGCGGTTGCCGAAGTGGGCAGGCCCAAGGCCAGCATCGGCGCCAGCACGCCGGCGGCCGAGGCATTGTTCGCGGCTTCGGGGCCGGCGACGCCTTCGATGGCGCCCTTGCCGAATTCCTCGGGGTTCTTCGACAGGCGGCGTTCAGCGGTGTAGGACAGGAAGGTCGGGATTTCCGAGCCGCCCGCCGGAAGCGCGCCCATCGGAAAGCCGATGGCAGCGCCACGCAGCCAGGGTTTCCACGACCTGCGCCATTCTTCCCTGGTCATCCAGATCGAACCGCGCAGTTTGTACATTTCCTCGGTCTCGAAGCGCGAGCGCATGGCGACGTAAAGCGTCTCGCCCACGGCGAACAGCGCCACGGCCACCACCACGATGTCGATCCCGTCAAGAAGCTCAGGCACGCCGAAGGTCAGGCGTGTCGCGCCGCTTTGCACGTCGATGCCGATAAGGCCCAGGCAGAGTCCGAAGCAAAGGCTCATCATGCCGCGGATCAGCGAACTGCCGAGAACGGCAGTCACGGTGATCAGTGCCACGAGCATCAGCGAGAAATATTCGGCCGGGCCGAAGAGGAGCGCCAGTTTCACCAGCAGCGGTGCCACGAAGGTCAGGGCCAGTGTGCCGATCGTGCCTGCGACGAAAGAGCCGATGGCGGCCGTTGCAAGCGCCGCGCCCGCGCGCCCCTGCCGAGCCATGGCGTGGCCGTCCAGCGCGGTGACGATTGAGGCGCTTTCTCCGGGTGTATTTAGAAGGATCGCGGTCGTCGACCCGCCATAGACTGCGCCGTAATAGATGCCCGCGAACATGATGAAGGCGGCCGTGGGGTCAAGGTTGAAGGTCACGGGCAGCAGAAGCGCGATGGTCAGCGCGGGGCCGATGCCGGGAAGAACGCCGATCGCGGTGCCCATGATGACGCCGATAGCGGCCCACATCAGGTTATAGGGCGTCAACGCGATCAGGAAGCCGTCCATGAGAGAGTAGAAAGTGTCCATGACGCGGTCCTTCGGTCAGCCGAACAGCGAGCCGAGCGGAAGACGCAGGCCCAGGATATGCGAGAAGAAAAAGTAGGTGATGAGGCCAATGGCCAGGCCGATAAGAATGTCCGTCATCAGGCGCCCGCGCCGCAACGCCTGTGCGCCGCAGACGAAGACGATGGCGGCGGTCGGAATCCAGCCAAGCCATTGGATCGTCAGAATCTGGACCGGCAGGCCCAGGGCCATGATCATTCCCGACGCCAGGTGACCTTTGGGCATCGACGGCGCCAGAAGCTCGTTTCGCAGCGCCGAAACCAGCGCGGCGATTCCTATTGCCGCGGTCAGCCCACCCACCAGCCAGGGAAAAAGCTGCGGTCCAGACCGGGCATAGATTGGCGAGACCCGCATCGTCGCCCCATAGGCAATCAGCGCGATCCCGACCGCAGTGAAGACGAGGGACAGGCCGATTCCAATCAGGCGGATGGCGCTTTGCGAAGACATGGCGACGCTCCGTTTGACCCGTCATGTGACGGGCTAGGACATTCAGTGGAAAGGTGCGGGGTGGCGCCTGGTGTGCGCCACCCCCAAGCGATCACTCGATCAGGCCGATGGCCTTGAGAGTGGCTTCGGTTTGCGCGCGATTGTCAGCAAGGAAGGGCTCGAACTCGGCAGCGGGCAGATAAAGCGACAGCCAGCCCCGCTCGGCGGCAAGCGTCTGCCATTGTTCGGACTTGACGACGTCATCCACCATCTTCGCGGCGGCGGCAAAGCCTTCGTCGCTGATATCCTTGGCCACCATGATGCCGCGCCAGTTGACGAAATCGACATTCACGCCCTGTTCGATAAAGGTCGGGATCGCGATACCTTCAACAGGCGCCGGGGCCGAAATGGCCAAGGCGCGCAGCTCGCCGCTTTCGATCTGGGCGGCGAATTCCTGATAGCCCGAGACACCGGCAGTCACATGGCCGCCCAGGATGGCCGCAAGCGCCTCGCCGCCGCCCGAATGGCCGATGTAGTTGACCGAGGTTGCCGGAACGCCGGTGGCTTCGGCCAGGATGCCCATCAGCAGGTGATCGGCGCTGCCGGCGGAACCCGCGCCCCAGGAGACCGACATCGGATCGGCTTTGAAGGCCTCGATCAGCTGGCCAAGATTCTGGTATTCGGACGCCGCGGGAACGACGATGACTTCGTATTCGCCGATGAGACGGGCCAGCGGGCGGACATCGTCAAGCGTGACGGCGGATTGGTTGATCAGAACGCCCGAGACCATTGCTAGGCCAGACAGCATGATGGCGTCGTCACGACCACCCATCGAGGTGACGAATTGCGCCAGGCCCACGGTGCCGCCACCGCCACCGACATTGATGACCTGGATGCCGCTGGCGGCGCCGATGGCCTCGGCAACCTGCTGGAAGCCGCGCGCGGTTTGGTCCCAGCCCGAGCCGGGGTTCGACGGCGCGAGGATTTCCAGCCCCTTGATCTCAGCTTGGGCCGAAGCGGCCGCGACAGTCAGCGCCGCGGCGCCGAGAAGTCCCCGCAAGGTGATACGATTGAACATTTTCTTCCTCCCTCAGTGTGAAAAGCCGTCAGCCCTGGCCGAACAGCAGTTTGCGCAGCACGTAATTCGGCACGCCTCCGTGCCGGAAATATTCGGCCTCGATCGCGCTATCGAGGCGAATGAGAAGCTCTGTCTCGACCTTGGAACCATCCAGCCGCACGGCGGTCATGAGCAGACAGGACTTGGGCGTGATCGTCCCGTCGACAGCGATCTCCGCGCCGGTCAGGCTGATCGTCTCGAACCCGTCCAGACCCAGCGAAGCGGCGCTGTCGGTGCCAAGGAACTGGCAGGGCAGCACGCCCATCCCGATCAAGTTCGAGCGGTGGATGCGTTCAAAGCTGCGGGCGATGACGGCGCGCACGCCCAGGAGCTTGGTCCCCTTGGCGGCCCAGTCGCGGCTGGAGCCGCTGCCATATTCCTCGCCCGCCAGGATGATCAGCGGGGTCTGGGTCTTGGCGTAGTGTTGCGCCGCGTCGAAGATCGACAGCACCTCGTCGCCCGGCGCGATGCGGGTGAAGCCGCCCTCGACGCCCGGCACCATCTGGTTGCGCAGGCGCACATTGGCGAAGGTGCCGCGGATCATCACCTCATGCTGCCCGCGACGGGTGCCGTAGGTGTTGAACTCCTCGGGTGCCACCTGCCGTTCGCGCAGCCAGATCCCGGCGGGCGAGCTGCCCTTGATGGAACCGGCAGGGCTGATGTGGTCCGTGGTGATGCTGTCGCCCAGGATCGCCAGCACGCGGGCGTTCTGCGGCGGGACCGGGGCCACCGGATGCTCGCCGAAGCCTTCGAAGATCGGCGGTTCGGCGATATAGGTCGAGGGCGGCCAATTGTAGGTCTGGCCTTCGGGCGCATCGACCGCATCCCACAGGGCGCCACCGTCTTCCTTGTCGGCATAGGCGGCACGGAAGAAGGAGGGGCTTTCGGCGTATTTGCGGAACGCCGCCACTTCGTCCGGCGCGGGCCAGATATCCGCCAGAGTCACCGGCCTGCCCTCCGCGTCATGCCCAAGGGCATCCCGGGTCAAGTCGATCCGCATGCTTCCGGCCAGCGCATAGGCGACGACCAGTGGCGGGCTCATCAGGTAATTGGCGCGGATCGAGGGGTTGATGCGCGCCTCGAAATTGCGGTTGCCAGACAGGACGGCGGCGCAGACCAGATCCTGGCCGGTGACAACCGCGTCAATTTCCGGCGCGAGCGGACCCGAATTCCCGGCGCAGACGCCGCAGCCATAGGCGGCAACGCCGAAGCCAAGCGTTTCCAGCGCAGCCAGCAGGCCAGCGGCGGCGAGGTAATCGGTCACGACCTTCGAGCCGGGCGCGAAGGAGGTCTTGATCCAGGGCGCAACCCGCAGCCCCCGCGCCACTGCCTTCTGCGCCAAGAGGCCAGCGGCCAGCAGCACATCGGGATTAGAAGTATTGGTGCAGGAGGTGATCGCCGCGATCAGCACCTCGCCATGGCCCAGATCGGCGGGCAGGCCCTCGCCTGCTTCTGCCAGAGGCGCGCGCAGGGCGACGTCGCTGCGGCGCTCATAGCCGCCGGCGGCGACCGGAGCGGCATAGGCGCGGTCGAATGCGGCTGCGACCTCGGTCAGGTCGATCCGGTCCTGCGGGCGTTTGGGTCCGGCCACGGCGGGGCGGATGGCCCCAAGGTCCATCTCGATCACCCGGGTATAGTCGATCTCGCCCGGCATCGGGCAGCCGAACATGTCCTGCGCCCGGTAGTAGTTCTCGAGCACCGCCACTTCGGCCTCGGTCCGGCCGGTGCTGCGGAAATAGTCGATGGTGCGGGCATCGACCGGGAAGAAGCCCATGGTCGCGCCGTATTCCGGGGCCATGTTCGCGATCGTCGCCCGGTCGGCGGCAGAGAGCGCCGCGACACCTTCGCCGAAAAATTCCAGGAACTTGCCAACGACCTTGGCGGCGCGCAGCTTTTCGGTCACCGCCAGAACGGCATCGGTGATGGTGGAGCCTTCGGGCAGACGCCCGGTCAAATGCACCCCGATCACATCCGGGGCCAGCAGCCAGACGGGTTCGCCCAGCATGGCCGATTCCGCCTCGATCCCGCCTACGCCCCACCCCATGACGCCGATGCCGTTGATCATGGTCGTGTGGCTGTCGGTGCCGACCAGGGTGTCGGGATACCAGAGGCCATCCTTCTGGAAGACGCCCTTGGCCAGCGACTCAAGGTTCACCTGATGGATGATGCCGAAGCCGGGCGGAACCGCCGACAGGGTATCAAACGCCGCGGTGCCCCATTTGAAGAACTCGTAGCGCTCGCGGTTGCGCTGGTATTCCAGCTCCATGTTGCGGGCCAGCGCCTGTGGGTCGCGGGTCACGTTCAGCTGGACCGAATGGTCGATCACCAGCTGCACCGGCACCATCGGTTCCACCAGCGCGGGATCCTTGCCCAGCCGTTTGGCAGTCGAGCGCATGGCGGCAAGATCGCAGACCAGCGGCGTGCCGGTGAAATCCTGCAAAACGACGCGGGCCACGGTCAGCGGAACCTCGTCGCGCTCCTGCTGCGGCTGCCAGCCGATCAGAGCCTTCGCGTGGTCACTGGTGACGGTCACGCCATCGATGTTGCGCAGCACGGATTCCAGCAGCACCTTGATCGAGCGCGGCAGGCGGGCGACGTTCGGGTGCTTCTCGGCCAAAGCGGGCAGGGAGTAGAGCGTGCCGCTGCGGCCCAGCCCGGCATCGAAGCCACGCAAGACGCCGAAATCGTCGCGCCAGGTGGTCTTAGTCAGCATATGTCTTCTCCAGCTCGTCGAAGTATGGCTTGCGGACAACCCGCTGACGCTCCTTGAAGCTGGCAACAAGGCCCGAGGCCTCGGACACGTCCTGCCCGCTCTTCAGCGCGGACAGCGCCGTCTGCATGCCGTGGATGGCCGCCTGAAGGGCAACATTCGCGTAAAGCACCAGCGAAAAGCCCATCTCGGCGAATTCCGCATTGGACAGGGCAGGGGTCTTGCCGCCCACCACGATGTTCACGAGCTGCGGCGCCTTGATCAGGTTGGGGAGCCTGCGCAGTTCCTCGACGCTTTCAGGGGCTTCCAGAAAGATGATGTCAGCCCCGGCCGCCTCGAAGGCAAGACAGCGTTCGACCGCCGCGTCGAACCCGTCGACCGCGCGTGCATCGGTGCGCGCCATAATGAGGAAGTCCTCGCTTCGGCGGGCATCGGCGGCAGCCTTGATCTTGCCGCACATCTCGTCGGTGCCGATGATCGCCTTGCCCGAGAAATGCCCACAGCGCTTGGGGTTGACCTGGTCCTCGATCTGCACGGCGCTGGCGCCCGCGCGCTCCATCACCCGGATCGTGTGATAGACGTTCACCGCATTTCCGAAGCCGGTGTCGATGTCGCAGATTAAGGGAAGGTCCACCGCGTCGCGGATGGCGGCAGTGTGGTTGGCGATGTCGGACAGGCCCATGAAGCCGTGATCGGGCATGCCGAACCAGGTGTTGGTCACCCCCGCGCCCGAGATATAGACCGCCTCGAACCCCAGTTCCTCGATGACGCGCGCGGCCAGAGCATTGGCAGCGCCGGGCAGGAGGGTGCCCTTGCGGGCCTCGACAAGGCGGCGCAGCTTCGCGCCGTGGGTCTGGGTCATTTGCTTTTTTCCGGGGTCTGGTTTCCGCCCCACAACAGGTTCTTGCGGGCGTTGGAGATGTGGTTGCGCATCGCCTCTTCGGCCTTTTTCGGATCGCGCAGCGACAGGGCCTCAAGGATCTCGCGATGCTCGCGCAGCGCCATTTCCGACCGGCCCGGCTGCGAGGCGGAGCGGAAGCGATACATGCGGATCTGCATGTAAAGCTCGGTCCCCAAGGCGCGAAACAGGCGGCGGCTTCCGCTGGCGCGGATGATGAAGAAGTGGAAATCATCATCCGAGGTCAGCTGATGGTAGCTGCCGGTGGCGATGGTCTTGTCGCGGTGCCGGTCCATCATGCCGGACAGCTCTTCCAGCTGCGCAACGGTGATCTTGCCGGCGGCAAGACCAGCGGCCCTGCCTTCCAGCACCTCGCGCATCTGGAAGAGGTCGTCCAGGTCTTCTTCGGTCAATCGGGCGACATAGACGCCAAGATTCTGCCGCCGCTCGACCATGTGTTGCGATTCGAGGCGGCGGATCGCTTCGCGCAACGTGCCCCGGCTGATGCCGAGATTGCGGGCGATCACGGCCTCTTTCACCCGCGATCCGGGCTCGATCTCGCCGCGCGAAATGGCCGTGGCGATGGCCTCGAAAGCCTGATCGCTGAGGGAGGGATGGGGTTGGAGGCTTTGCTCGATGCTCATGGGCGCCATCTGTGAACTGTTGACAGTTGGCAGTGTTGGGTGCGATCTGTCAACCCGTCATCTGGAAGGTGCGGGAGAGGGCAATGGAACAGCGGCGGATCAGGGCGGTCTTCATGCGGGGCGGCACCTCGAACGGGCTGATCTTTCGGGCCGAGGATCTGCCTCTGGCTGGTGCTGGGCGCGATGCGGTCATCCTGGCCGCGATGGGATCGCCCGATCCGAACATGCGTCAGCTCGACGGCATGGGCGGCGGCATTTCCTCGCTGTCGAAAATCTGCATCGTCGGCCCGTCCAGCCACCCCGGCGCTGATGTGGATTACACCTTCGGCCAGGTAGGTGTGGACGTGCCTGTGGTGGATTACGGCGGCAATTGCGGCAACATGTCTTCCGCCATCGGCCCCTTCGCGGTGGAGGAGGGAATGGTGCCGCGACCGGCCGATGGCGCGACGGTCGTGCGGATTCACAATACCAATACCGGCAAGGTCATCGCGTCGCGATTTCAGGTGCGGGGCGGCGAGCCGGTCGTCGAAGGCGAGACCGGGCTGGACGGTGTGGCCGGGACGGCGGCCGAGATCCGTCTGGAATTCCTTGACCCTGGTGGGTCTAAGACCGGCAAGCTGCTGCCCACCGGCAATCCGGTCGATGTGATCGAGGTGCCGGGGCTGGGTCCGGTCGAGGTCAGCCTGGTCGATGCCGCCAATCCAATGGTTTTCGTGGCTGCCGAATCCCTGGGCGTGCCGGGCCATATGATGCCCGCCGAGATCGACAAGGATGCGGTCTTGCTGAAACGGCTGGACGACATCCGCCTGCGCGGCGCGGTCATGATGGGTATGGCGGCGGATATCGATGCGGCGGCCAAAGTTCTGAGCGTGCCGAAAATCGCGATGCTGGCACCATCCTGCGATGCGCCGACCCTCTCGGGCAAGGGCCTGAGGGCGGCGGAGGCCGATATCGCCGCCCGGACGATTTCCGTGGGCCAGCCGCACAAGGCCATTCCGCTGACTGCTGCCCTGTGCCTTGCGGCGGCGGCGCGGGTGCCCGGGACGGTGGCCGCGCGGCTGGTCGCGTCCGCCACGCCCGGCGCGATACGGATCGCGCATCCCTCGGGCACGATGAGCGTCGATGCCGAGATGGGCATGGAAGAAGGCGAGGTTGCGGTGCGCCACGCCACTGTGCTGCGCACGGCGCGGCGCATGATGGAAGGCGCGGTCTGTGTGCCCGCGCGCTTCTTCGAAAATCTTGGGTAGAGACCTGCCCGAAGGGTGCAGTACGAAATCCAGCACGGCTTTCGAAACCCGGCGCCGATCTTAGGCAGGTCTCGATCCGGGTTTTGTCTCAACCCTCCAGGATGATCAGAAACAGTCTGTGATCTTTGTCTGTCATGCCGCCAGCGCCACGAATGGGGCAAAGGGGCAGCGTCCGGGCGTAATCTGACCTAATCCCGGACGGCTCTCCGAAGACGATCCGGGTCGGCCAGGGCAGCGGGCTCCCCCTTGATGCGTCAGGGGCGTTCCGGCCATTGCCCTTGCAACGGTCGGCGCCGATCCTCCGGGGTGGTGCAGGCCGTATAAGGGCCTCTCGTGCCGGTGGTTTTTCGCCGAGCGACGGGTGGGCGCGCCCGGTGTTGGAGCAGGGCCGCCATGCCTGGGCGATGAACTCCGGCCCGCTTCTGAACGCGCATGGCCAAGCACGCAAGGACTACCGGCCTGGCGATCGGGGCCATGGTCACGGGGCGATCCAAATTCGGGCTCAGAGCACAGTGCTTTGTGTCCCCGAAGTTCAAACCCGCGATGTCAGACCGTAGCGGCGCATCTTGTCGTTCAGGGTGCGCCGGGCCAGGCCAAGGCTCTCCGCCACGCGCAAGGTATTGCCGCGATGCCGCTCGAGGGCGGCGGCGATCTCGCGCGCTTCGAAGGCCGCGACCCGATCGGCGAGACTGTTGTCCGGCAGGACCGGGGCGTTGTCGGCACGCAGCTCAAGCAGCCCAAGCGTATGGGCCTCGGCCGCGGCCCTGAGTTCGCGCATGTTGCCGGGCCAGGCGCGGCGCTTGAGCGCCTGATGCAGCGGGTATCCGGCCTGCGGATCGGGGCGGCCATAGCGACGAGCGGCAAGCTGGGCGTAATGGGTGAAGATGAGTGGAATGTCTTCGGCGGCGTCGCGCAGGGGGGGCGTCGCCAGCTCGGCCCCGGCAAGACGGAAGAACAGGTCGGGGCGAAAGCCATCGGCTTCGCGCAGCGGCGCTTTGGACGTGGCAATGATGCAGAGATCGAGGGGACGGAGGTCGTTCTCGCCCAACCTCTCCACCGCGCGTTCCTGCAGCGCGCGCAAGAGCTTGGCCTGAAGCGCGGGGGGCATGGTTTCGACCTCGTCCAGAAGCAGCGTGCCACCCTGGGCCGCCTCCATCTTGCCTTGCCGGGCGGCACCCGCGCCAGGAAAGGCCCCGGCGGCATGGCCGAACATAAGCGTTTCGAACATCTGTTCGGGAAGTGCGGCGCAATTGACCGCAACGAAAGGGCCGGTCGCGCGGGGGCTGGCGGCGTGAAGCGCGCGGGCGACAAGCTCCTTGCCGGTGCCGGTTTCGTCGGTGATTAGCACATCGACCTCAAGCGGCGCAAGGGCGGCGATCCGGTCGCGCAGGCTGCGCAGCGCGCGGCTTTGGCCAAGGATCGTGGTGGCCGCAGTTTCAGCAAGCACCTGTTGAAGGCGCCCGACCTCGGTCCTCGTGGCACGGGCGGCCAGCGCGCGGGTGACGACGGCGACCACGTGGCGGGCGTCATAAGGCTATTCCAGAAAATCCTCGGCTCCGGCGCGGATCGCCTGCACCGCATGGCCCAGATCGCCATGGCCGGTCAGCAGGATCACCGGCAGATCAAGGGGCAGCGCCTTGACCGCCTGAAGAAGCGCCAGCCCGTCCATGCCGGGCATGCGCAGATCGGTCAGCATGAGGTCGGGCGCAGCCTCCGGCAGCGCGGCAAGGGCGGCTGTAGGATCGGCGAAGCCTTCGGCGCGGTGACCGGCGGCCTGCATCAGATCGCAAAGCGCGGCCAGATGGTCGGCGTCATCCTCGACCACGAAAAGCCGGGCGGTCATTCGGCGGCCTCGCCCGCGGCAGAATGCGCGCGCGGGGTGACCAGTTCCAGCGCCGAGGCAAGAACGGGGCGCAGGTCGATCAGGCTGCGCTCGCCGCCCTCTTTCCGACCGAAGGATTTCAGGTGCGTGGTGGTGCGCTGCATCCTGCGGATCAGGCCGCGCGCGGTGGCGAGCCGTGACGCGATGCTGCTTTCGCCGGGTGGCAGCGACAGTTCGGCCGAGGTCAGCGTCGCCTCCATTGCGGCAAGGGGCTGGCTGATCTCATGCACGATGGCGGTGGACATGCGGCCCAACGCGGCCATTTTTTCGGCATGGATGAGATGCTCCTGCGTGGCGCGCAGATCGGCCTCGGCCTAGGCCGGCGCCTCGATTTCGCGCGCAAGGTCGGCGGTGCGGGCGCCGACCATCGCCTCGAGCCATTCCGATTGCGACAGGCGCAGGGAGACGAGCTGGCGCCGCTGGTCCCAGGCAAGGTAGAGCCCGGCGACGAGCAGCGTCAGAAGGGCGGTGGCCATGGCCCAACCCGCAGCCGCACCGGTGATGGCGGCGGAAGGGCGGGCGGCGATCAGGCGCCAGCCGGTTCCGGTCAGGGTGGAAAGGCGGGCGATCCAGCCCTCGCCCACCGTATCGGCGCCAAGGGGTGGGTTGCCAAGCAGTGGCCGCGCCCCGGCCAGGTCGATTCCGTCACAGGCGCGGGTCTGGGTCAGTTCGGCCAGCCCTTCCGGCGGCAGGGGGCCAAGCGGGCGGTAGAGCCAGTCCTCGCGCCCCGACAGGAAGACGACGCCCGCCGCATCGAACAGCGCCACATCGGCCCCGGCGGTGCGCCAGGTCTGCTGCAGCGGCCGCAGATCCAGCTTTCCCACGACAACCCCGGTCTGGCCGCCAGAGGTGACGCGGGTCGACAGGAAGAAGCCGGGGACGCCGGTGGTGACGCCAATGGCGTAGAACTGGCCTCTGCCCCGTTGCAGGGCCTGGCGGAAATAGGGGCGCAAGCCGTAATCCTGGCCGACGAAGCTGTCATACCGCGCCCAGTTCGAGGCGGCGATGGTCAGACCGCGATCGTTGATCAGGAACAGCTCGGCCGCCCCGGCATGGGCGGCCACGGTGCAAGATAAAGGTTGGCCCCATCAAGGGCGGCAGGGTCCGACAGGGCGGCGCGGATGCGGGCATCCTCTTCCGCGACATCGGGCAGGGCACGGAAGCGGTCGATCTCCGCCTCGACGGCGCGGGCGGTGAGGAGAAGGGTCTGGTCCAGTTCGGCCCTGAGCCGCGAGGTGATCAGGCGTTCGGCCAGCAGCCAGGCCAGGCCGGTGGCGAGCAGGGCGGCCAGAAGCGGCAGAAGGGCGGGGCGCAGGCGGATCATGGCGCAAGACTGCGCGTCTTGGCGTCGCAAGGAAAGGCTGCTGTCGCGGCGGAAGCTGGGCCCGATGGCGGGATGACGGTCATGGCAGATGTCGCGGCGGGCAGGGCGCAAGGGTGACGGGGGCTCCGGGCGCCTCGCCTGGGGCGCGGCAGATACCGGCATCGCAAAGCTGCCAGCCCGCTCCGGTCGCGCGCGAGGTGGCAAGGCTCAGGCTGGGCAGGCGGCGGTCTTCGGGCCAGACCCACCAGCCGTCTTGCAGGATGGCGCCCTCGCCCGGTTCCATCCCCGCGCCCGAGCCCTTCACCCGTGCGCCGGTCAGGCGGAGGGCTTGGGGTTCGACCCACCAATCCTCGACCCATTCGACCTTTTTGACCGAATGAGTCCAGCGCAGCTGAAAGGCGGGGCCGGACAGCGCCGGCATGACCCCGCCCGCCAGGAGGCAGGCGGTCATCCGGCGGGCCTGGCGCGCGACTGGCGCCAGACCAACGCGGCGAATGCCGCCGTCAGCAGCAGGCCGATGCCATCGGCGGCAAGCGGTCCGCCCTCCTGCAGCATCAGGGCAGGGGTGTAAACCGCCATGAAGGGGATCACGAAACCCGCCGCCGCGATCTTGACGGCGCTGAGGCTGATGATCAGCCCGCGTTCGCGCGCGATGGGTGCGGCGGCAAAGCAGGCCAGCGCCACAGGCGGCGTCAGATCGGCAAGGATGCCGAAGTAGAAGACGAACATGTGGCTGACGATCAGTGGCACGCCCAGAGTGAGAAACGCCGGTCCGGCGATCGAGGAGGTGATGATGTATTTGGGGATGGTGGGGATGCCCATGCCCAGGACGATCCAGGTGATCATGGTCAGCACGAGCGAGAGGAACAGGCTCTTCTCGCCCACGCCGACGATGAACTGGCCAAAGGTGTTTGCCGCCCCGGTCAGCGTCATGGTGCCGATGATCACGCCAACCAATGCGCAGGCGATGCCCACCGGCAGCGCGGTGCGGCTGCTGCGGGGCAGGGATGAGCATCCATGACCGCGTCGGCACTGCGATCCGCATCAGATGCAGCGCGGCCACCGAAAGCCGGAGCTGCACGAACACAGGCCGTTTCCGTCTGGATCGAATCGAGGCGGCGATCTTCGATCAGCTCCGCGCCCAGCTGGATCGCCCCGAATACCTTGGCGAGTTCGTGAAAACTTATGCGGCCGAGAGACGCCGTCTCAGTGATGCGGCCCGCCGAGATTCGGCGCAGATCGCCCGCCGCGCTGCGGACTCGGCCGCGCGCTATGCCCGTCTCGTGGATATGTTCGCTCGGGGCCTGATTGAGGGGGTCGAGGCCGAGGCCCAGATATTCGCGGCCAAGCAAGCCCGCGCCGATGCCGCCCGGGAGCTCGATCTCGCCCAGGCGGATGCCCAGGTGGTCGAATTGCACCCGAGGGCCGCAGACACCAATGCCAAGGCCATTGCCGATATTTCCAAGGGGCTCGCGTCACCGGGAAAGGAATTCGACCCCGACGCCATCGAAGCCCTGCGGCGCGTGATCAGCACCGTGATGGTCACACCCCAGCCCGACAGCCGCGATGCGCTGATCGAGGTCCACGCCTACATCGAGACCATGTTGGGTCTAGACGAAGGAAAAGTGGGGGGTACGATGGTGGCGAGGGGGGGACTCGAACCCCCGACCCTGCGATTATGAGTCGCATGCTCTAACCAACTGAGCTACCTAGCCACTGGCGCGCGACTTACGCGGGCCATCCGGGGGCGTCAAGGGGAAATCGGCCCGGCTTCTTCCGCCGCCAGCGGATGCGCAACACGGGGCCGCCCGCTGGCTGTCACCGTGATCGTGCCCTCGATGAACAGCAGCGTGCCCTCGATCTCGGCCTCGCGCAGCGCCTGCTCCGCCGTCACCCGCAGATCCAAGGCACCCGCCGCCAGCGCCCGCGCCGTGGCCTCGGCGCGCAACGCCGCCTCCATCGCGGCGATCGCGTCTTCCTTGGCGCCATAGGCCTTGGGGCCGGTCGGCAGATGGGCGACAAAACGGCCCTGCGCGGGCGAGGTAATCAGACCCGACACGCGCTGGCTGACCTGCCCTGCCACGGCACCAATCGCGTTTGCCACGCCAGCGTGTTCCGGCAGGATCATCTCGCAGCTCAGCCGCGCGCCCACCGCGCCGTAATAGGACGGGGCCGACGCGCCCAGCCCGATCACCGGCACACCCAGCCGCGCGGTCATCTGCACAACGCCCTGGTGCCGGTCGAGCCCGGCCAGGGTCAGGCGATGCGCCGCGAGGGCCGCCGCATCCTCGCCGGCAAAGGCTGGATCTTCGGCAAAGGCCGCTTCCAGCAGGCAATCCACCGTCTGCGCCACCAGTTGATCGACGATCCGCTGCGCCAGAACCTCCGGCCCCTCGGCAAAGCGGTCACCCGTGCCGGTGCGCCGCCGCGCCATCAGCCGCAGCGCCTTTTCGGCCGCCGTACCATCCCAGTCTGCCAGCCGCCCCAGAACGTGGCTTGCGTCCGAAGGCGTGACCCCCGACAGCATCACCAGCCCCCGCGCCACCAGCCGCTCCAGCGCTGCCGCCTCAAGCCGCGAGGTCAGCGCCTTGCCTGCGGGCATCGGCGCGGTGATCCGGGCCAGAACCGTGGCCTCGCGCGCCGACAGGCCGCCCGCCGCCGCCCCCGCCATGGGAAGGACGAAGCGCCCGTCCATCTCGCCCGCCGTCTCGGTCGACAGCCAGCGGTCCAGCGCGTCATGCACCATCGCGGCATGGTCCACCGCCAGAAGCGAGACCGGAAGCAAGCGCCTTGGCCCCAGGCGCAACCGGCCCGCCAGACCCTCGGTCACCAGATGCACCTCGCTGTCGCCACCAAGCCCGGTCGTGCGCATCGCCACCGCCTCGACCATGGTGCGCAATCCGCCGACCCGCGCGCCTTGCGGGTCGATCTCGGGCAGGCCGTCCTTCAGAAGCGCCACATCCGTCGTGGTGCCGCCGATATCGCTGACCAGCGCATCCTTGGCCCCGGTCAGCCAGCGCGCGCCGACAATGCTGGCGGCGGGGCCGGAAAGGATGGTCTCGATCGGTCGCTCGCGCACCATGGCGGCGCTGATCAGCGCGCCATCGCCGCGCACAACCATCAGGGGCGCCTTGATCCCGATCGCGTCAAGGTGCCGCTCGCAGGCGGCGACCAGCCGGTCGATCATCCCGATCAGCCGCGCGTTCAGCACCGCAGTAAGCGCCCGCTTCGGCCCGTTCAACTGCGCCGACAATTCATGCGAACAGGTCACGGGCCGCCCGGTCAGCCGCCGGATCGCCTCGCGCACCGCGATTTCATGGGCTGGGTTGCGCGTGGCGAAGCGCGCCGCCACGGCAAAGCCGACAACGCCATCCGCGAGTTCGGCCAGCGAGGCCTCCAGCGCGGCAAGGTCCAGCTTCGTGGCTTCGATCCCGGCATGGCTATGCCCGCCCGCAATCGCGATCACCGGATCGCCCTTCAGCGCTTCGGACAGCCCGGCGCGCTCCAGATCGCCCGCATCAAACCCGACCGAGACCAGCGCGACCCGCCCGCCCTGGCCCTCGACCAGAGCATTGGTGGCCAGCGTGGTGGAGAGCGAGACCAGCGCCACCTGATCAGCGGCCAGGCCCGATGCCGTCAGCGCCGCATCGACCGCCTGTCCGATCCCGACCGCAAGGTCATGGCGGCTGGTCAGCGCCTTGGCCTTGCCCAGGATCACATTGGCGGCCTCGTCCAGCAGCACCGCATCGGTATAGGTGCCGCCGGTATCGACGCCCAGGAAATATGCCATCCGTCCCGTTCCCTTGCCGCTTCTGGGCCTGACACGGGGCGTAGCGCGGCGCGCGGCGCAGGTCATCCCCGGAAACGACATGGCACAGGGCCTGTTGCGGCAGATCGGCCCCCTGTCAGGGCCGCGACAGGGCCAGGACCATCTCGCAGCGGTCCAGTCCAGGGCCAAAGCCGTCTGGCACGACCGTGGTGACCGCAAAGCCGAAGCCCGCGTAGAACCCCGCCGTGTGCTGGCTGGTGGCCAGATGAACCCGCTCGATCCCCGGCAGCACCCGCGCCCGGGCCAGCCGCGCCTTGGTCAGCGCCCGGCCCAGACCCTTGCCCTGATGCGCCCGCGCGACCATGCCCCAGCACAGGCTTGCCTGCTGGCCGGATCCGTCCAGCGCAAGTCCGCCACAGGCCAGAATCCGCCCGGCTTCTTCCAGAACCAGATAGGTTCCTTCTGTGCCGCATTCCGGCAGGGCATCGAGAAACTCCGCAAATTCCTGCCGCTCCTCCGGTGCGAAGAACTGCGGCACATTGCCGTCGAAAAGTGCCAGGCAGTCCTCCCGGTCCGGCGCGGCATAGGGGCGCGCGCGGGGTGTCATCGCCGGGCCCTGCGGCGGCGGGCATGGGCCGGGGCGATGCCCAATATCCCGCGATACTTGGCCACCGTGCGCCGCGCCAGGGGGGCGCCCGCCCCGGCCAGCGCCTGCGCCAGATCGGCATCGCTCAGAGGCTGGGTCGGGTCTTCCGCCGCCACCATGCGCGCTAGCGCATCGCGCAGCGCCGCCCCCGCCGGGCCATCCTGCCGCACGGCGGGCGAGAACAGGGCGCGCAACCAGAAGGTCCCGCCCGGCGTATCCACCGCCGCCCCGGCCACCACCCGGCTGACCGTGCTCTGGTGCAGGCCCAAAGCCTCGGCCACATCGGCCATGGTCATCGGCACCACCGCCCCGATCCCGGCCTCCAGCACTGCCTCCTGCCGCCGCAAGACCTCGCGCGCGACGGCCAGAAGCGTGGCATTGCGGCCCTCGATCATGCGGATCAGCGCCGCCGCCGCGGCGCGTTCGGGGCCTTTCGGCCCGGCCAGCGTGACCGTGGGCAGGGCTGAGCGGTTCAGCGCCACCTGCCAGCCCTCGCCGCCGCGTGTCGCCACCAGATCGGGCACGGCGATCGGGGCAGCGCCGCCCTGAAAGCGGGCGCCCGGCTTGGGGTCATAGCCGCGCAGGCGGCGGATGCACTGCGCCACCTCGTCCGCGGTGCAGCCCAGATCGCGGGACAGCCGCCCCAGCGCGCCCTGGGCCACAAGCGGCAGGCGTTCCAGCACGCCCGCCATGATCGTATCCAGATGTCCCGCCTCTGCCGCCTGAAGGCGCAGGCATTCCGCCAGATCGCGGGCGAAAATCCCGGTCGGCTCCAGCTCCTGCAACCGCAGCAGCACCGCCTCGATCTCTTCGTCGCTGGCCCCCGTCTCGGCGGCGATCCGCGCCAGCGGCAGGCCCAGCCAGCCCGAAGGCTCCAGCGCCAGCGCCAGTTGGTCGGCGATGCGTTGGGCACGCGGCGGCAGGCGCAGGGCGGCGATGGCATGGCCGACATGGGCGGCAAGGCTGGGCGCCGCGCCCGCGATCACGATCTCGTCGGGGTCCAGATCCTGCGCGCCGCCGCCACGCAACGCCCGCAAGGCCTGGCCCCAGCGCGGCAGCCAGTCGGGCGGCGGGGCGGCGCCCAGAACCAGGGTTGGGTTCTCGGCGGCCTGTTCCTCAAGGAATTGCGTCAGCCCCGCCGCATCGGCCCGCAACACGCGGATCGAGGTTGCAAGCGCCGTGTTCAGCGACAGGCGCTGCGTCTGGGCGATGGTGATGCGCGGGCGGGACTTCATGTCCCGGAGCCTAAGCGCGCGCGCGCGGGCACGCAATCGCGCGGGGCCCTCGCCAAGCGCCGCCCACGCGGTTAGGTCTTGGGCATGAAACAAGGCGCGCCTTTCCCTCTTGTGCAGGATGCGGTTCTGATCGGCGGCGGCCATGCCCATGCGCTGGTGCTCCGCCTTTTCGCCATGCGCCCCTTGCCGGGCCTGCGCCTGACCCTGATCAATCCCGGCCCCGCCGCACCCTATACCGGCATGTTGCCCGGCCTGATCGCCGGCCATTACCGCCGCGATGAGATCTTCATCGACCTCGTCCGTCTGGCCCGTTTCGCCGGGGCGGCGCTGGTGCTGGACCGGGTCACCGGCATCGACCCTGCGGCGAAGCGCATCCACCTCGCCCATCGCCCGCCTCTGGCCTATGACCTTTGTTCGATCGATATCGGCATCGGCTCGGGCCTGCTCGGCATCCCCGGCGCCGAAGACCATGCCGTCGCCGCCAAACCCCTTGGCGCCTATGTCGAGGCCTGGGAGGCCTTTCTGGGGCGCCGCCCCGCCATGCCGCATCTGGTGATCGTGGGGGCAGGGGTCGGTGGCGTGGAACTGGCGCTCGCTTCGGCCCATCGCCTGCAAGGGCAGGGCGCTAGGCCGCAGATCACCCTGATCGACCGGGCCGAGACCGCGCTGCCGCAGATCGGCCCCGCCGCGCGGGCGCGGCTGATGGCCGAACTTGATCGCGCTGGCATCGCCTTCCGCCCCGGCTGCGAACTGGCGCGGGTCGCGGCCGCCTCGGTCACCCTGGCCACGGGCGAGGTGCTGCGCTCCGACTTCACCCTTCTCGTCGCGGGCGGCCAGCCGCAGCCTTGGCTGGCGCAATCCGGCCTTGCCATGCAAGACGGCTTTGTCACCGTCGGCCCGACCCTGCAAACATCGGATCCCGCCATCCTTGCCGCCGGAGACTGCGCCCATCTGGCCCATGCCCCGCGCCCCAAGGCCGGTGTCTTCGCGGTGCGCGAGGCGCCGGTGCTGACCCATAACCTGCGCGCGCTGGCCTCGGGCGGGCAGCTGAAACGCTACCAGCCGCAGCGCGACTACCTGAAGCTCGTTTCCACCGGGGCCAAATCGGCGGTGGCCGACAAGTTCGGCCTGCGCGCAGGCGGACCCTGGCTCTGGCGTCTGAAAGACCGCATCGACCGCCGCTTCATGGCGATGTTCGCCGATTACCCCGCCATGGCCCTGCCGCGCGTGCCCGCCCGGGCGGCAAAGGGGCTGGCGCAGGCCCTGGGCGACAAGCCGCTTTGCGCCGGCTGCGGTGCCAAGATCGGCGCCCAGGCCTTGTCTGAGGCGCTGAAGACCCTGCCCGCCCCGCAGCGCCCCGAGATCCTGCGCGGACGTGGCGACGATGCCGCCGTGATCGCCCTGCCGGGCGGCGGGCTGCAAGTCCTCACGACCGACCATCTGCGCGCCTTCACGCAGGATGCCCGCCTGATGGCCCGCCTGACCGTGATCCATGCCCTTGGAGATATCTGGGCCATGGGCGCCACCCCGCAGACCGCGCTGGCGCAGGTCACCCTGCCGCGCCTTTCCGAGCCGCTTCAGGCACGGATGCTGGCCGAAATCATGGAAGGGGCTGCCTCGATCCTGTGCGAAGCGGGCGCCGATCTTGTCGGCGGTCATACCACGCAGGGCGATGAAATGGTGATCGGCTTCTCGCTCACCGGCCTTGCCGCGCGCGTGGTCGAAAAATCCGGCGCCCGGCCGGGCGACGCGATCCTGCTGACCAAGCCCCTTGGCACAGGCACGGTCCTGGCCGCCGAAATGGCGCTGGCGCGCCTGCCGGGGCTGGTGCTAGGCGAGGCGGTCGCCGCCTGCCTTGCCGCAATGGACCGCCCGCTGACCCCCGCCGCCACCATCCTTGCCCCCGAGGCCCATGCCATGACCGATGTGACCGGCTTCGGCCTTGCCGGGCATCTGATGGAAATCCTGCGCGCCTCGGGCGTTGCCGCCGAGCTGGACCTTGGCGCCATTCCCCTCCTGCCCGGGGCCGAGATACTTGCCGCCCATGGCCAGTCGTCCAGCCTTGCCCCGGCCAACCGCGCCGCGCTGGGCTGGGCGGTGGACGCCCCCGCCAGCCCGCGCACCGACCTTCTTTTCGATCCGCAGACCTGCGGCGGGCTGCTCGCCTGTGTGCCGGGCGACAGGGCGGGGGCGCTGCTTTCGGCCCTTCAGGCCGCAGGCGATATCTCCGCCGCGCGGATCGGCGCGATCACCGAAGGTCAGCCCTTCCTGACGGTCCGGCGCTAGGGCCGGCCAGCGCGATCGCCCGGCGGAAGGGTGCGCCTCCGGCGGGGAAATTTCCCGAAGGGAAGAAAGGGCCGGGCGCGCTATTCGCCGTAGGGCACCCAGACCGTCTTGATCTCGGTCGCGCGGGCCAGGAAGGCGCGGGCATCGGCCTGCATCCAGTCGCGCGCCTGGCCGTGATTGACCCAGGTGCGTTTCAGGTTCGACACGCTGTCCTGCTCGATCAGACCCGACACGGGCGCCGAGGAGAAGGACCAGAGCGCATCCACATCCATATGCCCGGCCAGGGCCTTGGCCAATTCGCCATGGCCGCCCGTGACGATGTTGACCACGCCCGCCGGAACGTCCGAGGTTTCCAGCACCTGGTAGAAGTCCGTCGCCGCCAGCGGGAAGGCTTCCGACGGCACCAGCACGCAGGCATTGCCCATGGCGATGGCCGGGGCCAAAACCGAGACCAGCCCTAGAAGCGGTGCCTCGTCGGGGCAGAGCGCGCCGATCACGCCCACGGGTTCGGGCAGGGCCAGCGCAAGCCCTCGCAGCGGCACGGGTTTCGCGGCGCCTTCGTATTTGTCGGCAAAGGCGGCATAGGTGAACAGCCGGTCGATCGCGGCCTCGACCTCGGCCTCGCCGCGCGCGCCGGTCATGTCGCGCAGGCGGGCGGCGAATTCCCCGGCCCGGGCCGACAGGTTCTCGGCGATGTAATACAGCACCTGCGCCCGGCCATGCGCGCTGGCCCTGGCCCAGCCCTTGGCGGCATGGGCGGCCTCGACCGCATTGCGGATGTCCTTGCGGTTGCCCAGGCCGACATGGCCCAGAAGCCGCCCCCTGGCCGACCAGACCGCACGCGAATAGCCGCCATCGGGCCGTGCCTGCTTGCCGTCGACGAACTGCTTTGCCGTGCGGTCGATGCCGTCGATCTCGGGGCTGGCGGGTTCCGGCATCGGCTTCACCGCTTTCAGCGCCTTGGCGGAAGCGGCGGGTTTCAGATAGGCCATCAGCCCTTCCCAGCCGCCCTCGCGGCCAAAGCCCGATTCCCGCACCCCGCCGAAACCCGCCGCCGCGTCGAACAGGTTGGTGGCATTCACCCAGACCACACCCGTCCGCAGCTTGGGCGCGATGTCGAGCGTGAGGTTGATATTCTCGCTCCACAGGCTGGCCGCCAGGCCGTACCGGGTGTTGTTCGCCAGTTCCACCGCCTCGGCCGGGGTGCGGAAGGTCATACTGACCAGCACCGGGCCGAAGATCTCCTCCTGCATCAGCCGCGACGAGGTGGAAAGGCCGGTGATCAGCGTCGGCGGGTAGAAACAGCCCGCCGGCACCGGCGTCGCAGCGCGGTAAATCTCGCCCTCGCTGCTGTCGACCAGCCGTGTGATCGTCTCCAGCTGCACCGGATCGACCACCGCGCCCACGTCGATGCACTTGTCCAGCGGGTCGCCCAGCCGCAGCCCGTCCATCCGGCGCTTCAGCTTTTCATGGAAACGGTCGGCCACGCCCTCCTGCACCAGAAGGCGCGAACCGGCGCAGCAGACCTGGCCCTGATTGAACCAGATCGCATCGACCAGCCCCTCGACCGCGGAATCCAGATCGGCATCGTCAAAGACGATATAGGGCGATTTGCCGCCCAGTTCCAAAGTAAGCGCCTTGCCGCTGCCCGCCGTTGCCGCGCGTATCCTGCGGCCCACTTCGGTCGAGCCGGTGAAGGCGATCTTCGCGACCTGCGAATGGTCGACCAAAGCCGCCCCGGTCGCGCCATCGCCGGTCACGATGTTCAGCACCCCCTTGGGCAGACCGGCCTCGCGGCTGATCTCGGCGAACAGCAGCGCGGTCAGCGGCGTGTATTCGGCGGGCTTCAGCACCACCGTATTGCCCGCCGCCAGCGCGGGCGCCACCTTCCAGGCCAGCATCAGCAGGGGGAAGTTCCACGGGATCACCGCACCGCAGACGCCCAGCGGCGCCAGGCCCGGCTTTTCTGTCTCCAGCAGCTGCGCCAGGCCGGCGTGATAGTAGAAATGCCGCGCCACCAGCGGAATGTCGATGTCGCGGCTTTCCCGGATCGGCTTGCCATTGTCGAGGCTTTCCAGGACCGCGAAGAGCCGCGCGTGTTTCTGCACCAGCCGCGCCAGGGCATAGAGGATGCGCGCCCGCTGCGCCCCGCTGGTCCTGGCCCATTTCGGGAAAGCCCTGGCCGCGGCCTTCACCGCCGCATCCACCGTTTGTGCCGAGCCCTGCGACACTTGCGCCAGCACCGCCCCCGTCGCGGGGTTCTTGGTGTCGAACGGCGCCTCGGGTGCCGCGAAAGCCCCGTCGATGAACGCGCCGAAGACCCCGTGCCTCTTCAGCCAGGCCATGGCCTCGACGCTGCTTTCCGGGGCGGGGCCATAGGACATGCTGTCGAAGATTTCCTTGATCGTCATGGTCTTGTCCTCAAAGCTCGCGGCCCTGAACCGGCCAAGATGACGCGAGGGGCGGAGCCCCTACTTCACGCCAGGGCATGGCGATACCCGGCCGAATAGGACCCGGTCAGGTGATGCTCCAATTGCCGCTCGATATCGCCCAGAAGCGACGAGGCGCCAAAGCGGAACAGGTCGGGTTGCAGCCAGTCATGGCCCAGCTCGTCCTTCATCAGCGCCAGATACAGAAGCGCATCCTTGGCCTTGGAAATCCCGCCCGCCGGCTTGTAGCCGACCTTGAAGCCCGTGCGCGCTTCATAGTCCCGGATGGCGCGGATCATGGTCAGGCTCACCGGCAGGGTCGCGTTCACCGCCTCTTTCCCGGTCGAGGTCTTGATGAAATCCGCCCCTGCCATCATGCAGACCAGGCTTGCCCGCGCCACATTGCGCAGCGTCTGCAACTCGCCCGTCGCCAGGATCGCCTTGACATGGGCCGTCCCGCAGGCCGCCCGCATCTCGGCCATTTCGTCATACAGCGCCTGCCAATTGCCGGTCAGCACATGGCGGCGCGAGATCACGATGTCGATCTCCTGCGCGCCTGCCTGAACGGACTCGCCAATCTCGGCGATGCGCAGATGCCAGGGCGACAGGCCCGCCGGAAAGCCGGTCGAAACCGCCGCGACCGGGATCCCCGAGCCATCCAGCGCCTTCACCGCCGTTTCCACCATGTCGTGATAGACACAGACCGCGCCCACGGTCAGGCCCGGCATCCCCAGCGCCTCAAGCATCGCGGGCGAAACCGGCTGCCGCGCCTTGGCACAGAGCCGCTGCACCCGGCCCGGCGTGTCATCGCCCGACAGGGTGGTCAGGTCGATCAGCGAGATCGCCTTCAGAAGCCAGGCCGCCTGATAATCCTTCTTGACGCTGCGCCGCCCGCCCAGCGTGGCACAGCGCCGCTCGATGGCCGAGGTATTGGCCTGCACGCCCGCCACCCAGTCAAGGTCCAGTGCCATGCCGGGGTTCCGCGCATGGCCCGATTGCGGAACCAGTCCCGTTCCGGCGCGGGCGGGTGCGATCGTGTTCACGGCGGGGCCTCCCCAAGCTTGCACTTGACGATGGCACGCGGCGGCGCAGGCGGCAAGCGCCTCGCCTAAAAATTTGACCTTTTGGTCAGGAAATCGCCTAGGCCTCGCTGCGGACCGGAGCGTTCGGGTCGCGGATCAGCGCGTCCGGGGCTTCGGTCGCCCAGGGCCCGCCGCCTTCCGGCCGGGGCAGGGTGCTGCGGTCGATATGCCGCGCCAGATGCACTTTCGACAGCATCAGCGCCGACAGGGGGGCGGTGATGAAGAGGAAGACAGTGATCAGGATCTCCTGCCAGGCGACGCGCCCGGTCAGCGTCCACATTTCGGCATTCGACGCGATCAGCGCCGCGCCCACACCCAGCGTCGTCGCCTTGGTCGGCGCGTGCAGGCGCTGCATCGACTGCGGCAGGCGCAACAGGCCCCAGCTTCCGATCAGCCCGAACAGCCCGCCGCCCACGACCACCACGGCCAGCACGATTTCCACCAGGGTGCCGATCATTCGATGATGCTCCCGCGCAGAAGGTATTTGCACAGTGCCACGGTCGAGACGAAGCCGGTCATGGCAAACAGCATCGCCGGTTCAAACACGGTGATGCCGCCGATCCCCGCGCCGTAGAGCATCAGCAGCGCGATCACGTTCACCGTCATCGTGTCCAGCGCCAGGATCTTGTCGGCCATGGTCGGGCCGGTGGCGATGCGGATCAGGTTCAGAACCAGCGCCAAGGCGAAACAGCCCATGGCAAACAGGATTGCGATGTCCAGGATCATTCGAAAATCCTCATCAGCCGTGCCTCATAGCGGGTCTTGATCCCGTCGCGCACCTCGTCGGGGTTCGGGGCATGCAGGGAATGGATCAGCAGGCTGCGCCCGTCGGCCGAGAAATCGGCGGTCAGCGTGCCGGGGGTCATGGTGATCGTGCCCGCCAGAAGGCTGATCGCCTCGGGCGATTTCAGCTCGACCGGCACGGTGACAAAGGTGGTGCGGATCTGGTCCTTGGGCATGAAGAGAATGATCTTGGCGACCTGAAAGGACGACACGATCACGTCCCAGACCACGATGGCCAGATAGGTGACCAGCTCCAGCGGCCGCCGCAGGCGCGGCCGCTCCGGCCACCAGGCGTTGGTCAGAAGCGGGATCGCCACGGCCAGGAACACCGCCAAGACCAGGCTGCCGAAGGTCCAGCGATTGGCAAGGATCAGCCAGAACAGCACCAGAAAGGCGCTTTCGGCGGGGTGAGGGATCAGGCGGCGCAGCATGGTCAGGCTCCTTCACCCAGGCGGTTGGCGGCAATATAGGCATCAGGCTTGACAAGATGGTCGGCCGTCACCGCCATCCAGTCGCTGACCGGCCCGGCCAGCACCGACAGCGCGGCCAGCGCCACAAGGAACAGGCCGGGCATGGCCAGTTCCTGCAGGCCCAGCGGGCGCGCGGGGGCGGGGCCGCTGGCCTTCCAGAACAGGTTGGACCCCGCGCGGGCAAAGCCCAGGATCATCAGGAAAGACCCGCCCAGCACCACCGGCCAGACCCAGGCCGCCTGCGGGGCAGTGGCCTGCAACACGAAAAGTTTGCCGATGAAACCCGACAGCGGCGGCAGACCGGCGCAGGCCACGGCAGCGGCCAGGAACAGCGCGGCGGCCGGGCCGGGCAGGCGCGGCCCCTTGGCCGCGATATCGCCGTCCAGCCAGACCGCGCCCCGGCTGGCCAGCACATCGGCCAGCAGGAACAGGAAGGCGGCGGCCAAGGTTGAATGGACCATGTAATAAAGCGCGGCCCCGACCGCCTGCGGGCCAAAGCCTGCAATGGCGGTGAAGGCCGTGCCCATCGAGGCGATGGCGGCATAGGCGGCCAGACGCGGCAGGCTGCGCGCGCCCAGAACGCCCACCGAGCCGACGGCCAGCGTCAGCAGCGCGGCGGGCAGCAGCATCTGGCTCAGAAGCGGGCCGGTTGCGGGCAGGTCGGGCGGAAAGATCATCGTGCCGGTGCGGATCGCGGCATAGGCGCCGACCTTGGTCATCACCGCGAACAGCGCCGCCACCACGCCCGGTGCCTTGGCATAGGTGCCCGGCAGCCAGAAATGCAGCGGCACCAGCGCGCCCTTCACGGCAAAGACCAGCATCAGCAGGACCGCCGCCACCCGCATCAGCGCCACGTCATCGGCGGGCAGCGCGCGCAGCTTCACCGCCAGATCGGCCATGTTCAGCGTGCCCATGACCGAATAGATCGTCGCCAGCGCGAACAGGAACAGGGTCGAGCCGACAAGGTTGACCGCGATGTAATGCAGCCCCGCCCGGATGCGCGGCCCGCCGCCGCCATGGACCATCAGCCCGTATGAGGCGATGAGCAGAACCTCGAAGAAGACGAACAGGTTGAAGGCGTCGCCGGTCAGGAAAGCGCCGTTCAGCCCCATGAGCTGGAACAGCCACAGCGCATGGAAATGCGCGCCGCGCCGGTCCCAGCCGGTCGCCATGGCCTGCAGCAGCACCGCCATCGACAGGCCCGCCGTCAGCAAAAGCATCAGCGCCGACAGCCGATCCAGCACCAGCACGATGCCGAAAGGCGCGGGCCAGTCGCCCAGCCGGTAAAGCTCTGGCCCCGCGCCCGAGGCTGCGTTGAACAGGACCAGCGCGATCACCAGCAGCGCGGCATTGCCCGCCCCCGCCAGCGCGCGGGCCAGCCAGGGCCGGTCGCGCGCCACCAGAAGCGTGATCCCCGCCAGAAGCGCCGGCAGCACCACGGGCGCGATGATCAGATGCCCCATACCCGTCCCGCTCATGCCCGTGCCTCCGGTGCCGTCTCAAGCCCGGCCGGATCGTCCGAGGCATCTTCGGGCATGCCATCCTTGCCGGGCGGCGCGTCGACCCTGTCATTGCCGGTCTCGAAATAGGCGCCCAGGCCCATCATCACGATCACCGCCGTCATCCCGAAGGAAATCACGATGGCCGTCAGCACCAGCGCCTGCGGCAGGGGATCGGTCGGGATCTCGGTCTGGCCGACGATCGGGTCCGAGCCGGGCTTCAGCCGCCCCACGGCGAAGATGAACAGGTTCACCGCATAGCTCAGAAAGGTCAGACCCAGGATCACCGGAAAGCTGCGCAGCCGCAGCATCAGATAGGTGCCGACGAAGGTGAAGATGCCGATGGCACCGGCGACCAGGGCTTCCATGCCAATCCCCTGCATTTCAGGCCTCCCGCTCGGCACGGCCATGGCGCGTGTGCTGCGACAGCCGCGACAGCGTGGCCAGCGACAGCATCACTGCGCCCAGCACGCAGAAGAACACGCCCAGATCGAACAGCGCCGCCGTGGCCAGCTCGATATCGTCCAGCGGCCAGAGATACACATGCGTATAGCCCGAGGTCAGGAAGGGCAGGCCCATCGCCCAGGCCCCCAGACCCGTCACGCTGGCCGTCAGCACCCCCGCGCCGATGAAGGCATGGTGGTTGAATTTCTGCCGCCGGTCCGACCAGTCATAGCCCGAGGCCATGTATTGCCACAGCACCGCGATCGAGAAGATCAGCCCGGCGACGAAACCGCCGCCCGGCAGGTTGTGGCCGCGCAGGAAGATATAGACCCCGACCGTCAGGGCGACCGGCAGCAGGAACCGCGTCCCCGCCACCAGCATCACCGGATGGGAATCGCCAGCATCGCGGCCGGTATCCAGCGCCGCCAGCCGCGCACAGGCGCGGGCGCTGCCCAGCACCGCCTCGGCCAGCGCAAAGATCACCAGCGCGGCGATGCCCAGAACGATGATCTCGCCAAAGGTGTCATAGCCGCGGAAATCGACGATGATCGTGTTGACCGCATTGGTGCCGCCCGCGCCGGGCTTCGACTGCGCCCAGTGAAACTCGGAAATCACCGGGAACAGCGCCTCCCGGCTCATCAGCGCATAGGCCAGCGCCGCCGTCCCCAGCCCCGTCACCGCCGCCACGGCCAGATCGCGCAGCCGCCGCCAGGGTGCGCTTTCCATTGGCGTCTTCGCGGGCAGGAAGTTCATCGCCAGCAGCATCAGAAGGATCGTCACCACCTCGACCGAGATCTGGGTCAGGGCCAGGTCCGGGGCCGAGAACCAGGCGAAGGCGCCCGAAAGAAGAAGCCCCACGATCCCGGTCAGGATCAGGGCCAGAACACGTTCATGATGGTGCCAGGCCACCCCCAGCGCGGCCAGGGCCATGACGGCAAAGCCCATGACGCCCACGAAACTCAGCGGTACAGGCGGGCGCGTCCCGGCGGCCTGCGGCGCGCCCCACCAGGCCCAAAGGCCCGCCGCCACCATCGCCACCGTTGCCGTCCACAGCGCCCGATGCAGCGCGCCATTGTGCACGGTGGCGGTAAAGCCCTGCGCCAGCACCGCCAGCGCCCCGATGACCGCATCGAAAATGTCCTTGGCATCGGGCCGCGGGAAGGCATCCCACAGCGCGCGCAATTGCGGATACAGACCCAGGATCACCAGCCCGCCGCCAATCGCCATCAGCGACATCCACAGCGCCGCGGGTTCCAGCCCGTGCCACAGCGCGATATGGGCATGAACCGTCTCGCCGGTCACGGCACTGGCCGCCGCGTCGACGAAGGGGGCAAAGGTCGCCATCGGCAACAGGCCCGACACCACCACCAGAACCGCCAGCAGGGCCGGGGCCGCCCACAAGCCGGGGCCGGGATCATGCGGCGCGTGTTCCAGGCTTTCGCGCGGTTCGCCCAGGAAGGTGTGGGACAGGAAGCGCAGCGAGTAGCCAACCGACAGCAGCGCCCCCGCCGTGGCCAGCGCGGGCACCAGCCAGGCGGTCAGCCAGTAAAGATGCGAGGCTTCCTCAAGCATCATCTCTTTCGACAGAAAGCCGTTCAGCGGCGGGAAACCCGCCATCGACAGGCTGGCAATCGCCGCGATCACGAACGTCAGCGGCATGGCCTTGCGCAATCCGCCCAAGGCGCGGATGTCGCGGGTATGGGCGGCGTGATCGACGATCCCCGCCACCATGAACAGCGCCGCCTTGAAGCTGGCATGGCACAGGATATGCAGCATGGCCGCCGTAGCCGCCGCCTTGGTGCCGATGCCCAGAAGAAAGGTGATCAGCCCCAGATGGCTGACGGTGGAAAAGGCAAGGATCGCCTTCAGGTCATCCTTGAAAAAGGCGATCTTTGCGCCAAGCAGCAGGGTGACCAGCCCCGCCGTGGCGACGATGGCCGTCCATTCGGGCGTGCCCGCCAGCGCCGGCCAAAGCCGCGCCATCAGGAACAGCCCCGCCTTCACCATCGTCGCCGAATGCAGATAGGCCGAAACCGGGGTCGGCGCCGCCATGGCATGCGGCAGCCAGAAATGGAACGGGAATTGCGCCGATTTGGTGAAGGCACCGAAGAGGATCAGGATCAGTGCGGGCAGGTAATAGGGGCTGGCCTGAATCTCGGCCCCCTTGGTCACGATCTCGGAAATATCGTGGCTGCCCGCGATATTGCCCAGGATCAGCATCCCCGCGATCATCGCAAAGCCACCGCCCGCCGTCACCGCCAGCGCCATCCGCGCGCCCAGCCGCCCCTCGGGCCGGTTCTGCCACCAGCCGATCAGCAGGAAGGAGGACAGCGAGGTCAGTTCCCAGAAGACAAGCAGCAACAGGATGTTGTCCGACAGCACGATGCCCACCATCGCGCCCTGAAACAGCAGAAGATAGGTCATGAACCGGCCGATGGGCTCGGCCTCGTCCAGATAGAACCGGGCGTAAAGGATGATCAGCAGGCCGATCCCCAGGATCAGCCCCGCGAACATCATCCCCAGCCCGTCGATGCGGAAACTGGCATCCAGCCCCAGCGCCGGAATCCAGGTGAACCGCGCCGCCACCGCCTCGCCCGCCAGCACGGCAGGGGCGTGGGACAGAAGCCCCGCCAGCGCCAGCGCCGTCGCCATCCCCGCCACCAGGGACGCCGGACCGCGCCCGAAACGGGCGGCAAGACCCGGAAACAGCGCGCCAAGAAAGGGAAGCGCTGCGATCAGGGCTGGTGACATGCGGGCAGTTCCTCGTCGTGGCGTGGCAAGCGGGCGTAATGCGCGCGTCGCGGCGGGTTTCAGCCTAGTTGGTCTTTCTGCCCGCCGCGTCAAGCCTTTTCGGGCCGGAAAAACCGGCCTTGCGTCATTTCACCACGATCTCGGCGGGGCGCGACTGGCGCAGCACCGTCAGCGCATTGGGCAGATCGTTGCCCTCGATCCAGGCCCGGGCCTCGGCCTCGGTCTTGCCGTGATGGTGCCAGCGCGCGGTCAGGCGGCGGACCAATTCCGGCTCCTCCACCTCAAGAAAGACCGTCAGGTCGAACAGCGGCGCCAGCTGTCGCCAGGGCTCGGCCTCCAGCAGCAGGTAATTGCCCTCGACGATCAGGATACGGTCCTGCGGCCCGATGATCGCGGCGGCGGCGCGCGACAGTTCCATGTCACGATCAAAGATCGGGATCGCCACTTCCGGCTCGCTGCGCAGGCGGCGGATCAGATGCAGGAAGCCATGGGCGTCAAAGGTCTCGGGCGCGCCCTTGCGCGGGCGAAGGCCGCGCGGCACCAGGACGGCATCGTCATAATGGAAGCCATCCATCGGCACGACGCGGGCGCCGGGCTGCAACTGCCCGGCCAGATGCTCGGCCAGGGTGGATTTTCCGCTGGCAGGCGGCCCGGCCAGCGCGACCAGAAAGCGCCGGTCGGGATTGGCCTTGACCTGCCTTTCGCGGATCCGCCGCGCCAGATCGTCCGGCGTCAATCGCGCCTCCCGGAAACCCGTCCGCTCATGCCGCCTCGCTGACACCCTCGGGCAGTTTCGCCCCGGTCATGAACGCGACCGCGTCGGACATGGTGTATTCCTGCGGCTTGATCACGCACAGCCGCTTGCCGAGCCGGTGAATATGGATGCGGTCGGCGATCTCGAAGACATGCGGCATGTTGTGGCTGATCAGGATGATCGGAATCCCCCGGTCGCGCACGTCGCGGATCAGCTCAAGCACCTTGCGGCTTTCCTTGACCCCCAGCGCGGCGGTCGGTTCGTCCAGGATCACCACCTTCGAGCCGAACGCCGCCGCCCGCGCCACCGCCACGCCCTGCCGCTGGCCTCCCGACAGGGTCTCGACCGCCTGGTTGATGTTCTGGATCGTCATCAGCCCCAGCTCGTTCAGCTTCTCGCGGGCGAATTTCTCCATCCGCGGCCGGTCAAGCTGGCGGAAGACCTGCCCCATCAGCCCGGGCTTCCGCAATTCGCGGCCCATGAACATGTTGTCCGCGATCGACAGGGCGGGCGACATGGCAAGCGTCTGGTAGACCGTCTCGATCCCCGCCGCCCGCGCCTCGATCGGCGTCTTGAAGGAAACCGGGCGGCCCTCCAGCGTGATCTCGCCCTCGTCGGGGATCACCGCCCCCGACACCGCCTTGATCAGGCTGGATTTCCCCGCGCCGTTGTCGCCGATCACGGCGAGGATCTCGCCCGGCATCAGATCAAAGTCGCAATGGTCCAGCGCGGTCACCTTGCCATAGCGTTTGACCAGGCCGCGACCTTTGAGAATGGGCTCGCTCATGCCGACACCTTTCTGATCCACTGGTCCACGGCGACCGCGAAGATGATGAGAACGCCGATCAGGAAGAAGGTCCATTGCGGGTCGGTCCCGACCAGCCGCAGCCCCATCTCGAACACGCCCACGATCAACGCGCCGAAGAACATGCCCGCGATGCTGCCGCGCCCGCCGAAGAGGCTGATCCCTCCGATCACCACGGCGGTGATCGACTGGATATTGCCCAATTGCCCGGTCGAGGCGGTGGGCGAGACCGATCCGAACCGCCCGATCATCACCCAGCCCGCAATGGCGCAGAAAAGGCCCGCCAGGGCATAGACCTGAATGAGGATGCGCTTCGTCGGCACACCGGCCAGCGCCGCCGCCTCGGGGTCGTCGCCCGTGGCATAAACATGCCGCCCCCATGCGGTCGAGCGCAGCACATAGGCCATCACGGCGACCAGGACGATCAGCAGGAACACGGCGTAAAGCACCTTCACCCCGGTGCCCGGCATGGCGTCGGTGGTCAGGAAGACCGATTGCATCGTCGCCGGATCCACGCCCTCGGGCGCCTTGGGAATGCCGAAGAAGGTCACGTCCTCGCCCCAGAACCGCAGGGCAGGGGCCTTCGATTCCACATCGGAAGAACGGATCGTCTCATTGGCCGAGAAGATGAAGTTCGACGCCAGGATGATCTGCCAGGTGCCCAGCGTCACGATGAACGGGGGCAGCTTCATCCGCGCCACCAGCCAGCCGTTCAGCGCGCCCATGGCCAGGCCGCAGGCCAGGCCGAACACCACCGCCAGCGCGGGCGGCAGCTGAAAGACGAAGGAAAAGGCCAGCGGGCCGAACCAGTCGGGCGTGCCGATGGTCACGCCGGTGATGCCGACAAACCCCATGATGACCGAGCAGAACACCGCGATCGCCCCCACGGACAGGTCGATCCCTGCCGTCAGCACCACCAGCGTCTGCGCGCAGCCCAGGATGCCGACGATGGCGATCTGCTGAAGGATCGTCGACAGCGTGCCCGCCTTGAAGAAATTGTCGGCTGCCAGGCCGAAGACCAGCAGCGAGGCGATCAGCACTATCATCGGCACGGCCGAGGGCGTCTGGTGCAGCCAATGCTGCAGCCGCTTCAACGGGTCATTCTCCTGGTGGAACTCGGCGACCTTTTCCGAGGCGCCTTTCAGCCCCTCTTCAAACCCGGTCGCGGCCTTCTGGTCCGCTGCCATGTCTTCCCCCTCATAGCCCGGGCTGTGACGGCGCCGGGGCAAGTCCCGCCCCTCCCAAGGGGGCCTTGCAACAAGGGCGGCGCGAAGCCGCCCTTGTCGCCTCAGTGTGAACCCCGGACCGCCACCTGTCTATTCTTCTCATTGACGTGGCGGCCGGCGCGGAAAGCGCTGTCGGATGCGGGGCGGCTCAGCCCCAGCACAGCTCCAGACCCTTGGCCGAGTCGATCGACTCGACGCCGTCGACCGGCTGGTCGGTGATCAGCTTCACGCCGGTGTCGAAAAAGTCCTTGCCCTCGGTCGGTGCGGGCTTGGTGCCATCGGCGGCGTATTTCGCAATCGCCTCGACCCCCAGCGCCGCCATTTGCAGCGGGTATTGCTGCGAGGTGGCGCCGATCACGCCGGCCTTCACATCCTCGACGCCCGGGCAGCCGCCATCGACCGAGACGATCAGCGCGGTCTTGCCCGCAGCCTTCAGCGCCTCATAGGCACCGGCGGCCGAAGGCTCGTTGATCGTGTAGACCACGTTGATGTCGGGGTCTTTCGCCAGCAGGGCTTCCATCGCCTTCAGGCCGCCTTCCTCGTTGCCCGAAGTGACTTCATGGCCAACGATGCGCGGATCGGTCTCGTCGCCCCATTTGGCCGGGTCGCCCAGATCGATACCATAGCCCTGCAGGAAGCCCTGGTCGCGCAGCACGTCGACCGAAGGCTGGCTGATCGCCAGGTCCAGCATCGCGATCTTCGCATTGGCGGCGGCATCGCCCATCTTGGCCTTGGCCCATTGCCCGATCAGCAGCCCGGCTTGGAAGTTGTCGGTGGCAAAGGTCGCGTCGGCGGCGTCGATCGGCTCCAGCGGCGTGTCCAGCGCGATGACCAGCAGGCCCGCATCCCGCGCCGCCTTGACCGAATCGACGATGGCCTTGGTGTCCGAGGCGGTGATCAGAATGCCCTTGGCGCCATCGGCCACGCAGGCTTCGATCGCCGCGACCTGGCTTTCATGGTCGCCGTCGATCTTGCCGGCATAGGCTTTCAGCGTCACGCCCAGCTCGGCCGCCTTGGCCTCGGCGCCTTCCTTCATCTTCACGAAGAAGGGGTTGGTGTCGGTCTTGGTGATCAGGCAGGCCGATACGCCATCGGCCAGCGCCGGCATGGCCGAGCAAAGCGCAACGGTGGCCGCGCCCAGCAGGGCTTTGGTCGAGTTCTTCATGGTCATCCTCCCGAAGGGCGGGGCTGCGTGCCCCTTGGCCCGAGTTCCGTGCGCAGCCCGTTCCTCCGCTGCGACGGCGCCATAAAAAGCCGATTCCCGGCCTTGCGTCAATATAAATAAATCACAGTGATTTAATATTGACGCAACCGACCGATGCCCTCATTCTGCGCGGCAGATGCGGCCCCGGAGGAGGGGGTCGGCATTCTTTGCACAGGGTAGCGGCGCGATGCTGATCGGACTTTCGCCCCTTCTGGGGCCTGACCTGCTTTATGCGCTGCGCGCCATGGGCCATGGCGACGAGATCGCGCTGGTCGATGGCAATTATCCGGCGCAATCCCATGCCCAGAGACTGGTCCGCGCCGATGGTCATGGCGTCCTGGCGCTCTTGGAGGCGATCCTGCCGGTCCTGCCGCTGGATGCCGATGTGCCCGCGCCGATCCTCCGGGCCTCGCTGCTCAACGATCCGGCGCAACGCGGCGCCATTCACGAGGGAATCGAGGCCCTGGCTGCGCGGCTTGCGCCGGGGGTTGCGGTCGCGGCGCTTTCGGGCGAGGCGCTCTATCCGCGCATTCGTGCCGCGCATACGATCGTGGCGACAGGCGAGGCGCAGCTCTACGGCAACGTGATCCTGCGCAAAGGGGTGGTGCGGCCGGGGGCCCAAGACGCGCGGTTTTGACGCGCGGTTTTGTGGAAGACGTTCGGAAGACGTATGGAAGACGTTTGGAAGACGTCGGAACGACAGGAAAAAGGGTGGAAAAGGGCGTGGCTCTGCACGACGATCCAAGGGCGGAACGGATTGCCGAACCGGCGCTGACGGCGCTGCCGCGCGGCACCAATCAGTCCGGGATGCGGGCGCATAACGAACGTCTGGTGCTCACGCTGGTGCGCAGCCACGGCGCGCTGGCCAAGACCGATATCGCCCGCCTGACCGGGCTTTCGGCCCAGACCGTCTCCGTCATCATGCGCCAGCTGGAACAGGACGGGCTTTTGCTGCGCGGCGAACCGATCCGCGGCAAGATCGGCCAGCCTTCCGTGCCTATGTCCTTGAATCCAGAAGGGGCTTTCTTTCTGGGGCTGAAGGTCGGGCGCCGCTCGGCCGATCTGATCGTGACCGATTTCCTGGGCCGGATCCGGGGGGCGCAGCGCCGGGTCTACCGCTATCCCACGCCAGATGCCGTGGTCGGATTCGTGGCCGAGGCCTGGCCACGTCTGGCCGCCGACCTGCCCGAAGGCGCCCGCGACCGGGTGACGGGCATGGGCGTGGCGATCCCGTTCCAGCTCTGGAACTGGGTCGCGATCCTTGGCGCGCCCCAGGCCGAAATGGACGCCTGGCGCAGCCGCGACATCGGTCCCGAACTTACCGCCCTCACCGGCCTTCCCGTCTATGTCCAGAACGACGCCACCTCCGCCTGCGGCGCCGAACTTGTTTTTGGAACAGGCGAAAAATCAAAAGATTTCATGTATTTCTACTTTGGCACTTTCATCGGTGGCGGGCTGGTGGTGAACGGGCAGCTCTTTCTGGGCCGCACCGGGAACGCCGCCGGAATCGGGCCGATGCAGGTCGCGGGGCCCGACGGGCGGCCGCAGCGCCTGCTCGATCTCGCCTCCATGTCCGTCCTTGCCGAAGCGATGGAGCGCGCCGGCGAACCCGCCGATCATCTCTGGGAACAATGCGCGCGCTGGGAGGTGTCGGAACCCGTTCTCTCCGCCTGGATGGACGGGGCCGCGCGCGCGCTGGCGCAGGCCACCCTTGCCGCCGCCTCGCTTGTGGAAATCGAGGCCGTGGTGATCGATGGCTGGATGCCCGCCGCGATCCGCGCCGAAATGACCCGCCGGGTGGAGGCTGCCTTCCACCGGCTCGACCTGGCGGGCATCGCCCCCCCCGCGATCCGCGAGGGCACGGTCGGCCCCGATGCCCGCGCCCTGGGCGCCGCCGCCATCCCGCTCTCGCAACGCTACCTGATCGACCAGAACGCCCCGGCAAGGGAGGGGTGAGCCGATTTTTCTCTGAAAAATTCTTACCTTAGGGTAGGCTGATCACCAATGCGGCGGCCGCACATTCGCCTCGGGCGCGGCGCCTGCCATCGCCTCGCGTTCGGCCTCGCGCTCCATCAGCATCTGCACCCGCCGTTGCAGGATTTCGATCTCGCGCGCCTGCCGCGCCACCACATCCGACAGATCCTCGACCGCCCGCATCAGATGGGCGGTCTTTTCCTCAAGTGCCTGAACCCGATCCATCCTGCCCTCCGCGCCCCGTTGCCTTCTTGCCGCGCCCGCCCCCACGGGCTACAGGAACGCCCGAGCGATGCAAGGGGTCCGCCCGATGTCCGATGCCAAAATCCGCCGCCCGCGCGCAGAAACGCCCAAGGGTTTCCGCGACTATTTCGGGGCCGAGGTCACCGAACGCAAGGCGATGCTCGACGCCATCACTGCCGTCTACCACCGTTACGGCTTTGACGCGCTGGAAACCTCCGCGGTCGAAACCGTCGAGGCGCTGGGCAAGTTCCTGCCCGATGTCGACCGCCCGAACGAAGGCGTCTTCGCCTGGCAGGATGAGGACAAGGACTGGCTCGCGCTGCGCTATGACCTGACCGCGCCGCTGGCCCGTGTCGCCGCGCAGTATCGCAACGACCTGCCCAGCCCCTATCGCCGCTTCGCCATGGGGCCGGTCTGGCGCAATGAAAAGCCGGGGCCGGGCCGGTTCCGCCAGTTCTATCAATGCGATGCCGATACGGTCGGCTCTGGCTCCGTCGCCGCCGATGCCGAAATCTGCGCCATGCTGTCCGACATTTTCGAAAGCCTGGGCCTGGCGGGCGACTATGTGATCAAGGTCAACAACCGCAAGGTGCTGAACGGCGTCATGGAAGTCGCGGGCCTTGCCGGTGACGACAAGGAAGCCGAACGTGGCATCGTCCTGCGCGCCATCGACAAGATCGACCGGCTGGGCGAAGACGGCGTCCGCGCGCTGCTGGGGGCGGGCCGCAAGGACGAGTCGGGCGATTTCACCAAGGGCGCGGGGCTTGCGGCGGAACAGGCCGAGGTCATCATGGGCTTCACCAGCGCCAAGCGCGACACTGGCGCCGCCACGGTCGCCCGCCTGCGCGAATTGGTGGGCGCCTCCTCCATCGGCGCCGAGGGCGTAACCGAACTGGAGACCATCGAGGCGCTTCTGCTGGCCCAGGGCTATGGCCCCGACCGCATCCAGCTTGACCCCGGCGTCGTCCGCGGCCTGGGCTATTACACCGGCCCGGTCTTCGAGGCCGAACTGACCTTCCAGATCACCGATGAAAAGGGCCGTCCGCGCAATTTCGGCTCGGTCGCGGGGGGCGGGCGCTATGACGGGCTTGTCAAGCGCTTCACCGGCCAGGACGTGCCCGCCACCGGGATTTCCATCGGAGTCGATCGTCTGCTGGCCGCGCTCCGCGCCAAAGGGCGGATGGGTGGCGACGGGGCCGGGCCGGTCGTGGTGACGGTGATGGACCGGGACCGCATGGCGGATTATTTCGCCATGGTGGGCGAATTGCGCCAAGCCGGCATCCGCGCCGAAGTCTATCTCGGCAATCCGAAGAACTTCGGCAATCAGTTGAAATATGCCGACAAACGGCAATCGCCCGTTGCGGTGATCCAGGGCGGCAACGAGGCCGCGTCGGGAACCGTGATCCTGAAAGACCTCATCCTGGGCGCCAAGATCGCCGAAAGCGCGACGCTTGAGGAATGGAAGGATCGCCCGGCCCAGCTTGAGGTTCCCCGTACGGATCTGGTGGCCGCGGTGCGAAAGATGCTGGCGCAATGACCGCGACCAGGGCCGCGATCCGCGCCGAGGCTGAGCGCCTCTATGCCGCCTTCCTGGCCGAAGGCGCGGCCCCGGTCGAGGCCGATATCCTGCAACCCGCCGAGACGCTGCTGGATCTCTATGGCGAGGACATCCGCGCCCGCGCCTATGTCACTGCTGACCCGCTGAATGGCGAAATGATGCTGCGCCCGGATTTCACCGTTCCGGTGGTGCAGGCCCATATGGCGGGCGGGGCCGACCCGGCGCGTTACGCCTATCTGGGCGAGGTGTTCCGGCGGCAGGAACATCTGGACGGTCGCGCCCGCGAATATTTGCAAGTGGGGTATGAGGCGTTCGACCGCGACGCACCCAGGGCGGATGCCGAGGTCTTCGCGTTGTTTACCACGCTTCTGGCCGATCTGAACCTGCGGCCCGCCACGGGCGATATCGGCATCCTGATGGCGGCGGTGAAGGGCCTCTCCACCACGCCGCGCCGCAAGGCCGCGCTTCTGCGCCATATCTGGCGGCCGCAGCGGTTCAAGGCGCTTCTCGACCGTTTCTCGGGCCGCGCGCCGCTGCCGCCCGCCCGCGCCCAGCTTCTGCAACGCCTGGCGGGCGACGCGCCGCAGGCGCTGGTCGCTGCGGCTGGCCCCTTGGTCGGCCTGCGCAGCGCCGAAGACATCGCCGCCCGCGCCGAGGCTTTGCTGGAAGATGCCAAGGCGCCGCCGATCGCGGCCCCCGAAGCGGCCATGCTCTACGATCTTCTGTCGCTCGAAGCGCCCGCCCGCGCGGCGCTTGACCATCTGCGCGGCATCCTGCCCCTGCTGCCCGCCATCGAACTGGCGGTCGAAACCTTCGCCGCCCGGCTGGATGCGCTTCGGGCGCGCGGTATCGACGTGACCTGCCTGCCCTTCGAGGCCAGCCATGGCCGCACCACGCTGGAATATTACGACGGCTTCGTCTTCACGCTGGAGGCGACCGGCACAAGCCTGCCCGCCGTCGCCTCGGGCGGCCGCTATGACGCGCTGACCGCCGTTCTGGGACAGGGCAAGTCGATCCCGGCGGTGGGCGGCATCATCCGGCCCGGCCTCGTCGCCGAATTGCGGGGGGCGCAAGCATGATCAAGCTGGGCGTGCCGTCCAAGGGGCGGCTGATGGAAAAGACCTTCGACTGGTTCGGCGCGCGCGGCGTGACCCTGCGCCTGTCGGGGGCCGAGCGCGAATATTCCGGCGCGGTCGACGGGGTCGACGGGGTGGAACTGGTCCTGCTTTCGGCGGGGGAAATCCCGCGCGAACTGGCGGCGGGGCGCATCCATCTGGGCGTCACCGGCAGCGATCTGGTGCGCGACAAACTGGCCGACTGGGACCGGCAGGTGGTGGATTGGGCAGCGCTTGGCTTCGGCCATGCCGATCTGGTCATCGCCGTTCCGGCAGGATGGATCGACGTGGATACGCTCGATGATCTGGATGCGGCAGCGGCCGCCTTCCGCGCCACCCATGGCCACCGCTTGCGCATCGCGACCAAATACCACCGCCTGGTCCGCGACTTCCTGACCGCGCAGGGTGTCGCGGATTACGCCCTGGTCGACAGCCAGGGCGCGACCGAGGGCACGGTCAAGAACCTGACCGCCGAGGCCATCGCCGACATCACCTCCTCGGGCGAGACCCTGCGGGCGAACCACCTCAAGATCCTGTCGGACGGGCTGATCCACCAGTCGCAGGCCACGCTGTTCGCGGCGCGGGCGGCGGAATGGGGCAAGTCCGAACAAGCGGCGCTTGCGGGCCTTGCAGCCCGGCTGGGGCTGGCGACACCTGACCTCAAAGGTTAAGAATTGGTGAATCCTGAATGCCAAGCCCTTGATCTGAAAGGGCGGCAGATTTGTCTCACCGTGGGACAGGCGCTTTCCTGCGCCTTGTGACCATCGCCACCCCCGCAGCCGCCAGCCCCATGCCCGCCCAGGCCAAAGGCGGCATCGTCTCGCCCAGCAGCGGCCAGGCGAAAAGGGCCGACAAGGGCGGGACCAGATAGAACAGCGAGGACACCCGCGCCACCTCGCCCGCCCGGATCATCGCCAGAAGCAGCGTCATGGCGAGCAGCGAGTTTCCAAGCACCAGATAGGCCATGGCCGCCAGAAAGTCGGGCGTCCAATGGATGCCCATATCCTCGGTCAGCCAAGCGGCGGGCAGGCACAGCGCGAGGGCGGCGGCATATTGGATCAGGTTCGCCGCCACGGGATGATGCCCGGCGCCGAAGCGCTTTTCATAGAGCGTCCCGCCGGTGATCCCGAACAGGGCGACCACGCAGGCCAGCAGCCCCAGCCCGCTTTCCGCCGCTACGGTCGAACGGCCCAGGATTGCCAGCAAAGCCCCCGTCAGCCCTAGGGCCAGCCCGATCCAGCCGCGTCGTCCGATGGTCTCGCCGGTCAGGTGCGGGGCGGCAAGGGCGGTGAGGATCGGTTGCAGGCAGACCACGACCGCCACCGCCCCGGCCGAAGTGCCCATCTTGAAGGCCACGTAGCAGAAGCCGAAATAGGCCACCTGGATCAGCACACCGACCACGACCACATTCCAAGACGCCCGCCCCCGCGGGAAGGCGGGGCGCAGGATCAGGGCGACCGGCAAGAGGATCGCCGTCGTCACCCCGTAGCGCAGCGCCAGCACTGTCAGCGGCTGGGCTTGGGCGAGCGCGATCTTGGCCACCGAAAAACCGGCTGACCAGAGGATCAGGAAGACCAAAGGGGCGGCAAGGATCCACCAGGCGCGTGGGGCGTGCGAGGACATGGCGCGACCCTGCGCCAAGCCCGGGGCCAGCGAAAGGCCGCCTGCGCGCTGGTGCTATCTTCGGCCCGCGTCTGGACGGATCGGAGCCCCCGGCCATCCGCGCGCCAGATGGCGGATCAACGCCCGCGCCTCGGGCGGGGGACGGCGCTCGATCCGGGCGTAATCGGTGCAATCCGGCGTGCGGCGCAGAAGCCCCAGCATGACCATGTCACGGCGCAGCAGGGCGGCATCGCCGAAATCGTGCAACGCGTTCAGCGCGGCGCTGATCTCGCGCTCGGTTCGTCCGCCGCCCGGCGCCAGCTGTGCCCAGAGCGCCCAAAGACAGAGGATCTGCACCGAGCGCCGCGCGGGCCAACGGGTCAGCCGCCCCGCCTCGTCGAACAGAACCAGAGCGCGGGCGACCAGCGCATGGTCCGCCGGCTCGTCAACCGGCCGCGCCTCAAGCCGTGCCGCCGCCTGGGCACTGGCGCGCAGATGCTGGAGATTGCGGAACCCGCCGGCACGGGCCAGCATGTTCATCAGGCTTTGATGCGCGGGGGGCGCTGCGGCTTCGGTCAATTGTCGCGCCAGGGCGCGGGTGAAGGCGGAAAGGTCTGCCACCGGCAGCGGGATCGTGTCGCGTGTCATTCTTCGGTCATCCCTTGCGGCCCAGAAGGCATCGCGGGCCGCTGGCTTGGCGAGACGGGCCTGGGGAAAGGAACCGGGTCATCGCGACTTCTGGCAGGTTCAGCTTGCCCTTGCGGACACAGCGGCGCCTTGGTGAACTGCCGACCGGGCCAAGCCATAGCACAGCCCGCGCCGCCGCGCAAAGCCGGTGGTGAACCGGGACAAGGCGCGACGGAAGGCGGGTGTCAGGCCTGAATCGCCTCGACCGCGCGGCGGAAGCCCGCCACCACCCGGTCGCGATCGCGGTGCCGCCCGCCGCTGACGCATTCCACCCCGCCGCACCAGACCGTCTCGACCGCGACGCCGCGGCCAAACAGCCAGCGGTCCAGCCAGAGATCTCCGTCCGGTGCCGGGCCGGTTTCGTCATGCAGGGCGACCAGATCGGCCGGTGCGCCAGCGGCGATCCGGGCAGGCGGCGCGGCCAGGGCCTGCGCCCCGCCCGCCAACGCGCCGCGGAAAAGCGCGCCGCCGGTCGAGCCGGGGCCACCGGCAAGCAGGTTGCGCTGGCGCCTGGTCAGGCGCTGGCCATATTCCAGAACCTGCAGTTCCTCGGCCAAGGCGATACGGACATTGCTGTCCGTGCCGATGCCAAACGCGCCGCCTTCGGAAAGGAATTCGGGCGCGGGGAAAAGGCCGTCTCCCAGATTTGCCTCGGTGACCGGGCAAAGCCCCGCGACCGCACCGCTTGCGGCCACATCGCGCCGCTCTGCCTCGGTCAGATGGGTGGCGTGGATCAGGCACCATCTGGCGTCGACGGGCAGGGTCGCCAGCAGGCGCTCCACCGGGCGCTGACCATGGGCTTTCAGGCAGTCTTCGACCTCGCGCATCTGTTCGGCGACATGGACATGCACCGGGCCGTTCGGACGGGCAGTCAGAAGCGTGGAAATCTCGTCTTCGGTGGCGGCGCGCAGGGAATGGGGTGCAAAGCCCAACCGGTCGAGCGGGCGGGTCATCCGGGCATCGAGCGTGTCCAGCAGGCGCAGGAAGGCATCAGGGGAATGCAGGAAGCGGCGCTGACCGGGGGCAGGGGCTGCGCCGCCGAAGTCGGAATGGGCGTAGAACACGGGGAGATGGGTCAGGTGCAGGCCCGTGGCCTGGGCTGCGGCAAGGATGCGCAGGCTCATCTCGGCAGGATCGGCATAGCTGCTGCCATCGGGTGCGTGGTGCAGGTAGTGGAACTCACCGACGCGCGTGAAGCCCGCCTCGAGCATCTCGATATAGGCCAGTTCGGCGATGGCCTGCATCTGTTCGGGGTTCAGGGCCAGGGCAAAGCGATACATCACCTCGCGCCAGGTCCAGAAACTGTCGGCGCTGGCGCCGCGGGTCTCGGCCAGCCCTGCCATGCCGCGCTGGAAGGCGTGGGAATGCAGGTTGGCCATGCCCGGGATCAAGGCCTGCACGCGGGTGGCGTCTGCGGGTGCGGGGCCTGCGGCGACACTGGCGATGGCGGCCCCGTCCAAAGTCAGAACCACGTCGCGCGCCCAGCCTTCGGGAAGAAGCGCCCAGTTCGCGAAAATTTCTCTCATGAATTCTTCCTTCCCCGATGCTGATTTTCATGTATATACATAATAGGGCGAGTCGGGGAAGGGCGAAGATGCAGAGCGAGACCTGGGTTCTGACGAATGCGCGCTTTGCCGATGGCAGCTTCGGGGAGCTGCGGATCGAGGCCGGGCGGATCGCTGCGGTCGGGGCCTCCGTGGCACATCAGGAGGCGCGGGTGCATGACTGCGGTGGCCGCCTGCTGACACCGTCCCTGATCGATTGCCACACCCATCTTGTCTATGCTGGCAACCGCGCCCGCGAATTCGAGATGCGGCTCGACGGCGCGAGCTATGCCGAGATCGCGGCGGCGGGCGGTGGCATCGTCTCGACCATGCAGGCGGTGCGCCGGGCTTCGGTGGATGACCTTATCGCGGCCAGCCTGCCGCGCCTGGATGCGCTTCTGGCCGAGGGGGTGGGCACGGTCGAGATCAAATCGGGCTATGGCCTGTCGGTCGAGGCCGAGCTGAACATACTGCGCGCGGCGCGCAAGCTGGAACGCTTGCGCAGGGTGCGGATCAAGACCACCTGGCTGGCCGCCCATGCCCTGTCACCGGAATATCGCGAGGACCGGGCGGGCTATATCGACCGGGTGGTCCTGCCGGGGCTGGAAGCCGCCCATGCCGAGGGTCTGGTCGATGCAGTGGACGGGTTCTGTGAACATCTGGCCTTCACCCCCGCCGAAATCGCCCGGGTTTTCGACCGCGCACAGGCGCTGGGCCTGCCGGTCAAGCTGCATGCCGAGCAATTGTCGCATCAGGGCGGCGCGGCCTTGGTGGCGGCGCGCGGCGGCCTTTCAGCCGATCACCTGGAATACGCGACCGAGGACGATGCCCGTCTGATGGCAGCGGCGGGGACGGTGGCCGTGATCCTGCCCGGCGCCTTCTACATGCTGCGCGAGACGCAACTGCCGCCCATCGCCGCCTTCCGTGCCGCCGGTTGCACCATGGCGGTTTCGACCGATGCCAACCCGGGTACGTCGCCGATGACCTCGCTTCTGATGGCGATGAACATGGCGGCGGTGCTGTTCGGGCTGACCGTGGCGGAATGCCTTGAGGGCACCACGGGCGCGGCGGCCAAGGCCCTGGGCCTGCAGGGAGAAACCGGGGCGCTGAAGGTGGGCCATAGCGCCGATCTTGCGCTGTGGAATGTGGAAACGCCGGCCGAGCTGGTGAACCCGATCGGGTTCAACCCGCTGAACACGCGCTGGTTCAAGGGGGAAAAGGTCTGATGCAACTGGTTCCGGGCAAGGCGACGCTTGCCGATCTTGAAGCGGTCTATCGGCAGGGGCTGGCGGTCACGTTGGATGCCGCGGCCCGTGACGGGATCGACCGGGCGCGGGCGAGGATTGCTGAGGTCGCGGCGGGCGATGCGCCGGTCTATGGCGTGAACACCGGCTTCGGCAAGCTGGCCTCGATCCGCATCGCGCGGGAAGATGTGGCCACCCTGCAAAGGAACCTGATCCTGTCGCATTGCTGCGGTGTGGGCGATCCGCTGCCCCTGGATGTGGTGCGGCTGGTGATGACGCTGAAGTTGCTGTCACTGGGGCGTGGCGCATCGGGCGTGCGGCCCGAAGTCGTGGCGCTGATCGAGGGGATGCTGGACAAGGGCGTGATGCCGGTGATCCCGGAAAAGGGCTCGGTCGGGGCTTCGGGCGATCTGGCGCCGCTGGCCCATATGACGGCGGCGATGCTGGGCGAGGGCGAGGCCTTCCTCGATGGCGCGCGCCTGCCGGGGGCGGAGGCCCTGCGGCGTGCCGGGCTGATGCCTGTGGCGCTTGAGGCCAAAGAGGGGCTGGCGCTGATCAACGGCACGCAGGTGTCGACGGCGCTGGCGCTGGCGGGCCTGTTCCGGGCGCAGCGGGCCTTGCAGGCGGCGGTGGTGACGGGGGCCCTGTCGACCGATGCCGCCATGGGATCGACCGCGCCCTTCACCGAGGAGATCCATACGCTGCGCGGCCATCAGGGCCAGATCGACGTGGCGGCCAGCCTGCGCGCGCTGCTGGACGGGTCGGGCATCCGCGCCTCGCATCAGGAAGGCGACGAGCGGGTGCAGGATCCCTATTGCCTGCGCTGTCAGCCGCAGGTCGACGGCGCCTGTCTCGACGTGCTGCGCCAGGCCGCGCGGACGCTGGAGATCGAGGCCAATGCCGCCACCGACAATCCGCTGGTCCTGTCGGATGGCGAGGTTGTCTCGGGCGGGAATTTCCATGCCGAACCTGTGGCGCTGGCCGCCGACATGATCGCGCTGGCGGTGGCTGAGATCGGGTCCATCGCGCAGCGGCGGGTGGCCCTGCTGGTTGATCCGGCGCTGTCCTACGGACTGCCAGGCTTTCTGACGCCCAAGCCGGGGCTGAATTCCGGCCTGATGATCGCCGAAGTCACCACCGCCGCCTTGATGAGCGAGAACCGCCAGCTGGCCCATCCGGCCAGCGTCGACAGCACCCCCACCAGCGCCAATCAGGAAGACCATGTCTCGATGGCCTGTCACGGCGCGCGACGCCTGCTGCCGATGACGCAGAACCTGTTCTGGATCCTGGGTGTCGAGGCGATGATGGGTGCCCAAGGCATCGAGATGCGAGGTCCGCTGGAAACTTCGGCGCGCCTGAAAGCCGCCAAGGCCGCCATCCGGTCGAAGATCGCGCCTCTGGTCGAGGACCGGTTCATGGCGGGCGATATGGAGGCGGCCGGCGCGCTGATCGCCGAAGGTGCGCTGGCTGACGCGGTTGGCATGGACATTCTGCCGGGCCTTTCGGCCTGAGCCATTCGGAGGATTTCTTGATGAACACGAACCCCCGCCACAACCTGCGTGACGTCTACCCACCCACCGGCGCCGAGATCACCGCCAAAAGCTGGCTGACCGAGGCACCGATGCGGATGCTGATGAACAACCTGCACCCCGATGTGGCCGAGAACCCGCATGAGCTGGTGGTCTATGGCGGCATCGGCCGGGCGGCGCGCACCTGGGAGGATTTCGACCGCATCGTCGCGGCGCTGAAGACGCTGGAGGCGGATGAGACGCTGGTCGTGCAATCGGGCCGCCCCGTCGCCGTGGTGCGCACCCATACGGATGCGCCGCGTGTGCTGATCGCCAATTCCAACCTGGTGCCGCATTGGGCGAACTGGCAGCATTTCAACGAGTTGGACCGCAAGGGTCTGATGATGTACGGCCAAATGACCGCCGGGTCCTGGATCTATATCGGCACGCAGGGCATCGTACAGGGCACCTATGAGACCTTCGCCGAGGCCGGGCGCCAACACTATGACGGCAGTCTGAAGGGCCGCTGGATCCTGACCGGGGGGCTGGGCGGCATGGGCGGGGCGCAGCCGCTGGCCGCCGTCATGGCCGGCGCCTGCTGTCTGGCGGTCGAGGTCGACGAGACCCGCATCGATTTCCGCCTGCGCACCCGCTACCTGGACGCCAAGGCGCATACGCTGGACGAGGCGCTGGCGATGATCGCCGACTGGACCGCGAAGGGCGAGGCGAAGTCGGTTGGGCTTCTGGGCAATGCGGCCGAGGTTTTCCCGGAACTGCTGCGCCGCATGCAGGCGGGCGGGCCGCGGCCGGATATCGTCACCGACCAGACGTCTGCCCATGACCCGCTGCATGGCTATTGCCCGGCGGGCTGGTCGCTGGGCGACTGGAAGGCCAGGCAGGAGACCGACCCGCAGGCGGTGGAACGCGCCGCCCGCGCCTCGATGCGCGACCATGTCGCCGCGATGGTCGGCTTCTGGAATGCGGGCGTGCCGACGCTGGACTATGGCAACAACATCCGCCAGGTCGCGCAGGACGAGGGGCTGGAGAATGCCTTCGCCTTCCCTGGCTTCGTGCCGGCGTATATCCGGCCGCTGTTCTGCAAGGGGATCGGCCCCTTCCGCTGGTGCGCGCTGTCGGGCGACCCGGAAGACATCTACAAGACCGATGCGGCGATGAAGAAGCTGTTCCCGGAAAATGCCCATCTGCATCGCTGGCTGGACATGGCGCGCGAGCGCATCGCCTTTCAGGGCCTGCCGGCGCGGATCTGCTGGATCGGGCTGGGCGACCGGCACCGGGCCGGGCTGATGTTCAACGAGATGGTGGCTTCGGGGGAACTCAAGGCCCCGGTGGTGATTGGCCGCGACCATCTGGATTCCGGCTCGGTCGCCAGCCCGAACCGCGAGACGGAGGCGATGAAGGATGGCTCGGATGCGGTGTCGGACTGGCCCTTGCTGAATGCGCTGGTCAACACCGCCTCGGGCGCAACCTGGGTGTCGTTGCATCATGGCGGCGGCGTGGGTATGGGCTTTTCGCAGCATTCCGGTGTGGTGATCGTGGCCGATGGCACGCCCGAAGCAGCCAAGCGGCTGGAGCGGGTGCTGTGGAACGATCCGGCCTCGGGCGTCTGGCGCCATGCCGATGCGGGCTATGAAACCGCTGTCGCTTGCGCCAGGGAGCACGGGCTGCGCTTGCCTTCCATTCTGGGGAATTGAGATTGGCCGAGGGGACGCTGCACGAAAGGATCGTGACGGAACTGCGCGAGCGGATCACCAGCGGCGTCTGGCCCTCGGGACATCGCATCCCCTTCGAGACCGAGATGGCGGCGGATTTCGGTGTGTCGCGCATGACGATGAACAAGGCCCTTGCGCAGTTGACGCGCGAGGGCTTTCTGGAACGCCGTCGCAAGCTGGGCACTGTGGTCACGGCGCCCCGCATGCAATCGGCGGTGATGGAGATCGCCAATATCGGTGAGGAGATCCGCGCGCTGGGGCAGGATTATGGCTATCGCCTTTTGTCCCGCAACCTGCGCCCAGCCGGACCCGAGGACCGCCAGTTCCTGCGACCTGCGGATGAGGCGCCCTTCCGGGTTCTGACGCTTGAAGCGCTGCATCTGGCGGATGGTCTGCCCTTCTGCCACGAGTCGCGGGTCATCCATCTGGGCGCGGTGCCACAGGCCGAGGCGGCGGATTTCGCCGCGCAGCCTTCGGGGGCCTGGCTGTTGCAGCAGGTGCCGTGGAGTGCCGCGGAACATGTGATCCGCTCCACCGGGGCCAGCCCAGACATCGCCCAGGCGCTGCACCTGCGGCCTGGGACGCCCTGTCTGGAAATCGCCCGCCGCACCGAATTCGAGGGGCGACCCGTCACCTTCGCCCGGCTGACCTATCCGGGCGAGCGGCATCAGCTTGTCGCGGGTTTCGCGCCGGGCTGACCAGGCAGGCCGCTTTCCAGGATGGCGCGTGCCACCCTTCCCGCGGCCGGGGTCAATTCCGCCTCGCGGCGACGGATCAGGCCGAAGGGCGGCACACGGATATCAAGGTCAAGCGGCAGATCGACGAAGGGCGTCGAGGGGCCGGACGCAAAGCTCTCCGCGACAGGCTGGGCCAGGGGCGCGACGGCGTCCGACGCCTTCAGCATGGCGAGGGTGAAGAGGAAGGACGCGGTTGAGACCTGACGTCTTGGTCCGGGCAGGCCAAGCGCCGCCAGCCGGTCCAGCACCGAGCGGGTGATCAGCGCCTCATCCTCGGGCATGACCCATTCGTAATCCAGCACGTCGGCGGCGGTGATCCTTGGCCGCAACAAAAGCGGATGGCCGCGCCGCACGATCAGCGACAGCGGTTCGTCGCGGATCGGCTGCATGTGCAGAAGGCGGCTGTGACCGGGATCGAGCAGCCGGCCGATGGCGAAATCAAGCCGTCCGGCCAGCAGGAGGTCACACAGCGGCGGCGAAGTCGAGACGGTGATTTCCAGTGTCAGACGCGGATGGTCGGCGCGGATGCGCTGCACGGCGGGCAGGACATGATCAAGCGCCGGGCCGGTCACGGCGCCGATGCGGACATGGCCCTCGGTTCCCGTAGCCGCCTCGGTCACCTCGCGTTTCGCATCGGCCAGTTCGAGCGCGATCCGCGCCGCCCGCCGCGCCAGCGCCTCGCCCGCCGCTGTCAGCCGCAAGCCACGCCCGTCGCGGCTATGGACGGGGTGGCCCGCGATGCGCTCGACCTCGGCCAGCAGACGCGAGGCGGCGGGCTGGGCGAGCCCCAGTCTTTCTGCGGCAAGACCCAATTGGCCCGTTGCCTGTAACTCGGCCATCAGGCGGAGATGCGAGAGTTTGAGGCCGCGAAAATCGGCCTCGTGCGGCGGAGGCGGTCTATTCATATCATTATGGCCATGTAATCCATGTATATGATCATTTGACAGGCATGTGGTGACGGGTCAAGGTTCGCCGCGTCCAGACAGCGATCTGAGACCCGAGCCATACATCTCGATCTTGGGAGGAACAGAGATGACCTTCACACGCCGGGCCACGCTGGCCCTTGCCACCTGCCTTGTCCCGATGCTCAGCCTCGCCCCCGCCGCGCTGGCGCAGGACAAGGGCACCGTGGGCATCGCCATGCCGACCAAATCCTCCTCGCGCTGGATTTCGGACGGCGAGTCGATGGTCAAGCAGTTCCAGGAAGCGGGCTATGCGACCGACCTGCAATATGCCGAAGATGACATCCCGAACCAGCTGGCCCAGATCGAGAACATGATCTCCAAGGGCGTGAATGTGCTGGTTATTGCCGCCATCGACGGAACCACCCTGTCGAACGCGCTGGAAAATGCCCAGGCCGCGGGGATCAAGGTCATCGCCTATGACCGCCTGATCCGCGACAGCGGGGCGGTCGACTATTATGCAACCTTCGACAACTTCAAGGTCGGTGTGCTTCAGGCCAACAGCCTGGTGCAATGCCTGAAGGAACGCTTCCCCGACGCCAAGCCATGGAATGTGGAACTCTTCGGCGGCTCGCCCGACGACAACAACGCCTTCTTCTTCTACAACGGTGCGATGTCGGTGCTGCAGCCGATGATTGACTCGGGCGAGATCGCCGTGCCCTCGGGCCAGATGGGGATGGAAGTCGTCGGCACCCTGCGCTGGGATGGTGCGGTCGCCCAGTCGCGGATGGACAACCTTCTGTCGGCGAATTACGGCGACAAGCAGCTGAACGGCGCGCTGTCGCCCTATGACGGGCTGTCGATCGGCATCCTGTCCTCGGTCAAGGGCGTGGGCTATGGCTCGGGCGATCTGAAGATGCCCTGCGTCACCGGTCAGGATGCCGAGATCCCCAGCGTCAAGTCGATGATGGCGGGCGAGCAGTATTCGACCGTGTTCAAGGACACCCGCGCGCTGGCTGGCGTTACCGTCAAGATGGTGGATTCGATCCTGAAAGGCGAAGAGCCCGAGATCAATGACACCACCACCTATGACAATGGTGTCAAGGTCGTGCCGTCCTACCTCTTGGAGCCGATGGCGCTGGGCGTGGCGGATATCGAGAAAGTACTGGTCGAGTCCGGCTACTACACTGCGGATCAGCTCAAGTAAGCTGGCCTTCTCCGGGGGGCGGGTCCGCTCCTGCCCGACAACCGGGGGGGCAGCCCCCCGGACCTCCCGGAGTATTTGATCCAAGATGAAGGGGCGGGTCGGACAGAGGACGGAGGGGGTCATGGCGGCGCTTCTGGAGATGCGGGGCATCTCGAAGGTCTTTCCCGGCGTCCGGGCGCTGGACCATGTGGACCTGACGGTCGAAGCGGGCGAGATCCACGCGATCTGCGGCGAGAACGGCGCCGGAAAATCGACGCTGATGAAGGTGCTGTCAGGCGTCTATCCGCATGGCAGCTATGAGGGAGAGATCCTGTATGACGGGGCGCCCCTGCAAAACCGCTCGATCCGCGACAGCGAGGAAAAGGGCATCATCATCATCCATCAGGAGCTGGCCCTGGTGCCGCTTCTGTCGATCGCCGAGAATCTGTTCCTGGGCAATGAGGTTGCGACCAAGGGCGTGATCGACTGGCGGATGGCCTTCCGTCGCACCCGCGACCTGCTGGCAAAGGTGGGGCTGAACGAGAACCCGGCGACGCAGGTGGGCAAGCTGGGCGTCGGCAAGCAGCAATTGATCGAGATTGCCAAGGCCCTGGCCAAGGATGTGCGGCTGCTGATCCTGGACGAGCCGACCGCCGCGCTTCAGGAAAACGACAGCCAGAAGCTGCTGGACCTGATGCTGGAATTGAAGGCGCAGGGCGTGACCCAGATCATCATCAGCCACAAGCTGAACGAGATCGGCCGCATCGCTGACCGCATCACCGTGATCCGCGACGGGGCGACCGTCTCGACGATGAATAGGGACGAGATTTCCGAGGACCGCATCATCCGCGACATGGTGGGCCGCGACATGGCGCATCGCTACCCGGAGCGCGTGGCGAACCCCGGGGAGGTGCTGCTGGAGGTGCAGGGCTGGAATGTCTGGCACCCCGAGCAGAAGGATCGCCAGATCATCCGCAATTGCGGCTTTACCGTCCGCAAGGGCGAGATCGTCGGCATTGCCGGGCTGATGGGCACCGGGCGCACCGAACTGGCGATGAGCCTGTTTGGCCGCAGCTACGGCCAGGGCCATCAGGGCGTGGTGCGGATGAACGGCCGCCCGGTCGATGTCTCGACGGTGGAAAAGGCAGTGGCGGCGGGCCTGTCCTATGTGACCGAGGACCGCAAGGCGCTGGGCCTGATCCTGGAAGAGCCGATCCTGCGCAACATCAGCCTGGCGAACCTGGCGGGCATCGCGGTCAAGGGCATTCTCGACAAGCGGCGCGAGGCGCGGGTGGCCGAGGAGTATCGCAAGCAGCTGGCGATCCGCACGCCGGGCGTGCAGCAGAAGGTGGTGAACCTGTCGGGCGGCAACCAGCAGAAGGTCGTGCTGTCGAAATGGCTTTTCACCGATCCGCAGGTGCTGATCCTGGACGAGCCGACGCGCGGCATCGACGTGGGCGCAAAATACGAGATCTACACGATCATGAACCAGTTGGCCGATCAGGGCCGCGGCATCGTGATGATCAGTTCCGAGATGCCCGAGCTGCTGGGCATGTGCGACCGGATCTATGTGATGAACGAGGGGCGGATCGTGGGTGAACTGGCGCGCGACGAGGCGAGCCAGGAAAAGATCATGGCCATGATCCTGAAAGCGACGGGGAAGGCGGCGTAATGTCAGAGAGCAAGGGTCTTTCCGCCCATCTGGGCGGGCATCTGCGGGAAAACGGGATGCTGGTGGCGCTGATCGCCATCGTGGTGTTCTTCACGGTCTTGCTGAGGTTCCAGCCGCAGCCGATCAACTTCCTCAACCCGCAGAACATCACCAACGTCTTCCTGCAGAACGGGCATGTCATCATTCTCGCGCTGGGGATGCTGCTGGTGATCGTTTCGGGCCATATCGACCTGTCGGTCGGCTCGGTCGCGGCCTTTACCGGTGCGGTGGCGGCCTGGCTGACGGTGGGAGTGGGCCTGCCGTTCTGGCTGGTCATTCCGCTGACGCTGGTGGTGGGCGGGCTGATCGGCGCTTTGCAGGGCTATTGGATCGCCTATTGGCGCATCCCGTCCTTCATCGTCACGCTTGCGGGCATGATGGTGTTTCGCGGCGCGACGCTGTGGCTTCTGGGCGGGCAGAATATCGGCCCCTTCCCGAAGGCGTTCCAGAGCCTGTCCTCGGGTTTCATCCCCGATCTGACCGGCATCGGTCGCCCGCATGGGCTGACGCTGATCCTGGTGGCGGCGGCGGTGCTGGCGATCGTCTGGATCGGGCTCAAGGCGCGGCGCAGCGATGCGGCCTTTGGCGTGGCGCCCGAACCGATGGCGATCTTCCTGGCCCGCAACGTCATTCTTGCCGCCGGGATCGCCTTTGTGGGCTATCAGCTTGCTACCTTCCGGGGTCTGCCGAATGTGCTGGTGGTGCTGGTGCTGCTGACGGTGGTCTACGCCTTCTTCACGGAAAACACCGTGACCGGCCGCCGGGTCTATGCGGTGGGCGGCAATGAAAAGGCGGCGCGGCTCTCGGGCATCCGCACTGACAGGCTGGTCTTTCTGTGCTTCGTCAACATGGGGGTTCTGGCCGCGCTTGCTGGGATGATCGTCACCGCGCGGCTGAACAGTGCCACGCCCAAGGCGGGCGTCGGCTTCGAGTTGGATGCCATTGCCTCGGTCTTCATTGGCGGCGCTTCGATGGCGGGCGGATCGGGCAAGATCGTCGGCGTCGTCATCGGCGCGCTGATCATGGGGATCATGAACATGGGCATGTCGATCCAGGGGATCGGCATCGACTATCAGCAGATGATCAAGGGGCTTGTGCTTCTGGTCGCTGTCATCTTCGACGTCTACAACAAGAGCAAGTGATGTATCTTTCCCAGGCGAAAGGCCCCGATGGCGGGCTTCAGGTGATCTTCCGCGACGGTGCGGGCGCGCGCATCGTGCCCGGTGTGGCCTCGGTTCATGCGCTGGCGCTGGAGGCGGCAGACACGCGCCGTCCTCTGGCCGGTCTGATCGCCGCGCGCGAGGCAGGCGAGGGCGTCGACCTGCCCGCCCTGGCCGCCGCGGGGCGCCTTTTGCCACCGATCACCCACCCGGATCCGGCGCATCTGCACATCACCGGCACAGGGCTGACCCATCTCGGCTCCGCTTCGGCCCGCGACGCGATGCACGCCAAGCTGACGGGTGGCGTCGAGACCCTGACCGACAGCATGAAGATGTTCCGCATGGGGCTGGAGGGCGGGCGGCCCGATGAGGGCAAGGTCGGTGCGCAGCCGGAATGGTTCTACAAGGGCAACGGCCATGTCGCCGTGGCGCCCGGCGCGGCCCTGACGGCGCCCGGTTTTGCCGAGGATGGCGGCGAAGAGCCGGAATTGGCGGGGATCTATGTCATCGCCAGCGACGGCACACCCTGCCGGCTGGGCTTTGCCCTGGGCAATGAATTCTCGGACCACGTGACGGAACGGGTGAATTACCTGTGGCTTGCCCACTCCAAGCTGCGCTGCGCTTCATACGGGCCGGAAATCCGCCTTGGCCCCTGCCCGGGCGATGTGCGCGGCACCAGCCGCATCCGGCGCGGTAGTACGGTGATCTGGGAAAAGCCCTTCCTGTCCGGCGAGGCCAACATGTCGCATACGCTGGCCAATCTGGAGCACCATCATTTCAAATATCCGCTCTTCCGCCAACCCGGCGATGTGCACGTGCATATGTTCGGCACGGCCACCCTGTCCTTCGCCGACGGGGTGAAGACCGAGGCGGGCGATGTCTTCGAAATCGAGGCGCCCGATTTCGGTCTGCCGCTGCAAAACCCGCTGGCCTTCGCGGCCGAGACGGGTCTTGCCAAAGTCACCCAGCTCTGAGGCCAAAATGACCTTCAAACCCGCCAAATGGCCCCGCAAACTGCGCTCGCAGGAATGGTTCGGCGGCACCGGCCGCGACCAGATCTATCATCGCGGCTGGATGAAGAACCAGGGTTTCCCGCATGACCTGTTCGATGGTCGCCCCGTGATCGGCATCCTGAACACCTGGTCGGAACTGACGCCCTGCAACGCGCATCTGAACGACCTTGCGCAGCGGGTGAAGCATGGCATCTACGAGGCGGGCGGCTTTCCGGTCGAAGTGCCGGTGTTTTCCACCTCAGAGTCGGCCTTCCGCCCGACTGCGATGATGTTCCGCAACCTGGCCGCCATGGCGGTGGAAGAACAGATGCGCGGCCAGCCGATGGATGGCTGCGTGCTGTTGGTCGGCTGCGACAAGACCACGCCGTCCTTGCTGATGGCGGCGGCCTCGACCGATCTGCCGTCGATCATCGTCACCGGCGGGCCGATGCTGAACGGCTATTTCCGCAATGAACGCGTGGGATCGGGCACGCATCTGTGGAAATTCTCGGAAGCGGTGAAGGCGGGCGAGATGACGGCGGCGGAATTCGCCGAGGCCGAAGCTTCGATGAGCCGTTCTCCGGGCTCGTGCAACACAATGGGCACGGCTTCGACCATGGCCAGCATGGCCGAGGCGCTGGGCATGGCCTTGTCGGGCAATGCGGCGATCCCGGCGGTGGACAGCCGCCGCCGCGTCATGGCGCAGCTGACCGGGCGGCGCATCGTGCAGATGGTGAAGGACGATCTGAAACCTTCCGACATCCTGACGAAGCAGGCCTTCGAGAATGCCATCCGCACCAATGCAGCCATTGGCGGCAGCACCAATGCCGTCATCCATCTTCTTGCGATCGCGGGCCGTGTCGGCGTGGACCTGACGCTGGACGACTGGGACCGCTGCGGCCGCAACGTGCCGACCATCGTGAACCTGATGCCCTCGGGCAAGTACCTGATGGAAGAATTCTTCTATGCGGGTGGCCTGCCGGTCGTCATCAAACGGCTGGGCGAGGCGGGCCTGCTGCACAAGGAGGCGCTGACGGTTTCGGGCCAGACCGCCTGGGAGCAGGTGAAGGATGTCACAAATCACAATGAAGACGTGATCCTGCCCGCCGAGAAGGCGCTGACCAGATCGGGCGGTGTGGTGGTCCTGAAGGGCAATCTCGCGCCGAAGGGCGCGGTGCTGAAGCCTTCGGCCGCCTCGCCGCATCTGCTGAGCCATCGCGGCCGCGCGGTCGTGTTCGAGGATATCGACGACTACAAGGCCAAGATCAACGACGAGGCGCTGGATATTGACGAGACCTGCGTGATGGTCCTCAAGAACTGCGGCCCCAAGGGTTACCCGGGCATGGCCGAGGTCGGCAATATGGGCCTGCCGCCCAAGGTGCTGCGCAAGGGCATCACCGACATGGTCCGCATCTCGGACGCGCGCATGTCGGGCACCGCCTATGGCACGGTCGTGCTGCATACCTCGCCCGAGGCGGCGGCGGGCGGTCCTCTGGCCGTGGTGCGCGACGGCGACATGATTGATCTTGATGTGCCAAACCGTCGCCTGCATCTGGATATCCCGGAAGCAGAACTGGAAGCGCGGCTTGCCGCCTGGACGCCGAGCCATACCCAGCCGGACAGCGGCTATGCCTTCCTGCATCAGGCGCATGTCCAGGGCGCCGATACCGGCGCCGACCTTGATTTCCTCAAGGGGTGCCGCGGCGCACCGGTGGGCAAGGATTCGCATTGATGCCGGCTCCGGTCGCCCCAATTCCGGTGGCGCTGGTCGGCATCGGCAAGATCGCTGTCGACCAGCATGTTCCGGCCATTGCCGCCAGCCCCGACTGGCATCTGGTCGCCACCGTCTCGCGCCATGGTACGGTGCCGGGCGTGGCCCCCCATACCGACATCGCGCAGATGCTGGACGCGCATCCCGAGGTGCAGGTCGTCTCGCTGTGCCTGCCGCCCGTGCCGCGCTTTGCCGCGGCCGAGGCGGCCTTGCGAGCCGGCCGCCATGTGATGCTGGAAAAGCCGCCCGGCGCCACGCTGGCCGAGGTGCACGCCCTGCAGGACATGGCCGCCGCCCGGGGCCTGACGCTCTACACCACCTGGCACAGCCGCATGGCCCATGCCGTCGCGCCCGCCCGCGCCTGGCTGGCCGACAAGACGGTCACCCGCGCCCATATCACCTGGCGCGAGGATGTGCGGAAATGGCACCCGGGCCAGGATTGGGTGTTCGAACCCGGCGGCATGGGCGTCTTCGATCCCGGCATCAACGCCCTGTCGATCCTGACCCATATCCTGCCGCGCCCCGTCCACCTGACCGCGGCGACCCTGACCTTCCCCGAAAACCGCCAGACGCCCATCGCGGCGCAGCTGACCTTCACGGGCGGCGTCAGCGCCGATTTCGACTGGCGCCAGGAAGGCCCGCAGACCTGGGATATCGAGATTGACACCGATGCGGGCCCGATGGCCCTGCGCCTGGGCGGCAACCTGCTGGAAATCGGCGGCCAGCCCTCGGGCGGGGAAAACTCGATCATGGGCGAATACCCGGCCCTTTACGCCCGCATGGCCGATCTGGTCCGCCAGGGGCAAAGCGAAGTCGACCTGGCGCCCATGGTCCATGTCTCCGACGCGCTGACACTGGGCCGGCGCCAGATCACCGATCCTTTCCACTTCTGAACCTTCCTCTCTGTTCAAATATCCCGGGGGTCCGGGGGCAGGGCCCCCGGTCTTCCAACGCAAAGGAGACCGACATGCTGACCGGCAAGCACCTGATCGCGGGCCAATGGGTTGAAGGCGAAAGCCGCTTCGCCTCGACCCCCGCCCATGGCCCCTCGCATGATTTCGCGGTCGGCACCCCCGCCCATGTCGCCCAGGCCTGCGCCGCTGCCGAAGCCGCGGCGCTGGATTTCGACGCCGCCGGCCCCGAGGCCCGCGCGCGGTTTCTGGAAACCATCGCCGCCGAGATCGACGCCCGCGGCGATGCGATCACCGAGATCGGCAGCCAGGAAACCGGCCTGCCCGAAGCGCGGCTGGTGGGCGAACGCGGCCGCACCACGGGGCAGCTGAAGCTGTTCGCCAGCCATATCCGCAAGGAGGGCTGGCTCGACCTGCGCCACGATCCGGCGCTGCCCGACCGCCAGCCGCTGCCGCGCCCCGACCTGCGGATGATGCAGCGCCCGATCGGCCCGGTCGCGGTCTTCGGCGCCTCGAACTTCCCGCTGGCCTTCTCGGTCGCGGGCGGCGACACGGCCTCGGCGCTGGCCGCCGGCTGCCCGGTGGTGGTCAAGGGCCATTCCGCCCATCCCGGCACCGGAGAGCTTGTGGCCCAGGCGGTGGATGCCGCGATCCGCGCCTGCGCCATGCCTGCGGGCACGTTCAGCCTGGTTCAAGGGGGCAATCGCGACGTGGGCGAGGCGCTGGTGCGCGATCCGCGCATCAAGGCGGTGGGTTTTACCGGCTCGCTCTTCGGCGGTCGCGCGCTGTTTGACCTTTGCGCGGCAAGGCCCGAGCCGATCCCGTTCTTTGGCGAGCTGGGCTCGGTCAACCCGATGTTTCTCTTGCCCGCAGCCGTGGCTGCGCGGGGCGAGGCGATTGCCAAGGGCTGGGCGGCCAGCCTGACCATGGGTGCGGGGCAGTTCTGCACGAATCCCGGGATCGCGGTGGTGATCGATGGGCCGGATGCCGATGCCTTTGTGGCTGCGGCCCGCACCGCACTGGCGACGGTCGGGCCGCAGACCATGCTGACCGATGGCATCGCTGCCGCCTATCGCAAGGGCCGCGACAGGATCGCTTCGGGACAGGGGGTGCGCGAGGTTCTGATCAGCACGCCGGAACATCGCCTGGCCACTCCGCTATTGTATGAGGTTTCGGGCAGCGACTGGCTGGCCGATCACGCGCTGGCGGAAGAGGTCTTCGGTCCGCTGGGCATCGTGGTCCGTGTCCGCCATGCCGCCGAGATGCTGGCCGTCGCGCAGGGCTTGCAGGGCCAGTTGACCTGCACTCTGCATCTGGACGAAGGCGACACGGATCTGGCGCAGACCCTTATGCCGGTGCTGGAGCGCAAGGCGGGTCGCATTCTTGCCAATGGTTTTCCGACCGGGGTCGAGGTGGCGGATGCCATGGTCCATGGCGGCCCCTATCCGGCCAGCACCAATTTCGGGGCGACCAGCGTGGGCACTTTGTCGATCCGGCGCTGGTTGCGCCCGGTCTGTTATCAGAACCTGCCCGAGGCGCTGTTGCCAGCCGCGTTGCGCGCGAGCTGACGGCGCGGCGCACCGCCAAACACGTGCCGAGCGGGCCTTGCCTTTCAGGGCTGGGTCATCGCCGCCTGCCATTCGCCCAGAAAGGCCGCGCGGCGCACCTTGTCGAGATTGGCAAGCAGCCCGGGGTCAAGCCGGATCGGCCGGGCCGAAGGCGGCAGGCTGGCCAGGGGCGCCGTCACCGAATACATGCCCGAGGCCTGAGCCATGCGGGTCTGGCCATCGACCGACAACAGGAAGGACAGCACCTTGGCCCCCAGATCGGGCCGCCGTGCCGTGGTCGGCACCAGCGCGGTGCGGATCAGAAGCAGGGTGAAATCCTCGGGTTCAAGCACCACAAGACCGCGATCGCGGTTGGCCTGGGCCAGCGCGTAGCTGGCGACCACATTATAGGCGATGTCGAGCCGCCCTTCGGCCAGATCGCGGATCATCTCGCCCGAACAGCACTAAAGCTTCGCGTCCAGTCGCCCCATAACTTCGGCCAGCCGCCAGAACGTGTTGCCCAAGCCGGCATCCTGGGTGGCGAAAAGATAGCCCGCGCCGGAAATCGCCGGGTCATGGGTGCCGATGCGCTGGCGGAAGCGTTCCGGGTTGTCGCGCAGCAGATCGATCAATTCGCGGCGCGTGCGGGGCGGCGCGCGTCCGGCGAAGGCGCGGGCCGAGACGACGATCACAACCGGTTCCAGCGCGAAACCATAGACCAGATCGCGCCAATGCGCCCAATGCGGCAGGGTTTCGGCGGTTTCAGGCATCTGCGGCAGGGCATAGCCGTCATTCGCAAGCTGGACCTGAAGGTCCATGGCGGAAGAGATGACCAGATCGAAGGCCGCGCCTTCCTCGACGATGGCCTCCTGTACCGACAGGGCCGAGGCCACCACATAGTCGACGGTCAGGTCCGGGTGTTCGACCAGGAATGCCTCAAGCAGCGGGCGCGCGGTCACGCTGTCGGTGGTGGACAGGATCGACACGGTCGCGACCGGCGCCGCACCGTCCATGCGCAGATGCTCTTCGATATCGAACCCCAGGGCGGGGCTGGCAAGGCTTACCGCAAGGGCAGCGAGAAAAGCGCGCATGTGCCGCCTCCGTCCCGGGGGGATAGGGTGAAACTGCCGCCCGAGGCCTCGGCCACCTCAAGCACGATGGTCAGGCCAAGGCCAGAGCCGACGATGTCGGAGACATTGCCACCCCGGCGGAACCGTTGCGACAGTTCCACAAGATCCGCCCCGCCAAGCCCGCGTCCCCGGTCGCAGACCTGCGTTTCGGCGCGCCCGTCGCGCAGGGCAAGGATGACTTCGACCTGCGCTTCGTCTGGCGAGTATTTGATCGCGTTGTCCAGGATGTTGCGCAGGGCCGCCTCGACCATCAGCCGGTCGCCCAGCACCGGTATCGCGGCTTCAGGCGCGGCGAAGGCCAGGGTGATCTCGCGCAGATCGGCGGTGGGACGAAAGGACTGCACCTGCGCGGCAAGGATTGCACCCAGGTCGAACTCGGCCCGGTCCAGGCGGTCGGTGCGGTACAGGACCAGCGCTTGTTCCAGAAGCTGCCCCGCTGAGCGCGAGCTTTCCTCGACCGAGCGGATCACGCTGAGCAACCGGGCGCGGGTGCCTTCTTCCTGGCTCTGGCGCAGGGCGATTTCTGCCTCGGTCCGCACGGTCGACAGCGGGGTACGGATGTGGTGGGCGGCTTCGGCGATGAAGGTCTCGGTGCGCGACAGCGCCCCGCGGAGCCGCAGGATGAAGCCGTTCAGCGCGCCGATCAGCGGCCCCCAGCTCGCGTGGGACCGACTGGTTCACCGCGCGCAGATCATGCGGGCCTCGACGAGACACCGCTTCGGTCACCCGGCCCACCGGGCCCAGGATCGCGCGGGCGGCCAGAAGCGAAAGAGGCACCGCAAGGATGAAAAAGCAGACGCCCAGAAGGGCGGCGCGCGCCCCGATGCTGTCTGCGATGTTTTTCTGCCCGAACCGGGTCTGGCCCAGAACCACAAGCGCGGTAACCGTCTTGCCGTCGATCAGCATCCGGCGCGTCACGGCGGCGAGCCGCAGGTCATAGTCACGATAGGGCGCGGTGTAGAATTGCGGCGCGCTGGCCGTGCTGTCGGCCGAGCCGGTGCCGGGCTTTGAGGAAATCCCGACCGCCAAGTCGCAGGGCTTCGACGTCGAAGTGGTGAACTGGCGCGGCCTCTATGTGCCCAAGGGCATCTCGGACGACCAGTTCAACGCCTGGGCCGAAAAGCTGCAAACCATCGCCGACAGCGCCGAATGGAAGCAGATCATGGCTGACAACGGTCTGGCGCCTTTCACCAAGGTCGGGACAGACTTCCAGGGCTGGATCGATCAGGTCGTTGCCGACACCAACCAGCTCTCCAAAGACATCGGGATCATCCAATGATGAAAAGCGACCGGATCTTTGGTCTGGTCGTGGTCCTGTCGGCGCTCGCGTATTTCGCGGGCGCCTGGCAGATCCAGGCCGGAATGATGATGGACCCGCTGGGTCAGCGCGCCTTCCCGATGCTGATCGCGGCGGATGGCCTGATCTGCGGTATCGGCATCCTGCTGCGCCCCGACGCCGAGCCGGAATGGCCGGGCGCGCGGGCCTGGTTCGCCATGGGCATCGCTCTGTTGGCGCTGGTGGCCTATGCCTATTCCATCGTGCCCCTGGGCTTCCTGATCCCGACGGCCATCGCCTCGGCGGCCATCGGCTATCTGATCGAACCCAAGGCCATGCAAAGCGTCATGATGGGCATCGGCCTGTCTGTGGTGCTCTATGTCATCTTCAAATATGGCCTGGGCCTGGGCTTGCAGCCCTTTCCCCGGGCGCTGATGGGCTGAGGGGGGCCGCATCGCTATGGATACCTTGGCCAACCTCTGGATGGGGTTCGGCGTCGCCGTGACGCCCTATACCCTGTTCCTTGCCATCTGCGGCTGTTTCCTGGGCACGATCATCGGCGCGCTGCCGGGCCTTGGCCCATCGAACGGCGTCGCCATCCTGATCCCGCTGGCCTTCGCGCTCAAGCTGGATGCGATCGAGGCGCTGGTTCTGCTGACCTGGGTCTATTACGGCTGCATGTATGGCGGGCGGATATCGTCGATCCTCTTGAACATTCCCGGCGACGAGCCCGCGATGATGACCACGCTGGACGGGTTCCCCATGGCCAAGCAGGGCCGGGCGGGGATGCGCTGGTGATCTCGGGTGTCGTCTCTTTCATGGGCTCTTTCCTGTCGACGGTCGGTTTGGTCGTCATGGCGCCGGCCCTGGCCTCGGTCGCCTATCGCTTTGGTCCGGCCGAATATTTCGCGCTCTACATGCTTGCCTGTGCAACGCTGGGCGGCCTGACCTCGAACAACCAGGCCAAATCCGCCTTTGCGGCCTGTCTTGGCCTTGAGCTGTCTATGGTGGGTCTGGACAATTCGACCAGCGCCACCCGCTTCACCGGCGGCACCCTGCATCTCTATGACGGGATCGACTTTCTGGTCGCCATCGTCGGCCTGTTCGCCATTTCGGAGATCTTCATCTTCATCGAAAGCCATGGACGCAGCTCGGCCCTGGGGATCAAGGTTGGAAAACTGTCGGTGCCATGGGGCGATCTGAAACGCACCTTCGGCGCGATGATGCGCGGCACGGGGCTTGGCTTCATCGCCGGTATCCTGCCGGGGGCGGGTGCTTCGCTGGGCTCGTTCATGGCCTATATGGCCGAGAAGAGCTTTTCGAACCGCAAGGGCACATTTGGCAAGGGCGACCCGCGCGGCGTGGCCGCACCGGAAGCCGGGAACAATGCCGCCGCGGGCGGCGCGATGATCCCGATGCTGACGCTGGGCGTGCCCGGTTCGGGCACCACGGCGGTTATGCTGGCGCTGCTACTGACGCTGAACATCACCCCCGGTCCGCGACTGTTCACCGACCAGCCGCAAGTGGTTTGGGGCCTGATCGCCAGCCTCTTCATCGCGAATGTCGTGCTTCTGATCTTGAACGTCCTGATGGAGCGGCTGTTCGTGAAGATCCTCTCGGTGCCGCCGTGGTTCCTGATGCCCATGGTCACCATGGTCAGTTTCGTTGGGATTTTCTCGCTTTCGGGCAGCTATTTCGATCTTCTGCTGATGATCATCTTCGGCGTGCTGGGCTATATCCTGCGCAAGCTGGATGTGCCGACGATGCCGGTGATACTGGGCATCCTTCTGGGCAACCAGATGGAAGACTGGCTGCGCCGAGGGCTGACCATCTCGGATGGCGACTGGATGTTCCTGTTCTCGTCGCCGATTGCGGTCGTGCTGTGGATCCTGGCGGTCGGCGGTTTCCTTGCCCCGCTGTTCCTGCGCAGGGTGTTGCAGCGGCCGCCGGTTCCTGAAACTGACCTGCCGATGGACAAGGACTGACCTCGCAAGGGGTGTGAAGGAGAAAAAGATGCCGACCCGCGTATTGGTGCCGTCAGGGGTTCTGTGCCTTGGCTTTGACCGCAAGGCCTTGGCCCGGGGCGTGGCGATGAAGCCTGACATCATCGCCATCGACGGCGGCTCTACCGACAGTGGGCCTTATTCTCTGGGCGCGGGGGAATCGAAATACTCCCGTGCCGCCACCAAGGCCGAATGGCGCGAATTGATGCTGGCCCGCGCGGAAGCCGGGGTTCCGCTAGTCATCGGCACCGCCGGCACCTGCGGGGCCGATGCCACCGTGGACTGGATGTTCCAGATCACGCTGGAACTGGCCGAAGAGCTGGGCCAGACGCTGAAGATCGCCCGGGTCTATTGCGGCCAACCGGCCGAGCGGGTGATCGCAGCGCTTGAGGCGGGGCGGGTCGCGCCGCTTTCCGCGGCCCCCGAGATTGACGCCGCGCTTCTCGCCTCGACCACGAATATCGTGGCTTTGGCCGGGGCCGAACAGGTTCAGGCCGCGCTGGCGACCGGGGCGGATGTGGTGATCTGCGGCCGCACCACCGACACGGCGATCATCGCGGCCTTGCCGCTGGCGCGTGGCGATCTGGCGGGCGGGGCCTGGCATGGCGCCAAGATCGCCGAATGCGGCGCCCTGTGCTCGACCCATCCGATGACGGGCACGATCCTTGTCGATTTCGACGAGACCGGCTTCACGGTCGAGCCGATGGCGCTGGAAGCCGCCTGCACGCCGCATTCGGTTTCGGCCCATATGCTTTACGAGAACTCCGATCCTTTCCAGCTTTATGAACCAGGCGGCCATCTGGACGTGCGCAGCGCGCGATACACCGCGCTGGACGACCGCCGCGTGCGGGTCGAGGGGTCGAAATGGGTGCCCGGGCCTTATACGGTCAAGCTGGAAGGCGCGCGGGCGGCGGGCTACCAGACGACCATCCTGGCCGTGCTGCGCGACCCACGCTATGTCGCCCATGCGCAAGACTGGGTCGACGGCCTGACCGCGCATTGCATCGAGGCGATCGCGGGCCGCACCGGCATGGGCCCCGAGGCCTATAGCCTGGAATTCCGCCTGATCGGCGTCAACTCCGCGCTGGGGGCCATGGAAAATCGCATGGGCCAGCCGGTCGAGGTGGGGGTTCTGGGCATCATCACCGCCCCGACGCAGGCCCAGGCGGCCGAGATCGGCAAGCTGATCAACCCCTTCGTGCTGCACCATCCGCTGACCCCGAGCGAGGAATTGCCGACCTTCGCCTTTCTCTATTCGCCGGCCACGACCAATCGCGGCGCGCTGTATGAATTCGTGCTGAACCATGTGATGCGGATCGACGATCCGATGGCGGCCTTCCGCCTTGAGGTGACGGAGGTGTCAAATGCGCGTCGCTGAGATTGCCAAGAAGGTTCGTTCGAAAAATGCCGGTCCCTTCTGGGTGACGGTCGATATCTTCTGCGGCTCTTCCGAGGCCTATGGGCGGCTGGTCAAGGGCCTGCCCAATGGCCTTTTGGCACGGGTCTATGGCCAGCCCGAGCAGCTTCTGAAGCGCTTCGACATTCCCGGTCTGAACGTGATCAAGGTCTCTTTCCCGCGCCCCGTCGTGCAAGGCAGCCGCGACGACCGCGACATGCATGGCGCGCAATGGGCGCATCTTCTGGCGGAGCTGGAGATTGACGTCTGAGAGCGTGAGGCTGTGGCGCCGCCGCGCGCTGACGCTGGTTTTCGCGGTCGCCGGGGCCGGGCTGTTCGTGACCCTCAAGCTGCCCTTGCCGCTGCTTCTGGGGCCGATGACTGCCTGTCTGATCGCCGCGCTTTGCGGGGCGCGCATGGCGGATATGGGGCCTTTCGGCACCTATTTGCGCACTTTCCTGGGTCTGGCCGTCGGCGCGTCGATCACCCCTGATCTGGTCCATCGCCTGCCAGCCATGGCCGGGTCTCTGGCTTTCGTGCCGCTGTTCATCACTGCGATTGCGTGTCTGGGCTATCCGCTGTTCCGCCGCGTCTTCGGCTTTGACCACCCGACCGCCTGGTATGCCGCAATGCCGGGCGGGTTGCAGGACATGCTGGTCTTCGGCCAGGAGGCGGGCGGCGATGTGCGGGCGCTGTCGCTGATCCATGCGACGCGCGTTCTGGCCATCGTGACCCTTGCACCGATCCTGATGCACTGGTTCTGGGAGGTAGATCTCACCCGCGCCCCGGGCCGCCCGGCAAGCGAGGTGGGCCTTGACCAAATCGCCATCCTGATGGTGGCCGGGCTTGTCGGCTGGAAACTGGCCGAGCGGCTGCGCCTGTTCGGGGCCTCGATCCTGGGACCGATGATTCTTGCGGCGATCTTGTCGCTGTCGGGGATCGTCACCGCCCGACCGCCGACCGAAATGATCTGGGCGGCGCAGCTTTTCATCGGCCTGTCCGTCGGTGTCAAATATTCCGGCATCACCGCGCGCGAGATTCGCATCGATGTGGGCGCAGGGCTTCTGTATGCGGTGCTTCTGGCGGTGCTCAGCCTGTGTTTCATCGAGTTCCTGACCCAGACCGGTCTGGCGCCGGGGCAAGAGGCCTTTCTGGCCTTCCTGCCGGGCGGACAGGCCGAGATGGTGGTGATCTCGATCATGGCGGGGGCGGATCTGGCCTTTGTGGTCAGCCATCACCTCTTGCGGCTGGTCCTTGTCATCACGCTTGCGCCGATCGTGGCGCGGGTCGTGATGCGGCGAGGCTAGGCTCTGGCGGGGCCGGGCGACGGGATGCTATGCCTTGGCGCAGAAGTGAGCCGAGGGGGCGCGACATGACCAAGGTGATCGGCAAGATCGATGGCCAGGACGTCACGGCGATCACCCTGACCGGGCAGACCGGTGTCACCGCCAAGGTGTTGACCTGGGGCGCGCGGCTGGCTGAGCTGTGGGTGCCGGATCGCGACGGGGTTTATGCCGATATCGTGCTGGGTCATGACAGTGCCGCCGACTGGCAGGCGACACCCGCCTATTTCGGCGCGACCTGCGGGCGTTTTGCCAACCGCATCGCCGGAGGCCGTTTCCTGCTGGACGGGCAGGCGGTGCAGCTTGACTGCAACGAGGGCGCCAATCACCTGCATGGCGGCCGTGCCGGCTTTGACCGCAAGCATTGGAGCATCGTCGCGCAGGGCGCCGATCATGTCACACTGGCCGCAAGCTCGCCTGCGGGCGAGATGGGCTATCCCGGCAGCTTGCGGATGACCTGCCGTTACCGGCTGGACAACAAGGACCGGCTCTGGATCGAGATGGAAGCCCGGACCGATGCGCCCACCCTCGTGAACCTGGTCAACCACGCCTATTTCAACATGGCAGGGCAGGGGTCCGGCCAAGTGATGGGCCAGGAGCTGCGGCTTTGGGCCGATGCAGTGACGCCGGTCGGGCCGGGGCGCATCCCCAGTGGCAAGGTCGCGCCGGTCGCAGGCTCAGCCTTCGATTTCCTGGCCCTTCGCGCCATCGGAGCGGCTTTGCCCGACGAGACGGGCTTTGACCACAATTTCTGCCTTTCCGCCCCCAGCGAACCCGCGGCGGGCGAGGCGCTTCGCCCCTGCGCGTTGGCGGTGGACCCGGAGTCCGGGCGGCGGATGAAGCTCTGGACCAATATGCCCGGCATCCAGTTCTATACGGCGGGCCATCTGGCCGACGGCCTGCCGGGCAAGGATGGCGCGATCTATGGTCCCTTCGCGGGTTTTGCGCTGGAAACCCAGCGCTGGCCCGACGCGCCGAATCACCCGGGCTTCCCCTCGGCCCGGCTCGACCCCGGCGAGACCTATCGCCACGTGATGCTGTTCTCCTTCGCGCCCGAGAGCTGAGCGCGCACACACCAGTCCCGCGCGGCAGCCGAAATGCCGCCCGCGCCGAGCAGCCTTCGTTGATCGGGTCGGCCGTCAGCATCAGCCGATAAGCCACAAGGGCGGAGGGGCGGCGAAGCCCCCACCATGGGCGAGGCCCGGAAAACCGAAAGACGGCCGCCCCTTGCGGGGATCGGCCGTCTTTTCAGCGATTTAGGAGTTTGTTGGTGGAGCCAGGGGGGATCGAACCCCCGACCTCTTGAATGCCATTCAAGCGCTCTCCCATCTGAGCTATGGCCCCACCGGAGGTCTCGTGCCGGTCAGGACCGGCGCGATGGGCGGTGTTTACGGAAGGCCGCGGGGGGGCGCAAGTGGAAAAATGCAGCCCCGCGGCCCCGTTTTCGTCAGACGTCTTCCTCGTCCCCGGCAACGTCGGCCAGATCATCCAGCGAGACATTGTCGTCGCTGTCATCTTCCAGCAGATCATCGTCCAGCTCGGTATCCTCGGCGCCCGCGGTTTCCAGCAGATCGTCTTCGCCGTCGATATCCTCGACCAGCACATCTTCGTCCTTCTGGGGCGTGACGCGCGAGATGACCGAGGCGGCCAGCTTGCGGCGGGCGGATTCGATATCGACGACTTCGCCGGTATAGGGGCTGACGACCGGCGTGCGGTTCATGTCGTAAAAGCGCTTGCCGGTGGTCGGGCAGAGGCGCTTGGTGCCCCAGTCTTCCTTGGACATGGGTCGTCCCTTCGGTTCTGGCCCGGGCCGCGCGGCGGCGCGGCGGGGGCGGTCTGTTCGGAAAGCCGCCCCTTGCCATAGCGCGGTGCGGCTGTCAAAGGCTTTCGCAGCCGCGCTCAGATGCGCTTTCGCGGGGCGCTGTTCAAGGGGAATTTGCAGCAATCATGGCGGTTCTGCCGGGTTCGCCCCCGATCGACATCGTGATGAAGCGATCCGCCCGCGCGCGGCGTTTCTCGCTGCGCGTTTCGCGGCTGGATGGGCGGGTGACGCTGACCCTGCCGGCGCGGGCGCGCGAGAGCGAAGCGGTGCGATTCCTTCACGCGCAAGAGGGTTGGCTGCGCCAAACCCTGTCCGAAATGCCCGAAACCGCGGGCGAGGCGGTGAGGATCGGCACGCTTCTGCCGGTCGAGGGGCGGCTGTTGCGGCTGGAAAGCGCGACGGGCCGCAGCGTGCGGGTCGAGGACGAGCGTCTGCTGGTGCCGGGCGATCCCGCCCAGGCGGGTGCGCGGGTGGCGGCCTGGCTCAAGGTTCTGGCGCGTGACCGGCTGGCGCGCGATTCGGCGCATTTCGCCGGGCTGGTCGGCCGCAGCTACAGCCGCCTGACGCTGCGCGATACGCGATCGCGCTGGGGTTCCTGCGCGCCGGACGGGGCGCTGATGTATTCCTGGCGGCTGATTCTCGCGCCGCCCTCGGTGCTGTCCTATGTCGCGGCGCATGAGGTGGCCCATCTGGTCGAGATGAACCATTCCGCCGCCTATTGGGCCATCGTGACGCGGATCTGTCCTGGCTGGAAGCGCGAGCGCGCCTGGTTGCGGTCCGAGGGTCAGGCGCTGCACCGCTGGCGCTTTGGCGATTGACCGGGCCGCGCGCCCCGTGTTCCCTGCGGCCATGAGCGACGCGCCCCGCCCCCGCCTGTCAGACCCCAATGCCGCCGCGCATGAGCGACTGTATCGCAGCCTGCGCCAGCAGGTGATGCATGGCGAGTTGGCGCCCGGACAGGCGCTGACGCTGCGCGGCCTGGGCAAGCAATTCGGCGTGTCGATGACGCCTGCGCGCGAGGCGGTGCGGCGGCTGGTGGCTGAAGGGGCGCTGACGCTGTCATCCTCGGGCCGGATCTCGACGCCGGAACTGTCGCCAGAGCGGATTGAGGAGCTGGCGGCGATCCGCGCCATGCTGGAGCCGGAAATGGCGGCCCGTGCCCTGCCGCGTGCCCATTTCGCGCTGATCGAGCGGCTAGCCGCGATCAACGCGCTGAATGCCGAGGCCGTGGCGCGGCAGGACGCCGTGGCCTATCTGCGCACCAATCTGGAGTTCCACCGCACCCTCTACCTGCGCGCCCAGACTCCGGCGATGCTGGCCATGTGCGAGACGGTGTGGTTGCAACTTGGGCCGACGATGCGGGCGCTTTACGCGCGGTTGCGGCGGAACGAGCCACCCCAGCACCACCGCCATATCCTGGCGGCGCTGCGGGCCGGGGACGAGCCGGGGCTGCGGCTGGCGGTGCGGACCGATGTGACGCAGGGGCTGCGGCATCTGGCGAGCTGAGGCCTGTCAGGCCGATTGTCCCACGGTGGGACAATCGTGGCCCGCAAGTGATTCAACGGGTTACGATTCCGAATTTACCCTTTCGCAACTATTGCAAATTCGCACAATCGACCTGTGCGGCTGGGACTTGGACGAATCTGCCGGCCGCCCCATCTTGGGGCCAAGCGAAACCAGACCCTCGCGCAAGGCGAGGCCAGAGGAGGAAAGACATGTCGATCCGTCCCGTTCTTGAAACCCGCCGCGCCCAGCCCACGATGGAGGGCGCCGGCGTCCGGCTGCACCGCGCCTTCGGCTTTGCCGATCCGACCGAGGCTGACCCTTTCCTGCTGTTCGACGATTTCCGGGGTGATCGGCCCTCGGATTATCAGGCCGGTTTCCCCTGGCATCCGCATCGCGGCATCGAGACCATCACCTATGTACTGGCGGGCACGGTGGAACATGGCGACAGCCTGGGCAATCGCGGCACTTTGGGCGCGGGCAGCCTGCAACTGATGACGGCGGGGCGCGGCATCCTGCATCAGGAAATGCCCAAGGGCGATGCGCAGGGCCGGATGCATGGCTTCCAGCTTTGGGGCAATCTGCCTGGGGCGCTGAAGATGACCGATCCGCGCTATCAGGACATTCCCGGGCTGGAGTTGCCCGAGGTCACCGACGATGACGGCACCTCGATCAAGGTGGTGATCGGCGACTACAAGGGGATCCGCAGCCCGGTCGACGGTATCGCGGCCGAGCCGCAATATCTGGATATCTTCGTGCCTGCGGGCCGCAAGAAGCGTTTCAAGGTCGACACCTATCGCCGCGCCTTTGCCTATGTCTTTGAGGGGGCAGCGCGTTTCGCCGATGCCAGCCACCCTGAAGGCGTGCTTCTGGAAAAGGAAGTCGCCGGGCAGGAGGTGAATATCCGCGACCTCTCGGGCAACCGGACGCTGGTGCGCTTTGGCAGTGGCGATGAGGTGACGGTGCAGGCCGGGCCGGAGGGGGTGCGCTTCCTGCTGGTTTCGGGTGCGCCGATCGAGGAGCCGGTGGCCTGGGCCGGGCCGATCGTGATGAACACGCAGGCCGAGTTGCAGCAGGCCTTTGCCGAGCTGCGAAACGGCACGTTCATCAAGCCGGCGCATTGAGCGCGGGGGGCGGGTCTTTCGGCCCGCCCCCGGTTTCGTCCGAAAACCGGATCGTCGCAGCGACGGAACCGCGCCTGGCGGGCGTGTGACCCCGCAGGAGACCGCATATGACCCTGACCGTTCTTGATCGTCGCAGCCTGCTCAATGCCCTCGCGCTGGCCCCCGCTGCCGTGGCCCTTTCCCCCGCCCTGCGCGCCGAGGCGCAGGCTTCGGGGCTGATCACCAGCGATGTCTGCATGGTGCAGAAGGAGGTTACGGAAGGCCCGTTCTACCTTGATCCCAGGCTGATCCGCAGCGACATCACCGAGGGGCGGCCCGGCTTGCCGCCGGTGCTGCGGCTGCAGGTGGTGACGGCGGATTGCCAGCCCATCGTCGCGGCGCGGGTGGATGTCTGGCATTGCGATGCCGGGGGGCTTTATTCCGGCGTCGACAACATGGGCGGCGGCGATACGACCGGCGAGACCTTCCTGCGCGGAACGCAGATGACGGGCGCGGATGGCGTGGCCGAGTTCCGCACCATCTTTCCCGGCTGGTATCGCGGCAGGGCGGTGCATATCCATTACAAGGTCTGGTTTGATGAAGCCAACCTTTTGACTGGACAAGTGTTTTTCGACGACAGCCTGTCGGACACGATCTATGCCGAACATCCGGCCTATGAGGGGCGTGGCGTCCGGGACCAGCTGAATGGCAGCGACCGGATCGCGCAGCAGGCGGGGGCTGCGGCGGTGGCGCGGCTGGAGCTGGATGCGCCCGATGGCGAGGCGGTGGCGGCGCTGGTCGTCGGCGTCGACGAGGGCGCGCGGTCGGGCAGCCTGCTGGAGCGGCTGTTCGGTCGGCACGCAGATCCGGGGGCGTTGCCCCCGGACGCCCGGACTATTTAAGCCAAGAGGAAGAAAGGATAGCGCGCGGTGCCGCGCGCGCCGTCCTGTCTTCAGGCGTGGATCGCGCCCAAGCCGCAGGCAAGGGCGGCTTCGCGCACCGCCTCGCTATAGGTGGGGTGCGCGTGACAGGTCAGCGCAAGGTCTTGTGCTGACGCGCCGAATTCCATCGCCACGCAGACCTCATGGATCAGGTCGCCCGCGCCCGGCCCGATGATGTGGCAGCCCAGGATGCGGTCGGTTTCCTTGTCAGCCAGAAGTTTCACGAAGCCTTCGGTCTGGAACACGGCCTTGGCGCGCGCATTGCCCATGAAGGGAAACTTGCCGATCTTGTAGGCGCGGCCCTGTTCCTTCAACTGCTCTTCCGTCGCGCCCACGCTGGCCACCTCGGGCGTCGTGTATACCACGCCGGGGATGACGTCGTAGTTAACGTGACCGTGCTTGCCGGCGAGGATTTCGGCAACGGCCATGCCCTCATCTTCGGCTTTATGCGCCAGCATCGGGCCGGCCACCGCATCGCCGATCGCATACAAGCCGCTGATATTGGTGGCGAAATGGCTGTCGGTCTTGACGGTGCCGCGCGGCCCCATCTCGACCCCCAGCGCCTCGAGCCCGAGGCCTGCGGTATAGGGTTTGCGGCCCGTCGCGACCAGGACGGCATCGGCGGTGATCTCGCCAGCGGCATCGTTCTTGCGCAGCTTCCACGAGACATGGGCCTGTTTGCCCCTGCGCTCGACCGTCTGGACGGCGGCGCCAAGCACGAATTTAAGCCCCTGTTTCGTCAGGATTCTCTGGAAGGTCTTGGCAACCTCGGCATCCATGCCGGGGGTGATGGCGTCAAGATATTCGACCACCGTGACCTCGGCGCCCAGGCGGGCATAGACCGAGCCCATTTCCAGTCCGATCACGCCGGCGCCGATCACGACCATGGATTTCGGGATCTTCGGCAGGGTCAGGGCTCCGGTCGAGGTGATGATCACCTCTTCGTCCACGGTGATGCCGGGCAGGACGGAAGCCTCGGAACCCGTTGCAATCACGATGTTTTTCGCGGAGTGCACCTCTTCCCCGACCTTGACCTTGCCCGGCTCGGGGATCGAACCCCAGCCCTTGAGCCAAGTGACCTTGTTCTTCTTGAACAGGAACTCGATGCCCTTGGTGTTGCCGGCGACCGTATCGTCCTTGTAGCGCAGCATCCGTTCCCAATCGACTTTGACCTTGGCGCCCATCAGGCCCATTTTCTCAAAGTTTTCATGGGTTTCGTGCAGAAGATGCGTCGCGTTCAGCAAGGCTTTCGAGGGGATGCAGCCCACGTTGAGGCAGGTGCCGCCCAGGGTTTCGCGCCCTTCGACACAGGCGGTTTTCAGGCCCAGTTGGGCACAGTGGATGGCGCAGACATAGCCGCCGGGGCCGCCGCCGATCACGATCACGTCGAATTCTGCCATGGTCATTTCCTTCAGTGTTTTCGGTATTTTGACTGTCTTCCGAACGTCTTCCAAACGTCTTCCCAAGGTCTTCCGGGAAAAGGGATCAGATCAGGGCGGACAGGATGAGGATCAGGGTTGCGAAGAAACCCGCCGCCCAGAGAAGCGAGCGCCAGGGCACGAGGCCCAGGACATAAGCGGGCAGGTAGAGGAGGCGGGCCAGGACATAGACCCAGGCGGCGATTTGGGTCAGCGCGGTGGACTGGCCGGTGAAATGGACGAGCAGCACGGCGGGGGCAAAGAGCACCAGCCCCTCGAAGCCGTTCGACACCGCGCGCAGGTTGCGGCCCAGCCGGGACGAGAGCGGCGGCAGCGGCGGGTCGCGCGGCGAGAGGGTGACGCGCGGCCCGAGTTCGCGGTTCGCCACCACGGCCATCAGCGCCAGCGTGGCCATCTGGACCAGCAGGGCGGCGGCAAGGGCGGCAAGCTCGGGCGTCATGGATCAGACCGTCTTGAGGAAGCGGGCCTGGACGGCATGGCCAAGCCCGGCGCGGGTTGCCAGCCAGGCCTCGGCCTTGGTCCGGCTGCCGACCTGTAGAAGCGCCAGGATCGCGCCCGCGTCATCGGTCCAGATCTGCAGGGTCGAGAGACCGGCATCGGCAAGCGACTCGGCCTGGGTGTCGAACTCGGCCTTCCAGGCGGCGTAATCGCCTTGGGTTTCGATCAGCAGTTGTTGCATGGCGACCTCGGGCAAGGGAGGGGGACGGGACGGGTCTGGGTCATTCCGGGGCGGCTGCCTTGTCGGCGGATTTCAGGAAGGCGACCGCCGCATCGAAGCTGTCGGCGTCGAAGAATCGGACCGGCTTGCCGATGATCTGGGCGCCGACCCGTTCGGCCAGGCGTTGCCAGGGCTTGTTGCCCAGGATCGCGGCGCGTTCGACCAGCGGGATATGGGCGCGGGCCAGCTTGAAATGCTGGCCAAGCGCGGACAGGCCCTGCCAGCCGTCAAATTCGCGCAGGTCGATCAGCAGGCGGAACTGGTCATTGGCGCGGATGAAGGCGTCAAGATCGCCTGCCTCGCCGGCATAGGCGGCGGCATCAAGCTTGCCGATCAGCCGGATCTGCACCACGCCGTCGCCGAGGTCGATCTGATGGATCGCGCCCAGGGATTCGCGCAGCCAGCGGCGGGCCTCGTCCTCCTGGCCCAGCGGGAAGACGCGGACCGGGCAGGGCATGATCGGGGCGAAAGCCTGGGCGGCGAGACGCAGCCATGTGGTGTCGGTGACGATGGCGCAGCGGTCAAAGCCGGACCAGTGCTTGAGGCCCATGCGGGCGTCGTCGAGCATGGCGGCAAAGCTGTAGCCCTGGAACCCGGCATCGAAGCGGACCAGCACGCGGATATGGTCATGCGCCTCGATCGCGGCGTCGATAGCGGGCATCAGGACGGCGGTATAGTCTTCGTCGGTGACCTTGCCGGTCACGGTGATTTCAAGCAGGTCGTTGGTTGCTGTCGGCTGGATGGTGATCATGGCAATCCCTTCTTCTGCCGGGTGCAGGGGAGGGAAAGCGGGGTCCATCCCCCGATCGTGGTGGAAGACCCGACCCCTTGGTCCGGCTTTCCTGATCTGTCCAAGGATGCATGGCAAAGCCACCCGGACAGATCAGATATAGCACCGCGCCCTTGCGCCGCAAGGCGGCCGCCCGCCGCAGCGCGACCTGAGAGAGAGGGGCGGAACAAGCGGGGCATGGGGCCTCGACAGGGGGGACGCGCGAGGGGGGCGGCCCGTCTTGTGGAAAGAGGAACCCCGGGCGCGCGCGGCGCCGGGGTTCCCCTGTTTGATCACAGATCCATCAGCAGGCGACGGGGATCTTCCAGCGCCTCTTTCACGCGGACGAGGAAGGTCACGGCGCCCTTGCCGTCGACGATGCGGTGATCGTAGCTGAGCGCCAGATACATCATCGGGCGGATGACGATCTGGCCGTTCACCACCACCGGACGGTCCTGGATCTTGTGCATGCCAAGGATGCCCGATTGCGGCGGGTTCAGGATCGGCGAGGACATCAAGGAGCCATAGACGCCGCCGTTCGAGATGGTGAACGACCCGCCCTGCATTTCCGCCATGGAAAGCTTGCCGTCGCGGGCGCGCAGGCCCAGTTCGGCGATCTTCTTCTCGATGGCGGCAAAGCCCATCTGGTCGGCATCGCGCACCACGGGGACGACCAGGCCCGACGGCGTGCCGACGGCGACGCCCATATGGACATAGTTCTTGTAGACCACGTCCTGACCGTCGATCTCGGCATTGACCTCGGGCACTTCCTTGAGCGCGTGGCAGCAGGCCTTGACGAAGAAGGACATGAAGCCAAGCTTCACGCCGTGCTTCTTTTCGAACACGTCCTTGTACTCGTTGCGCAGGGACATGATGCCGGACATGTCGACCTCGTTATAGGTCGTCAGCATGGCGGCGGTGTTCTGCGCGTCTTTCAGGCGACGGGCGATGGTCTGGCGCAGCCGGGTCATCTTGACCCGTTCCTCGCGGGCGGCGTCATCGGCGGGCACGGGCGCACGCGGGATGGCGGCGGGGGCGGGGGCGGGCGCGGCAGCCGCGGCGGCGGCCCCGGCGGCCCCGGCCACGGTGCGGGCCACGTCTTCCTTCATCACGCGGCCATCCTTGCCGGTGCCCTGAACGGCATCCCGCGACAGGCCGGCCTCGGCCATGGCCTTCTTGGCGGAAGGCGCGTCCTCGACATCGGCGCGGGGGGTGACGGTCTCGGGGCCGGCGCCGGGCGAGCCGACGGCGGCGGCGGCTTCGGCCTTGGGTTCGGGCGCCTTGGCCGCGGCGGGGGCGGCGGCGGCCGCGCCCTCGGTCACGATCGCGAGGCGCGCATTGGCGGCGACGGTCGTGCCTTCGGGGGCGAGGATTTCGGCCAGCACGCCGGTGACGGGCGAGGGGACCTCGACCGAGACCTTGTCGGTCTCGAGCTCGCAGAGCATCTCGTCCTGCTTGACCGCATCGCCGGGCTTCTTGAACCAGGTCGAGACGGTGGCTTCGCTGACGCTTTCGCCCAGGGCGGGCACCATGACGTCGGTCATCTTCTACTCCTTCAGGCGATGGTCAGCGCGGCGTCGACCAGCGCGGTTTGTTCGTATTTGTGGCGCGAGGCGAGGCCCGTCGCCGGCGAGGCGCTGGCCGCGCGGCCGGCGTATTTCGCCCGCAGCGGCGTGCCGCGGACCTTGGTCAGAAGGACCTCCAGCTCGGGTTCGATGAAGGACCAGGCCCCCTGGTTCTTGGGTTCTTCCTGGCACCAGACGAAATCGGCATTGGCAAAGCGCGACAGTTCCGCCGTCAGCGCCATGGTCGGCACCGGGTAGATCTGTTCCAGCCGAAGGAGATAGACATCGTCGAGACCACGCGCATCGCGTTCGGCCAGAAGGTCGTAATAGACCTTGCCCGAGCAGATCACGACGCGGCGGATCTGGTCATCGGATTTCAGCTTGGTGTCCGAATGTCCCTTTTGCGCATCGTCCCAAAGGACGCGGTGGAAGGTGGAGCCATTGGTGAAATCGGCCGCGTCCGAGATGCACATCGGATGGCGCAGCAGGGATTTCGGTGTCATCAGGATCAGCGGCTTGCGGAAGTCGCGATGCAGCTGGCGGCGCAGGATGTGGAAGTAGTTGGCCGGCGTCGAGCAATTGGCGACGATCCAGTTCTCTTCCGCAGAGAGTTGCAGGAAGCGTTCCAGGCGGGCCGAGGAATGTTCCGGGCCCTGGCCTTCAAAGCCATGCGGCAGAAGGACGACAAGGCCCGACATGCGCAGCCATTTCGATTCGCCCGAGTTGACGAACTGGTCGAACATGATCTGGGCGCCATTGGCGAAATCGCCGAACTGGGCCTCCCAGAGCGTCAGCGCGTTCGGTTCCGACAGCGAATAGCCGTATTCGAAGCCCAGGACGGCATATTCCGAGAGCATCGAGTCGATGACCTCATACTTCGCCTGGCCCGCACGGATGTGGTTCAGCGGGTAATAGCGTTCCTCGGTCGCCTGGTCGACAAGGCCGGAATGACGCTGCGAGAAGGTGCCGCGGGTGCAGTCCTGCCCTGCCAGGCGCACCGGGAAGCCTTCGACCTGCAAGGAGCCGAAGGCCAGCGCCTCGGCGGTGGCCCAGTCAAAGCCGGTGCCGCTTTCGAACATCTTCTTCTTGGCCTCGAGCTGGCGGCCAACGGTCTTGTGCAGCTCGAACCCTTCCGGCACGCGAGTCAGCGCCGCGCCGATTTCGGCGAAGGTCTCGGCTTTGATCCAGGTTTCGCCGCGCTGGTAGCTGTCCAGCTCTTTGGCCTGCATGTTCTTCCAGCGCCCGTCCAGCCAGTCGGCCTTGTTGGGCTTGAAGTTCTTGCCGGCCTCGTATTCCTCGTTCAGCCGGGCCTGGAAGGCGGCCTTCATATCCTCAATCTCGCCTTCCGGAATCAGCCCGTCGGCGACAAGGCGTTCGGTGTAAAGCTGCAAGGTCGTCTTCTGCCGGCGGATGCGGTTGTACATCTGCGGGTTGGTGAACATCGGCTCGTCGCCTTCGTTATGGCCGAAGCGGCGATAGCAGAAGATGTCGATGACCACGTCCTTGTGGAACTTCTGGCGGAATTCGGTCGCCACTTTGGCGGCGTGCACCACGGCCTCGGGATCGTCGCCATTCACGTGGAAGATCGGCGCCTCGACCATGAGCGCGATGTCGGTCGGATAGGGCGAGGTGCGCGAGAAATGCGGCGCGGTGGTGAAGCCGATCTGGTTGTTGACGATGATATGGATGCAGCCGCCGGTGCGATGGCCCTTGATGCCCGAAAGCTGAAGGCATTCCGCCACGACGCCCTGGCCCGCGAAGGCCGCGTCGCCATGGAGAAGGATCGGCAGCACCGCGATGCGTTCGGCAGAGTCGTTATACTGGTCCTGCTTGGCGCGGACCTTGCCCAGAACGACCGGGTTCACCGCCTCGAGGTGGCTGGGGTTGGCGGTCAGCGACAGGTGGACGGTATGGCCGTCAAAGGTGCGGTCGGAGGACGCGCCGAGGTGGTATTTCACATCGCCGGACCCATCGACATCCTCGGGCTTGTAGGAGCCGCCCTGGAATTCGTGGAAGATCGCCTTGTAGGGCTTTTGCAGCACATTCGCGAGCACGTTCAGGCGGCCGCGATGCGGCATGCCGATGATGACTTCCTTGACGCCCAGATTGCCGCCGCGCTTGATGATCTGCTCCATGGCGGGGATCAGAGCTTCGCCGCCGTCCAGGCCGAAGCGCTTGGTCCCCATGTATTTGACATGGAGGAACTTTTCGTAGCCCTCGGCCTCGACCAGCTTGTTCAGAATGGCCTTGCGCCCCTCGCGGGTGAAGGCGATTTCCTTGCCGTAGCCTTCGATCCGTTCCTTGAGCCAGGCGGCCTGTTCGGGGTCGGAGATGTGCATGTATTGCAGGGCGAAGGTGCCGCAATAGGTGCGCTTCACGATCTCGATGATCTGGCGCATCGAGGCATGGGTGAGACCCAGCACATTGTCGATGAAGATCGGCCGGTCCATGTCGGCTTCGGTGAAGCCGTAGGAGGTGGGGTCCAGCTCGGGATGGGGCACCTCTTCGCGCATGCCCAGCGGGTCAAGGTCAGCGGCCAGATGGCCGCGGATGCGGTAGGCGCGGATGATCATCAGGGCGCGGATGGAATCGATCACGGCGCGCTGCAATTGCGCCTCGGTCAGGTTGACGCCCGCCTCGGAGGCCTTGTCGGCGATCTTCTTGCCCGCGGCCTTGGCATCCTTGGTGGGGGCCATCGGCCATTCGCCGGTCAGGGCGGCGGTCAGGTCATCGGCGGCCTGCGGCGGCCAGTCGGCGCGCGCCCAGGACGGTCCTGCGGCGGCCTGACGGGCATCCTTTTCGGAATCCCCGAGGGCGCGGAAGAACTCGGCCCATTGCGCATCGACCGAATTGGGATCGGCGGCATAGCGCGCCTGCAACTGATCGACATAATCGGCATTCGCCCCGTCGAGGAAGGACGAGGCGGTGAAGGCGGCGGTGGGGGATTGGTCGGTCATGGGGTCACCTCAGGGGGAGGGGGGTGTCGGAGACTTGTGGAGTGGGCGGCACAAGATCCAAAGCAGGAAAAAGATCGAGAAAAAGAGCCAGACTATGGCAAGCGGGACAGCCCAGGCCTGGACGCCGGGTCTCAATCCCGCGCCGGTCACCAGGGCGGATATGAGAAACATGATCACCGGATAGAGTGAGAGCAGCGGGACAGCGGCGACTGGCGGCGAAACACCTGCGGCGCGGAGGCGAGGTTTCATCAACCAGACAAGCGGAAGTGCGGCCAACAGCCAGGGAACCAGAACGACAAGGAAGACCCTATAAGGCGCAGCCTCCTGGTGGTCTTCGAACAGGGCGATCATGATCTGTGTGCCGACGAAAAGGATGGCAAGGGACGACAGCGGCCAGGTGGCGGCAAACCATCCGCCCTCGGTCCCGGAAACCGGGTCTGAGGGCGAGAAGGACTTGGCGAACCAAGCCTTTATGGCTTGCGCCACCCCCATGATCAGCCCTTGATCGCCTTGAGCACGGCCTCGCCCAGGGTGGCCGGGCTGTCGGCGACGACGATGCCGGCCGAAAGCATGGCCTCGATCTTCGATCCCGCATCGCCCTTGCCGCCCGCGACGATGGCGCCGGCATGGCCCATGCGGCGGCCGGGGGGGGCGGTGCGGCCGGCGATGAAGCCGGCGGTGGGCTTCCAGCGGCCCTTCTTCTTTTCCGAGGCGAGGAATTCGGCGGCTTCCTCTTCGGCCGACCCGCCGATTTCGCCGATCATGATGATCGAGGTGGTTTCGGGATCGGCGAGGAACATTTCCAGCACGTCGATATGTTCGGTGCCCTTGATCGGGTCGCCGCCGATGCCCACGGCCGAGGACTGGCCCAGGCCCACATCGGTGGTCTGCTTGACCGCCTCATAGGTCAGGGTGCCCGAGCGCGACACCACGCCGACCGAGCCCTTGGAAAAGATCGAGCCCGGCATGATGCCGATCTTGCATTCGCCGGGCGTCATCACGCCGGGGCAGTTCGGCCCGATCAGGCGGGACTTGGAATTGATCAGCGCGCGCTTGACCCGCATCATATCCAGCACCGGGATGCCCTCGGTGATGCAGACGATCAGCGGGATTTCGGCATCGATCGCCTCGAGGATCGAGTCGGCGGCGAAGGGCGGAGGGACGTAGATCGCGGTCGCGTCGGCGCCGGTTTTCGCGACGGCATCATGGACCGAGTCGAAGACCGGCAGGCCGAGATGCTCGGAGCCGCCTTTGCCGGGGGTCACGCCGCCGACCATCTTGGTGCCGTAAGCGATGGCCTGTTCGGTGTGGAAGGTGCCCTGGCTGCCGGTGATGCCCTGGCAGATGACCTTGGTAGCTTTGTTGACGAGAACGGCCATCTCAGGCCTCCTTCCGTTTGTTGAGACCAGCGATGACCTTCGTTATCGCGACTACGGTCAGTGGTAGGGCAACGAGCAGCGGTATGATTGCCACTCCCTCTCCCATTTCGCGCATCGTTTCATCGCCGGGAAAAGTGGAGGCATTGAGCCAGAGCAGGGCAACGCCCGCGATCCAGAGAAAAGCGCTGGCAAGGGTGAAATGACCTCCCGCCGATGTCGCGTAGCGGTATGCGAGCGCAACGAGTCCAGCTGACAGGACAAATGCGATAGATAGCATCCACGCCATCGAGCTATCCCCGTACCGCCTTGACGATCTTCTGCGCGCCATCCTTGAGGTCATCGGCGGCGATGACGTTCAGGCCGCTCTCGTTGATGATCTTCTTGCCCAGTTCGACATTCGTGCCTTCCAGGCGGACGACCAGCGGCACCTTGAGGCCGACTTCCTTGACCGCGGCGATCACGCCCTCGGCGATGATGTCGCAGCGCATGATGCCGCCGAAGATGTTGACCAGGATGCCTTTGACGTTCGGGTCCGAGGTGATGATCTTGAAGGCTTCGGTCACCTTCTCCTTGGTGGCGCCGCCGCCCACGTCGAGGAAGTTGGCCGGTTCCGCGCCGTAGAGCTTGATGATGTCCATCGTCGCCATGGCCAGGCCCGCGCCGTTGACCATGCAGCCGATCTCGCCATCGAGCGCGATGTAGTTCAGGTCGAACTTGGACGCGGCGAGTTCCTTCGGGTCTTCCTCGGTCTCGTCGCGCAGCGCGGCGATGTCGGGGTGGCGGTAGATGGCGTTGCCGTCAAAGCCCATCTTGGCATCGAGGAGCTTGAGATTGCCGTCCTTCAGCACGCAGAAGGGGTTGATCTCGAGCATGTCCATGTCCTTGTCCATGAAGAGCTGGTAGAGCTTCTTCACGATCTGGACGCATTGCTTGACCTGATTGCCCTTGAGCCCCAGCGAGAAGGCGATGCGACGGCCATGGAAATCCTGCAGGCCGGTGGCGGGGTCGATGGTGATGGTATGGATCTTCTCGGGCGTGTCATGGGCCACGTCCTCGATCGACATGCCACCCTCGGTCGAGGCGACAATCGAGATGCGCGAGGATTTGCGGTCGATCAGCAGGGCGAGATAGAATTCGCGATCAATGTCGCTGCCATCTTCGATATAGATGCGGTTGACCTGCTTGCCTGCGGCGCCGGTCTGCACGGTGACCAGGGTGCGGCCCAGCATCTGGCGGGCAAATTCGGCGGCTTCCTCGACCGAGAAGGCCAGGCGGACGCCGCCCTTTTCGCCGGCTTCGGGTTCCTTGAACTTGCCCTTGCCGCGGCCGCCGGCATGGATCTGCGATTTCACCACCCAGAGCGGACCGTCCAGTTCCCCTGCCGCGGTCTTGGCCTCTTCGGCCTTGAGCACGACGCGGCCGTCCGAGACCGGGATGCCGTAGCTGCGCAGAAGAGCCTTGGCCTGGTATTCGTGGATGTTCATGACGATGCGCCCCGCGGCTTTCGGTGGATTTTGCAGGCGTTTTGGCATGAACCCCACCACGGCCCAAGGTGATTTGCAGCGGGTGCGGCGAATTGCGCGGAAAAAGCGACATTTGTGATCACAGGCTCAAAATGTGTGATCACACGCTTGAATCGAGTGATCACATGCTGCGCTGCAGCGGGGCCTGCGCGCTTGCGCTAACGTGATTCGTGCCGGTCGATCAGTTCAGGAAAACCGCGAAGAGCATCGCGTCGCCCTGCACCAGCCGTTCGAATTCCGACCAGCTTGCCAGGCTGAGCCGCGGGCCTTTTTCGGCATAGGGCAGGAAGCCCTCGCCCTGGATCAGCGCCACCAGATCGACCCGGGGCGGGTCGGCGAAAAGCTTGGCAAGGTTGATGCCCGCCTCGGCGCCATAGCGCCAATGCGGGACCAGCATCTGGCCCTTGAGCGCGGCCTCGGCCTCGGCCAGAACGGCCTGCCAATGCGCGGCGGTGCCGGGCGGCATCATCAGGCCAAGGGCAGAGGTCTGGCCCTCGGCGGGGACCCATTCATGGTCATTGTCGGTCTCGGCATCGGCCAGGTTCCAGAAGCGGCGGTTCTCGGTGATCATCGCCAGAAGGTGGTCATGCGCGGCCTGGGTGCGCGCCTTGTCGGGTTCCTGCGCCAGGGCCTGCAGGATCGTCGTCACCCGGTCGACCTGGCGGCCGAACATCATGTCCATCGCATTGTCGGGCGGCGTGTCGCCCCAGAGCGCGTAGATCTGTTTCGAGGCGGCGGCGACGCGGTCAACAGCGGGGCCGGGATCATAGGCCAGCGCGACATTGGTGAAGCCCGACAGGAAATGGGTATAGGCCGAAAGCCAGGCTGCATCGGCGGTGTCGAAGCGCACCACCGGGTCGCTGACCGCGACGCCGAACTGGCCGCCACCCAGCGTCAGCCCTGCCACATCGGCGACGCCTTCGCCTTCGTCCCGCGCGCCGTTCATGTTGATGTCGAACCACAGGTCGGCCATGGCGATCTCGAGCACGAAATCACGGGTTCCAAGCTGGTCGAGCGCGGCCCGCGCGCCGTCCAGGTCGGATTCGAGACCGGTCAGAAGGCCAGTCAGATCGGCGCCGGTGAAGGCGCGCGCGGCGGGGTTTTCCGGGATCGGCAGACGCAGGATTGGCAGTTCCGACCAATCGGACCGGACGCCGGTCTGCCAGCGCAATTGCAGCGCACGTTCCACCCCGCGCAGGAAGCGCAGCCCGGCAAGGGCGAAAAGATCGGGCGGGCCGGCGTCCGGCAGGGCGGCAAGGCGCGCCTCGGTGGCGGCGATGCCTTTCCCGGCGATCTCGGTCGAGAGGGGCGAGCGCTCGGCAAGCGTGGCCGTGGGCAGGGCCGCGATCAGGGCGGCGAGAAGGACGTGGCGCATGGGACCTCGCGGGCTGGTTGGCGGCAGGATGGGCGCGGCGCGGCAGGCGGTCAAGCGCGGGGCGGGGGCGGAAAACCGGACCTGCCGCCTCAGGCCGGGACCAGCACAGCCAGCCTTTGGCCGCGCGGCAGCCATTTCTCGCGCCAGTTCAGGGTGAAGCCCGCGGCATGGGCCTCGGCCTCGACCGCGCTTTGGCGGCGGTGCCAGGGCGGGCGGCCGGGGTGGGTCACGACGCCATCGATCTGGCGATGCGAGCCGGTCGCGTCTTCGGGCGCAAGGAAGACGGTCAGCAGCAGCTTTTGCAGACGGGGAAAGGCGCGGCGGATGTTCTCCAGCGCCGGAGGCAGGGCTTCGGGCGGGAGATGGGTGAAGACGCCCCAGGCGATGGCGTGGTCGATCAAGTCGGGGATGCCGGGAAAGGCGAAGCTTTCATCTTCGACAAGCTGGCCCTGCGGCAGACGGGATTTGTCGGAAAGCTCAACCTCATAGCCGCGGAGCATCAGCGCGGCGGAGGCATCGGTGCCCCAGTAATGGCTGGGGTCGAGGTAGGGCACCGCCATATGGCCCAGCCGCAGCGATCCGCAGCCGATATCGAGCAGATGGTGGCCGGGCTGCAGGCCTTCTTCCAGAAGGCATTCCATCTGGTAATTCGCCGTCTCTTCCCAGCGGCCGCCGACGATGTCGCGATGACGGCCCTGCGCCAGCGCCCGATCGTAGAAACCGGGGGCGAGATAGGGCGATTGGGCCACCTTACTTGTCGGCTTTCGCCTGGGCGGCGGCCTTCATCCGCGCCAGAAGCGCGCTTTTGTCCTGGGCCTGGGTCTTGGGCGCGCCCTTCATCTCGCCGCGCTTGGGTTTGGGCGAGGACTTGCCGTCCTTGGCATTGCCGGATTTGGAATAGTCCATGGCGTTCTCCTGTCAGCCTGTCCTGCCCCAAGGCCGGGCGCGGGGCAAGGGCCGACGATATGCGCAAAGAAAAGGGGCGCCGCAAGGGGCGCCCCGTTCCGTGGTCTGAGGACGGATCAGGCCAGCGAGGGGTCGATGCCTTTGCAGGCGGCAACAAGGCCCTTCACCGCGTCGACCGATTTGTCCATCATCGCCTTTTCATCGGCATTCAGTTTGATGTCGACAATGCGCTCGATCCCGCCGGCGCCGATGATCGTCGGCACGCCGACATACATCCCATCCAGCCCATAGGCGCCCTTCACATAGGCGGCGCAGGGCAGAAGGCGCTTTTGGTCCTTGAGATAGGCTTCGGCCATTTCGATGGCCGAAGTGGCGGGCGCGTAGAAGGCCGATCCGGTCTTCAGAAGGCCCACGATCTCGGCGCCGCCGTCGCGGGTGCGCTGGACGATGGCATCGAGCTTTTCCTGGGTGGTCCAGCCCATGGCGACCAGATCCGGCAGCGGGATGCCGCCCACGGTCGAGTAGCGGGTCAGCGGCACCATCGTGTCGCCATGGCCGCCCAGGACGAAGGCGGTGACATCCTTCATCGAGACGTTGAATTCCAGGCTCAGGAAATGGCGGAAGCGGGCCGAATCGAGCACGCCGGCCATGCCGACGACTTTCTCATGCGGCAGGCCCGAAAACTCGCGCAGCGCCCAGACCATCGCGTCGAGCGGGTTGGTGATGCAGATCACGAAGGCGTTCGGGGCATATTGCTTGATGCCCTCGCCGACCGATTTCATGACCTTGAGGTTGATGTCCAGCAGGTCGTCGCGCGACATGCCCGGCTTGCGCGGCACGCCAGCGGTGACGATGCAGACATCGGCGCCCGCGATATCGGCATAGGAGTTGGTCCCCTTCAGGGCGGCGTCGAAGCCCTCGACCGGGCCGCATTGCGCAAGGTCAAGCGCCTTGCCCTGCGGCGTGCCTTCGGCGATGTCGAACAGGACGACGTCGCCCAGCTCTTTCGACGCGGTCAAATGGGCAAGCGTGCCGCCGATCTGTCCGGCACCGATAAGCGCGATCTTCGGTCTGGCCATGGGGATCTCCATTGGTTGAGTCGGGGGCGAGGCGTAGCCCCTTCGGGCCTTCCTGTCCAGCCGTGAGACAGTTACAGTATACCATAGTATGCAAGAAATTCGGCCTTTCGCCGGGGGGTGCCGAGGTTTAGCGGTAACGCGACGGAGGGCGCAGATGGAAGGTCCTGGTTTCTGGACAGCCGCGGTGATGGCGGCCTGTCTTGTCGGCATGAGCAAGGGCGGCGTTCCGATGGTGGGGATGTTGTCCGTGCCGGTGGCTGCGCTGGTCATCTCGCCCGTGACGGCGGCGGGGCTGTTGCTGCCGGTCTATGTCATCTCGGACATGTTCGGGCTTTACGCCTATCGCGCGGCCTTTGACCGGCGGGTGCTGGCCATCGTGCTGCCGGGCGCGGTGGCGGGGATCGGTTTGGGCTGGGCGACTGCGCATCTGGTGCCCGAGGCGGCGGTGACGCTGCTGATAGGGGTGATCGGGGTTGCCTTCGCGCTGAACCTTCTGCTGCGGCGCGGGGCGCGGGGCATGGCCAGGCGGGCGGATGCGGCGCCGGGGCTGTTCTGGGGCGCGGTGACGGGCTTCACAAGTTTCGTCAGCCATTCGGGCGCGCCGCCCTATCAGGTCTATACCCTGCCGCTTGGGATGCCGAAGCAGGTTTTCGCGGGCACGGCGACCATTGCCTTCGCGGTGATCAATGCGGTCAAGCTGATCCCCTATTGGCAGCTGGGGCAGCTTGGCCTCGACAATCTGAAGATCGCGGCCATCCTGGCCATTCCGGCCTCGGCGGCGGTGTTTCTGGGGGTCTGGCTGGTGAAAACCCTGCCGGAACGCGCCTTCTATGCATTTGTCACCTGGTCGTTGCTGATCGTCTCGGCCAAGCTGATCTGGGAAGGGGGCAGCGCGCTGGTCTGAAGACGCGGGCAATTTCTGCGTTGCGGCAAATCAGGGCTTGCCGAAAATGACGGGTCTTGTATGTCTTGCGCAAGATTCTTTCGCTGGAGGTCCCGATGACCCGCCCCTATCGCTCGGTCCTGTACATTCCCGGCTCGAAGGAGCGGGCGCTGGAAAAGGCCTGCGCGCTGGCCTGCGATGCGATCATCTTCGATCTGGAAGACGCGGTTGCGCCGGAAGAGAAGGCCGCGGCCCGGGCGCTGCTGGCGCGGGTGTTGCGGGATTTCGATTTCGGGCCGCGGGCGCGGATCGTGCGGATCAACGGGCTGGACACCGACTGGGGTGCAGCCGATGCCGCGGCGATGGAGGATGCGCTGGGCACGGGCGCGCGGATCGACGCGGTGCTGGTGCCCAAGGTTTCCAATCCCGGCATGCTGGACGACGTGGCGCGGATCGTGCCGGGTGCGGATCTCTGGGCGATGATGGAGACGGCGGCCGGGATGCTGAACGCCGCTGCCATCGCGGCGCATCCGAGGCTGAAAGGCATGGTCATGGGCACGAATGACCTGGCCAAGGAACTGGGCAGCCGTTTCCGGCCCGACCGGCTGGCGCTGCAGGCGGGGCTGGGCCATTGCCTGCTGGCCGCGCGGGCCCATGGCAAGATCATCATCGACGGCGTCTATAACGCCTTCAAGGACGAGGCCGGATTGCGCGCGGAATGCGAGCAGGGCCGCGATATGGGCTTTGACGGCAAGACCCTGATCCACCCGGCGCAACTTGACATTGCCAATGCCGCCTTCGCGCCGTCCGAGGCGGAAATCGACCTTGCCCGCCGCCAGATCGCGGCCTTTGCCGAGGCCAAGGCCGCCGGGCAGGGCGTGGCGGTGCTGGACGGGCGCATTGTCGAGAACCTGCATGTCGCGACCGCCAACGCGCTTCTTGCGCGGGCCCAGGCCATTGCGGCCCTGGCGGAATAAGCGCAATGTGACGGTGGTTCACATGCAGCGGGATGCGACATGACTTTCCTGATCCTTGGTCTGATCCTCTGGGCGGCAGCCCATCTTTTCAAACGGTTGGCGCCCGGCTTGCGGGCGCGTCTGGGCGATCCGGGCAAGGGGCTTGTGGCATTGGCGCTGGTGGCTGCGGTGGCGCTGATGGTGTTCGGCTTTCGCACTGCCGATTTCGTCTACCTTTGGGAGCCGCCGCGTTTTCTGATCCATGTGAACAACCTGATGATGCTGGGGGCAGTGTTCCTGTTCGCGGCCGACGGGATGCGCGCGCCGATCATCGGCGGGATGCGTCATCCGCAACTGACCGCCGTCAAGATCTGGGCAATGGCCCATCTTCTGGTGAACGGCGATCTTGCCAGCGTCATCCTGTTCGGCGGTCTGCTGGCCTGGGCGGTGGTCGAGGTCATCGTGATCAATCGGGCGCAACCGGTCTGGACGCCCAAGCCGGTCAAGCCCGGCGCCAATCTCAAGGCGGTGATCGGCACGGTGCTGGCCACCGCGATCCTCATGGCGATCCATGGCTGGATCGGCCCGCATCCCTGGCCGTGAAAGGGCACGACATGCGTCTCTACCGCTTCCTTTCGGACGATGACACTTCGGCCTTCTGCCACAAGGTCAGCCTGGCCCTGTCCAAGGGCTGGGAGCTGCATGGCGGCCCCACCTATGCCTTCGATGTCGCCCGCGGGGTGATGCGCTGTGGCCAGGCGGTCACCAAGGACGTGCCGGGAACCTATAGTCCCGAGATGAAACTGGGCGAGGCATAGGCCGGGAGTTTCCCCGACCGTGGAGGCGAAATGAAGACCAATCCAGGGCGCTTTTTCGAGGATTATCAAATGGGTGAGGTGATCACCCATGCGGTGCCGCGCACCCTGTCGGGGGGCGAGCGGGCGCTTTATCACGCGCTGTATCCGGCGCGCGGGGCGCTGTATTCCTCGGATGAATTCGCCCGCGCCTGTGGCCTGCCGCAAAGCCCGCTGGACGATCTGATCGCCTTCCACACCGTCTTCGGCAAGACCGTGCCGGATATCAGCCTGAACGCGGTGGCCAATCTGGGCTATGCCGAGGGGCGCTTTCTGAAGCCGGTCTATCCGGGTGACACACTGCGGTCGGAATCGACCGTGATCGGGCTGAAGGAAAACTCGAACGGCAAGTCGGGCAATCTCTATGTCCGCACGCGCGGGCTGAACCAGCGCGGCGAGGTGGTGCTAGACTATGTGCGCTGGGCGATGGTGCGCAAGAACCGCGCAACGCCCGCGCCGGTGCCGGTTGTGCCGGAACTGAAAGCCGCGCTGGCTGCGGGCGATCTTGTGGTGCCGGACGGATTGGATTTCTCCAAGTACGATTTCGCGCTGGCGGGCGAGAAGCACCGCTGGAGCGACTATGAGATCGGCGAGAAGATCGACCATGTCGATGGCGTGACCGTGGAAGAGGCCGAGCATATGCTGGCCACCCGCCTGTGGCAGAACACCGCCAAGGTGCATTTCGACGCCACCTTCCGCGAGGATGGCAAACGGCTGATCTATGGTGGTCATGTCATCAGCCTGGCGCGGGCGCTGTCGTTCAACGGGCTTGCCAATGCGCAGATGATCGTGGCGCTGAATGGCGGTGCCCATGCCAATCCATGTTTCTCGGGCGATACGGTCAAGGCCTGGTCGGAAGTGCTGGATCGTGCCGAGACGCAGGCGCCCGGCGTGGGGGCGCTGCGGCTGCGGCTGGTGGCGGTGAAACAGGGGGCGGCGCCCTTTGCCCTCAAGGATGAGACGGGAAAATACCGGCCCGAAGTGCTGCTGGATCTGGACTACTGGGCGCTGGTGCCGCAGTGAGTCGCGTTGCATCAGGCGCGCGCGCCCATTGTGATCACACGGGTAAAATTCGTGATCACAACTGGATAAAATCGACACGGTTAGCGGAAACAGGCTGCGATTGCGGCAATCGCGGGCGTGACTTGGGCGAAAAATCCGCTATGGAAAAATCGAGAACAGGCAGCGCGCACCCCCTTGGCGGGGGCCAGGCCAGCGACGAAGGGATGTGACATGGCAAAGGCCAAACGGGTCAACCGGCCCCTTTCTCCGCATTTGCAGATCTACCGCTGGCAGATCCCGATGCTGACCTCGATCCTGACGCGGATCACCGGCCATGCGCTGGTCGCCGGGGTGCTTCTGGCGGTGTGGTGGCTGGTCGCCGCGGCCACGTCCGAGAGCTATTTCGCCTTTGTGAACGGCATTGCGACAAGCTGGTTCGGCGATCTGATCTTCACCGGCTCGCTTTGGGCGGTGTGGTATCACTACCTCGCCGGGCTGCGGCATCTTTACTACGATGCGGGCAAGGGGTTGGACATTCCCACGGCTGAAAAGCTGGGCTGGGCCTGCATCATCGGTTCGGTCGTGCTGACCGTGATCACAATTCTTCTGGTCCAGTAAGGGGGGCACGCCATGCGTTACCTGACCGCCCGCAAACGCGCCGAGGGGCTGGGTTCCGGCCATGCCGGCACGCATCACCACTGGTCGATGACCCTGTCCGCCGCCGGCTTGGCCTTTCTGGTTCCGGCCTGGCTGATCATCTTCGGCCGCGCGCTGGGGCAGGACCATGCCACGGTGCTGGAAACCTTTGGCCGGCCCTTTCCGGCGATCCTGACCGGGCTCTTGCTGGTGATCGGGATGCGCCATTTCGCCATGGGCGCGACGGTGATGATCGAGGATTACCTGCATGGCTTCGCCCGCAAGGCCGCGATTGTCGCGGTGGTGGCGCTGTCCTGGGTGATCGGGGCCACCGGCCTCTTCGCCCTGATCAAGATCGCACTCTGAGGAAACACGATGACCGCTTATCCCTATGAAGTGCATGATTATGACGTGGTGGTCGTTGGTGCGGGCGGCGCGGGTCTGCGCGCCACGCTGGGCATGGCCGAGCAGGGGTTGCGCACGGCCTGCGTGACCAAGGTTTTCCCGACCCGCAGCCACACAGTTGCGGCGCAGGGCGGCATCGCCGCGTCCCTGGGCAATATGGGCCCAGATTCGTGGCAATGGCACATGTATGACACGGTAAAGGGCAGCGACTGGCTGGGCGACACCGATGCGATGGAATACCTCGCGCGCGAGGCGCCCAAGGCGGTCTATGAGCTGGAGCATTACGGCGTCCCCTTCAGCCGCACCGAAGAGGGCAAGATCTACCAGCGCCCCTTCGGCGGCCATACAACCGAATATGGCGAAGGCCCGCCGGTGCAGCGCACCTGCGCGGCGGCCGACCGCACCGGCCACGCGATCCTGCACACGCTCTATGGCCAGTCGCTGAAGAACAACGCGGAATTCTACATCGAATATTTCGCCATCGACCTGATCATCACCGATGGCGCCTGCACCGGCGTGGTGTGCTGGAAGCTGGATGACGGCACGATCCATGTCTTCAACGCGAAGATGGTGGTTCTGGCGACCGGCGGCTATGGTCGGGCCTATTTCAGCGCGACCTCGGCCCATACCTGTACCGGCGATGGCGGCGGCATGGTGGCGCGGGCGGGCCTGCCCTTGCAGGACATGGAATTCGTGCAGTTCCACCCCACCGGCATCTATGGCTCGGGCTGTCTGATCACCGAAGGCGCGCGGGGCGAGGGCGGCTATCTGACCAACGCCAATGGCGAGCGGTTCATGGAGCGCTATGCGCCGCATTACAAGGATCTTGCGCCGCGCGACTATGTGTCCCGTTGCATGACCATGGAAATCCGCGAAGGCCGCGGCGTGGGCGAGCACAAAGATCATATCCACCTGCACCTGAACCACCTGCCGCGCGAGGCGCTGGAGCTGCGCCTGCCGGGGATCACGGAATCGGCGCGGATCTTCGCGGGCGTTGATCTGCACAAGGAGCCGATCCCGGTTCTGCCTACCGTGCATTACAACATGGGCGGCATCCCGACGAATTACTGGGGCGAAGTGCTGAACCCGACCAAGGACGCGCCCGACGCGGTCTTCCCCGGCCTGATGGCGGTGGGCGAGGCGGGCTGTGCCTCGGTGCATGGCGCGAACCGGCTGGGGTCGAATTCGCTGATCGACCTCGTGGTTTTCGGCCGCGCCGCCGCGATCCGCGCGGGGCAGGTGGTCAGGAAGGATGCGCCGGTCCCGGCGACGAACAAGGCGGGCGTCCAGAAAGCGCTGGACCGCTTCGACACCCTGCGCAATGCGAATGGCGGCACGCCCACGGCCGAGCTGCGGCTTGAGATGCAGCGCACGATGCAGGCCGATGCCGCCGTCTTCCGCACCGAGAAGACGCTGGCCGAGGGCGAGAAGAAGATGACGGTCATCGCGGGCAAGATGGCGGATCTGAAGGTCACCGACCGCAGCCTGGTGTGGAACAGCGACCTGATGGAGACGCTGGAACTGGCGAACCTGATGCCCAACGCGCTGGCGACGATCTATGGCGCCCATGCCCGCACCGAAAGCCGGGGCGCGCATGCGCATGAGGATCACCCGAACCGCGACGATGCCACCTGGCGCAAGCACACGCTGGCCTGGGTGGAGGGCGACAAGGTGACGCTGGATTTCCGCCCGGTGCATGTCGATCCGCTGACGACCGAGGCCGAGGGCGGCATCAGCCTGAAGAAGATCGCCCCGGCGGAGCGCAAATTCTGATGGCTGCACAGGGGCATGGGCGGAAGGCCGCAAGCGGGGCGATGCCTCGCGCGCTTGGGACTGTCCCGCCGGGTCCTTCGGTGGCACCTTTGCGGCAAACCCCGCAGAGGAGAGCAGTGATGACCCGTTTCCCCCTGATCGCCGCGCTGGTGGCCGTGCCTGTGCTGGCCGCCTGCGATCCGCAGGACATGGCCGACAAGATCACTCGCCGCACAGCGGCCGATGTGGTCGAGCCGGTGGTGGCGCGCGAGATGCCCGCCGCCCCGGCCAAGGCTGCGACGGAATGCATCCTTCAGGCCGCCAGCATCGAGGAAATCCGCGCCCTGGCCCGCGATGTCGGGGTCGAGGCGGGCAGCCAGACCAAGGAAAATATCCGCAATCTTGCCTTGCGTCCCGCGGCGACGGCGTGTTTCGCGGCCTCGGGCGTGCCGCCCCTGACGGCGGTGCCGTGATGCGCCGCGCCGCCCTTTCCCTTCTGATCGTTCTGGCCGCCTGCGGTCCGATGACCGTGCAGCAGGCCGAGCGCGAATGTTACGAACGCGCGCGTCTGGCCAAGGCGCCGCGCGGCTCGGTCCAGATCGGCGGCACCTCGAATGGCAAGCTGGCCGGGGGCCTCGATCTGCATGTCTCTTCCGACTACCTGACCGGCAAGGACCCTTCGGTGGTCTATGAAACCTGTGTCATGGCGAAATCCGGCGAACCGCCCTCGCGGCCGCTTTACGACCGACCCGACTGGAAAGGCTGATCCCGAAATGGTCCAGTTCACGCTGCCCAAGAATTCCAAGATCCGCACCGGCAAGACCTGGCCGAAGCCCGAGGGCGCGAAGAATGTGCGGGCGTTCCACATCTATCGCTGGAACCCCGATGACGGGAAGAACCCGCAGATCGACACCTATTTCCTGGATATGGACAAGTGCGGCCCGATGGTTCTGGACGCGCTGATCAAGATCAAGAACGAGATCGACCCGACGCTGACCTTTCGCCGGTCTTGCCGCGAGGGGATTTGCGGCTCTTGTGCGATGAACATCGACGGGATCAACACGCTGGCCTGCATCTATGGCCTGGACGAGATCCGGGGCGACGTGAAGATCTATCCGCTGCCCCATATGGCGGTGGTGAAGGACCTGATCCCGGACCTGACGCATTTCTATGCCCAGCACGCCAGCATCATGCCCTGGCTGGAAACCAAGACCAACCGCCCGGCCAAGGAATGGCGCCAGTCGATCGAGGATCGGGCCAAGCTGGATGGCCTCTATGAATGCGTGATGTGCGCGTCCTGCAGCACCGCCTGCCCGAGCTACTGGTGGAATTCCGACCGCTATCTGGGCCCGGCGGCCTTGCTGCACGCCTATCGCTGGATCATCGATTCGCGCGATGAGGCGACCGGCGAGCGGCTGGATCAGCTGGAAGATCCGTTCAAGCTGTATCGCTGCCACACCATCATGAACTGCGCCAAGACCTGCCCCAAGGGGCTGAACCCGGCCAAGGCGATTTCCGAGATCAAGAAGATGATGGTCGAGCGGATCGTCTGAGGCACGGTTTCTTTGAAGGCATCGACGGCGCAAGATCGGGGAATATAGCGCAAGCCCTGAACCATGGCGGGGTCAGACCGAGCGGGCCGGTGGCAAGTTCGGCGGGGGGCTACCCGGCGCGGGTGCCGCATGGCAGAAGGGGCCATGCAACTCGTCTTCCTGCTTCTTCTTCTGATCGGGGTCCTTGCCTATCAATGGCATATGCGCCGCAGCACGACCTTGACCCGGGCCTGCCGCTGGCGAATGGACCGTTCGGTCGCGCCCGATTACTGGCACTGCGCCGCCTGCGGGGCGCAATGGCGCGGGGACGAGCCGCGCGATTGCCTGCGGCCGGGACGCGGTCAGGAATAACGCTCGGCCGTCGCGGTCATGCCGTCATCGTAGCGGTCGCCCCAGGCCCAACCGACGGGCAGCAGGCGGTCGATCTCGGCCCGGATTTCATCGGTCATGGCGATCCGTGCCGCCCCGGACCAGGCGCGCAGATGGGCCGCGGTTCTGGTGCCGGGGATCGGGATCAGATGGGGGCCGCGATCCAGAACCCAAGCCAAGGCAAGGGCGGCAGGGGGGACGCCCAGGCTTTCGGCATAGCGGTGAAAGGCGGTCAGCCGGTCGCGATTATGCGGCCAGTTCTCGGCCTGAAAGCGTGGGATGCGGCGGCGCAGATCCTGCGGGCCGAAGGTGGCGGGGTCGGCCATGGGCGTGCCAAAGGCGCCCCGCGCCAAGGGCGAGAAGGGCACGAAGGCCACGCCAAGCCGCGCGCAAAGCTGGATCAGTCCAAGTTCAGGCTGGCGGGTCCAGAGCGAATATTCGTTTTGAACCGCCATGACCGGATGCACGGCATGGGCGCGCGCGACCGTGGCGGGCGCCACTTCCGACAGGCCGTAACCCAGGATCTTGCCCTCTTCGACCAGCCGCTGCATCGTGCCCGCCAGGTCTTCGGCCGGGACTTCCGGCGCGTGGCGATGGGCATAGAACAGGGTGACGTGATCTACGCCCAGCCGTTTGAGCGAGCCTTCCAGCTCGGCCCGCAGATGCTGTGGCGAATTGTCGATCCGCTGCACGCCGTCGCGCCGGTCGAAGGCGGCTTTGGTGGCGATGCAGGGCCGGTGGCCGGTCCGGGCAAGCCATTGGCCCAGAACGGTTTCCGAGACGCCATTGCCATAGATATTGGCCGTGTCGAACAGGGTGATCCCGGCCTCCCAGGCGGCATCGAGGGCGGCAAGGCTTTCTTCCGTGGTGGTCGGGCCGAAGATGCCGCCAAAGGAAAGGCAGCCGAAGCCCAGGGCAGAGACAAGGGGGCCCTGGGCCCCGAGGCGGCGTTGCAGCATTCAGACCGTCATGTGATGCAGCCCCTGAAAGCGGGCGCGCAGGGCGCGCGTGCGGGGGGCAAGGGTTTCCGGTGCGTTGGACCGTAACCCTTCGGCGATCAGGGCCGCAAGGGCAGGTGCGTCTGCCGGGGTGACGCCGCGGCGCACAAGTTCCGGCGTGCCGATGCGCAGACCGTTCAGGTCGCCCGCCACCTCCGGCGCCGGAAGGCCGATGCCGCAGGCCAGGAAGCCCGCCTTGCGCAATGTCTTGGACGCTGCCTGACCGCCGCCAAAGGGGGCGGCCATCAGGGCGAACTGATGCGATTGGGTGCCGCCCTTTTCCGCCGCGAAAAGCGGCAGGCCAAGCGCTGCCAATTCTTGCGCCAGCGCCCGGGACAGATCGACCATGGCCTGGGCATAGGCCCGGCCATGATCGCGCCAGTCCAGAAGCGTCAGCGCCAGAGCGGCCGATTTCGCCGCGTCAAAATTCGCGGTCAGGCCCGGGAAGGCGATATGGTCAAGCGCCTCGGCAATCTTCGCGTCATTGGTGACGATCAGGCCGCCCGCCGGGCCGCCCAGCGATTTGTAGGTGCTCATCGTCATCAGATGCGCGCCCTCGCGCAGCGGGTTCTTCCACACACCACCGGCGATGATGCCGCATTGATGGGCGGCGTCGAACAGGACCTTGGCGCCCACCTCATCGGCGATGGCGCGGACTTCGGCGACGGGATGCTCGAAGAGATTGAGGCTTCCGCCGACGGTGATGATCCTGGGCTTGACCTTCTGGGCCAGCGCGCGAAGGGCCGGGATATCAATCGTATAGCCATCGGCGTCGACCGGCGCATCATGGGTGACAAGACCGTAAAGCCCGGCGCAACCGGCCTTGTGATGGGTGACATGGCCGCCGATTGTGGCAGGCGGCGCGATGATCGCGTCCCCCGGCTTGGCCAGCGCCATGAAGCCATAAAGGTTCGCCAGCGCGCCGCTGGCCACGCGGATCTCGGCATGGGTCGCGCCGAAGACCTCGACCGCCAGTTCGGCGGCGATGACCTCGATCTCCTCGATCGCCTCCAGCCCCATCTCGTATTTGTCGCCGGGATAGCCCAGCGAGGGGCGTGAGCCGAGGCCCCTTGCCAGCGCCGCCTCGGCGCGGGGGTTCATCACATTTGTGGCGGGGTTGAGGTTGAAGCAATCCTGGTCGTGGATTTCCAGGTTGCGCACCATCAGCGCCTCGATCCGGTCGGCGACGATCGACGACGGGCGGGCGGTCATGTCGGCAAGGGTCTGGATATAGGTCTCGCAGGCGGCGGGAACCCAGGGGCGGGGGGAAAGATGGGGCATGGTTGTCTCCTTTGCCTGCAAGGCTAGGAGGCGGCGGGGCTTGCGCGCAAATCAGTTCTGCGAAAAATGAGGGTCAGAAAATCTGAGTCAAAGATGCCCGTCGCCCCGCCGCCGCCCCGGACCCTGCCGCTGACCGCGCTGCGTGCCTTTGAGGCCGCGGCGCGGCTGCGCGGATTTGCGGCGGCGGCGGCGGAGCTGGGCGTCAGCCCGGGCGCGGTGACGGCGCATGTGAAGGCGCTGGAAGAGGCGCTGGGGGCGGCGCTGTTCCAGTGCCAGACCAAGGGCGTGCGGTTGACCGCGCTGGGGGCGGCGGCGGCGGGAGAGATGACCGAGGCCTTCGATGCGCTGGCGCGGGCCGAGGCGGTGTTGCGCGCCAAAGCCGCGCCACAGGTCGTGCATGTGGCGACACTGCCCGCGATTGCGCAACTTTGGCTGTCGCCGCGCCTGCCCGCCTTGCGCGCGGCGGCGCCGGAAATATCCGTTTCCGTGACGGCCCTTGAGGCGCCCCCGAACCTCAAGCGCGCGCCCTATGACCTGAGCCTTTTTCCGGCGGAAACAGGCGGGCGGCTGGTGGCTGGCGATGCGCTTTTTCCGGTCTGCGCGCCGGATATGGCGGCGCGCCTGACAAGCGTGGCGGACCTGGCCGGGGTGCCCTGCCTGTCGGATGCAAGCTGGGCGGGGGATTGGGCGGCCTGGTTGGCGGCGGCGGGGGCGGAGATTGCGGTGCGGGGGCCGGTCTATTCACTTTACGCGCTGGCGGTGGAAGAGGCGGTGAATGGCGCGGGGGTGCTGATGGGACACGGGATGCTCGTCGCTGGCCCCCTGGCCCAAGGCCGCCTCGTTGCCCCTTTTCCCCAGCGCCTGCCGGTCTCGCGCGGCTTGCGGCTGTGGTCGGCGCGGGCGGTGTCCAAGGGCAGCGCGGTGGCGCGGGTGGCCGATTTCCTCTGCGCCCCCGGCGGGGTTGGAACGACCTAACCCCTTCTTCTGGGATAAGAACACTCCGGGGGGGAGGGCGCAGCCCGAGGGAACGGCACCCCCTCAGACGGCCTAGTCGAAGGCGGCGGCGAGGGCGATTTCCACCATGGCGGCGAAACTGGTCTCGCGCTCGGAGGCGGGCAGCGCCTCTTCGGTCAGGATATGGTCGGAGATGGTGAGGACTGACAGCGCGCGGGCCTTGTGGCGGGCGGCGAGGGTGTAAAGCTCGGCGGTCTCCATCTCGACGCAGAGGCAGCCATGCCGTTGCAATTGCTGGGCAAGATCGGGGCGTTCGTCATAGAACGTGTCCGAGGAATGGATCATGCCGACATGGGTCCGCGCGCGGCCCTGCGCGGCGGCATGGGCGCGGCAGAGAAGGCCGAAATCGGCGGTGGGGGCGAAGTTCATCTCGCGGAAGATCTCGGAGGACGGGGTGTGCAGGGTGGCGGCGGACATGGCGAGCACCACGTCGCGGACCTGCACATCGGGTTGCAGCGCGCCGGCGGAACCGATGCGGATCAAGGTCTTGGCGCCATAGTCGCGGATCAGTTCGTTGACATAGATCGACAGCGAGGCCATGCCCATGCCGGTGCCGTGGATGGTGACCGGGTGGCCGCGCCAGGTGCCGGTATAGCCCAGCATGCCGCGCACTTCGTTCACCAGTCTTGGCGCTTCCAGAAAGGTCTGGGCGGCCCAGCGGGCGCGATAGGGATCGCCGGGCAGAAGCACGGTCTCGGCGATGTCGCCGGGTTTGGCGCCGATGTGGAAGCTCATGGCCTGGTCCTGTCCTTTTTCGGGTCAACCCGCAGAAAAACCTGAAGAAACCTGGTCTTCCGAAGGTCTTGCCATTGTCTTCCGAACGTCTTCCGTCCGGGCGGGCCGCGATGACCCGCGACGGCCATCTGGCCGCGAGAGGAAAGGCCGGTCAAGAGGGCGCCGTCAGGGCTACCCGCCGGGTGGGGATCAGTCGCGGCGCCGGCCGGCGAGCGCGGCGAAGCGGGCCGCATTGGGACAGTGGCCCGTCGCAGCCAAGGCGTGCATCGTGCCTGCCTCGAGGCAATTTGCGCAGAGCTTGCGGTTGGGGCAGGCAGAGCAGGCGGCGAGAAGGTTGAGCCATTCACCGGGATTCTTGCGCAAGAGACGGTCGGGCAGGTCGAAGGCCTGACCCATGGCGGTGACGCGCGCTTCGACATCCGCGGGCATACAGGCGAAATCCGTGGTCGCGATCCGCTGCGGGCAGCAGGGGATCGCTACGCCACAGGCGCAGGCGGCGTCCGGTTCGGAAGCGGGCGGGCGGGGCGGCGAGGAGGGCGAGACAAAGAAGGGGCAGGCGCATGGCTTCGGTCCGGCTTGGGGCACTGATGCCCCTTGGTGCCATGCGCTGCGCGGGACGGGAAGGGCGGGTTTCCCTACGCCCTTCGCGGCTCAGGCCGCCGCCGCAGCCGGATCGACCAGCGCCACGATGTCGAGCATGATGCGGTTCAACTCGAAATCCTTGGGCGTGTAGACGGCGGCGACGCCCATGGCGCGCAGCTGGGTGGCGTCTTCGTCGGGGATGATGCCACCGACGACCACCGGCACATGCGACAGGCCCGCCGCGCGCATCCGCTCCATGGTCTCGGCGATCAGGGGCAGATGGCTGCCGGAGAGGATGGACAGGCCGACGACATGGGCCTCCTGATCCGCCGCCGCCGAGACGATTTCCTGCGGGGTCAGGCGGATGCCTTCGTAATGGATGTCCATGCCGCAATCGCGGGCGCGGGCGGCGATCTGTTCGGCGCCGTTGGAATGGCCGTCAAGGCCGGGCTTGCCGACGAGGAATTTCAGGCGGCGGCCCAGGGTCGAGGAGACGGCATCGACGGCGGCGCGGATCGGCTCGAGCCCTTCGGTGCGGTTCGAGGGGTTGCGCGAGACGCCGGTGGGGGCGCGGTATTCGCCGAAGGCGGCGCGGATCACGGCGGCCCATTCGCCGGTGGTGACGCCCGCCTTTGCGGCGGCGATCGAGGCGGGCATGATGTTTTCGCCCGCATCGGCGGCACGGCGCAGCCCGGCCAGCGCGGCGGTGATGGCGGCGGCGTCGCGGCTGGCGCGCCAGGCCTTGAGGCGGCTGATCTGGTCGGCCTCGGCATGGGGGTCGGCCTGCATGATCGCGCCCTCGCCGGTGGTGAGCGGCGAAGGTTCGGTGGTGGTGAAGCGGTTGACGCCGACCACGGTCACCTCTTTCGCCTCAATCCGGGCGATGCGGTCGGAATTGGCCTCGACCAGGCGGGATTTCATGTAATCGATGGCGGCGACGGCCCCGCCCATGGCGTCGATCTGGGCCAGTTCGGCCCGGGCACCGTCTTTCAGCGCGGCGACCTTGCGGTCGATGGCGGGGTTGCCGTCGAAAAGATCGTCATATTCCAGAAGGTCGGTTTCATAGGCGAGGATCTGCTGCATCCTGAGCGACCATTGCTGATCCCAGGGCCGGGGCAGACCCAGCGCCTCGTTCCAGGCCGGAAGCTGGACGGCGCGGGCGCGGGCCTTTTTCGACAGGGTGACGGCCAGCATTTCCAGAAGGATACGATAGACGTTGTTTTCCGGCTGCTGTTCGGTGAGGCCCAGAGAATTGACCTGCACGCCATAGCGGAAGCGGCGGAATTTCTCATCCACGATGCCGTAGCGGTCGCGCAGGATCTCGTCCCAGAGATCGGTGAAGGCGCGCATCTTGCACATCTCGGTCACGAAGCGGATGCCGGCATTGACGAAAAAGGAGATGCGGCCGCACATGGCCGGGAAATCGGCGGCCGGGACCTTGCCGCGCAGATCGTCCAGCACGGCGACGCCGGTGGCGAGCGCGAAGGCAAGCTCCTGTTCGGGCGTGGCTCCGGCTTCCTGCAGATGGTAGGAACACACGTTCATCGGGTTCCATTTCGGCAGGTGCTGGCCGGTATAGGCGGCGACATCGGTGATCAGGCGCAGGCTGGGTTTCGGCGGGCAGATATAGGTGCCGCGCGAGAGATATTCCTTGATGATGTCGTTCTGGACGGTGCCCTGGAGTTTGGCGACATCGGCGCCCTGTTCCTGGGCGACGGCGATGTAGAGGGCCAGCAGCCAGGGGGCTGTGGCGTTGATCGTCATCGAGGTGTTCATCTCTTCGAGCGGGATCTGGTCGAAGAGCGCGCGCATGTCGCCCAGATGGGCGATGGGGACGCCGACCTTGCCGACCTCGCCCTTCGCCCGGGGATCGTCGCTGTCATAGCCGGTCTGGGTCGGCAGGTCGAAGGCAACGGACAGGCCGGTCTGGCCCTTGGACAGATTGGTGCGATAAAGCGCGTTGGAGGCGGCGGCGGTGGAATGGCCGGCATAGGTGCGGAAGAGCCAGGGTTTCTCGGTCATCTTCTTGTCTCCGGAACGCGGGGTGAATCGCCAGCGCGCAACTTTGTTTCGTCATCGTGGAGATAGGCGAAAGAATCGCACAATGTCAATCGCTGCGCTGCGGCGAGTTCGGCGACCGGGGGGCCGCCCTCGGACCGCGCGAGTGGTTTCGCCGAGATGAAGAAGGATTGCCCGATCTTCGGGATGCTCTAGTCTGTGCCGCATGTTCGGCAGGGTCGAGGTTCCGGTCTGGCTTCTGGTGCTGATCCTTGGCTTCGCCGCGATCAGTTTCGCCACGCATTTCCTGTTTCCCTCGGTGCGCTGGTTCTTTCGGCGGCGGGCCGAGCGGGCGCTGATGCGACTGAATGCGCAGCTGGACCGCAAGATCGACCTGTTCAAGCTGGCGCAACGGTCGGACATGGTGGCGCGGCTGGCCTATGATGCGCGGGTGATGGAGGCGGCGGCAGAGCATGCGGCCGAGACGGGGGTGCCGGGCGAGGTCGCCTTCGAGGAGGCGCGGCGCTATGCGGGCGAGATCGTGCCGGGCTTTTCGGCGACGATCTATTTCGGCTTTGGCACGCGGGCGGCGAAAGCCCTGACGCGGCTTCTGTATCGGGTGCGGGTGGGCAAGGTCGATGCCGCCTTGGCCAAGATCGACCCGCGCGCGACGGTGGTCTTCGTGATGAATCACCGCTCGAACATGGATTACGTTCTGGTGACCTGGCTGGTGGCGGGGCGCTCGGCGGTTTCCTACGCGGTGGGGGAATGGGCGCGGGTCTGGCCCTTGTCGGCGCTGGTGCGGTCGATGGGGGGCTATTTCATCCGGCGCAAGAGCCGCAATGCGCTCTATCGCAAGGTGCTGGCGCGCTATGTGCAGATGGCGGCGGAAGAGGGCACGACCCAGGCGATGTTCCCCGAGGGCGGGCTTTCGCTGGACGGGCGGATGGGCGCGGCACGGCTGGGGCTGATTTCCTATATCGTCGAGGGTTTCCGGCCCGAGGGTCGCGATGTGGTCTTCGTGCCGGTGGGCCTGGCCTATGACCGGGTGCTCGAGGATCGGGTCCTGGTCGAGGCGGCGCAGTCGGAGACGCGGCGGTTCCGCAACCGGCCGCTCTGGGTGGCGTGGTGCGCGCTGGCCTATCTGTGGAAGCGCTGGCGCGGGCGGCTGCGCGGCTTCGGCACGGCGGCGGCGGGCTTCGGCGCGCCGGTCAGCCTGCGCGACTTTCTTGCGCAGGGTCATGCCGCCCCGGTCGAGGCGCTGGGCGGGCTGTTGATGCAGCGCATTGCCGGGGTGATCCCGGTCCTGCCCGTGCCCCTGGTGGCGGCGGCGTTGGGGCAGGGCGCGGCGAGCCGGGACGAATTGGCCCAGCGGGTGCAGGCGCTGGCGGCGCGGCTGGCGGCGGCGGGGGCGGTGCTGAAACTGCCGCCGCAAGGGGTGGAGCGGGTGCTGGAGGAAGGGCTGGTGCCGCTGATCGCGCGGGGGCTGGTGACCAAGGATTTGCAGCCGGCGTCGGGCGAGGCGGCGCTTCTGGCCTTTTACGCCAATGCAGTGCCCGGCATTTCGGCTGACGCCGCGACGCAGCGGACATAAAATTACAAAAATACACTTTCTTACTATTGCAAAATTGCGCGACCAATTTTAACTCTTGCCGCAAGCGCGCTGTGATTCTGCGGCGCGGCATGTCTGCGATGGAGAGACGGATGGCACTGGATACGGCAAGCGGCATCGTTCCCTACGACGCGCCGGTGAAGGACCTTTACGAGATTGGCGAGATGCCGCCGCTCGGCCATGTGCCGGCGAAGATGTATGCCTGGTCGATCCGCCGCGAACGCCATGGCGAGCCGGAAAAGGCCATGCAGCTGGAAGTGCTGCCGACCTGGACGCTGGACAGCCATGAGGTTCTGGTCCTCGTGATGGCGGCGGGGGTCAATTACAACGGGGTCTGGGCCGGTCTGGGCGTGCCGATCAGCCCGTTCGACGGCCACAAGCAGGAGTTCCACATCGCCGGTTCCGACGCTTCGGGCATCGTCTGGGCGGTGGGCGACAAGGTGAAGCGCTGGAAGGTCGGCGACGAGGTCGTCATCCATTGCAATCAGGATGATGGCGATGACGAGGAATGCAATGGCGGCGATCCGATGTTCTCGCCCACCCAGCGCATCTGGGGCTATGAGACGCCGGACGGGTCTTTCGCGCAGTTCACCAAGGTGCAGGCCCAGCAGCTGATGCCGCGGCCGAAGCACCTGACCTGGGAGGAATCGGCCTGCTACACGCTGACGCTGGCCACCGCCTACCGGATGCTGTTCGGCCATGCGCCGCATGACCTCAAGCCCGGGCAGAATGTGCTGGTCTGGGGGGCGTCGGGCGGGCTTGGCTCTTACGCGATCCAGCTGGCGGTGACGGCGGGGGCCAATGCGATTGGTGTGATCTCGGACGAGACCAAGCGCGATTTCGTCATGTCGCTGGGGGCGAAGGGCGTGATCAACCGCAACGATTTCAAGTGCTGGGGGCAGTTGCCCAAGGTCAACAGCGAGGAATACAACACCTGGCTGAAAGAGGCGCGCAAGTTCGGCAAGGCGATCTGGGACATCACCGGCAAAGGGGTGAATGTCGACATGGTCTTCGAGCATCCAGGCGAGCAGACCTTCCCGGTCTCGTCGCTGGTCTGCAAGAAGGGCGGCATGGTGGTGATCTGCGCTGGCACCAGCGGCTTCAACTGCACCTTCGACGTGCGTTACATGTGGATGCACCAGAAGCGCCTGCAAGGCAGCCATTTCGCCCATCTGAAGCAGGCGGCGGCGGCCAACAAGCTGATGTGCGAGCGGCGGCTGGACCCCTGCATGTCCGAGGTCTTCCCCTGGGCCGAAATTCCGGCGGCGCATACGCTGATGTGGAAGAACAAGCACAAGCCGGGCAATATGGCGGTGCTGGTGCAAGCGCCGCGCACCGGGCTGCGGACCTTTGCCGATACGCTGGAGGCAAGCCGGGGCGGCTGAGGCCGATCCGGGCTGAACGCTGAGACAGGCCGCCTGCCGCCCTGCAGGCGGCTTTGTCATGGGCGCGGCGATCCCGCACTTTCGGCGGCGGGCGGGGTCTTCCCTCTCTGGTCCTTGGCGGGCCATGCGGATAGGGTCGCCGCCATGCAGAGCGCGCTGACCCTTTCCGACGATCAGGCCGAGGCCTGGGACCGACTGGCCCTTGAACTGGAGGGCCAGGGCGTCGATCTGGCCGAGGGCGTGCTGACGCCGCAGGCCGAGGGCAAGTCGATGGTCATGGCGGTGGTGGGCAAGGCGGGATCGGGCAAGACCCTGCTGTTGAGCGGGCTGTACAAGGCGCTGAAAGGCGCGGGGGTCGATATCGTCTCGGCCGATTGGGAAGGGCGGCGCAGGAAGGACCGCCGCACGCTGGCCATTCTGGCCCCGACCAACAAGGCGGCGAGCGTCTTGCGGCTGCGCGGCGTGCCGGCGACGACGATCCACCGCATCCTTTATACCCCGGTCTATGACCCGCAATACGAGAAGATCGCCGAATGGCTGTCGGGGCAGGCGGAGCGTCCGACGGTCGAGGGGCTGACCGATCAGGCGCTGGACCGGGCGCATGCCTTTTACCAGCAGGTGGCGTCCATTCCCGGCGCGCTTGCGGCGGCGGGCTTGCGCGGGTCGGATTTCATCACCGGCTGGAAGCGGCGCGAGGAGCCGCTGGACATGGGTTTCGTCGATGAGGCCTCGATGCTGGACGAGCGCCAGTTCAACGACCTGCGCGAGATCTTTCCGCGTCTGGTTCTGTTCGGCGATCCGGCCCAGCTTGCCCCGGTCGGACAATCGGGCGAGATGGTCTTCGACCGGCTGGGCGACAGCCGCAAGCTGATCTTGCACCGCATCCACCGCCAGAGCGAGGACAACCCGATCCTCGACCTGGCCCATGCCCTGGCCGATGACCGGCTGGGCTTCGAGGATTTCGAGGCGATGATCCGCGACCGGGCGGCGCGGGATGACCGGGTGGTCTGGGCGGAACGTGTCGATGCCGATCTGATGGCGCGCTCGCCCGTGCTTGTCTGGCGCAATGTCACCCGGATCAAGCTGATCACCGCCTTTCGCGCCGCGCAGGGCGCGCCGGTCGATGACCTGATCCCGGGCGAGCCGCTGATCTGCGACGGGATCGAACTGCCGTTGAAGCATCGCAAGAAGCGGATCGACCTCGAGGCGCGGGGGCTGATCAAGGGGGCGCAGGTGATCTATCTTGGTCCCGGCTCGCGCCCCGGTTTCGCGAAGCTGCATGTGCTGGGGGCCGAGGATCCGCAGCTTTCGGCGGCCTCGATCATCAAGATCGAGCGGCCCGAGGAGGAGGAACCCTTCATCCCCCATGCCGCGACCATGGGCGCGGCCTTCCTGCATGGCGCGGCGGTGACGATCCACAAGGCGCAGGGGTCGCAATGGCCGGAAGTGCAGGTCTTCGCCCCCGACCTTTGGGCGGCGGCGCAGGCGGGGCGCAGCGAGGCGGGCGTGCCGCTGTGGAAGCGGCTGGCCTATGTGGCGATCACCCGGGCCGAGACGCGGCTGCATTGGGTGGTGCGCAACCGGCTGGCGCTGCCCAAACGGGCGCTGGGCACCGAGGATCTGAAACAGGCGCCCGCGCCTCTAGCGCTGGCGGCGGACGAGGGCTAATCTCTGCCGCGCAATCAGGAGGTCCGCCCATGTCGCTTGTCTTCGTCCAGATCCGCTGCACCCCGGGCAAGACCTATGATGTGGCCAATGAGATCTGGGACCGCGAGGTGGTGAGCGAGTTGTATTCGACCAGCGGCGATTTCGACCTTCTGGCCAAGGTCTATATCCCCGAGGGGCAGGATGTCGGGCATTTCCTCGCCTCGAAGCTGTTCGACATCGCGGGCATCCAGCAGACGCTGACCACGATGACCTTCAAGGCGTTCTGACGGTTGGCAGAACCCGGGGGTTTTGCACCCCCGGACCCCCGCAGGATATTTGGAAACAGAAGAAGCCGATCGGGCGGCGGGCGACCGGCCGCGATCCGTTGCGGCTGTCATTTCTTCTGTTCGCAAATATCCCGGGGGTCCGGGGGCTGGCCCCCGGGGCTTACAGCCAGCGCGACCGGTCCGTTCCCACGGCGGCGCCAACCGAGGCGAAACCGTCGCGGGCGAGGAGCGCGTCGAGACCCCGGGCGATCTTCGGGGCGAGGCTGAGGCCGTGATAGACCATGGCGGTGTAGAGCTGCACGGCGCTCGCCCCGGCGCGGATCTTGGCATAGGCCTCTTCGGCCGAGGAAACGCCGCCGACGCCGATCAGGGGCAGGCGGCCCTCGGTCAGCTGCGAGAGCCGGGCGAGGATGCGGGTCGAGCGCTCGAAGAGAGGGGCGCCGGAGAGGCCGCCCTGCTGGTCGCGGAAGGGCGAGCGTAGGCCGTCGCGCGCGAGCGTGGTATTGGTCGCGATGATGCCGGAGAGTTGCGCCGACACCGCCACTTCGGCGATCTGGGCCAGTTCGGGTTCCGACAGATCGGGGGCGATCTTGAGGAAGACCGGGATCGGACGCGGCAGTTCGGCGCGGGCCTGCATCACCCGATCAAGCAGCGCGGCCAGCGCGGCGGGGCCTTGCAGGTCGCGCAACTTCTCGGTGTTGGGGCTGCTGACATTGACGGTGGCGAAATCGACATGCGGGCCGCAATAGGCCAAGACGCGGGCGAAATCGCCGGCGCGGTCTTCCGAGGTCTTGTTGGCGCCGAGGTTCAGCCCGACCGGGACCGGGCCGCGCTGCCGTGCCGCAAGGCGGGCGGCGATCGGCTCCATGCCCTGATTGTTGAAGCCGAAGCGGTTGATCGCGGCGCGGTCTTCGGTGAGGCGCCAGAGCCGCGGGCGCGGATTGCCCTCTTGCGGCAGGGGCGTGGCGGCGCCGACCTCGAGAAAGCCGAAGCCCGCGCGGGACAGCTGTGCAACTGCCGTGGCGTTCTTGTCGAAGCCCGCGGCAAGGCCGATCGGGTTCAGAAGCGGCAGCCCGGCCAGCGTGCAGGCCAGGCGCGGCGTCGCGACCGGGCCGGGCAGCGGCGCAAGCCCGGTGCGCAGCGCCTTGAGCGCCAGACCATGCGCGGTTTCCGGGTCGATGCGGCGCAGCGCGGCGAGGCCGAGGCTTTCGATCAGGCTCATACCACGCCTTCGGGGAAGATATGGCCGGTGGCGCCGAGCGGCAGAGACTTGTCCCAGACCACTTCCGAGATCCGCAGGCTGCGATAGAGATGCGGGAACAGGGCGCCGCCGCGCGAGGCTTCCCATTTCAGTCCGGGGCCAAGATCTTCGGCGCGGAAGGCCACCAGCACCAGATCGCTTTCGGTCGCGAACCATTTCGCCGCCGTTTCGGCAACCTGCTGGGCCGTGGAGAAATGGATGAAGCCATCGGCCAGATCGACCGGCGCGCCGAGCGTCTCGCCCGCGCTGCGGAAGGCATCCCATTCGGGGCGGCGGAAGATCTTGAAGATGAGCATGGGGGCGGCTTTACCCCCGCCGCCCCGCCCGCGTCAATCGCGCAAGGGACGGTGGCCCGCGCGGGCTGTCATGCGCCTGTAGGATTGGCGGCCTAGCACCGGGTCGGGGCCATGGGCTTTGACAGGCCGGTTTCCCCCGCACAATGTAACGGAATTGTAAAAGTCCAGCATCCAAGGAGAATCGATATGGCCAGGCAGTCCCGTGCAGTCATCCGCAGCTTGATGGGGGCGGTGGCGCTTGCCGCCCTGACGGGCCCCGCGCTGGCCGAGACGGTCAAGATCACGCTTCTGGGCGTGGGCGATGTCTATAATTTCGAGGAAGAAGACGGACGCGGCGGCTTTGCCCGGCTGAACGCGGTGGCCAAGGCCGAGCGCGCGGCCAATCCGAACACGCTCTATCTGTTCAACGGTGACATGCTGAGCCCGTCGCTGATCTCGGGCTTTGACAAGGGACAGAACACCATCGACTTCACCAATCTGGTGCCTTTCGATCTGGCCGTGCCGGGCAACCATGAGTTCGATTTCGGACCGGAGAATTTCTTCGAGAAGATGAAGGCGTCGAAATACCCCTGGGCGGCGGTGAACCTGGTCAATGGCGATGGCAGCCCGATCGAGGGGCTGGGCGGCGTGTTGGTGAAAGAGGTCGCCGGGCTGAAGATCGCACTGGTGCCGGTGGCGCAGGATACCTCGCCCGAAGTGTCCTCGACCGGCAGCCTGAAATTCCTGCCCACGGTCGATACCGGCATCGCCGCGGCGAAGAAGGCGCGCGAGGATGGCGCCGATCTGGTGGTGGGCGTGGTGCAGACCGATATGGTCAATGACCGGGCCATGATGGCGAGCCATGCTTTCGATGTGATCCTGTCGGGCGACGACCACACCTATGCGACCGCCTATGACGGGGTGACGGCCTATGTCGAAACCAGCGTCGACGGGCAGTTCCTGAATCCGATCGACCTTGAGGTGACAGTGGGCGAGGAGGATGGCAAGCGGACGATCAGCTGGACGCCGACCTTCCGCTTCATCGACACGGCGACCGTGACGCCCGATCCCGAGGCGACGGCGCTGGCCGACAGCCTGCGCGCCAAGATGGACGAGACGCTGGGCGTCGAGATCGCGACGCTGGAGGCGCCCCTGGACAGCCGCCGCAACGTGGTGCGGACCGAGGAAGCGACCATGGGCAACCTGATCGCCGATGCGCTGCGGGTGCAGACGGGGGCGGATATCGGCCTGATGAACAGCGGCGGCATCCGTGGAGACCGGACCTATGATGCCGGCGTGAAGCTGACCCGCCGCGACATCCTGACCGAACTGCCCTTCGGCAATACCACCGTTGTCACAGAACTGCCGGGCAGCCAGGTCCTGCTGGCGCTGGAGAACGGGGTCAGCCAGATCGAGAAGGGGGCCGGGCGCTTCCCGCAGGTCTCGGGCATGACGATGACGGTGGATGTCTCGGCCCCGGCGGGCAGCCGGGTGAGCGAGGTCATGGTGGGTGGTGCGCCGCTGGAGATGGACAAGGTCTACAAGGTCGCAATCAACGACTACATCCTGGGCGGCGGCGACGGCTATGCCGCGCTGGGCGGCGGGCGCATCGTGACCGAGGGGGCGACCAGCAGCCTCGTGGCCAATGACGTGATGGCCTATGTCGAGAAGATGGGTTCGGTGAAGGTCGAGCTGGACGGGCGAATCAAGAAGATCGGCGGCTGAGGCGATTTTCAGCACCGGGTCGGAAAGGGGGGCTTCGGCCCCCCTTTTTCACTGGCGGCACGCGGGAAGACGGATGCCGCGCCAACCGAGGAACCGCGGGCGGGGGGCGGCGTTTTCACCGGGACAGGATTGCCCGCAAAGGATGCCTTGCATGTTGACCGGATCGATATTCGTGATCTTCCTGATGGTGTCGGTCGGGGCGATCCTTGCCTTCTGGCTGTATATCTGGCTGCCCGCGACCATGGCGGCGCGGCGCCAGCGCTCGGCGCTGGGCTGGGTGATCGTGACGCTGTTCCTGTCGCCACTGATCACCCTTCCGCTGCTGGTGCTGCTGGGGCCGGCGCCGCGGGCCGGCCTGTCGGGGACGCAGCTTCAGCGGGGCTGGCGCTGAACGGCTGGCGGTGGTGACCCGTCCTATGCGGTAATCGCCGCCAGGTGGCGGGCAAAGCCGGGCGTGGCCATAAGCGCGCGGCAGCGGGCGAAGCGGGTGTCGGCATAGGCGCGGAAATCGTCGGCTGGGTTCTGGTTGGCCAGTTGCAGCAGGCCCCAGAGCGTCCAGAGCAGGTCGCACATCGCCTTGTAGATCACCATGCGGCCATGGTCGGCGGCGGAAGGCGGGCCACCGAAATAGGCCTGCAGCATCTCGCTGTCCTGATCGGCGTCGAAACCGCCTTCGACCGACAGATCGCCCAGATCCCACATCGGATCGTTCATGCCGCAATATTCCCAATCGACCACCCACATGCGGTCGCCGGTGTCGAGGAAGTTCTCGCACAGGGGGTCGCAATGACAGGGGGCAAGGGGAAGGGGGTGCGCCGCCAGCGCGGCGCGCACGGTCTGCGCCTCGTCCAGCACCTGATGGTAGCCCTCGGGCAGGGCCACGTCCTTGCCCGACAGATGGCCAAGGTAATCGTCGATCATCGCGAAAAGCTCGAACCGGGCCGGGAAGACCGCGCCGGAGCGGTGAAGCCGGGCGAAGATCTGACCGGCGCGGGCGGGGCTGCCCTTGCGGCTGCGGAAGGCCTGCGGAGACATGGTTTCGGTCCCGTCGATGAAGCGCGTGATCATGATGCCGCTCGCGGGATCGGCATGGATCACCTCGGGCGAGACGCCCGCCGCCGCTGCCGCGCGGGCGGAGATGGCCTCGGCGGCGCGGTCGATATAGTCTTCGGTGCCCTTGCCGGGCAGGCGCAGGACCAGATCGCCCAGACGATAGACCCGGTTCGTCAGGCCGCCCATGCGTTCGGGCACGGCCCCGGCCAAAGCGGGCATCTTCTGGCCGAGGGCGGCGATTTCTTCCAGATCGGTCATTCACGTCATCCTCTTGTCACGCGGAAAGGTTCCACATTTTCCGCGACCTGGCTATGGTGAAGCGGCAACAGGCGGGGGCGATGATGGCGGAACATGATGGGCATCTGGGGGCGGTCTATGGCGCGAAGGCCCCGGAAGAGATCGCGGCCGTCTATGATGCCTGGGCCGAGACCTATGATTCCGAAATGGCGGAAGCGGGCTATCGCCATCCCACCATCGGCATGGCGCTTCTGGCCCGCCATCTGCCCAAGGGCGCGGGGCCGATCCTGGATGCGGGGGTGGGCACGGGGTTGACCGGGGCCTGGTTCGGCATCCTGGGCTGGCCGGAAGTGCATGGCATCGACATTTCCGAAGGGATGCTGGCGGTGGCCGCGCGCAAGGGGGCCTATGCGCGCCTGTCGCGCGCGGTGCTGGGCGGGCCGCTGGACATGGCGGATGGCGCCTATGCCGCCGTGATCTCGACCGGGGTGTTCACCACCGGCCATGTTGGCGCCGAGGCATTGCCCGAACTGCTCCGCATCCTGCGGCCCGGCGGGGTGATGGTGCTGACGGTCAAGGAGACGCTGTGGCAGGGCGGTTTCGAGACGGCGCTGAAGGGCCTGCCGCTGGATCTGCTCGAGATCACAGACCCCTATGTCTCGATGCCCGGCGAGGCGGCGACCACGCCCAGCCTGGCGCTTGTCGCGCGGCGGCGCTGAACGGGTCTCAAGGCAAGGCGGCCTTGAGCTTTTCCGCATAGGCCGCCGCATCGAAACAGGCCTCGCGGCGGAAGATGCGGACCTTGGGGTGGTCATAGACGCGCCAGGGTTCCTGCGCCCAGGAGTCGTCGAAGGGCAGGAAGGGCAGCGGGAAGCCGCGGTCGATCGCCAGAGCCGGGGCAAAGCAGGCCTGACCCGAGAATAGCGCGGCATAATGCGCGGTGGTCAGGGGGAAGCGGTCGGGCAGGCGGGGCATGACGCCGGACTGCCGATCCGAGGACAGGATCAGGAAATCGCTTTCGGCCATCAGCGCGGCCATGGCATCGGCTTTTGCAGAGCTGTCGGGGGCAACCATCTCCAGCGTCTTCAGGATGAAATGCCCGTCCTGATCGGGCCAGCGGCGGTTTTCGCCCGGCGCGACCGCGACGATGACGGGCAGGGCTTCGTCCCAGCCGGTCTCGTTCAGAAGCGTGGTGCCCGCGGGCAGGGTCCAGAGCCAGAGCGAGGCGGTGACGCGGGGATGCTGGCCATCATGCAGCCGCCAGGCGCCCGCGCCCCACCAGAGGGCGAGGAGGAGGGGAAGCGCGGCGCGACCGCGGCGGAGAAGCGCGTCTGGGGCAAGGGCGGCGGCAAGGGCGAGGGCGGGCAGCGCGGGCGCGGCATAGCGCAGCACGGCGATGGGCGAGACAAGGGGCGGCAGGACAAAGGCCAGGGCGGCGGCAAGGGGCAGGGTCGCCGCGCGCCAAAGCCGCGCGGCGGGCAGGGCAAGGATCAGCGCGGTGACGACCGGGCCGCAGCCGAACAGGGCAAAATCACGCAGGAAAGGCAGCGGGCCATATCCGGCAAGCCATTGCCAGTTGGGCGGAAAGCCCCAGTCCAGCACCACGGCGCCAAGGTCCTGGAAATCGGTGATCCAGTGCTGCGAGACAGTGAAGATGCCCGCGAAGGCGAAGGGATTGGCAAGGCGGAAGGTGATCAGCGTGACAACCAGCGCGGCCAGGAGGCAAAGCCCGATCCGCCCCCAGCCCATGCCGTGCCGCCGTGCCAGAACCAGCGCGGCAAGGCCGGGCAGGGTCAGCGCGCCGCCGGTGATCTTGCAGGCCAGGGCAAGGCCAGTGAAGACCCCAGCCATGGCGGCGCTGCGCAGCCCGCCTCGCCCCGTCGCAAGAGCGGCCATCGGCACCAACGCCCAGGCGGTGGCGGCACTCAGCCAGGCCTCGACCGTGAAGAAATTGGCCAGTTGCAGGGCGCTGGGTATGGCGGCGTAGAGGGCCGCGGCCAACAGAGCGCGGTGGTCGCCCGCCAGGAGCCGCGCCGCAAGAAAGACCACCAATATGGTCAGCCCGTCCAGAATGGCGCTGATCTGGCGGCCAAGATGCATCATCTCGAACCAGCCCGTCTGTCCGGTCGCGCGGGCGGCGAAGGTCACGGCCAGCACGGGCAGATCGCCATAGACATGGCTGCGGTCGCCCAGATGCGGGTTCAGGGGCGAGGCCTCGGCCAGCCAGCCCGAAAGACCAAGCCCGGCATGGGCCGGATCGTCCAGCGCCCGCGCCATGTCCTGGCTGACGAAAAGCATGTGACGCTCGTCGGGGTGCAGGCCCGCGCCCTGATCCCAGTCGGTGCCCGCAAGCCGCGCCCAGAGGGCAAGGAAGAGCAACAGCGTCAGAGCCAGCAGCACCGGCAGGGCTGGGTCGAGGCGGGTCTTGCGCGGCATGGCGCGGATCAGTGCCCCGCCCGCGCCGTGCCCTGGCGCGGGGACAGCCGGTCGATCAGCGAGGCGCCCAGGTCGAGGGCGGCGCGAACGGCCTGATCCATGTCGAGATAGCGGTATTGCCCCAGCCGCCCGGCAAAGCTGACGCCGGGGGTGGCGGCGGCCAGCGCCTCATACCCCGCCAGCATCTCTTTCTCGCGCAACAGGCGGACGGGGTAATAGGGGATGTCCGCCGGGCCGCAATCGCGGGAACTTTCGCGATACAGGATGGTGCCCGAGACCTCGCGCCAGGGCGAGAAATGGCGGTGCTCGGTGGTGCGGGTATAGGGCACGGCGGCATCGGCCTCGTTCATCACCGGGATGCCTTGCTGATCGCCGGTGGCGCGGATCTCGGCGAAATCGAGGGTGCGATAGGCGAGGCGGCCCAGCCGATGGCCGAAATAGGCGTCGATCGGGCCGGTCCAGACCAGATGATCGCCCGCGGGCGCGGGGGAAAGGGCGCTGTTCAGGTGAATGTCGATCGCCGGATGGTCCAGCATCGCTGCGACCATAGCGGTATAGCCTTGGTCGGGCATGGCCTGGAAAGGATGCAGGAAATAGCTGTCGTCATATGTAAAGCGGAAGGGCAGGCGGGCCAGGATCTCGGCCGGAAGCTCGGTCGCGGCGACACCCCATTGCTTTTCGGTATAGCCCTTGAAGAAGGTCTCGTAGAGCGGGCGGCCCATCAGCGACAGGGCCTGTTCCTCGAAATTCCGGGGCGGGTGGGGCAGGGTCACGCGCTGCGCCGCGATATGGGCGCGGGCCGCGTCCGGCCCCATGGCGGTGCCGAAGAAGGCGTTGATCGTGAGAAGGTTGATCGGCATCGAGAAGACGCGCCCGCCCGCCCGCGTGACAACACGGTGGCGATAGGGGATGAAGCGGGTGAAGCGGTCGAGAAAGGCCCGCACCCCGGTATCGGCGGTGTGGAAGATATGCGGCCCGTAGCGGTGGACCATCACCCCGGTCGCCGCGTCTTCGGATGTGTGGCAATTGCCGGCGAGATGATCCCGCGCGTCATGGACCGTCACGCGATGGCCGACTTCGGCGAGGCAGCGTGCCAGCGTGGCCCCGGTCAGCCCGGCGCCAGCGATCACCACATGCGCCATCTGCCCTGTCCCTGCCTTCTTGGTTCGGCCGCGCCGATCCGGTTGCCACCCCGGTATGGGGCTGATAGCGGTGCAGGATAAGGGCGCCGCCGCCAAATGCAAAGTGCGCCCGTCACTGGGGAATGGGGTTTCCGTCATGCCGACCCTGTCGGTCATCATGCCCGCCTATAACGAGGCCGGGTCCATCGAAGCTGCGGTCGGCGATGTGCTGACCCATATCTGCACCGTCGTGCCCGAGACCGAGATCATCGTGGTCGATGACGGTTCGCGCGATCAGACGCCTGCCCTTCTGGCGGGGCTGGCGGGGCGCGTGCCGCAGCTTCGCGTCGTCACCCAGGCCAATGCGGGCCATGGCCCGGCGCTGTTGCGCGGTCTGGCCGAAGCGCGGGGCGAGGTGCTGCTGCTTCTGGACAGCGACCGGCAGATCGCGCTTGAGGCCTTCGCGGGCCATTGGCGGCAGTTGCAGGACGAGAAGCTGCTGGGTCTGATCGGCATCCGCCGTCCGCGCAATGACCCGCCGCACCGGCTGGTGATCACCCGGCTGATGCGGGCCGCAATCGCCCTGACCTTTGGCCGCAGCCCGCAGGATGCCGGCGTGCCCTACAAGCTTTTGCGCCGCGAGGCCTGGGCCGAGGCCGCCCGGCTGATTCCCGAGCGGGCCTGGATCCCCTCGGTTCTGGCCGCGATCGTGCTTTTGCGCCGCCATCCCGACCGGGTGCGCGAGGTGGTTGTCACCCATCTGGCGCGCGACCACGGCACGTCGGCGCTGAATTATCGGCGCCTGGCGCGGTTTTGCCGCCACGCCTTGGGAGAAATTCGAAATCTCCGTCGCGATTTGCGGTGAAGGCCGGCGACTTATCGCCTAGCGTTGGAGAAAGCTCGTCAAAGCGTCGCGAGGACGCTGTGCCAAGGATTGCCCGATGCCGTTTCGCCGCCTGACACTTGCCCTTCTGCCGCTGCTTGCCGCGGTGCTGTTCAGCCTGACGGGCACCCAGGCCCAGGCGCGCAACGTGCCGGGATCGGCCTCGGCGATGGGCATTTCCATCGGCGAGGTCGTGACTGGCGAACATCAGAACTTCATTAATGACTTCCTTGCCAGTATCGCCAGAAGCGCTGGCGTTTCGAGCGACCGCATCAAAATCGTGAGCGTCGCTCCGGGGTTCCTTGCAGATGACGGCGATCCGGCCGCGATGGGCGTCGAGGGCGTGTTCACCAATGGCGATCTCAGCTTTGCGGCGAATATCGGGTATCGAAACATCGACACCGACACGCTGGACTATGACCTGATGACCGGCGCGGCGCTGGTGGGCGGCGCTGTCGGGTCGGACACGCTTCTGTTCGGTGGACTGCTGCTGGAACACGGCAAGGGCGACACTCTGGCCAATGACGGCACCATGGACCATGACGGGATCGGCCTGACGCTGGGCCTGTCGCGCAGCGTGGGCGAGGCAACATCGCTTAGCGCCACATTCGGCCATATCTGGGCAAGCTATGACTTCACCCGTTCGGGCGGTGCGATTTCGGGCAGTTTCGATGCGACCCGCAGCTTCCTTGACCTGTCCGCCGCGCATCGCATTGTCAGCGGCAAGGCCACGACCGACCTGAATGGCGGCTTGCGCTATGTCACCCAGACCAATGATGCCTATACCGAACTGGGCGGCGCGGCAGTGGACAAAACGACGGGAGAGAGCTTTGCCGTGGTCTTCGGTGCGCGCACGACCTTCGACCTTGAAAACGGGATGAACACCTTTGTCGAGATGGATCTGAGCCAGAACATCTCGGCTTCGGACAATCTGCCGGTCGGTCTGCACGAGGCCTATTCCTCGGACACGCGCGGGCGGCTGGGCGTGGGCTTCGCCACCGGCAAAAACGGGTTCAACTTCGAGACCGGGGTCGGGTCGAATTTCGATGAGGATGGCTATTCCGGCATCGACGCGCATCTGAGCCTGAACCTGCAATTCTAAGGGCGCGGGCCGTGCCATCGGCGATCAAGGGCCGCGCCGCGGGCGGGGCGGTGCCTGCGCTGGCCCTGTTGACCCTTGGCTTCGCGCTGGTCGATCTGGCGCCCCTGCGCGCGGTCTTTGACGCGGTGGCGCTGGGACTGGCCGCTGTGGCGGGTGCGCTGTTCAACCTTTCCGGCCTGACGGTGATCCGCGATGGCGCCACGTTGCGCGAGACGGTGGCGGGCTGGGGGATGGAAGTCACGCGCGTCTGCGACGGCAACGGGCTGGCGGTCGCGGCGGCCGCGCTGGTGGCAGGCCTGGCCTGGCGGCGCGGCTGGCGCTGGGGCGTTCTGGCCTTTGCTGTCGCTCTGGTGGCGATCCAGGCTTTCAACCTGTTCCGCATCGTGATCCTTGGGGTCGTGCTGCATCTTGATCCGGCACAGTTCGACGCGGTGCATCTGGATGTCTTCCCGATCCTGACGGCGGGCGGTTTCCTGCTGGCGGCGGGCCTGATCCTGGGCACGCCCGCGCGGCGGCTTGCATTGGCGCTTGCGCTGGTCGTGGGGTTCGGCGCGATCTGGACGCTGGGCCTGGCGGCGCTGTCGGCCGCGCCTTTGGCCGCGCTGGCGAATCTGCTGCTGGTCGCGACGCCGGGCGGGATCGGCCCGATTGCGCCGCGCCCCGATGGCTGGCTGGTCGAGACCATGGCGCTGGCCCAGGCCGATCCCGCGATCCTGCATCGCGCGGCGATCTGGCCCGCCGATTTCGCCATTGCTCTGCCGGTGATCCTTGCGGCCCTGGTCGCCGCGCCCTCGCGCCGGGGCGTTCTGGCCTTGGCCGCGGCGCTGGCCGTGATGGTCGTGGCGCTGGCTTTGGGCGCGGTGACCGAGGTGCTGGCGGTGCTGAAGGCCGGGCCGGTTCTGGGGATGGTTGAGCCTCGGCCGGATGGCAGTCTGGCGCTGCTCCCCTATCTTCCGCCCTCCGAAAGCCTTGGTGCGCTGCTGCGGCTGGCACAGAATGTGCTGGTGCATTTCAACCTGCTGGTGCTGCCGGGGCTGATGCTTGCCAATGCCAAGGTGCCTTCGGCATGAGCGGGCTGGCCTCCCGGCCCTGGGTCTTGCCGCTGGCGCTGGCGCTGCTGGTCCTTTTGCGCCTGCAAGGGCTGATGTGGGACGAGGGGCGGCTCTATCACCCCGACGAGTTCAATCTGGTCTTCGCGGCGGGCAAGCTGGTCTTTCCCGGCGGGATGGTGCCGGATTTCCATGCCTATAACGGGCTTGCGCTGGCTTTGCCCAAGGGGCTGGCCGTTGTCCTGTGTGGCCCCGCGCCCGGGGGAAGCTGCATTTCGCTGGCGGCGCGGCTGATCTCGGCCCTATGTGCCGGGGCCGCGCTGTGGCTGGCTTTCCGCATCGCCCTGCGGCTGGGCGGCGCGTCGGCAGGGGGGCTGGCGCTGGGCTTGCTTGGCCTTTCGGCGCCGCTGATCCAATGGGCGCATTTCGGCACGACCGAAAGCGCGCTGACGCTGGCGGTGCTGGCCGCCTGGGCGCAGGGGCTGCGCTATCTGGACGGGCAGGACGGGCCCTGGCGGGCGGGCCTGGGCTGGGCGCTGATCCTGGGGCTGGCGCTGGGCGCGAAGAGTTCGGCCGCCGTGATCGGGATCATTCCGCTGGCGGCGCTGGTGCTGCGGCCCGACGGGCGGGGGCGGGGCTGGCTGCTGGCCGTGCCGGTCTCGGTTCTGCTGGCGGCGGGGCTGTTCCTGCTGACGACGCCCGCCCTGATCTATGCGACGCAGGATTACCTTGCGGTGATGAGGTTCGAGGGCGATGTGGTCGCGGGCCGGACCGATGTGTTCTGGACCTGGCAGTTCGAAGGCGCGGTGGCGGGCCTGTATGAGCTGCGCCAGCTTTGGAGCATGACCGGCGGGGCCGGACTGGTTCTGGCGGTTCTTGGCATCGCGGCTGCCCTGCGGCGGCGCGACCGGGGTGCGGCCTTGGGACTGGCCTTCCTGATCCTGTATCTGGCGATCATCGTGACCTGGCACGCGCGGTTCACCCGCTATCTGGCGCCGGTCCTGCCGGTTCTCTTGATCTTCGCGGCGCTTGGCGGGACGGCGCTTTGGGCGCGGCTGCGCGGCACGATGCTGCGGCTGGCTTTCGGTCTGGCCTTGGCGCCTGCCGCGCTGGCGGGTCTGTCGCTGGCCGCGAGCTATCGTTTTCCCGACAGCCGCATTGCTGCCGCCGCCGCGCTGGAGGCGCGGGTGCAGAAGGGCGATGTGGTGCTTCTGGAACCGCGCGATATCGGCCCGTCCGAGTTTGCCGGCGCCAGCGTGATGACGCTGCCTCTGATGGAGCCGTCGACACCGGACAAACCCGGCCAGCTTGCGGCGGCGCTGGCACAGGGCGACTGGATGGTACTCTACAGCCGCCGTCATTGGGCGGTGCTGCCGCATCTGGCGCGCTTCCCCGAGATGTGCGGCTATTACGCCGCGCTGACGCGGGGCGATCTGGGCTATGAAGTGGCGCTGGATGTGCCGCGTTTCGCGCCCCTGGGCGGGTTCCTGTCGCCGGGGCTGGGGGCCGAGGAGACGCGGGTGGTGTTCGACCGGCCCGAGGTCTTTGTATTGCGGCGGGTGAACCGGCTGCCGCCTGAGGAAATGCTGGCCCAGATCACCGCGCCGGGGCAGGACTGCCGCGCAGAGGTGCTGCTCGACAATCTGCGGAGGCCGCGCTGATGCCGGGCCTGCCCGTGGCCGAAATGAACGAAGTGCTGCGCTGGCTTCTCCTTCTGGCAGCGGCGGGCTGGCTGATGGGGCCGCTGACCCGGCGCTGCCTGCCGGGGCTTGAGGATGGCGGCTGGATCGTCGCGCGCGGCCTTGGCTGGCTGATGCTGGGCTTTCTGGCCTATCTGCTGGGCGCGCTGGGGCTGGGCTCCTTCGCGCAATCCGGGCCGCTGGTCGCGGCGCTGGGGATGGCGGGCTTGTGGGTGACGCTGCGGCGCGAGGGCGTGGCGCTGCCGCTGGCTGTGATCCTGCGGCGCGAGGGTCTGTTCCTTGTGCTTTTCGCGCTGGGGCTGGTCGAGCGCTTGCAGGAACCGGCCCTGCTGGGGCTGGAAAAATTCACCAATCTCGGCTTCCTCACCGCCTTGATGCGGGCCGATATGCTGCCCGCGACCGATGCCTGGATGGCGGGCCAGCCGATCAACTACTATTACTTCGGCCATGCCACCGTGGCGGCTTGGGCCAATCTGGCGCAGGTGCCGGCGGACCATGCCTATCAGCTTGCCATGGCGACGCTGTTCGCGCTGACGGGCTGCCTGACCTTCCAGCTTGTCTCGGAGCTTTTGCGCGGGATCGCGCGGCCCCTGTGCCGTTTTTCGGCGCTGTTGTCGGTGCCGCTGGTGATGTGGGGCGGCAATGGCCATTCCTTCCTATACCAAGCGCTGCGCGACCGGATGCCGACGACGCTGCCCGAGTATTACTACCCGAACTCGACCCGGTTCATCGGCTATGACCCGGATGTGCCGGACAAGGCCTTTACCGAGTTTGTCGCCTATGGCTTCAAGGTGGGCGATCTGCATGCCCATGTGATGGCGACGCCAATTTTCCTTCTCGGCCTCGTCGCGGCGCTGGTCGCCTGGCGCGCGGGCGTGCGGGGGCGGAGCTTCCTTCTGCCGGTGGGATTGTTCGGCTGGCTTTGTGGGCTGGCCTATATGACCAATGCCTGGGATGTCGCCGCGCTGGGACTGGTGGCGCTGGCGGTCTGGGGCGCGTTGTGGACCCGCGGGCCGCAAGTGGGGCGCATTGACCGGATGGCGGCGCCGGTTGTGCCGGCGCTGGCCGTGGCTGCGGCGACGGCGGCGCCCTTCGCGGCCAGCTTCCGGCCCTTCGCCTCGGGCCTGGCGCTGACGCTGATGCAGACACCGGTCTGGCAGCTGGCGGTGATCTGGTTCCCCTGGGTGCCGGGGGTGCTGGCGCTTGTGGTGCTGGGCATGATCGCGGCGCGGCGGGGCGCGCTTCCGGTCGAGCTGGGCTTTGCCTGCCTTCTGGCGGCGGTGGCGCTGGCGCTGGTGATCCTGCCCGAAATCGTCTTCATCGATGACATCTATGACGACGATTTCGCCCGCGCCAATACGATGTTCAAGATCGCCTTCCGCGCGCAGCACCTGCTGCCGATCCTGGGCTGTGCGGCGCTGGGATGGCTGGCCGCAAGGCCGGGCGCGCGGGCGGCTTTTGCGGCAGTTCTGGTGCTGGTGCCGCTGTCCCTGCCCATGGTCTATGCGCGCTGGACCTTTCCGCTGGCCTGGCAGGACCGCCATCTCGACGGGCTGGGCTTTCTGGGCGAGGAGCGCAGTCTGGTGGAGGGCTTCGCCCAACTGCCCTTCGACCCCGGACAGTCCTTCATCGAAGCGAGCAGCGAGGCCTTCACCAAGGGCGCGCGCTTTGCCGCCGTCACGGGGCGGCCCTCGATCCTGGGCTGGTTCGGCCATGAATGGCTGTGGCGCAATGATCCGGCCGTGTTGGGCGGGCGCAAGCAGGAGATCGACGCCTTCTATACCACGATGGACAAGACGGCCCGTTGCGCGCTGATCGCGCGCCATGGCATCCGCTATGCCGTGCTGGGCGTCGAGGAACGCGCCGCCTATCCCGCGCTGGACAGCGGCGGGATTTACGGTCTGGGCCGGGTGGTGCTGCAAAGCCCGGCAGGGGCCGTGGTCGAGCTGCTGCCGCAAGAGCGCTGCGGAAAATGAGCCGGCTTCCCCCGCGCCTGATGCTGGCCCTGCGGGCGGCGGTGACGCTGGCGGCCCTGGTTCTGGCCTGGAGGATCAGCCGCGAGATGACGGCGGAAGGGCCCGTCTTCGCCCAGTTGCGCCCGGTCTGGCTGCTGCCCGCCTTCGCCCTGCATGCCCTGATTCTCTGGGGGCTGGGCCTGCGCCTGCGGCTGATGCTGGGGGCTTTGGGCGAGGGCGCGCGGCCCGGCCTTGCCGCCATGTTCCGGCTGCATTGGCAGGCGTTGGGGGTCAGCCAGGTGGCGTTGGGCACGATTGGTGGCGACGCATTGCGGGTGGCGCTGCTAGCTGGCCCGGGCCGTACCCTGCCGCAGGCATTCCGGCTGGTGCTGGTCGACCGGGTCATCGGGGTGATGGGGCTTGTGCTGCTTGGCGGAGGGGCGCTTCTGGCAGTCCTGCCGCCCGAAGCGGCCTTGCGTGCGGCTCTGGTTCTGGCGGTCGGTTTCTTTGCGGGGCTTGTGGCGATTTTCGCCATCGCCGGGCGCGAGGGGCGATTTTGGCGCGAGCCTGCCCGCATCGCCACGCTTTTGCGCATGCTGGTGCGCCAGCCCATGGGGTGGGTCTGCCTGGCGCTGGCCATGCTGACCCATCTGGCCAGCGCCATCCTGTATCTTCTCTGCGCCTGGGCCATCGGTCTGGCGCCCCCGGTGGCCGAGACGCTGGTGGCGGTTCCGGCGGGCCTTTTGGTCAGCACGATTCCCGCCAGCCTGGGCGGGTGGGGCCTGCGCGAAGTGTCGATTGCGGCCACTTACCGTGCTTTGGGAAGCACATTTGCCGGGGCCGTGACGGTTTCAGTCCTCTATGGGCTGAGCCATGTTGCCATGGCGCTTCCGGGTCTGCTATCGCTTTGGAAACGCCCGGCAACGGGCCGGGGACGGTGAGCATCACATGAAGCATTTGCGCGGGGAACGGTTGCTGGTGGCGGGGCTGGTCGCGGCCTCGGGGTTCCTGGTTTCCGGCAAACCGGCAGCAGCGCAGGGCATGTGTACGCCGGGTGACATTGTCTGTTGCATGATGAACCCGGCGGATCCGGGCTGTTTTGCCGTGCCGACGCCGACGATCTTCATCCCCACGCCCCCGTTGCCAACGATCTTCATCCCGACGCCGTTCATCCCCACGCCCCCGTTGCCGACGATTTTCATCCCCACGAGCACGCCGACACCCACGCCCACGGCGGCTCCGACAGCGACGCCCACGCCTACGCCCACGGCGGCTCCGACAGCGACGCCGACGCCCACGCCCACGGCGGCTCCGACAGCGACGCCGACACCCACGCCCACGGCAGCTCCGACAACAACGCCGACGCCCACGCCCACGGCGGCTCCGACAACAACGCCCACGCCCACCGAAGCGCCTTCGCCGACCGCGACCGTCGCTCCGACGACCCTTCCCACTGCCACGGCGACCCCGGCCGATGTGCCTCTGGTGCCCGGCAGCCCGGGGGGCGGCAATCCGATGCTCTTGTCGATCTCGCTGGCCGCCGCGGCGCTGGTGGCGCTGATGCTCTGGGCGCGGCGCAAGGGCGGCCAGGCCTGAGGCCCGGCCCGCTCTGCACAGGTCACCTGTGGTGAGCCCGTCCGACCTGCCGCCCTGGCTGCGCCTGATGCGACCCGGGCAATGGCCGAAGAACCTGCTTGTCGCCTTGCCTTGCCTGGCCGCACATCGGCTTGAGCCTGCGGTTCTGGTCCAGACGCTGGGCGCTTTCGTCGCGCTGTGCCTCGCCTCCTCGGCCATCTACGCCCTGAATGACGCGCAGGATGCCGCGCATGACCGGTTGCATCCGCGCAAGGCCCTGCGCCCGGTCGCGGCGGGGCTGGTCTCGCCCGCGGCAGCCACAGGGCTTGCCTCAGGGCTGGCCATGGCGGCGCTGGCTGTGGCCGCGATGCTGGGGCGCGGGCTTGTTGCAGGCGTTGCGCTGTATCTGCTGCTGGCCATCGGCTACGCGATGGTGTTGAAGCGCCGGGCGGTGGCCGATCTGACGGTGCTGGCGCTGCTTTACACGCTGCGCGTGGTGGCAGGAGGGCTTGCGACCGGCATCACGCCTTCGGCCTGGCTTCTGGCCTTCTGCCTGCTCTTTTTCTTTGCGCTGGCGGCGCTGAAGCGCCAGGCCGAGCTTTTGGCGCGCAACGGGTCGGGTCCCCTGCCGGGCCGCCCCTATGGGGCGGGTGATCTGGCTGCCCTTGCCGGCATGGCGATCGGGGCAGGGCATGCCGCGGTGGTTGTCCTGGTCCTTTATCTGCAAAGCGCCGAAGTCCGGCAGGCCTATGTCTGGGACGCGCCGCTCTGGGGCGTCTGCCTGATCGTCCTTTACTGGATCAACCGGGCGGTGCTGCTGACGGGACGGGGCCGGATCGGCGACGATCCGGTGGCCTTCGCGCTGCGGGATGGGGTGACCTGGGCCTGTCTGGCGCTGATCGGCGGGCTTGCCGTGGTCGCGGCCTAGGTTTTCACAAGATCAAGATAGGGCGCGCAGGTGGTCTGGGGACCGAAAAGCGCGCGCAATTCGGCGGGCGATACCCGGCGCGGCGGGCCGTCGCGCAGGATGCGAAGCATGGCCTCCCGCAGCGCCTCGGGCGTCGCGGGTGAGAAGAGGCAGCCCATGCCGGTCTGGCGGATCGGTTCCGCCATGCCGGGACGGTCGGTCGCCACGCAGGGCACGCCCGCCGCCATCGCCTCGACCTGCACCAGACCGAAGCTTTCCAGCCGGTCGGTGGAGGGCAGGACATGGAGATCGATCTGGGGGTAAAGTGCGGCCAGTTCAGCGGGGGTCCTGGGGCCGAGATGGCGGATGCGCCCCCCGGATTGGCCCGCACGGGCAAGCACCGCTTTCCAGTCATCCTCGCCGATGATGTCTTCGGCGGGGCCGATCAGGTCCAGCACGACCGGGCGGCCAAGCGCCTCCTGCAGCCCGTCGAAGGCTGTCAGGAGCAGGTCGAGGTTTTTCTGCCGCGCCAGCCGCCCAACATAGGCGATGCGGAGGGGCTGGCCAGGGTTGCGCGGCGGCGGGGCCGGGCGGTCGGCCAGGAACAGGGCCGGGATGGGCGGCGGGGCGAAGGCGAGCTTGCGGCGGAAGAGGCGGCAGAAGGTGGATTGCGCGGCATAATCCGCCGAGACGACCTGGATGCGATGGGCCAGCGCGCCCGCCACAAGATGCGGCAGCGCGGCCACGGCGCGCATCAGCCGCGCGCCCGGCGTGGCGGTGGACATCGCGCAGGCATAGGACAGGATGACTTTTCGACCCATCAGCCGCGCCAGGATCGCCACCAGCGCCGCGTCGGCATTGGGCAGGTGAATGCCGACAAGGCCCGCGCCGCGCATGCCCCGCATCACTGTTGCGGCATAGAAGGGCATCAGGGGCGCCTTGCCGATCCGCGCCAGAACGCCCGCCCGCAAGACCCGTACGCCATCGACCATTTCGTCGCGCAGGGCGCCGTTGGGACGCGAGGTCGCAACGGTGACGGGATGTCCTGCCTCGCCCAGCACGCGGGCCAGTTCGGCGGCGGAGATCGTCAGCCCCGAGACATTGGGCAGATAGTAGCTTAGCGCCAGCAGGACGCCCTGACGGTCCTTCGCCTTTCCGCTGCCCATCGCTTCCCGCTTTTCCCTACCGCCCGCCTGCGGCAGACTAAAGCACAGGGGCGCGCGAGGCTCCATGCCAATGCCGGAGTGCCGCGCCGCCATGCGCACCGATCTGTTCGACCGTTTCTACCCGGATGAGCCCGATCCGGCCTATCGCCGCCGTGCGGGCTGGATATTGGGCGAATTGGCGCAGGCGCTGCCCCAAGGCGGCAGGGTGCTGGATGCGGGTTGCGGGCAGGGGTTCTATTTTCCGCTTTATGCCGCCCTGGGCCTGAGCGCCGTGGGGATCGAGAGCGACCCGGGTCCCCTTGCGGCCGCCCGCGCCACCGCCGCCCGGACGGGTGCAGAGCTTGTCGAGGCGCAGGTGCAAAAACTGCCCTTCGCCGATGCCAGTTTCGATGCCGTCGTGCTGTCGGAAGTGCTGGAGCATCTGTCCGATGCCGCCCCCGCGCTGGCCGAAGCGGCGCGCGTCTTGCGGCCCGGCGGGCTGGTGCTGGTCACCGTGCCCCATGCCGATTATCCGCTGGCCTGGGATCCGGTGAACTGGGTCCTCGAGGCGCTGCGCCTGCGCCCGGTGCGGCGGGGCATTCTGGCGGGCATCTGGGCCAATCACGAACGGCTTTACACGCCGGATCTGCTGGCGGCCCAGGTGGCGGCGGCGGGGTTCCGGGCCGGTCCGGTGCTGCATATGACCCGCGCCTGCCTGCCTTTCGTGCACAATCTGGTCTATGGCCTTGGCCGGACATTGCTGGAGGGCGGGCTTTTGCCGAAACGCTGGCTGGCGCCGGGCCTGCGCGGAGCACCCGATGCGGGCCGGCCCGGGCGCGCGGCCACGCTTAACCCGGTGCGGCTGATGACCGGGCTCATCCGGTGGGCCGACCGGCGCAACCCGGATTTCGCGCATTCCGGCCCCTCGCAGAACCTTTGCCTTGCCGCGCGCTTGCCAGAGGCGGGAGCAGGGGGCAGGGTGCAGCCATGACCGAATTGAAACTTCGCATCCTTTTCGATGGTGCCATGCTGGGGCCGGGCAAGGCGCGGCTTCTGGACCTGATCCGCGAGACCGGCTCGATCTCGGCCGCAGGGCGCGGCATGGCGATGAGCTACAAGCGCGCCTGGTCGCTGGTCGAGGAGATGAACGCCGCCTTCCGCGCGCCGCTGGTATCCAGCGCAAGGGGCGGGCCGGGCGGAGGCGGCGCGCAGCTGACCGAGGCGGGTGCGCGCGTCCTGGCACTGTACCAAGCGGCGCTGGACGAGGCGGCGGCCGCGGCGGCCCCGCATGTTGCGGCGCTGGAGGCATTGCTTGCGCCGAAAGTCGATATGTCCGGCGGAAAATAGCGCTTGCGGATGGATGGCTTGCTGGGTGATATGTTCTGCGAAACATATCCCCTGTGAGGTACCATGCTGCTGCCGTCGATCCGTTCTTTGCGTCTGACCCTTGCCTTGCCTCTGGCGCTTGCCCTTGGCGGCGCGGCCCAAGCGGAAGAAGTGGTGGTCTTCGCCGCCGCTTCGATGAAGACCGCGCTGGACCAACTTGCCGCTGACTTCCAAGCCGAGACCGGCAATACGGTCACGATTTCCTATGCCGGATCGAATGCGCTGGCCAAGCAGATCATCGAGGGCGCGCCCGCGGATATCTTCGTTTCGGCGGCGGTGAACTGGATGGACGAGGTCGAAAAGGCGGGGCTCGCTGTCGATGGCACCCGCAAGGACCTGTTCGGCAATACGCTGGTGCTGATCGCCCATGGCAAGGATGCCCCGCCGGTGAGCTTGGGCAAGGACACCGATCTGGCCGGGCTCCTGGCGGGCGGCAAGCTGTCGATGGCTTTGGTCGATTCCGTGCCGGCCGGGCAATATGGCAAGGCGGCGCTGGAAAGCCTGGGCTTGTGGTCGGGCATCGAGGCCGATGTCGCCCAATCCGACAATGTCCGCGCCGCGCTGGCGCTGGTGTCGACGGGCGAGGCGCCCTATGGCATCGTCTATGCGACCGATGCGGTGGCCGATGACAATGTGACCGTCGTGGCCACCTTCCCCGAAGACAGCCACAAGCCCATCCTTTATCCGGGCGCGCTGCTGACCGGCGCGGCGGATGACGCGGACAAGGCCTTCTATGAGGCATTGTCGGGCGACAAGGCGGATGCCATCTTCGCGGCGCAGGGCTTCAAGATCCTGAACTGACCCGCTGCAAGGACCGAAGGCCCGGATGACGGATTGGCTGACACCCGAGGAATGGCGCGCGGTGGCCCTGAGCCTGCGCGTGTCCTTCTGGGCCGTGCTGGTCAGCCTGCCTCTGGGCGTGCTGGTCGCCTATGCGCTGGCCCGCTGGGACTTCTGGGGCAAGCAGGTCCTGAACGGGCTTGTGCACCTGCCGCTGATCCTGCCGCCAGTGGTGACGGGCTATCTGCTTCTGCTGACCTTTGGCCGCAAGGGCTGGGTCGGCAGCTATCTTGACCAGTGGTTCGGGCTGGTCTTCGCCTTCCGCTGGACTGGGGCCGCGCTGGCGGCGGGGGTGATGGCCTTTCCGCTGATGGTGCGGGCGATCCGCCTTGCCATCGAGGCGGTGGACCCGAAGCTCGAGCAGGCGGCGGGGACGCTGGGCGCGCCGCGCCCGTTCGTCTTTCTGACCGTCACCCTACCGATGATCCTGCCGGGGATTCTGGCGGGCGTGATCCTGGCCTTCGCCAAGGCGATGGGAGAGTTCGGCGCCACGATCACCTTCGTGTCGAACATCCCCGGCCAGACCCAGACCCTGCCTTCGGCGATCTATGCCGTGTTGCAGGTGCCGGGGGGCGAGACACAGGCGGCGCGGCTGGTGCTGGTCGCGGTGGCCATCGCGATGGCGGCGCTTCTCCTGTCGGAATGGGTCAGCCGGGCCGTGGCGCGGCGGATTTCCGGCGCATGAGCGGCCTTGGCCCCCTTTCGGTCGCGCTGCGACACCGCTTTGCGGGCTTCGCGCTCGACCTGGCGTTCGACGCGCCGCCGGGCGTGACGGCGCTGTTCGGGCGGTCGGGCTCTGGCAAGACTACGGTGGTCAACGCGGTCGCGGGCCTGTTCCGCCCGCAAGCGGCGCGGATCACGCTGGGCGACGCGGTGCTGTGCGATACGGATGCTGGGGTCTTTTTGCCGCCGTATCGCCGCCGCATCGGCTATGTCTTTCAGGATGCCCGGCTTTTTCCGCATCTGACCGTGCAGCAGAACCTGCTGTACGGCCGCTTCTTCGCGCAGAAAGGCGCAGGCCCGGATCTGGCCGCCATCACCGATCTTCTGGGCCTCGGCGCGCTTTTGAACCGCCGCCCCGGCGCGCTGTCGGGGGGCGAGAAATCGCGGGTGGCGCTGGGCCGGGCAATCCTGTCGCGGCCCCGGATGCTGTTGATGGACGAGCCGCTGGCGGCGCTGGACGAGGCGCGCAAGGCCGAGATCCTGCCCTATCTGGAACGGCTGCGCGACCAGCTTGGCTTGCCGATTCTTTACGTCAGCCATGCCGCCGCCGAAGTGGCGCGGCTGGCGACGACGGTGGTACTGGTCGAGGCGGGCCGGGTGACGGCGGTCGGCCCGGTGGAACAGGTCTTTGCCGACACGGCCACCGCGCCCGCGCTTGGGCTGCGCGAGGCCGGGGCCGTGATTGTGGCACGGGTGGCGGCGCAGGAAGAAGACGGGTTGACCCGGTTGGAATCGCCCGCCGGGCCCCTGTTCCTGCCACGCGTCGCGGCGCCGGTGGGCAGCGAGCTGCGGCTGCGGATTCTGGCGCAGGATGTCATGCTGGCGCTGGACCGCCCGGCGGGGATCTCGGCGCTGAACCTGCTGCCGGTGCAGGTGCAGGAGATCCGCATGGGCGAGGGGCCGGGAGCGCTGGTGCGGCTGGATGCCGGAGGCAGCGCGATTCTGGCGCGCGTCACCCGCCGGTCGGTCACGGCGCTGGGGCTGCGGCCTGGGCAGGCGGTCTGGGCCGTGCTGAAGGCGGTTTCCGTGGCGCAAGAGAATGTCGGAGGCGCAGGCTAGGCCCGCCTTCGATATGGGGCGAGAACGCAGCGTTTCCGCGCCGACGCGCAATCTGGCGGCGAATCCCTTGTTGACCCGCAGGCTTACGGGCAGGATCGGTGCACGGGCGGGGGCCCGCTGCCGGAATGTGTTCACCTTGTTGCACCGACTGTTCTTGATCCTGTCGCTGGCGCTTCTTGCCGCCTGCGGCGAAGCCGTTCCGCAGGGCGATGCCTCGTCGCGCATCCTGCTTCTGGGCGATTCCATGATGGCCTGGAATCGCACCTCTGGCCGGTCCGTCGGGCAGGTGCTGGAGGCGGGGACGGGCGAAGATGTCGTCGATCGTTCGGTCATCGGCGCGCGCTATTTCTGGCCCTTGCCGGTGACGGGCGCCGCCGGAATGCGGCTGACTGCTCAGTATCGCGATGGCGACTGGGACTGGGTGGTGCTGAATGGCGGTGGCAATGACCTTTTGTTCGGCTGCGCCTGCAGCCTGTGCAAAGGCACGGTCAACCGGCTGATCTCGGAAGACGGTCGCTCGGGCGCCATCCCCGCCTTCGTCAAGTCGATGCGCGACAAGGGCGCGCGGGTGCTTTATGTGGGCTATCTGCGGAATCCCGGCCTGCAGAGCCCGGTCAAGGGCTGCGGGCCTGCGGCCAATGACCTTGACGCGCGGCTCGCCAGACTGGACGCGCTGGATCCTGGTTTCGTCTTCGTGCCGATTGCGGATCTGGTGCCCTATCGAGACAGGTCCTATCACGACTTCGATCTGGTCCACCCTTCGCCCAAGGGCAGCCGCGAGATCGCGCTGCGCATCCTGCAACGGCTTTATGCCGAAGAAGGCAAGCCGGGCTGATCAAGGTCTTCTGCACGTCTTCTGCACGTCTTGCCTTGCGGCCCTGCACTGGCGGCGGGGCAAGCTCCTGTCAGGCACAACAGGAGAAGATGCCATGACGAGCAGGACTTGCCGCGACAGCGAATTCTGGCTGGCCGAAGACCCCGGCGCCTTGCCATCGCCGCCACAGGGGCGCGACGGGCATGGGGTTATTCTTTGCCTGCTGCTTTCGCTTGTACTGATGGGCGGGCTGGTGCTGGTGCAGGGGGTGCGCCTGGTGCTGCCGGAACTGGGCCGGATCGAAGAGGCGTTCACCTTGGACGCCGGGGCGGCTATCTTGCCGCCGGAACAAGGCCGCACGGGAGGACCCTGAGATGGCGATCCTGATCGTCGATGACGACCCTCGCCTGCGCGATCTGGTGCGGCTGGCGCTGGAGCGCGCCGGTCTAACCACGCTGACCGCCGCCGATGGCCGCAGCGCGCTGATCCATGCGGCGCGCGAAGCGCCCGAGATGATCGTCCTGGATGTGGGCCTGCCCGATATCGACGGGTTCGAGGTCTGCCGCCGCATCCGCGCCACATCGGATGTGCCGATCCTGTTCCTGACCGCGCGGGATGACGAGATCGACCGCATCCTCGGGCTGGAGCTGGGCGCAGATGACTATGTGACCAAGCCTTTCTCGCCGCGCGAGCTGTCGGCGCGCGTCAAGGCGATCCTCAAGCGCAGCGGCGCGGCGGCACCGGGCGGCCGTCCGCTGGCCCATGGCGCCATCCGGCTGGACCCGGCGGCGCGGGCCTGCCGGGTGGGGGTGGCGGATGTGGCGCTGACCGGGACTGAATTCCGCATTCTTGAGCTGCTTCTGGCGCAGCCTGCCCGACTTCTGCCGCGCCTGCGGCTGATCGAGTCGATCTGGGGCGCGGGCAGCCCGGTTTCCGACCGCACGCTGGACAGCCATCTGCGCAACCTGCGCGCCAAGCTTACGGTGGCGGGCGCGCCCGAGGCGATCGAGACCCTGCATGGGCAGGGCCTGCGGCTGAGCCCGGCTCTGGCGGCGGAATGAGCGGGCGGCGCTGGCGGCCCTCGCTGGCTTTCGTGTTGGGCGGGGCCCTGTGCGGCACGCTCGCCCTGTCGCTGGCAGGGCTGCTGGTGTTGCGCACGCTGGGGCCCGATCTGGGTCGCCGCGAGACGGCGCTGGTGCTGGCCCTGCTGATCCTGGGCGCGACGGGCCTCCTGGGCTGGCTGCTGTTGCGGTTGCTGCTGCGTCCGATCCGCGCGCTAGAGGCCTATGCGATAGCGGCACAGGGCGCGGCGGCGCCGCTGCCGCCCGAGCATTTCGGCACGCGGGAGACGCATCGCACGGCGCAGGCGGTGGTGGCCATGGCGACGGCGCTGCGCGACCGCGAGGCGGGCTTGCGCGCCTATTCCGACCATGTGACCCATGAGCTGAAGACCCCGGTTTCGGCGATCGTCGCGGCGGTCGAGATGCTGGAGGATGGCCCGTCGCGCGGGGCAGAAGAAACCGCGCTTCTCCAAGGACTTGCCGGGGCCGCACGGCAGATCGAGGGCCAGCTTTCGGCTCTGCGGGATGCCGCCCGGGCACGCGAGACGCGCTATTTCGGCACGACCACCCTGGCCGCGCTGGTGGCCAGGCTGCGCGAAGATCACCCCGCCCTGATGATCCGTCTGGCGGGGGAAACTCTGGTCTTGCCAATGTCTTCCGAAGGTATGGCAATCGTCTTGCATCATCTGGCGCAGAATGCGCAGGAGGCCGGGGCGAAAATGCTGGTCCTGACTGCCCAGACGGGCGCGGACGGGGCGGTCCTGGACGTGCAGGATGACGGGCCGGGCATACCGGCGGCGTTGGCCGCGCGGATCTTTGAGCCCTTCTTCACGACAAGGCGGGACGAGGGCGGCACAGGCATGGGGCTGACGATCCTGTCAAACCTGCTCGCGGCGCATGGCGCGACGGTGGAGGGCGTTCCCGCGCCGCGGGGCGCGCATCTGCGGCTGCAATTCGCCGCCGCCGGCTAGGTGGCGAAAGCTGCGCTGGACTTGGCCCGCCAGTGGCGCAGGATGCCCGGACAGCGCAGGGGGAGCAGAATGGAAGACGCCAAGGTCGCGGCCTGGTTTGCCAAGGCCGATCCGCATGACGGTGCGCTGGGCGCGCTGCGGGAACTGGTTCTGGGCGCGGGCCTGGAGGAGCGGTTCAAATGGCGCTCGCCCTGCTATTGCCTGGCGGATGGCAATGTCGCGACGCTGTGGTCCTTCACGGACCGTGCCGCCATCGGCTTTTTCAAGGGCACGCTTCTGCCCGATCCGCAGGGGCTGCTGCAGGCTCCGGGTGAGAATTCGCGGGCGATGCGGGTGCTGAACTTCACCGATGCGGCGCAGGTGAAGGCCGCGGCCCCGGCGATCCGCGGCTTTCTTGATGCAGCCATCCTGGCCGAGACGCGCGGCGAGGCGGTGGATTTCTCGCAAGGCCAGGCGATCGCGGCACCGGACGAATTGACCGATGCGCTGGATGGAGATCCGGCGCTGGCGACCGCTTGGGCCGGGCTGACGCCGGGCCGCCAGCGCGGCTGGCTGGTGCACATCACGGGCGCGAAACAGGCCACCACGCGCAAGGCGCGCATCGCCAAGGCCGCGCCGCGAATCCTTGCGGGCAAGGGGCCGAACGACCGATAGATGTTATGTCTCGTCAGGCAGGCCGGGCCTTTCCTGTCCGAAGACGCTCCGTCACAGCGCGCCGCTAGGCCGCCGCGCGCGGGGCCAGGATGCGGGGCAGGTGCTGCTCGACGAAGCGCACCAGCGCCACGACATGATCCGCCGCTTCTGCGCCCAGAGGCGTCAGACTGTATTCGACATGCGGTGGCACCACGGGCAGGGCCACACGCAGGACGAAACCGTCGGCTTCCAGCTCTTGCAGGGTCTGCGCCAGCATCCTTTCGCTGATGCCCGCCACGCGCCGCCGCAGGGCGGAAAAACGGTGCGGCCCGGTCGTCAGCGCCAGCATGACCAGCGTGCCCCAGCGGCTGGTCAGATGTTGCAGCACCGGGCGCGAGGGGCAATCGGCGGCAAGGACATTGCCATGCTCCCATTTCGCGATCAGCGCCTGTGCGTCGGATGCCGTGGTCATGTGCGGCCCTGCCATATACTTACAAAAACGTGCGTACTTCTTTTTCGTAAGTAATCATGCGAGTCAAGACCCATCGCATGACCCCGCTGGGGAAGAGGAGAAAGACCATGACGACGATTGCCGTGACCGGGGCCACCGGACAACTGGGCCGCCTTGCCATTGCCGCGCTCAAGGCGCGCGGCGCCGCCCCCATCGCGCTGGCGCGTGACCCGGCCAAGGCCGCGGATCTGGGCGTTGAAGTTCGGGCCTTTGATTATTTCAGGGCTGATGCGGCGGCGTTGAAGGGGGTCGATGTTCTTGTCCTGATCTCGACCAATGACTTCAACGACCGTGTCGGCCAGCATCGCCGGGTGATCGCGGCGGCGAAGGCGGCCGGCGTCAAGCGGGTGGTCTATACCTCGATCCTGCGCGCCGACAGTTCGGCGATGAAGGCGCTGGCCAGTGACCATGCGGCCACGGAAGAGGCGCTGAAGGCCGCGGGTCTGACGAGCACGCTGCTGCGCAACGGCTGGTATACCGAGAACTACACGGGTGCGCTGGGCGCGGCGATTGCGCATGGCGCTGTGATCGGTGCCGCGGGCGAGGGCAAGATTTCCTCGGCGGCGCGCAAGGATTATGCCGAGGCCATCGCGGTGACCGCGCTGGGCGAGGGGCATGACAACAGGGTCTACGAGCTTGCGGGCGATACGGCCCATACCGGGGCGGAATTTGCCGCGGCGGTTGCGGCGGCTTCGGGCAAGCCGGTGGCCTATGTGAACCTGTCGGAAGCCGACTATGCCAAGGCGCTGGAAGGGTTCGGTCTGCCGGCCGGGTTCGCGGCCACGCTTGCGGAATGCGACTATCAGTCGGGCCATGGCGCGCTGTTCGATGACAGCCACACCCTCAGCCGCCTGATCGGACGCCCCACCACGCCGATGGCCGAAACCGTTGCCGCGGCGGTCAAGGCGCTCTGATCGGTCGCAAATCCGTCTGATATGGTCCCCTGCCGCCTTGGCGGGGGGCCGCTGTTCGGGCTAGTCAGGGGATGGAAGAGATGGAGACCCCGATGAGCCGCGACACCACCCTTGCCCTGATCCAGCGCTATTACGATGCTTTCAATGCCGGCGATGCCGCGGGCATGCTGGCTTGCGTGACCGATGATGTCGAGCATCGGGTGAACGAAGGCGCGCATCGCATTGGCCGCGAGAAATTTGCCGAATTCTGCGGCCATATGGGCGTGAGCTATCGCGAACAGCTCAAGGACATGGTGATCTTTGCCAATGATGCGGGCGACCGGGCGGCGGCAGAGTTTGTCGTCCATGGCACCTATCTGCAAACCGATCCCGGCCTGCCCGAAGCCAAGGGACAGACCTATATCCTGCCCGCCGGCGGGTTTTTCGACGTGAAGGGCGGCAAGATCGCGCGCATCACCACCTTCTACAACCTGAACGACTGGATCGCGCAGGTTTCCAAGTGAGCGCGCCGGGCGATGTGACCGTCCGTGCCCTGACCGGCGCCGCGCTTGAGGCGGCGCTGGACGGCGTGGCCGCGCTGCGCATCGCCGTCTTCCGCGACTGGCCCTATCTGTATGACGGCTCGCTTGAATATGAGCGGACCTATCTTCAGACCTACCGCGACAGTCCCGGCGCGCTGCTGGTCGGCGCTTTCGACGGCGACCGGCTGATCGGCGCCTCGACCGCGACGCCGATGGAGGACCATGCCGAGGCCTTTGCCGAACCGCTGGCGCGGATCGGCCTGCCGGTCGAGAGCATCTATTACGGCGCGGAATCGGTCTTGCTGCCCGCCTATCGCGGCCGTGGCCTGGGTCATCGCTTCTTCGATCTGCGCGAAGCCCATGCCCGCGCGCTTGGCCGGAGCCATGTCGCCTTCTGTTCGGTCAAGCGGCCCGAGGATCACCCGTTGCGCCCGGCCTATGCGCGCACCAATGACGCGTTCTGGCGCAAGCGGGGCTATGCGCCGCTGCCGGGCGTCATGGCCGAGTTTAGCTGGCGCGATCTGGGCGACAGCGTCGAAACGGCGAAGCCGCTGCAATTCTGGATGCGCGCGCTCTGACCGGGCAGAGACGGGATCGGTCAGATTCCGCTTGAATATCCGCCGCAGCGGGCGCATATGCCCGGCCACAAGGCCTGCGGCTCCCGCGGGCCCAACCCCTTTTCGGAGTGACCATGGCCAAGGAAGACATTCTCGAATTCCCCGGTGTCGTGAAGGAACTCTTGCCGAACGCGACATTCAAGGTCGAACTCGACAATGGCCATGAACTGATCGCGACGATGGCAGGCAAGATGCGCAAGAATCGCATCCGTGTTCTGGCGGGCGACAAGGTGCAGGTGGAGATGACCCCCTATGACCTGTCCAAGGGCCGCATCAACTATCGCTTCAAGTAAGGCCCAGCCTTGCGACTGATCCTTGGCAGCGCCAGCCCGCGCCGCAAAGAGCTCTTGGCGCAGATGGGCCTGGTGCCCGATGCGATCCTGCCCCCCGACATCGACGAGGATCCCCGCAAGGGCGAATTGCCGCGCCCCTATGCGGCCCGTCTGGCGCGCGAGAAGGCGCTGGCGGTCGCGGCGGATGCCGATGACATCATCCTTTGCGCCGACACGACCGTGGCCCTGGGCCGCCGCATCCTGGGCAAGCCTGCCGATGCCGCCGAGGCGGCCGCGTTCCTGACCCTGCTGGGGGGGCGGCGGCATGAGGTGATCACCGCTGTCGCCGTGCGCCGGGGCGACCGCATCTGGGCGCGCGAAAGCGTAAGCACGGTCAAGATGAAGCGCCTGTCGGATGTCGAGCTGAACACCTATCTCGCCAGCGGCGAATGGCAGGGCAAGGCGGGCGGCTATGGCATCCAGGGCCTGGCCGGAGCCTTCATCCCTTGGATTTCTGGCACATTCTCGGGCATCATGGGCCTGCCGGTGGCGGAAACCGCGCAGCTTTTGGCCGCGGCGGGTTATCCGGTCTGGAGGCAGGCATGAAAGGCCGCGTGCTGGTGCTGGACCATCTTGACGGGCGCGAGATCGCGGCCCTGATGGTCGATGGGCATCTGGAAGAGCTGGCGCTGGACCCGGCCGGGGACGAGCCGCTTCCCGGCGCCATCTACCGCGCCGTCGCCGACCGTCCGATGAAAGGGCAGGGCGGCCTTTTCGTGTCGCTGCCCGGCGGGCTGTCGGGTTTTCTGCGCCAGGTCTCGGGCATTTCGCCCGGCCAGCGCCTGCTGGTGCAGGTGACCGGCCCCGCCGAGCCGGGCAAGGCGCTGCCGGTGACCACGCGGCTTCTGTTCAAGTCGCGCTTCGCCATCGTCACCCCCGGCGCGCCCGGCCTGAACATCAGCCGCCGCATCCGCGACGAGGCTGCGCGCGACGCGCTGGAAGGCCTTGCCAGCGCCGGAATGGCCGGGGCGGACGAGGGCCTGGGCCTGATCCTGCGTTCGGCCTGTCTGGGCGCGGATGAGGACGACATCGCCGCCGACATCGCCCAGATGCGCGATCTGGCCGAGGCGATGCTGGGCGATCTTCAGGGCGGGCCGGAACTTCTGCTCGACGGTCCCGGCGCCCATGACCTGGCCCTGCGGGACTGGACCGACCCCGAACCTGACGAAGTGGCCGAGGGGGAGGGCGCCCTGGCGGACCATGGCGTCCACGAGGCGCTGGATGCGCTTCTGGCGCCGCGCGTCGAGCTGCCCGGTGGCGGGCATATGTGGCTGGAGCCCACGCGCGCGCTGGTCGCGGTGGATGTGAACACGGGCCCCGACACCTCGCCCGCGGCGGCGCTGAAGGCCAATGTCGCGGCCGCCCGCGACCTGCCGCGCCAGTTGCGGTTGCGCGGCCTGGGCGGGCAGGTCGTGGTGGATTTCGCCCCGATCCCGAAGAAGGAGCGGCACATCCTGGACCAGGTGATCAAGGCCGCCTTCAAATCCGAGGGCGAGGCGCATCTTGCCGGATGGACGCCGCTGGGCCTTTACGAGCTGACCCGCCGCCGCGACCGCCTGCCGCTGGCGGGCCTTTTGCCGGGGGCGGGGCGATGAGCTGCCCGATCTGCGGCAAGGAAACCGTGCAGGCCTATCGCCCCTTCTGCTCGCGCCGCTGCGCCGATGTGGACCTCGCGCGCTGGCTGGGCGGCGGCTATGCCATTCCGGGCGATGCCGAGAAAGACCCGGTCGATCCGCAGCAATCGGAAAAGCCTCGCCAATAGCGTCGCTTTCCCTCTGGACAGCCCCCCGCAGCTTGAGTATCACCCGCCCACCAAACGGTGCCCAGATAGCTCAGTTGGTAGAGCAGCGGATTGAAAATCCGCGTGTCGCTGGTTCGATTCCGGCTCTGGGCACCACTTAATCTCCTGAAATCGCTGGATATTTTGCGCGAGTTGGCCTGCCACTTCCGAAGCTTCATCGCGTGCTGGGTATCACTGGGGTATCAATGACTTCGGATGGCGATTGAGTAGCCGAACGAGTCAGTCGCGCTGAGCCTGACCTGCCACTGGTTTATCATCCAGCCACGACCGGAGTCCTGTGGTCATTTACGCCTGTCGGCGCGGTTTGAGCAATCGCCCGGCGCGCGGAACTCTCATCGTGTGCAGCGGGTCGGGCGATTGCGTTGGTCAGGTGCAGGGCGAAGCCTGCGGGGGTCTGGTAGCCAAGGGCCGAATGGGGCCGCGTGGTGTTGTAGTCCGTGACCCAGGCGGTGATCAGATGGCGGGCATGGGCCAGGTTGCGGAACAGGGTCTCGTTCAGGAACTCGTCCCGCATCCGGCCGTTGAAGCTCTCCACAAAGCCATTCTGCATGGGCTTGCCGGGCGCGATGTAATGCCATGCGAACTTGTGCTCGGCGCACCACCTCAGGATCGCGTTCGAGGTCAGTTCCGTGCCGTTGTCCGACACGATCATCCCGGGCCTGCCGCGACGTTCGATCAGCGCGGTCAGTTCCCGGGCCACGCGACGGCCCGAGATCGAGGTGGCTTGGTCGTCGGATCCTTGGGATCAGGCGCTCAACTCACTGCGGCGGCCAACAGTCGGCCTCGAACACCGGACGCGACGATGCGCGCCAGCTGGCATGGAACAGCATTTCCCAGCTGCCGCATCGTTTCGGACCATGCGCCGTGGAACACCATGTCATCAGGGAAGGTCTGAAGACGCGCGCTTTCGCGTACAGTGAAATAGCGCACCGAGCCATCTGCGCGGCGCAGCATGTTTTCCCCTCCTGGAACGCCGTGGACACCCGCCTTCAGCGTTTTTGCGGGCTCGTCCAAGGGACTTCCGGTGTGTCCCTTGTAAGAACGAGCCCCAGGCTGGAAACGATGATCATGGAAGCCCTGCGCTGTCCCGGGCGACAACTCGGGATCTGGAAGATCAGAGATCGCATCGCGAACCGTTAGCCAAGGCTTATCGATCGGTCTTTCGCTGAGCTTCATCGCGCGTGACTTGGCCGCGTTATCGACAGGTCTATGCTTGCGAGCGACACGATGCAAATCCCAATAGACGTCGTCACGCCATTGGGACCAGAGGAGCGCATCGCGGGAGTAGGCAGGATTCGGGAAATGCCACTCAATTCCAGTATCTGCTCGGAAGCCAACAAGAAAAATGCGCTCGCGACGTTGAGGCACACCATAGTTGGCTGCATTCAGAACCCTCATGACGACCCGATAGTGCAATCCCCGCACGTTGCCTTTCGTATGGTGTTCTTCCAGCCGCGCCAAGTGCGCAAGCCACTCCTCTTCTTGCTTGGCGACGAGGTCTGGATAGGTGAGCTGAAGGCGGATGTATTCTAGGTAATTGGCGAAGCTGCTGCGCGTCAGACCCTTCACGTTCTCGAAGATGAACGCCCGAGGTTGGAGTTCACGAACCGCGCGGATCGCCTGAGGAAACATGTCTCGACTGTCCAAGAACGCCCGATGGCGTCCGCCCATTGAAAATGGCTGGCACGGCGGGCCGCCAGTAACCAAGTCGACGGTGCCGTTGATTTTGCCGAAATCGAACTGGCGCACGTCGCCTTCGTGGATCGGCCAGTGCGCGATCGGATCAAGGCCTCGTTCCCTGTTTTCGCGGAGGGTGTCGCAAGCCCAGCGGTCCCAGTCCATCACGGCGGCAGGCCGGAAGCCTGCTTGGCTGACGCCGATCCCCAGTCCGCCAGCTCCCACGAACAGCTCGACAGACCTCATCATCCCAGGAACTCCTTGATCCTCGCCATTAGGTCCTCGCGGTGCTTGGTCTCGCACTCCCAAATCACCAGCGTGCTCCAACCCAGTGCCGCAAGCGAAGCGAGATTCCGCTCGTCGCGTTTTCTGTTCGTTTCCAGCTTCGGACCCCAAAAGTCCAGCTTCGATTTCGGGAGCCTGGCCAGGGGGCATTTTGGATCAAGGTGCTTGTGCCAGAAGCAACCGTTCACTTGGATCACCTTCATGCGCGACGGGAAGATCAGGTCGGGGGTGCCGGGAAGGTCGCGACGATGTAGCCTGAAGCGATATCCCATGCTGTGTGCGAGGCAACGAACCAGCAGCTCAGGCTTGGTGTCGCGCCCTCGCACCCTTTTCATCCGTTCGCTTCGCTGTGCCGGGTTCAACGTGTCCATGTGCCACCATAGCCCGAAACCTACGAAATCTGACGGGTTTCCGATGTCCGGGGCGGACACCTGCTAATCCAACCAAATCAGCTTCTTAAGGCCGAGTTTATTGGCGGCGCTTTCCACGACCGCGCGTTCGGAACGGTCACTGAACCTGGACGCGGATTCGGTCAGTACGGCAGAGAATGCCTCTCCTTCGCCAAATGCCCGCTCGTGAAGGGCCATCAACGTTGCCTTCCACTCGGATGCCCTGCTCCACGCAATTTGGCGACCATCGGAGAGAAGGCAACCGTGTGGCTTGATATAAGTCACCGCGATGGTCGCGTCCTCGCCGATCCCAAGCACCTTGAGGATCTTCCCTGGATCTGCGGAAGCCTCCATTGCGTAGGATTTCAGCAGTGTGTCCTTAATGTAGACGCGAACTTTCCGCGGGTCCATGTACTGCCCGAGCTTTCCCCCGATGCATTCCGTCTCGGTCCACACGGAATAGTACCGCGACTTGTCCGAGGCGGTGAGTGCCGACCAACTGAGCCGATCGGCCTCCTGCCACAGGAGTTCTTTCACTTCGCGGCGAATGCTTGGAGGGACGCTCATTCAACACTACCTGGCATGGGGGGAGACGGGAATTCAAATTTTGGGATCTCAAGCTGCGCATCCCCCTCCCGCAAGATCAGATCCGCTTGGTCTTTCATCCATTCCAGCATGAAGCTGCCGGCTGAAGCATCGCGAAAATTGATGAGATTGTGACCCAGAGGGAGTCGCTCGATCGGGCCCGTAGCCGCCTTCTCAAGCTCGATCACTTCCGCGACACGCCGCAGGTCCGTGACGAAATCCATGACAATGACTTTGTCTTTTTCTTTGCCCAAGCGAAGCCCACGGCCAAGTTGCTGGACGAAGATCCGTCGGCTATGGGTCGCACGCATGAACACGACGAGGTCGACATCGGGGACGTCGACACCTTCGTTGAACAAGTCGACACTTGCCAGGATGTCGACGTCACCACGCCGAAACATGGCCATGAGCCGGTCTCGCTCACGCGCTTCCTGTCGTGAAGAGATTGCCTCAGCGCGCAAGCCGTATCCGCGCAACGTTCCCGCAAAGCTTTCCGCGTGGTCGACCGTAGGTGAAAACACAATCCCGCTGCGCCGCCTCTCGCCGCGGAAGACCTCGGCGATGTGACGGGCCGCCTCTTCGTCACGGGTCGGGATCAGGAGCTTCCTGTTCAGCTGGTTCAGGGAATAATTGTGCGCGGAGATCTCCTGGACAAAGCCCCAGTCGACATTGTCGGCCAACAGGCGGTAGTCGACCTCACTCAGATGTTTTTCCCTCAAGCCGTCAGAAATTCCGAGACGAACAAGCGGCTTGCCCAATATTTCGTCGATATCAAAACCATCACCCCTCCAAGGGGTGGCTGTAGCTCCGCCAACCATGGGTGGCTTGAGTGCGTCGATCGCGCGCTGGAAGCTCGACGATCCGATGTGATGGGCTTCGTCGACGAGTACCAGTCCGAAGCTCGGCAAATCATCGATGCGGCCGATGATGCTTTGCACGGTCGCGAACGTGATTCCGTCATAGAATGACGGTGTCTCGTCGCCCGAAAGAAGGTGCGTTGGAAGCCACTTTGGCAGTTGATGCCAGAAGCCGGCCTGAAGCTGTCGAATTAGCTCTCTCTTGTCCGCCAGGACGAGAACCCTGTTGTCGCGGATGAGGCCATCGCGATACAGGTCCGCTACGACCTCGGCCATGACAACGGTCTTTCCAAGACCCGTCGCAAGTACGACTTGAGCTCGGCCCGTATCGGTGAGGCCTTCCCGGAACTTCTCTACGGCATGCTGTTGGTAGGCACGGAGTTCCCGTCTCGAGTTCGGGTACTCGGGGACTTCCCTCGCAAACGCTGCCAGCCGGGCCGGATCCAACAACTCAACGTTTATGCCGATGCGGCTAAACCGGTCGATCTCCGTTTGCACCCCCGCGCCCACGGCTCTCGAAGTCGCGATGAGCATGCGATCCGCCGAATAGTATGTGCCTGCGTCGACGACTTCCTGGACCGCATACTTGGTCGGTGGAGAGGTGGTGGTGTGCTTGCACTGCACAACCCAAGTCTGGTTGTTCTTCACTCCAACGACATCGGCGCCTTTGTCGCCGGTACCACCAACGACACGCACGTCGTCGAAGCCAGCATGCATCAAGAGCCGAGCAACGTCGCGCTCGAAGGCTTGCCACGGCCCGCGCAAGAGTCGCCTGTCGTCGAGAAAGCAGTTCATAGCGCCAACTCGACGTCTGGCTTCAGTAGCTCGAGGGACATCACCGCTCTTATTATTTCTGCGCGAGAACTGGAGGAGAGATCGCTGACGTCCTGCTTTGTAAGCCAAATCGCGTCGTCGATCAGGGCCAAATACCGAGCAAGTACGCTGTAGCGCGCCTCATCGGTGATCTGCGGATCGCCGTAGTCGAGATCCGCGTAGGGCGCGTCCCATAGCTTTCCTTCAAAGCAAAGGTCGGGTCGTTTCTCGACGACCATTCGGATCACCTCCAACGGCCCGGACATCAGGAAATTGCCGTTCCCAGTCGCCTCCGAAGGCATGATCTTCTTCGCCGCCAGCGCCCGCATCACCGCGTTCTGGACTTGGAGGCCCAACTCGTTGAATAGCGAAGGCCGTTCCGCCTCAGGGCAGGCAGAAATGATGCCGCGGGCGACATCCGCCAAGACGGACCCCGCAGCGCTTGGCAGGGTTTTTAGGTCGAGGGCTGTTTCTAGGCCATATGATGCCCGGAAGTCGGCGAATATCTGCACGAAGCCGGGGTCTTGGGTGGTGTTTCGAATTTGATCGGCCGTCATGTGCGCCAGGTGCGCGAGCAAAGCGTCCAGCGGGGTCAGGGTAATCGAGTCGAAGGCCGGGTGCCGTGGATTGAAGAGGAAGTGATAGGTCTTCGTTGGAATGTCGCCCAATGGCATAGACCAAGGCGAACCGGCGGGCAGTTCGGGGTCCTTGTTCTCCACTTCGTAGGCAATGACGTTCCACTTCATGCCCGTTCCGACATGATGATATCTGCGGCTCAGCGCTGGGGCCTCCGTCCTGGACGTGGGAGCTGGAGGCAAAGGTGCGACTGCGGGCGCGATCGACTTGATTGAAGGCGCGCCTGCGGTCGATGCCCCGCCGAGCAGGCCAACCGGAAGTTGCACGCCAGTTCCACCAACCGTCGGGGTGGTGCTTTGGCCGCCGCCGCTGCCTGAGCCATACAGCAGCTCGCGGTCGGCGGCTTCCACCAGCTCGTACCACTTTGTGTCATCCTGATAATCAGGGTTACCTTCGTGGAATGACGCCGCCATCTCCGACGCGCGGGCGTTATCCTTCACGATCAGGATTCGGCCATAGGCTCCGGCGGCTTTAGACTGAGGGCTCGTGCGCCGAAACGCCTTGAAGAGCGCGAAAAGCGGGGACTCGTTGGTCCCGAACCCCAGATCTTTTGCTTTCTCGGGGCGAAGAGGGCCTTCCCCTCGAATGACGTGGTGCATTTCATTCCATGTCGGATCCGCCCGGTCAAAGCGATCCTTGGCATAGCTCACACGGCAGTGGTCGATATGGATCTCGCCGACGATGCGTCCACGGTTCCTCTGATCGTCAATCGGATATTCGGTTTCCTCGCTTTCGTCATCACTCCAGATAAAGAGATCCTTGTTGGCAATTTCTATCTTCCGCCCATTTCGAATGAAATCGATCCCAAATTCCGACTGATCGAGGTAACGCTGAATCCCAATCCAACCGGTAACTCGGCGCTCGCGTTTTACCACGGTATCGGTGCTTGCGCAGTTTGGGCAGGGTTCGCTGGACTGCGCATCAACCAGCCAACTCATGCAGTTGATGCAGTACCAACGGTCCGCGAGCGCGTGATCAATCCTGATCACCGCAGGAACCTCTGTCCCGCCTGGACCTGGGACCACCCGGTCCGCGTTCCAGACGCAATGCCGTCTCCCCTCGACACGCTTGTTGTTGATGAACAAGTCGAAACTGATCGGCAGACCGTTTGGGCGAAGCATTGATGAGTATGCCTGCGCCAGGCGCTTTCTGATGGAGGTCTGGTTGGCGCTCTTGGCGAGCCACTTTCGCTGCTCTGGCTTCAGTTGCTTGATGGTGATTTCTGTACCGTGCTGGTCGGACTCTGCTTTCGGGCGACGAAGGTGTGGCGTCCGAAAATGCCGTTGTTGCCGTAGCTTGTCGAAATCGACCAGGAGGCCGTGCCATTCCGGCTCTCCCTTTCTAGTTGTCCAAACCTCGGTGACAGAGCCTAGCCGAGCAGTGGCGATGTTGAACCCCATGCCGAAAAGACCGAGGCTGTCGATAGGGTTGTTGCCCGACCAGCCAGCACGAACCGCATGTTCAAGTGTTTCCGGTGACATGCCGGGGCCATTGTCGATGATCCGGACCGCCGCGCTTGGCGAATCGGCGTTCGGCAGGTGAACGTCCACCTTAGCGCCCGTTATCGAGCCTCCCGAGCGGCTGACTTTCAGGAACCCGTCGACCGCGTTGTCCACGAGTTCGGCCACACAACGCCATTGATCGATGTTGATTTCGCCGAGCATCGGCAAAACACGGGGATCAGGCTCTAGGTTGAAGTCGTTCGCTACGCGCTGTTCGTTCGATTCCACGCTCGCCATGTGGACGGTCCCTTACTAATCTACAGTTATCAATGGCCTGCTTGGGCACGATATGGAGGGCCCCGGTAGAAAACAAGCAAGGGATCAACACTCGATGGCGAGTTCGATGGGACCGGTGCCACCCGCGCTCGAGGAGTTCTTCAACCGAGTCCGACCCGTCGTCGATGACGCTATCAGCAAGTTGGCGGCGGCGGAGTTTCGTGAAGATCCCATTGCAGGTCGCAAGTATTCTCGGGCGACATCGATCGTGAGCTCCGCCTACAAACGGCATGGTGCAATCCTGCAGCGGGCCCTGCTCGAGCGCCTCAAGGACTGCCCGCGACTGCGGGTCTGGACCGAGGACGAGTTCAAGCTTTCGCATGAGTCCCTTCGGCAAGTTCGAATCGCCGAACGTCTCGAATCGTTGCTAGATGCGAGGCTGCCGTATGGCGACCGTGAACGCATCGTGCGTGCTGATGTCTTGGTCTTTGATGAAGAGGATCGCACGCTAAAGGCCTATAATGTCAAGCGCGGTAATGGTTCCTATGACGCCGGCAAGAAACGAACTATTCACGAAGAACTCGTTCGTACACAGATGCTTTTAAATGATTATGGCCGAAAGTTGGGGCTTCCAGTAGAATCAGAAAAGGTTCACATCGTCTTCTACTATGGTCTTATGTCCTTGCCGCCGCCGCTAGCGATTCCGGGAGATGCCCTGGACAGCCATTTCCGTTATCCGCTACGAGAAGCAATTGAATGCGTTAATGCTTATTTTGTTTCAAAGCTAATGCAGCTCATCGAAGTTGAGGCATGAAAGGCGCCAAGCGCTCTGGTAACCTCCATGACCTCGCCGCTGTCCAGCTGCTTGACGAAATTAACTGCCGCTCCGTTCCAGTGATAGGCGAAATGCGCGCCTTTGGTGGGGATGGGGATCACGTCGGGCCAGAAGATGGCGATGTAGTGGCCCTCGGGGATGCGGATGCTGGGCCAGGTGATGCCGTTTGACCCCGCCGCACGCCTCTCGGCCCCGAAGACCTGGGAGGCGCGATAGTCGCAAGGATCCAGTAGGTCCGCTCGGCCGGTGGCGTCGTCTAAATTGGCATCGATGGCACCTATCAGTTCGCGGAACTGCGACGTCCAGCCGGGTGCCTCGTTCGTCGCGCGCATGAAGCGTGCGCGGTGATGGATGGTTTCGGCGATGGCCACCTCGGTGCGGTCGCCCGCATGGAGAGGCCGAAGCTGCCGTCTGAGAACCGCCCTGGCCGCAAGGGCGAGCAGTGGACGAAGGGCGCCATGACCCAACTTGCACCCGGCCCGGTTGACCTGCCGCGTCTGGCCGCAATGGTTGGGAAAGCTCTCCGGGCGTCGATTGGCCGTCGGGACTTCCCCGGCTCGGTCGGATGTGTGTCTGCTTCCCAGCGTTGCTGCAGCTGCCACGCCGCACCGCCCTCAGGCGGCTCTCGCCCTGCGCTGACCGAGGTAGGGTCTTGCGTCGCGCTACGTTGTCCGCGCAAACATGCTTGCGGCTTGAGCCATGCCGTATTGAGGTCAGACTGCTAGCTGGCAAGCACCCTCCGTGCTTCGTCGAGCTCTGTGGAGCCCGCCACCCACTGCCAGGCGTCCTTGGATTTTCGTCCTTCAATCAATTGCTGATGTTCCCCCGAAACTGAAGCCGCCCGGAGACGCTGCCGCGCCTTGCGGGGGTTCAGCTTCAACTCGTCGCAGAGGGCCTTGAGGGTCACAATCTCGGTCATGCTGATCTCCTATGTTGCCGATGAAGATCGATAAGACCGGGCTCGGCGGTGCGTCAGGAGAAATCTTAGCCCGCCTTGAAGATTTCCGAGATGTCGACGCCGAGGGCGTTTGCGATCCTCTCGACTACCAAGATGGAGGGGTTACGTTTTCCATTCTCGACGCCGCTCAGGTAGGTCTGATGAATATCAGCACGATGGGCAAGTTCCTCTTGTGAGAGGTTCTTCTCCCTTCTGATCCTTTGGACATTTTTCGAGACGCGTGAGCGAACGGACATCCGCGGACTGGGTCACGGCGGGGAGGTCTCGGGCCATAGACTATAAGTCATAAAAGATGTACGCAGGCAGGCGTCTGGAGCCAGCGGAAAAGCTCGTCTATGCACCATCTTGAAGGTCCGAGTTCGACAGAAGACTTGACTCTTAGTCTAAGTTCGATATCGGCTGGGCTTCTCTCGCCGGACAGACTTTGGCGACCTTGTGTTCTACACCGGCATATCGCAGAACGCTCGATTACTCACGGGGTCTACGCTTGGTGGTTCGACGGTTGCCTCCCGCGGGTGCCGCGGGATGGATGCAGCGAGCGAGAAGGGAAGTGCCTACTATATATCGGCATCGCGCCTCCCAGAATAAATCTGACGCCACGTCGATCGTCGTCACCCATGCTCAGACGACTGCGGCGGAATCACCTACACGGCACAGTTCGCACGTCCACCTTGCGGTTGTCGCTGGCCGCCCTGTTGCACGGGGAACTTGGCTTCGACCTCTATCGTGACGAAGGCGGCCGTGTTCGGATGGGGCGCACGCATGAGGAGCTGCTAACCACTTGGATTGATGAGCATGCGGCTGTCTCCGCAATCCATCACGACAATCCCTGGTCGATTGAGCGTGCGTTGATTACTTGCGGCCCACCGCTCCCGCTGAATCTGAGCATGTCCCGTCACTCCTTCAGCACGACGCTGAGCGCGCTGAGGCGATCGCTGGGGCGACCGGCATACGGGCCGTAGGTTGGGGGCAGGACGCCGCATTGCGGGTTTTGCTCGTGGCTCCCCGCGAATATTGGAAAAAGGGCGTAAAACCTGCCTCTTGGCTCGTCTGCGACCCACGTTCCTCTATGGACTGGAACCCCAGTGATACCCGATTGGGCGCTGGCGGTGGGTCAACGTCATCGCGCATATTCAAATGGTTGAGCTTTCAGGGCGCCTTCGAACGGGTACAGAAAGATAGTTTATCATCGTGTCGTAGATTTTTGTGATCCGCGACACTTTCCTACTGCAGCCAGAGCTTTTCGAGCCTTTTGACAATGGCAATTCACGCATTGCGACCGTCTGCGGCATGATGGATGGGGCCAGGATCGACACCGCTCCACGTCGCACTCGTGAGCAAATGGTCCTGCATCGTCAGTCAGCTTTTCAGCCCAAACCAACATATGCCGTCGGACCAAAGCTGCCGCTCAGCCTCGACAATGCTGTTCCTGGAGGCTGCCGTTTGCCTTGCTCCGCAGCAAGCATATGCCCAGATTGGCGCTCCGAGGTCCGCGCTGCCTACTCTGCCGCCTTGGGCAGGCTGCGCTCCATCTTCCGTTCCCACGTCTCGATCAGAAAAAGTGCGACCGTGCTTGCAGCGTGTATGGCCAGTCGCGCGATCCTCGACTCGATTCGACTGTGTCCGCGCTCCCTTCCATGGGCATCGCCGCCGTGGGTGCGAAGCGCCCCGACACCTTCTGTTACCGCCTCTCGCGGGGTCTTGGATTGTCGACGAAACCGGCGACATGGTCTAGGTGCCATAACGCGCGGCCAGCGCCAGACCGGCGGGCAGGGGCTGTTCCGGCCGGAGGACAATCTGGAGAACCTCTATGCCCGCGACGCCCTGCGCCAGCTCTATCGCCGCATCTATCGCGGCGATGTGGCAGGCTGCTCGCTTGGGGACTTCGAGGATGCCACCGGTCTCAGCCTGACCGACGATAACGGGCTGAAGGACGACCTGCCGCCGATCACGACCTTCCTCAATCGCCTGCTCGCGCTTACGATCGACATGCAGGCGGTCCTGTTCTTCGCCTTCGAGGAACTACTCGACCAGCGGATCGAGGGCGCCATCGCGGCCGGTGTCCACGACCTCGGCCTCGAGACGCTCCGGGCAGAGAGCTTCCGGGTCACGGATGCCCGGGTGATCTACACCCACCCGGGCTCCGGCGCGGAAACCCAGCTCCTCACCATCGCGGAGAAGCGGCGCAACACGCCGACCTCGTTGGCCGATGCACTCGACTGGCTCGATGACCCGAAGGCGCGGCTCTTGGTCAACAGCCGCTCCGGACGCGCGGCTGTTCAGGCGCCCGCCACCAGCCTGATGCTGGACGATGGCACCATCGAGCCGCGCCTGCGCCTGATCCGCCCGACCGAGGCCAGTACCGTGCCTGCCAAAATCATGGAGGACACTCACTGGCTGGAAGCTGACCGAGCGGCCTTCAGTGCGGCTTGGACCGCGGAGCTGGCCGAGGTGCCCGAGTTCAGCGAGTCCACGCTGCACGTCGTGGCGGGTCTCTTGCTGCCGATCTGGAAGCAACTCCCCCAGGACGAAACCCGCGTCTACCGGCTGCAGACCGATGACGGCCAGCGCATCATCGGCCGCCGTGTCTCACCCGCCTGGGTCGCGACCACGCTGGCAGACGATGCGCCGAAGCTCACGGCGGCGCAGGTCCATGCCCTCGCTCTGGAGGGCAAGACCGTGGTGCGGCTCGCCGAGGGGATGGAACTTCACCGATCCCGCGTCATGGGCGTGAACCGAATCGAGCTCTCTGGCTTCACCGAAGCCCAGAAGGACCGGCTCAAGGCCGATAGCTTCTTCTCGGAGATCATCAGCTGGAAGCTGCGTCTGTTCTGCCCGACGGACTCGGGCGGCATCGCCGTGCTGGATCGTCTGCTTGCACGTTGTCCTGTGACGGGACTACATGCACGCGAGGGTTGTTGAGCCATGTATTCCGAGACCGACGAATTGATCCGAGCCCTCGCGGAAAACGCCGAAGGCGTGTGTCGCGCCTACCTTCCCGCCGGACGGCGGGAAGGGTCCTACTGGATCGTGGGCGATCTGCAGAACAATCCTGGCCGGTCCCTCTTCGTGCGGCTGACGGGGCCCGCGTCGGGGCCGGGCGCTGCTGGCAAGTTCACCGATGGCGCCACGGGCGAACATTGTGACCTTCTCGACATCATCCGCAAGCGGACCGGGATCTCCCGCTTTCCCGAACTTCTGACCGAGGCGCGGGCGCATCTTGGCCGTCCGCAGCCGGTCCTCCCGGATGCACCAGTGCCGAAGAAGGCCAAGGCCCCCGGTGGCACACCGGCGGCGGCGGCGCGATTGTTCGCAGCCTCGATGCCGGTCGCAGGCACACTTGCCGACACCTACCTCCGCTCCCGGGGCCTTACTCAAGGTGGCAGGCTGAGCGCCCTGCGCTTCCACCCGAAGTGCTGGCATCGGGATGAGGGCCAGACCCGAAGCCTCCCCAGACCGGCGTTGATCGCCGCGATCACCGATGGGGCAGGGGCCCTGCAGGGCCTGCACCGCACTTGGCTCGCGCCAGACGGATATGGGAAAGCGGATGTCAAGACGCAGCGGCGGGCCATGGGTCACCTTCTTGGCAATGCCGTCAGGTTGACCCCGTGTGATGACATCCTCGTTGTCGGCGAAGGCATCGAGACCATGCTCTCCGTTCGTGAGGCCGCCCCCGGCCTTCCCGTCTGGGCCGCTCTCTCATCGGGTCACCTCGGAGCCGTCCTGCTGCCGGAGGGGTTGCAGCGCCTCTACATCGCCATCGACCGCGATCCGGCGGGGCAGCGCGCGGCAGAGAGGTCGAGCGCCAGAGCAACCGAGGCCGGGATTGCCGTTCGGGTGGTGGAGCCGCGGCTCGGTGATTTCAACGATGATCTCCGGGCGTACGGCAAGGAAGCGCTGCGCCAGCATCTGGCAGGGCAGATCGGGCCAGAGGATCGGCATCGCCTGTCGTGCTGAGCAGCATCACGCAGGGGGCGGACCAGGGATAGCGGGGCAGGGGGCACGGAGTCCTGACGTGGCTGTGGATCGTCGCTTTGCCTCTTCCCGGGCAATCTCATCCACTCGTCCCCCGAGCGGCCTTCAAGAGATGGGCAGGCGACCGTCAAAGGGGCCGCCCCTTCAAGGACGGGGGGCAACTGATTTCCGCCGGCGGCAGAGCCGCCTTTGCATCGCGAAACAAATCAGCCGCCCCCCGTCCTCCTCCACATGCGTTCCGGCCCCGAAGGCGGGGTGAAGAGTCCTCCCCCGTGACGGCTTTCGCAGCCCATGAAGGTCGCGAGGGATGACGCGCGGACAAGACAGGCCCGGAGGCAAGAACCGATGACGATCCACACCCACGACGACGCCTATGAACCCGCCCACACCGCATCCCAGACTGCCCATGCGCTCGACGAGCTGCAGCTCTATGGCTACCGCCCTTTCGACGAGCCCGATCCGCGCCCGATGCCCGATGGGCAGCGCCTCGCAGTCGCAGTCGCCGACATCTTCGATGCCCTCGTCGCGACCCTGGAAGACACCCGCATGGAACCCGACCTCGAAGAGGTGCTCTGGGGCCAGGTCAACCTCTTCCACCGCGCCACGGCGAGGGTTGAGCGGTCGCTTGACGAGAACGAGCAGGCGCAGCGCCGCCTCCAGCGCGAGCAGGACGGCTCCGAGGTGAAATCCACCGAACTCGAGCGCCTGACGGCCGAAGGTCTGACGCTGATCGAACGTCGGAACTGCATGGACATGATGCGCGATCACGCCGCGACCGAGTTCGTCCATCACACGGGCTCCACCTGGCGCCCACGCACCGGCTCGATGGTGAACCGCCAGCACATGACCGCAGCGCTGATCGACAGCCGCGATTTCCTGGCTGCCAAGCGCCGCGCCGAGACCGAGGTGATGCTTCCGACAGGCCCCAAGGTCGCCCTGACCGGCGGGACCGACTTCAATGATCACCGCCTGATCTGGGGCAAGCTCGATCAAGTCCGGACCAAATATCCCGATATGGTCCTGCTGCACGGAGGAAGCGGGAAGGGCGCAGAGCTCATCGCCGCCAAATGGGCCGAGTCCCGGGGCGTGACGCAGGTAGCCTTCAAGCCCGACTGGACCAAGCACGTCAAGGCCGCACCCTTCAAGCGCAACGACGCGATGTTGGATGTGCTCCCCGTGGGTGTCCTCGTCTTCCCGGGCAATGGCATCCAGGAAAACCTCGCTGACAAGGCCAGGAAGCTGGGCATCCCGGTCATGAAGTTCGAGAAGGGGGCGTGAGCCCCCTTAGTATTCGCTCACGGCCCTTTTCGGCCGGTCGGCCCTTCCGGCGCATGCCGCCAAAGCGACCGCTAGAGTGTCCCGCAGCGACAGGGCCGAGTGGCCCATTGCGGACAACGTCATTCAGTCAAACCTACAAACCGCGCGATGGCTATTGACAACTATATTGTCTATATGACAATTTAGTTGTCAATAGGGATTTCGATGGGACGTGCGCGAGACATTAAGGCGATCACCGGCTTGATCAGGCCGGTGTTTCACGGGCTTTATAAGGCAGCTGAACTGAATCTGAAGACGCGGTCGATTTCCGTACCCCAGCGCGGCATGCTTCAATGCCTGCTGGAGCACGGTGCCCAAACCGTTCCCAGATTGGCGCAGCTTCTGCTCGTCCAAAGGCAGTTCGCGCTTCGTCTGGCCAATGAACTGGAGCAATTGAAGCTGGTGAAGCGGGAGCCAAATCCGGCTCACAAGCGATCGGACCGCTTCCGGCTCTCCGAAGCGGGCGACCGCCTGACGACGGAGGTGCTGGCGATCGAGGCCAGCGTGTCTGCTCAGGCCTTAGGGCAAATAACCGATGAAGAACTCAGCGCGGCGGTGAAGGTCCTCTCTGCGCTCGGGTCGTATTTTGGTGCGGAGCGTTCAGATGATGCAGGCTAGAATAACAACAGCGTCTGGCCCATGCGATTACTGGAGTGGGGGCCATGGTTCACCCCTCTTCCTCGTGCATGGCGGCTGGGCAGGAGCCGAAGCGCATTGGGGTCCTGTATGGCTGGACCTGGCCAAGCAGCACACCGTGATTGCCATCGAGTTACCGGGCATATGGAGAGATTTTGAGAGATCGCTGGCCAGCTACCACGACTATGCCAGAGCCTGCGCCGACCTCTTGGCTGCTCTCAAGCTCCGCGATGTGACGGTTGTCGGCAATTCACTTGGCGCGAGTATAGGATGGCAACTCGCGTTAGATCGGTCCGACCTCGTTCGACACTTGATAATGGTCAACGGCTTTCCGCCGAACAAGCTCCCCATGCGGAATGTGTTGGGAACTTGGCCTTTCCGTTCACTGGCCCTCAAGAGTCTTGTCGCGAATTTCTATGGCCCCGCCGTGTTCAAGACCGCATTTTTCAATCCGGCGAATGTCCCGGAGGCAATCAGAGTCAATCTCTCGGAATCGGGTACCGAGATGGCGACCATCATGTTCCGCCTCCTCTATTCCGTGATGAGTCCCTCTGGCCTGCCGTCGACCAAAGTGGACTTCGTGTGGGGCGAACAAGACGGACTGCCGAAGGTGAAACTCGCCGATGGCCGGAAGCTATGTTCGGCCAACCCGGATTCGCGCATGTTCCCGGTTCCAGGGGCCGGGCACCTGCCACAGGTCGAGAACCCGCTCGCCTTCGTCGCGGCAGTTAAGCAGGCGCTCTCCGACGATCGGGAGTGAGCCGGAACAAAGTGCATAAAAACACCTAGTCCCGCGTAAGACCTGACGGAGACATGCGGAAGGTCGCCAATGCCGATCGACATCCGCCAGCCTGGTCTTCCCTTTCGGCGCTCGGACACCGAGCAAGACTGAAAGCCCTGCGTTTGGCGAAGCGGAGCTGCTGTGTGCGCATCTTGCCGCCCCGGGGCGTGACGCGAACGACCGCTATCGCCGATTGCTGCGAGTGCGAGCCGCGAATTCATAGTCGGCTCTCCGCCCATTGCGTCCGTTAGAGATGTGCGCCAAACGACAGCAATACATCGTTCGGAGCCGCTAGCCCCGACTCCATTCCAACAGGCATCTTGACGCCGGTCGGTTGTCAGCTTAGCTACGCGGAACCTACGCGGGCGTTGTGTAATGGTAAGACCCCTGCCTTCCAAGCAAGTTTTCTGAGTTTCATCTAGTAGCATATTTCATCTAGGTGCTTCATTTTGTTTACTAATATATTTCATGTTGTGTCGTGCTGTAGCGCCTATTAGCGTAGGATTACCTACAAAAGGCCGACAAAATGCCAAAGCTGAACGAGACCTACGTAAGCAAGCTTCCGTTCTCAAAGGTAGGGACTGCCAAGTACTGGGATCCAGAGATCCGGGGCTTGGTCATGTACGTCGGCAAGGTCTCAAAGACCTGGTACTTTCAAAAAGACGTGGGAGGGCAAACTCGGCGGGTCCTAATCGGCCGATATCCTGCGATCACCGCCCAGGCCGCCCGCGAAACTGCCTTGGGATTCCTGCTGGAGTGGGGCAGGGGGGCAGGCAAGGCGGCTCAGACCGGAGCCCCCACGCTTGCGCGAGCACTGGACCTTTACCTCGCCAGACCGAAGCTCAGATCAGAGGTTCACAAGACCCTGCTGAGGCAGCAGTTTGATCTGCATCTGAGGGACTGGCTCCGTCTGCCTCTGACCGAAATATCCAAATCGATGGCCGTTGATCGACATCGCGCCCTGGCGGCCAAGCCATCAGGCGCCAATCACCTCCTCAAGTATTTCCGAACGGTCTGGAACCATGCCCGGCGGACTTATGATTTGCCCGAAAGTCCGACCATGGCGATCGAGTGGTACGAGGAGGCGCCGAGTGGCGACCTCATTGAGGATCTCAGGGCGTGGCGGAAGACGATCGACAACCTGCCGAACCCCCTGCACAGGGTCTTCTATGAGTTTATCCTGTCGACTGGCCTTCGCAAGTCCGAGGCGTTTTCGCTCGAATGGAAGAATGTCCACACGGACCGGATCCACCTTCCCATGACGAAGAACGGGCGGCCATTCGATCTGCCGGTCGTCGCCCGGCACCTGACGATCCTTGAGCCTCTCCGCGGCCTGAGCAAGCAATGGGTGTTCCCGTCTGACAAGTCGGAGAAAGGGTACATTGGTCGGCCAGTCAGGTTGCGCTGGAGCCCGCATGCGCATCGCAGGACCTTTGCTACGGTCGCGATGGAGGCAGGAGTCCTAGAAGAGATTGTGGGACGCCTCCTCAACCATACTCCCGTGTCGATCACCGGACAGCGTTATACGAAACCCTCCATGGACGCGCTGAGGCCTTCGATGCAAAGTGTGATTGATGAACTCGTGGTGCGAGGAGCTCTCCCCTAGTGGCGGCTTCTTCTCGAAGTATCAGACTTGGCTAAGCTATGACCAACAGCGAGGGCGTATGGGTCGAAAGACTTTCTCGAGGCGCAGCGCCGACCGAGGTTGGCTCCTCCATCAGGTTGCCAGCTCTTGAAGCAGTCAAGGGTGTCCTTGAAGGAGAATACCAACTAGCGGTCCGTCAAGTTGGACCTCCCTATGCATTAACTGAAGCGGTTTCGGCCAGGCTACGCGATCTGACAGCGCTGGGTCCAAAGCTCCCAGAAAGTACCGCTGGGGGCGCATTGATCGAAAAAATCCTTCGAAACGGTGTGCGCCAGGACTTCCTCGAAGGCCACAATATCCGCTGGGTGGAGGGCCCGCGTCGTCTTCGGTGGCTCGCTGAGAATTGCTGGGTTGCGATGGAAGCGCGACAATCTACCATCTGTAGCCAATTGCGACGCATACTTGAGGCAGTCCAATCGGGATGTCGACAGTTTCAAACCAGCGAGATGCCAAGCCCCAATGTTATGAAACGGGAGCGGTTGGTCCGAATGCCTTTTGACGGAATTGCCTATCCGACACATCGCCTTTGCCAGCTGCCACCCGACTGGTACGAATACTTCTTGGGCCTCGAGGAACTCAAGGAACTGACGAAGGGCGGCATCGCGACAGGCCTTGCGGAGACGCGGATTCTAGCCTTCGAAGATCGGCCCCAGGCAAGCGTGCAGATCTCTCCGAGCAGGAATATTTTGGCGCACCCAAAGGATTCGACATGGTATTTTTTGACGCGGGATTTGCCGCCAAATTGGTTCAAAACGCGCTTGCCGAAGCACCTTGCCATCATTGAAGCTCGGCGCTGGCTTGAGCGCGCCGGCAAGGAGATTACCGCTCGTGGCAAGCGAATGTCGCGTGCGGACGGCATCGCAGTAATGACCGAGAAATTCGGGCTGTCAACTGCTGCGGCCACCGAAGCGTGGGACGGATGTGAGCATCCAAGCAGGCGGGCTTCTGGACGCATTCCTGCGTCTATGGTCGTTAAATTAAGTGAAATCAAATGTATAGATTAATGCTCAAGATTTTCTGAGGCCCGACGATTATTCCATGCCCGCTCATCCTGCGACCATCTTCGACACAAAGCGATGTTCGGAGATACAGAATGAAAGAACATGACGAAGATCGACTGATGACCCGCAAGGAGGTGGAAGAGCGTTTTGCGATCACTAAACGCTTCCTCGAGCTTTCGGCAATGCGTGGCGGCGGGCCGAGACTTGTCCGGGTTGGGCGTCTTGTCCGCTATCGGGTGAAGGACATACAGGCGTGGATCGAATCCCGCGCGACGAAGGGTGAGCCAAAATGATGCACAAGATGGCTGCACTCAAGATCGCCAACATCGAGAACAAGATTGGCGCGGGTGCCTTCAGGGTGCTCGCGCAACTCTTGGATCACTGCAACCAGAGGACCGGCCTCTGCTACCCGAGCCAGGCCACGCTCGCCAAAGCCCTGAACTTGACGGATCGTCAAGTTCGCAATCACGTCCGTTCCCTCGAAACCGTTGGCTATCTGAGGACCCTTCACGGCCAGGGTCCGAACGGCTGCAACCGCTACGAACTGCTAATCCTTGACCGGAATATTTCCGTTGACCGACCGGAAGTTACGAGCGCGAAGAGCCGGAAATTCGCTTCCGACAAATCTTATAAGAACCCTGAAAAGAAACAGCGGCATGTGCCGGAGCCCCGTATCCCTCTTCGTAGCAAGCGTGTCTTCGATGCCCACGCAGCGAAGCAGAATGCGAAGAAGGAGGGCGAGTTGGAGCAGGTGCTCGTCGAGCGCCTCGGCGGTGGCCAGAACGGATGGGCGAAGTTGGTTTCGCTCCCCGAGGCGCCGCTCATTGACTGGAAACGCAAATTCGCCGAGGGACAGATGACCATTGGAGAGGTAGTCGACCTAGCGCTTGCCCAACTCGGCAATATGTGAGCGCAGCAGCGGCATCTGCGTAGAACGCGTCTGAAACCTTTGGGGGCGCTCACAGCAATGTGGACAGATGCAGAGGTGCCCGAGCCGCAGACGTTCATCGGCGGACCTGTCCCCCCGGGGGGGGAGGTCAAAACAAACAAGCTGCTCCTGTAACCGCGCATGGAAGCCAAGTTTTCGCGCAAGCGAAATTGGAGAAAAAAGCCAGAAAAGAGTGCGATCCGGAGGAGAGCGCGGACTCAATTGCACGCAGCCAGCTCCTTGTTGAGGCAAGGACGATGGCGGCGAGGAGGTTGGTCGCGTTTCTCGAACCCGGTGAAAATGCGATAGACCTGTTTGAGATGTCGCTTGCTCGAGCGCACAGAAATTGTGCCAAGGCTCGCCGGAACAGCACCTCACGCCAAGTCGCACAGGGAGGATATACTCCTCAGCTTCAACGATAAGGGCTATGGCCTTGTTACCGGCCTGCAGTAACATCTTCGTGCGAATCTGGGATTTGGCGCGAGGTGTGTAATGAGTCGGCATGTTATTCGGTTGATCGGGGCGGCATGTCTCATCCTTACCGCGCTAGCGTCAGAGCTTTCGGGCCAGGAAGTCGAAGAACAGACGCAGCCTCCCGCAGAAGCGACTCAAGAGCCGAGTGAGCCTGCCCCTTCACCTGCGACGGACGACCAGGGTGTGGAGGAGACCGCCCCCGCAAAGTCCGGAAATCTGGAAACGGCATCGCCCGCGCCAGCAGAGTCTTCGGCGATGGCGGCGACAGAGGAAGAGGAGGTCGATGGCGGGCAAGTCGGCGTGCCAAGCGTTGTCAAAGCGGACGCGGTCGGCGCGGGTGGGGCGTTTACCCAGCGTGTTGAAATCGCCATGCCATCTTTCCGCGATCTGCCGCTGCAGGTCTCGCTTGCTTACAATTCCTCTGATGTTTCCCGCGCCGGCGCGGATAAGATCGTCGCCTTCGGCTGGTCGCTGAACGGTTTCTCGACCATCGAGCGCAAGTCGCTTGGCGGCGGCGTGCCGACTTATGACGATGGCCAGGATGTCTACGTTCTTGACGGTCAGGAACTCATGGCCTGTACAGGGAACGGGGCGACGAATCCCTGGACCTTGAAATACCCGTTGCGCTACTTGACCGACCGGGCGAGTGCGAGCTGCTCCGCGGGTGGCAATCTGGTCAACCGCGTCGAAGACTATAATCGCATCGTATTTGACGCGGCCACGAACACCTTTACTGTCACCCGCCCGAGTGGCGTGAAGCTGATCTACACGTCGCTTGGGGCTCTTGCCGGCGACGCAAGCGCCGAGAGGACGCCCGAGCGCAACTATGCCACGAAGGCGCGGTGGCTTCTGACTCGGATCGAGGATACCCAGGCCACTCCAAATGTGGTGACCTATTCTTACTATATCGCTGCGCAGTCGAACGGCTATGCCTATCGTCCCTGGACGATTTCCTATGCGGGATATCGGGTTGTCTTCGACTACAGGGCGTATCCGGCGAATGCCATTCCCAAATTTGCCACAGGTACTGCCCTGGAAGGCAGGCAGCCTTACCAGCTTCGGGCCATCCGCATCTTCGATGGCACAACGCCGATCCGGGCCTACAAGCTCGTGCACTCGGCCAGCGCATTGACGCAGACGCAGCTGCTTTCGTCGGTGCAGGAGTTCGGTTCTGACTTCGTCTTTACCGCGCCGGACATCACCGGAGGGGCATCGCTGCCAGCGAAGCAGTTCACCTATTCGACGGATCAGGTTTCGTTCGATCTGCGGACTTACACTGGGACGGAGTTCCATGAAGCAGCGACGGCTGCGGATACCAACCGCGATGGGTCGGATGAGTTGATCTTTATGGGGCGGACCATCTATTCAGCGCACCAGAAGAATAGAGACGGCGAGAACATCTATACCGCGCACGCTCTGTCATCCGCGCACCTTCACTTTGACAGACTCCGCCAGCTTTCGCAGCTGGCACAGATTCCGCAATCGTGCGCAGACGTCCGTGTTGCTTGGCCAAACGATCCGACAGACACTTCATTTTTCATCCGAGTGCGATCTGCGACAACGATACTGCTGGGTGATCGCGCCAGTTCAATGATTTATTGTCTCTCCCATCGCTTTACCGTCTATGTCTGGGGGGCTCAGGGGAATTTCTCGGCTCCGGTCGAGTCACTAAATACCTTCCGTATCGATCAGGGGTCGCAGCCGACACAAATTTCAGAACTCAAATGGCAGAATCCAGATTTTAAGAGATTTTTCATTGCAAATCTCAATCTTGACCCGGATCTGGAAGCCGTTGCATATGACAAGTTTTACAGCATCTCAGCCGGAGTGATATCGCTTGCCGGCACACTAACGCCTTTGGTGTCAAATCGTGACGCGGGCGCGGTCATGCTTGCGGATCTTTCTGGTAGTGGCGTCGCCAGCTCCCTGGGGTATTTTGCTGGAAAAAAGGATTACAAAAGGTTCTGGAGTTACAGTTTCGAAAAGAATTTCACCCGCTTCGTGTCAGAGCAGGGGTATTTGAACGGAACTTTGTCTGATTGGATGCAGGCGCTGTCGAGCAATAATGTTGCTGCTGTCGTTGGGGACTTGGGCGCAGAAGTCACATTGTTGGGGACAGGCGACATCGATGGTGATGGAATTGATGATGTTGTTTTCCACGACCACAATGGGAACGCCACAGACGATATAATTTACTTCAGGTCGACGGGCTCAAGCCTTCGACCTGCTTTAAGCTATCCTTTGAACATCAACCTCAAGAATGCTCTTTTCTTTGGTAATCTGCAGAGTGACGATCTCGCCGATTCGAAATCATCTCTCTTGGACATCAACGCAGATGGCCTTGTTGATCTTGTAATACATGCAGGTTTCGCGACCGTACAGCCAGCCTATGGAATGGACACTGCGCCTAGATACTCGAGCTATCGATTTTGGGTATTCCTAAATACCGGCAACGGATTTGTGCAAGTGCCCATCCAAAGTTCGTATGTGGGTCAGGCCGGGCTGATCTCTATAGGCGATTTCGACGGGGACGGCCTGCAAGATTTTGCACTTGAAGGCGCAAACAATGCAGAGCTCGAAGGAGGGTACACAGCGCACCCTGGTCGCATCCTGTTTGGCAATAGTGGCATTCCCAACCGTCTAATCTCTGTGAAAAATGAGGCCGGCGGGATCACGACTGTCAGTTACGCGCCTTCATCAGACTTTGGCGTCAATCAGATGCCAGGGATCCAGCAAGTCGTGAAGTCGATCACAACGGATGACGGGCGGGGTGGCATTGCGACCACCACTTACAGCTATGCTGGCGGTGCCTATGACTTTATCAACCGCAAGGCCCTTGGCTTCGGGACGGTCACGGCTACTCTACCGGCCATTGCGGGCGAAACTTCGGGCCCGCAGATCGTTACGACCTATCGAAACGATCATATCGCCGAATATGGTCTGGTTGCCTCGCGCGTTGTTCTGCAGGGCGGCGCGGTTCAAAGCCGCGATATCTATGACTATACCCTTACCACGACTGGAAATGGTCCGTATATCGTCAAGCATACCGCCGAGCGACATGCTCTGCGTTACGGTTCAGAACTGGTCGAAACGAGAGTTTGGCGGAATTTCGACGCCTACGGACAGATTATCCAAGAAACCAATCTAGGATTTACCTCCCATAGTGTAAATATTGATCCGGCGGATGATATCACAGTTAGCTATACATATGTGCGCAACCTTGCCGCGTACATTGTTGACCGCCCCGCATATCGGAGAGAGGAGAAGGGCGCGGTTCCGCTGGCGGTCGAGTTGGCCGACTACGTTTACTATGCGCATTATCATTACGATGATAATACAAGTTCAGCGGCCGCGCCGACGCGTGGAAACCTTGCGAAAATATGGGAGAAAACGGCCGATCCTAATGGGTCATTTATGCGCGTGACCGCAGCCTACACCTATGATGTGTGGGGAAATGTTCTCACCGAAAAGGATGCCAAAGGCCAGACAGTTGCGACGCACACCTATGACGTTGACAGACATCTCTTCCGTCTGACGACGACCAATGTGCTGGGGCATATCGCAACAACGGCCTGGAACACGCTCTGCCAAGCGCCGCTGACAGTTACTGATCCGAATGCCAGGGTGACCAGTTTTCAGTATGACGCTTTGTGTCGCGAGACGCGTGTCGATCTTCCCGGAGGGCAGTACAAGATCACCCGCTATCAGTCCTTTGGAAATCCGATGGCTCAACGCGTCCAGCAGGACACCCATTCGGGCTCGACCGTAGCGGGCAAGACCGTGAAGGTGACACGGTCCTATTTTGACGGATTGGGGCGGGTCTATGTTCTGACGTCACCCGGAAACACGAGCGCCGAGGCGGATTTCGCCCTCGAGCTCCGCGCCTTCGATGCGCGCGGCAATCTCGCCTGGTCGTCAATCCCACTGCCGTGGTCGTCATTCGGTACGACTCCTACGGCCGCTCAGCGGACCAGCTTCACCTACGATAGCCTGGATCGCCCGTTGAGCACGGTCTTCCCCGATGGCGCTCAGAAGACCTTGTCCTATCTGGTTCAGCCTTTCAGCCATTTCGGCGCGTCGAGTGTCAGTTATCCGACCACACTGTCCTCGGATGAACATTGCAACGATGGGTCATCCGCAGCCACTGTCTGCGGTTACATCCAGACATCCGTCGACGCCAACGGACATCCGATCCGGATCTCTCAGCAAGACAGCGCGCTTTCCGATACTGACGCGGGCACTGAGGTCGGGAGGACAACGCAGTATCGCTACGATCTGAAGGGGCGTCTGATCGCGGTTGTCGATCCCGGCGGATCGACCTGGGCCTACACCTATGACGGCCTGGGCAATCGGCTGACATCGGACGACCCTGGTCTCGGGCTTTGGACACTGACCTACGATGCCAACAACAACCTTCTGACCCAAACCGATGCCAAGGGCCAGCTGATCAGCTTTGAATATGATGCGCTGAACCGGGTGACCAAGAAGATCGTCGGAACCGGCTCAACCCGAGTGGAGACGGCCTTTAGCTACGATCAGGTCCGCAGCGGCTATTACAACCTCGGGATGGAGACCACGCAGAAAGTCTGGCTCCCGGCGACCGGCGCGGTAGTGCATGAGGTCGAACGGGACTACCACATCACTGGAAATGCTCAGGTCGAACGTCACAAGATCGATGGCCGCACCTATCCGCTGGAATATGCCGTCGTTCTGAACGGGACAATCAGCAACCTGCGCCTGCCTTATCAACCTGGCAGCACGGCGGTCGGCTGGGTTGGGGGGCTTACCTTCGATGCGGCAAGTCGCGTGACCGCGATGAACGGCTACATCACCTCGATCGACTACAACATCTGGTCGCAGCCAACGCTTGTCACCTATGCGTCTGGCGTGAATGACGCGATGACATACAGTTGGAATCGCGGTTGGTTGATGGGGATTTACTACCGGACCCCAAGCAATGCGGTTTTTGCCAGAGCTGTTTACACCCGCACAGCAAGTGGACGGATCTCGCGCTATGACAGTTTTGGCGACGCGGCCGGGGCCTATGACTTCACCTATGACTATGCGGGCCGGCTGCTGACAGCGACCAATTACCTCGGTTTCGCCGGGGTCGACGAGGTCTACAGCTATGACAAGGCCGGACGGCTGCGTTCCAAAGGCGCGCCCGGCGCGGCCGCCGTCTATACCTATATCGCCTCCAAACCCGACCACGCACCCCATACGCTGACTCTGGGCGGGGTGGTGACCACCTTCACCTATGACGCCAATGGAAACATGCTCACCGGGCTGGACGGCAAGGTGATGACCTATGATGGCGAGAACCGGCCGCTTTCGGTGACCTTCGCCGGCAAGAAGACCTGCTATGTCTATGGCGCCGACGGCAAGCGGCTGAAGAAGATCGACAACCTCGCCCCCACGCAGGATTGCGCGACAATCCCGGCCAGCGCCCCGGCGACGGTCTATTTCGGGGCGGTGGAGATCAGGAACTGGAAGCTTTCGGGCGAGCAGGTGATCACCTATCCGCATCCGAACGTGAAGCTGGTGAACGGCAAGACCCCGGCCGAGGCGACCTACCTGCATCGCGACCACCTGGGATCGGTCCGCGCGATCACCACGCCGGCGGGGGTGAAGAACGAAAGCGCGGTCTACAAGCCCTTCGGCGCGCAGACGGAATGGCTTTCGCCCAGCCAGACCGCGCCGGAGGACAAGGGCTGGATCGGCGAACGCTACGACGCCGATGCCGGGCTGCAATATCTGAATGCCAGGTATTACGATCCGGTGCTGGGCATGTTCCTCCAGCCCGACTGGTTCGAGGTGACCATGCCCGGCGTGGGGACGAACAGGTATGCGTATTGTGGGGGGAACCCTGTCAATTGCCTGGATCCCGGAGGTAACAGCGCTTGGAGCGACTTCAAGGATTCGCTGAGGGACTCTTGGGATGCGTTCAAGGATGCCGTTAGTGGTAGGGCGACACACGTTGACAATGCGGGTCAAAATGGAACTGGCGGCGATTACGGTTATGTCCGAGTGGATGGCGAAACCTATGGGTGCTTCGGCTGTCGCGGAACTGGCGAATACGCAAAGACAAGTCTTGAACGCGCCCAACGTTTTGAGCGCATCACCCGATCGAGTCAGAATGGGCCGAACAATCGCATTACCGGCCTTTTAGGCGTAAGAAAAGTAGCGATTGAGTTGGAGATTCTCGGTTATGATATTTGGGGTTTCGAAGTAAGAACTTTGGTGCCGGGATACTTTGGTCCTCGAATCTATGACATCGTAATTTATGATGGACACCACGGTATTTATGTTGGAGTGGAAGTGAAGTCTACACTTCTTGATACTATTAGGCTACAGCCAGGGCAGGTTGCAAAAGATGTCGTGGTTGCAAAGGTGGGCGGATTCGCTCCGAGCCTAGGGGTTACGATACATGGTGTCAGGTATGAAACGGCGTGCTTTGGATGTGGCTATGTTGACGTTCGTGTGGGAGCAGCCAAATTGATCGATCAGTTGACCCACGCGGGTATAGTTATTCGAAGGAATTAGGATGAAAGTTAAACAGGAATTGGAAGCAAAAGCTGCTGCTGCTTTGCAGGGTTTAGGTTACTCTCGCTTGCGAGGGTTGATATTTCTGGCGCCGTGGAGTTCGAAAGTTGTAAGTCACCTTGTATACATGGAGTGGCTCAATAAATACGGTGAGCGCATATCTGTCAGAATTGGTGTCCGTCACAGTGATGCAGAAGCTTTTGCTGTTAAAATTATTCGAGACTACGGCCACTTTGCTTCGCGAATGCATATAAAAGATGACCTCAGCCACAGCTTTGTCAATTTTTCTCTAGGCAGGCTCTGCTCCTGGCCATACATTTGGTCGCTCGATCCTGCTGAGGTTGGGATCGATGCCTGTGTTAAAGAGATTTCTGATTGCCTTGAGGGCAAGCTCTCTCCATTGGTTGAATGGATCAGATGCGATTCTTCTATGTATGATTTCTTGACTCGGGCACAGCCTATGATTATGCAGCCGCCAAATGGGGCTGCTCGCGCTGCAGAAGTGATTTTTATTGGCAAGCGGCTTAATTATCGCCAGGATAGGGTATTTTCTGATATTGCTAGATTTTCAGAATGTATCCCGTCTCAAATTGATAAAAATATGCTCGTTGAAGATTACTTGATATCCGTGTGGGCGAGGGCTTAGGTGCGATTGGTGAGTTCTATGCATGCTGCGCTGCTAATACGTAGTGATGCCTGCAAATGCCGTCGAAGCGATGAGGCGCTAATTTTGTAAAGAGATTCGTTGATCTTTATGCCCGCTTCCGTTGCTGCCACCCACAGTCTCGTGGCCCTCATGCTCTCACCTCGCAGCCCACGTAGCGGCCTAACTTTCCTCCCCACTCTCGCCCTTCTCCTCCTCCTCGCCGCCATCACCCTCACCCTGCAATCCCGCAGCCAGTCCTCCCTGCGCCTGCTCTCCCGCCTCACCGCCGACCTCCACGACCGCGCCGCGCAGGATGCGCTGACGGATCGGCTGCGCGGGCTGGTCGGCGATGCGATGGCCAGCCCCGCGCCGCTGCCCGGACGGCCGCGGCTTGACGGCACCCCCTTCGCGATGGATTGGGCCGGACAGGGCTGGCAGGTGCGGGTCCAGGATGTCGAGGGGCTGGTCGATCTTTATCTCGCTATACCCGAGACGCTTGCCCTGCTGCCTGCCGATGCCCGGGCACGCGAAGCTGCGCTCGCCGCCCTGCCGCCCGGAACACGATTTCCGACGCTGGCGATGACGCTCGCGCGGTTCGGGATCGACCCGGCAGAGGCGGCGGGCCTCGTTACCCAATCCGGCCGCACCGGAACATTGCGGCTCTCCACCCTGCCCAAGGAATTGCGCCCGCGCGCCAAGACCCTGCGGCCCGGCCCGCGCGAGGGCGAACAGATCACCCGGGTGCAGCTGCGTTTCGCGAAGACCGGGGGTTAGAACTCCAGGAGTTCGGCCTGCACTTCGCGCCGTCCGACCCCGGTGCCGCCGCAGGTCTCGCAGCCCGCGCCGCCGCATGAGGGGCAGGGCATCAGCCGCAGCTCCTGCCCCAACACGCCGCGCAAGACGTCGCGCACCAGAAATTCCGGCACGCCCAGATCCACCAGCCGCGTCACCGCCCCGGCGGCGGAATTGGTGTGCAGGGTCGACAGGACCAGCCGGCCAACCTGCGCGGCGCGGACGGCGATCTCTGCCGTCTCGCGGTCGCGGATCTCGCCCACCAGGATCACGTTCGGATCATGGCGCAGGATGCCGCGCAGGACGCGGGCGAAGGTCAGGCCGATCTCGTCATGGGTCTGGACCTGCTGGACGCCGGCGATGTTGTATTCGACCGGGTCCTCGACCGTCACGATCTTGCGGCGCGGCGTGTTCAGATGGGCGATGGCGGCATAAAGCGTGGTGGTCTTGCCCGAGCCGGTGGGGCCGGTGGCCAGGAACAGCCCGCTCGGCCGGTCAAGGATGGCGCGCAGGCGGGCGGGGATGGCAGGCGGGAAGCCCAGACTGTCGAGGCCGAGGCGAAGCTGTCTGGGGTCCAGCACCCGGGCGACGATGCTTTCGCCGAGATGGGTGGGCAGCGAGGAGAAGCGGAAGTCGATCTTGCGCCCGGCGATCATCGCCTCGATCCGCCCGTCCTGCGGCAGGCGACGTTCGGCGACGTTGACGCCGGCCATGACCTTGAAACGGGCGATGACGGCGGCGGGGTCGAGCGTTGCGTCCATGGGCTGGGGAACGAGAACGCCATTGATCCGGAAGCGCAGGGCGACGCCCTGATCGGTGCTTTCCAGATGAAGGTCCGAGGCGCCCTGCGCCACGGCATCGGCCAGCTTCTCCATCGCGAAGCGGCTGATCGGGCCGTCGCTGTCAGCCGCTGTCAGGAGATTGCGATCCTGCGAGGGTCGGGCCGCTTCTGACTGGCGCTGTTCCTCAGGGTCGGCCAGCCGGGCGATCAGCATTCGGATCGTGGCGGTTGGCGCCCCGACGGGCCGGACCGGGCGATCCAGCAGGAAGGCCAGCTCGGTGCGCAGTGACGCATTGGCCGGATCGGCCATCGCGACAAGGCAATCCACGCCTTCGCTTTGCAGGGGAAGGGCGATGCGAGCGGAGAGGAACGGCAGGGTAAGACTGGCGGCCGCCTTTGGATCGACGCGATGCCTAGTGGCATCAAAGGATTCGAAGCCAAGAACATTGCAGACCTCGGGAAGCAGGGCGGCCTCTTCGACCAGCCCCAAACGCAGCAGCGCACGGTCAAGGGGCTGGCTATCACCTTCGGCACGGGCGAGCCGATGCCGGTCGAGCAGACCTGTCTGCAACAGCCTCTCGGCCAGGCGGGTGCGAAAGGCGACTTCTTCTTTATCGACTGGCAATTCCACGCGATCTGGCCTTAGGATGAAAGAAACATGCCGAACCGCATGTTTCCAAGTACATCTGTCTGTTTTCCCGTCGAGCGGAGCAGCCCGTCAAGTGTCACTTCGCGCTAGAATGTCAAAACTCCTCTCGCGCCTGATCGAAGTCCTTGCCCTGAACGATGCCTTTCTGCCTGGACTGCCCGGTCCACGCCCCGCTGTGGTTCAAATCAATCGTCTTCCCCTGCTACCCCAGCAACTGGATGAAGCATTGCGGCAGGGACCCAATCTGGTGATCCATCTTGCCCCCAATCTGGCGTTGGAACGCCAGATTACACTGCCTATAGGAGCGGCGTCCCACGCGGACCAAGCCATTGCGCTGACGCTGCGTCAATCGATGCCCGCGCAGGCCCGGGGATTGCTCTGGTCACATGAAGAGGTCGAACGGGGCCAGCAGAAGCGCGTCTACCGTGTCTTCATCGTGAAGGAGGAGCCAATTCTGCGACTCGTGAAGGATCTGCAATCGCGTGCCGCGGCGGTTGAAGGGATCTTCATCGCGACCGCTCCGAAAACGCCCATCTGGCGTGCGCAAGCCCGACATGGCGCAGGGTTGAAGATCTGGGTCTGTTTGGCCGCGCTTGCCGTTGCAGGTGTTTCGATTGCGAGCATCGCGGCGCTTGAGAGCCGCATAGGGGAAACAAGACAGATAGTTGAAACTCGCAGGTCAAATGTGGCCGCACTTGAGACGCGGCTGACGACCCTCAGCAAGCAAGCGGAAGAAGTCGAGGCTGAGCGTCTTGGCCTGAGCGATGCTATGGCACAATTCGGTGCGGATACAGGCAGGTTGGGCGTGCTTACCGACCTCAGCACCTTGCTCCCCGATGCGACCTGGGTCTCCGAGCTTACCATCTCGAACAATCGAGTCGTTCTCGCCGCATTCACCTCTGGCGATGTCGCGGACACGATCAGCTTGCTACAAGGTGCCTCTCGGGTGAAAGCCGTTGCGCTGGAAGGTCCCGTGTCCTTCGACAGTTACAGTGGTCAAAACCGGTTCACGGTCGCGATCCAATTGGCTGAGCCAGCGAACGCACCATGATGGGTCTCTTGCGCCTGTTCCCAGGATTGGTTGTTGCCGCGCTCTTCGCTTTTGGCGTGGTCCGCTGCGCGACGGAACCTGGTCGCGCCAGGCTGGAGGCCGCCCGAACAGAGGCGCTGAATCTGGCGCAGCAAGAAGAGCAATTGGCGCGCAGGATAAAAGGTCTGAAAGCGACCGACGCCAGTATCCGAATGCCGATCGGTTACGTCTGGCCGGGGCGGGATCGTGCTGAAATTGAGCTCGCGTTGCAGAAAGTCCTTGTGGAAATCTCGACTGAAGCCGGGATGCAGCTGGTCACGTTTGGCAGCGGCCCGTCAAGCGCCGTCGAGACGGCGCCAACAGTCGCCTATGACGTCGAGCTGCAAGGCGGACATGTCGAACTCGCAAGGTTTCTCGCATTGCTCGAGGCGCATCGACCGGCGGTGGCGATCTCCTACCTCTGGCTGCGCCCGTTGCCGGTCGATCCCAAGAAGCCGATGGCACCCCTTAACGCGCGGCTGACCGTCTGGGCATTCTGGGGCGGCGGGGAGGCACAGCCATGAGGCGGGCCAAGGCTCTGCCGCCATTGGGCTTAGTTGTCGTTCTGGCATCGAGCGGTTTGGCGGGGTGGCAGGTGTCGCGCGACACCGATATTCCGATCACCAGTGGTGAGTCGGATCAGCAACAGCGAAAGGAATCTGTGACGGTCGAAGTCCCAACTGATTCAGAGATTCCTGTCGCCGCGCAATCCGATGCGGTGTTTAGCGAGCGCCCGCTCTTGGTAGAAGGGAGACGCGCGCCAATGCCGAAGGATGAAGTGGCGGAGGTCGAGCCTACGCCAATCCCTGAACCTGAACCTGCAGCGGAGCCGGAAGCGATCGTGGAACGGCCCGAGCCGCTTCACGCGACGCTCATTGGGGTCGCGATATCCGAAAGTGAGAGAAGCGCGCTGATCAGGTTTGAACTTGAAGAGCGGGAAGAATGGGTTCGGATAGGCGACGCTGTCGGTGCCTGGAGGCTGGCAGAGATAACACAGCAATCGGTCCGTCTTGAGGCCGAAGGCGAAGAAATGACTTTGAGCCTTTATTCCGAGGCACTACCATAGGCTGCAAAGAGCAGAACAAACAAAAGCCAGACAGGCAATCAAAGGCGGTATCATGTTCAAGCCAAGAGCTGTTGCGCTCGGCTGGGTGTTCTTGGCTGCGTGCCTTGCGGCATGCGAATCGCCTCAAGCGTCCAGAAGTTCGGGGATGTTCGGGCCAGACGGCGCCTTCGGCACCTCAGGCAGCAGCAAGCGCGGCACACATGGCGTCTATTCCGGCGGAAACCCTGGGGCAACTCAGCGCGGCACGGATGATTTCCTGGGCGATGACAGATCATCGAGAGAAGGTCGCGCGATCGTCGCGCCGATCGACGGTGAAACGGTGCAAATTTCCCTGGTGAACGCATCCATTGCCGCAGCCGCGAAGGTCATTCTCGCTGACACTTTGAAGGTGAACTATGTCGTTGCTGAGGGAGTTGAAGGTCGGATCACCATCCAGACAACGGGCCCGGTGCCAAAATCCACATTGCTTGATCTCTTTGAAGCGTCCTTGAACGCCAATGGCGCGATCCTGCGGGGCGAAGGAAATGTCGTTCGCATAGTATCGGGAAGTGCCGGCAACACTTCGTTTCGGATCGCCGGGCCCGGTGGGGTGACAGGGTCAAACATCATGGTGGCCCCGCTCAAGTTCATTTCCGCGACTGAGATGGTGAAACTTCTTGAACCCTTGACCGAACAGGGACTCAAAGTCGTCGCCGAACAGAAGCGCAACCTGTTGCTGCTCTCCGGATCCCCTGAATTGATGGAATCTGCGCTTGATGCACTCAATTTGTTTGATGTGGACGTTCTGCAAGGAAAATCCGTCGCCTTGGTTCGACTGCGCGCCGCCGATCCGAATGACGTGGTTTCCGAACTTCGTGAGATTTTCGAGGCCGAAGAAGGCGGCATGCTCAATGGTGTGGTTGAGTTCGTCCCAAACCCGCGGCTTGGCTCAATCCTGATCATCACATCAAGGGCAGCATATCTCGATAAAGCCCAACGCTGGATTCGCGAACTTGACCAGACAGCGGCGGGCTCCTCGGTATATCTGGCGACATACCCTCTCCAAAACCGAAGCGCCTCAGAGGTTGCTCCAATCCTGACCGAGCTTCTCGGAAGCAAGCAAGCGAGGGAGGGCGCTACCGGGGATGAGGCTGATAACTATAGTGCTGGTCTCACTGCTGACGAGCGGATGACTGTCGCGGCAGATGACACTCGAAACGCCTTGGTCGTTCGCGGCACTGCACAGGACCATGAACAAATAGACGCCATCTTGCGCTCGCTCGACAGCCCCTCGCGACAAGTGCTCTTGGAGGCTACCATCGCTGAAGTCACGCTGAACGATGAATTGCAGATCGGGACACGATGGTTCTTTGAACGGGGCAACTGGGATCTCAAATTCTCCGATCTCTCCAGCGGCGCCGTCAGCGGGTCCAATCCTGGATTTACTGCAGTATTCGGGGTGGGCGGAGCGGACGTTGCTCTTTCAGCTCTCTCGGGCGTGACAGACGTCAAAGTGATTTCGGCACCAACGCTCATGGTTCTCGACAACAAGGAGGGCATTTTGCAGATCGGCGATCAGGTCCCGATCGCGATGCAAACCTCGACGAGCACAGGCACAGGCGATGCGCCCACCATCACTCAGATCGACTACAGGGACACGGGCATCATCCTTCGGGTCAAACCGAGGATCGGCGATGGCGGGCGCGTGACCTTGGAGATCAGCCAGGAAGTCAGTGATGTGGCCGCGAATACCGCGTCGGGGATCGATAGCCCTACCATCCGTCAGCGCAAGGTGCAGACGAGTGTCGCCTTGGGCAACGGCCAGACCCTCGCTCTGGGTGGACTGGTGCAAGAAGGAAATTCCGTCTCTCGTTCGGGTGTTCCTGGAGCCAGCAAGATTCCTGTCGTTGGGAACCTCTTCGGCAACAAGAAGAGTCGCAAGAACCGGACTGAGCTTCTGATCCTGATCCGGCCGCGTGTGGTGACCAATGATCAAGAGGCCCTGGCTGCGACGCAGTATTGGCGAACCAAGCTGGCCGGATCGGATTCCATTCTGGCAACTGGGCTCGGCACGGGGCAGCATACCATCTACGATATGGCCAACTAGGGACGCGGTATGCCGCAATTCCGCTATGTCGCCTTCGATGCGAGTGGCGCGCGCGAAAGCGGCAATATTGATGGATCGAATGAGAGCCAGGCATGGCAACGCTTGGTCGGCATGGGTTTGACGGTCGTCGAGCTGACTTCCGCTTCCAGTGGTTCGATCTCGCATCCAAGCAAACCTTACTGGCAACGGACAATTCCTCTCGCAAGCCAGGCTGATCTTGCTGAACAGATGGCGGTACTGAGCCGTGCAAGTCTCACGGACCCGCAGATGATCCGGGTGCTTCGCGATGCTGTTGGGGAGCCCCGACTCAAACGGCTTCTGGTGCGTGTCCACCAGGAAATGGAAGATGGCAAACTCCTGTCTGATGCGTTCATGCAGGCGGGAAGCGGGCTATCCCCGCTATTCGGGAGCTTGACCCGGATCGGACAGCAGAGCGGTCGCGGAGCCAGCATGATGTCCTCGCTTGCTGAGACCTTACGGCGACAAGAGAAGATCGCCTCCCAGCTCGGCAGCGCCTTGGTCTACCCGCTGATCTTGCTCATCACCGGCATCATTGTGTTTCTGATCGTGACCGTCTCGCTTGCCCCCGAGCTTGCCGCGGTCTTTCACTCAGTAAACCGGCCGGTTCCGGGAGAGCTCGCGCTCTTCATACGCCTGGGCAACGGATTGGTCGCCTGGGGACCAGTGCTTGCGATTGCATTGCTCGCAGCAACCTTGGGGGGCACGTTCCTTCTGCGCTCTCGCCGCTCGCGCGTCTTGGACTTGGTGATGCGGTTGCCGTTCCTGGGCCCGATCTTGCGCGATGCGGCCCTTGCACGTCTGACCGGGGCGCTGGCGCTTTTGCTGCGGTCGCGCGTGCCTGCAGTCGCAGCTTTGCGTGAAACGGCCGAAGCGTTTCAGGAACAGAGCCTTGCTCGAACATTTCTGGCAGCCTCGGCGACACTGGAGAGCGGACGCCCGGCGAGTACGGCATTTGCGGTGGACCCACTGATTCCGCCCCTGTTCCGAGAACTTTATGCGGTTGGCGAGGTTGCCAACACATTGCCCGACGTGCTCGACGCCATCGCCATGTCGCTTGAAAGCGCGACGGAACGCAGGATCCAACGCGCCATGGCGCTCCTCACGCCCGCCCTTACGCTGATCATCGGCGGCGGGATTGCCTTCCTGGTATACTCCGTCATGTCTGCCCTGCTTTCGATCAATGATCTTGCGTTCTAGACCCTCAGTCGTCCGAAAACGCTGTGCGGGCTTCTCGTTGCTGGAAGTTCTTGTCTCGCTCGCAGTGGTCTCGCTGATGCTGGGCGCCATCATGGCGATCCTGCCCCAGCAAGCCGTTCAGGCGCGCGTGCGACTTGACCGTCTGGTCGCGACGGAATTCGCCTATTCTCTCATCGAGGAATATCGTGTCACCTTTCCGCAAATGGCGGCAGAAGGGCAGGATGCGACGGGCTGGTCCTGGCGGATATCCGAGCGCGACTATCAGCCTGAAACGCCGGAACAGCTGGGAGAGCTGATCCGATATGTCGAGATCGAAGCGACGGTCTGGCGCATACCCGAGATGGCGGTTACATTGACCTCGCTGGTCGCTAGGCCGAAGCCATGATCCGCCGCAGCACAAAAGCGGGGATCACCCTGTTCGAGACGCTGATCGCGCTTGCGATTATGTCGATGCTGGCAATCTTGCTGACCTCGGGCCTGGGCTTTGGCATCCGTTATCTGGACCGCAGCACCAGCCTTTCGGCTGCGGTCGATCAGGCGCTGGCCCGCCGGGCGCTGCGCGACTGGCTGGAACATGCCCTGCTCGCTCCGGTACCGCTGGACAATCGCCCCTTGTTCATCGGCAGCGCGACGGAGTTGCGCTTTCTTGCCGAGGCCACGGATCTGCGATTTTGGCCTGGGGCCGCGGTCGACGTCCGCTTGGGCCAGGACAGCGCGCGGCTGTACACTAATGGCATCTCAGCCGATCAGTCCACCGAGATCGAGGTTATGGTCGATCTTGCTGCGCCCGATGCCAGACTGAGTTTCGAATATTGGGGCCAGCGTCGATCTGATCAGGATGCACGCTGGGGTAAAGATTGGCCCGAAGGCGCTGGCCTGCCTCAGCTGGTGCGGATTACCTTCGGCTCGGCAAGCGGCGATCTACCACCGATGGTCGTCCGGCCTGGCAAGGCGTTCTTTCAAATCGAGATGTCGCTGTCCTCGCTGGTCCCACCAGCCCTGCCGTCGCGGCCGTAACTCATGATCTCGAAAGCCTTGTCCGCCGCGGGCGAGCGGTAGAGATAGCGGTTCTCCCACGGGTCCAGCAGACTGTCCGCGCTTTCAAGATAGGGGCCCTGCCAATTGTCGACCCCGGCCGGGGCGGCAAGCAAGGCTTCAAGCCCCTCGGCTTCGGAAGGGTATCGGCCCGTGTCGATATAGAAAAGCTGCACCGCCCCTTTCAGGCCTTCCATCTCAATCGTCGCGGCGCGGGATTTGGCGCGTCCGAAGGTTTCCATCAGCTGCGGCGCGGCAAGGCCTGCTATCAGCGCAATGATGGCCAGGACGATCATCACCTCCAAGAGCGTCATCCCGGCCTTTCGATTGCGCGGAGCGGGGCGGGGGCGGTTCATGGCACGGGTCCTGACGTCATGAAAGTCACCAGAATGGCATAGGCGATGAAGGGGCCGAAAGGAATGCCGTCCTGGCGCTTTCTGCGCGCAAGCAGTGCCGCGACCAGCCCGCCGGTCGAGGCCAGAAGCAGCATCAGCCAGAACCGCTCGGCGCCCACGACCAGCGTTCCGGCGGCGAGGAGTTTGACATCGCCCAGACCCAGCGCCTCGCGGCCATGGCGGTTCCAGTAGAGGCCGCTGAGCCAGCCGAGGCCGATGAGGATCAGGGCGGAGAGTACGAGAGTGATGAGAGGGCTCGGCACAAAGCCGAGGACAATTTGTGCCATGCCGATACTAGCGATGAGCACTGTTGCGAGGTCGGGTATCTGGTGGGTCCTTAGATCGCTGACCGCTATCCAGACTAGTGATCCTGCAAGCACCAAGGTGGCCGTCAATGTGAAACCAACTAGCATATGCTGTTTCGGCGGTTCTGCGATGCGCGATAGGAAATCGTGGAATATGGCGCGAAGGTTCAATATCGAATGCGAATCCCGGCGCCGGCGTCTTGTTTTGCGGGAACGTGCACCCATAATCGAGAATCTATGGGTAGTGGTTAAACTGTATTACAAGAAGCCCATCCCGCCCAACCAAGCAAAAGAAGACAGTTCCAGTTGCTTTAGAATTCAAGTTCTCAAGAGCTTTGTATATTCTCAGAATACTGCCTTGGTAGCTTGAAAATATGTCTGCAATCATGTCCATTATTCTAAGTAGCACAACTTGCTTAATATCATGGATGCGATCAGGCTGGAGGGGACTTTCGCCTCCAATCAGAAACTCGAGTAAACTGTCTTCAAGCAACTTTAGGTCGCCAATGACACTGAGTGAACCTAGTGTGAATTCGTATTGCCCACAGTAGTGAGCGTTGATCAGTGTTTCGAGAGTGTCCTTATTAGCTTGTCCGAATACAAAAAAGGCCCGGCTCTCATATTCCCGAATATTGCCGCTAAAATTACTTACGGCGTACAGGAATCCGTCGAGTCGAGAGACAGACGTTGCTAAGTTCGCATGTGTCTCTGTGCTACTCATCTGGGCAATCACCTCCACAAACGGCTCTGTAGTTGGCCTCCAGTTTATCAAGTCCTTTGCGAAGGATTGCAATTCTTTTCAAATGCCCGGGATACCCTATAGATTGCGGATTCAAGTCCAACTTTCTCCATTCGATGTTCTTTCTTAGAACGTTGATCGCGCGCTTTAATCGTTCGCAGTAATCACCTCCGCCCCAAGGATCCATTTGAAACGCAAGGGCAGCCGCTTCATCTGCGTGGCTGTAGGGGGCATTTCCAGGCTTTGTCCCCTCACCCGTCGGCGTCGCGCTAACAATGAGGCCGCCTGCGATGATTCCAACACCGACTACATTAGCACTTCCTCCGGAAACACCTGCTCCTGCGATAATGGCCTCAATGATTGGTACGATCAAAGCAGGGTTTTCACCGCGCGGATCAACCCATCTTCCCGGGTTCTGCCGCACATACCCATAGACGCTCGCCCCATCCACCAGCCCCAGAGGATCGGCCTGCAGATACCTCCCCGTCGTCGGATCGTAATCGCGCATCCAGTTCTGGTGCAAGCCGCTCTCGGACTGGTACCACTGGCCGGGGAAGCGGTTGTCCGGCAGGGCGCCGGTCGCGATATGCACCTCGCCGAAGGGCAGGTAACTGGCGCTCCAGACCTTCACCCCGCTCGCGTTGGTCGCGAAGACCGGCCGACCGATGTGATCGGCGCGGACGAAATACACCACCCCGCTTTCGATCAGGGCGATGGGCTCCCAGCCGTTCCAGACATATTCCCGGATCAGCGCGCCGGAGGTCTCGTTGTACTCGGCGATGCGCCGGCCCTGGCTGTCGAAGACCGAATGGATCGTCACCGGGCCGGAGGTCAGCGTGCGGATCGCCTGGCGGCCCATCGCGTCGTATTTGTACGAGGCTTGCAGGAAACCGTTGATCTGGAACGTCGCCATGCGGCCTGCGGCATCGTAGCCATAGGCATGGGTCGCGCCCGAGCGTGCTTCGGCCACGACATTGCCCGCGCCGTCATAGGAAAACCCGCGCGTGCCGCCGGTGGCGAGGTTGATCAGGGTCAAGCGGTTCGAGGTGGTCGGGTAGACATAGCCGTCGGTCCCGGCGACGAAGCTGTAGCTCACCCGGTTGCCGACCCCGTCATAGGTAAAGCCGAGCGACCCGTAGGGACCGGAGGCCGAGGCCAGGCTTTCGCGCGGCGTATAGCCGAAGCTTTCCGAATTGCCGGGCACCAGCGCATCTGTGATGGCGCTGATATTGTCGCGGCCCTCATAGCCATAGCTGACATCGCGCAGCTGCGTGGCACCAAGCGCATCCTCGATTCCGGTCAGCCGGTAGCTGAGGTCGTAGCTGCGGATCTGGGTATAGCCGTCGCCATAAAGCGCCGAGATCATCGGCCCGTTCGGCGCGTAGGTCATCTGGTCGAGGAGGGTGGTATAGGTCGCGCCGTCCTTGACACGGATGCGGCTGGACCGGTTGTCATCGCCGAAATCCACCAGGACCTCACGGCCCGAAGGATAGACGGTGCGGGTTGCATTGCCCTCGAAATCCGTCTCCTCGACGACCGTGTAGCTGCGCGCTGCCGGGTAGAGTGCGGTCATGGTGACGCGCGGGCCGGTGGCGGTGACTTCATGGCCGAAATCCATCCGGATCGTGCCATCGTCGATGCGACCCATATGGCCCTTGTTGGAATCGACCGGCACGCCGAGATAGGGCTGGTCCCAGGTGAAGGCGATGTCACCGATACCGCCAGAGGGATAGTCGATCAGGGTCAGTCGGCCACCATTGTCATAGGCGTAGTTCACGGTGATACCGCGCCCGTCGGTGCGCGAGGTGACCAGGCCGCGACGGTCATGGGTATATTGGATCGTGCCGCGATCGGCGCTGGTCTCGGTGACGACTTCGCCGAAGCCGTTATAGGTGAAGGCGGTCTCGATCGAACGCGGGTCGGTATATTCGGTGAGCCGGTCATGGGCATCGTAATCCATGCCCGTCGTGAAACTCTCCCGGTCCACTGTCGAAATCAGACGGTTCAAGGCGTCATAGGCATGCGTCGTGCCATAGGTCAGCGGATCGGTTTCGCCGGTCAGATTGTCCTCGACGTCATGGGCAAAATCCCATTCCTGCCCCATGGCGCCGACTGTCTTGAGGATGCGGCTCAGCCCGTCGAATTCGGTTTCTTCCCAGAATGTGGCAGGGTTGGTCCCATCGCTGTATTCGGTCCGGGAAACATTGCCCAATTCGTCATATTCGAAGGACGCGACATCCCCCTCGGGCGAGGTGCTTGAGATCAACCGGCGGGCGGCGCTGTATTCGAAGATCCAGGTCTTGCCACGGCTGTTGGTCAGGCTGACGATCTGATCAGAGTGATTATAGACAAAGCTGCTGATCGCGGGCGTCAGTCCGGGGCCTGCGAAGCCAGCAGAGGTCACACGTCCTTTCCAGTCGTAAGCGAAGGTCCAGCGGCTTTTGTCGGGGGCTTCCACCACCGTCGGTTGACCATTGCTGTTATGCGAGATCACCGAGGTAACGAGGCCGTTCGGGTCGGTCACGGAAGCAAGATCACCCGTTGCGGTATAAGCATAGGTTGTGAGGTCTGTCACGCCCTCGGTCGTCAGGCCCGGCCCATTGACCGATGTCAGAACCTTCATCGCCCCGGACCCGGAAAGAGAAGTGTAGCCATAAGTCCAGGTGCGCACCTGCCCGTTGATCGGGCTGCCCGCTTTCGTATCCGTCTGAGAATACGTCAGCAGGAGGCCGTTGGCATCGCAGGTAAAGGTTTCGGTCAGACCTGCGGTGGTTCGCGTAAGCGGAAGCCGGAAAGTCGAGTGCCACGTGTAAGAGGTGACACGTGGCGCGCCGCCATCCGCGTCTTCTGTCATGGCCGTTACAAGGCCGCGGCTGTTGCGCACGAACTCCGTCTTGCTGCCATTTCGTTCGATGCGCGCAATCACCAGGCCGTCTGTATCGTAGGTATTCGCCACTGTGGTTGCCAGAACGCCAACCGTGCTATCCACCGACACGTTCTTGAGCCGTGTCTCTGACTCCACCGCATCGAATTCATAGGTTTCTGTGAGGCCCTTGGGATTTTCGACCGACAGGCTTTGGGTGAGTGGCGTTTGCCCATATAGAGTGGGACTGGTATCGCCTTCGTGAAGCGTTGATGAGACCGGGTAAGGATTGCTCAAACCTTTGCGGCCGAGGCTGCCTCCCGATCGGTCTGCTCCTGGGCTCCATTCGTACGAGTATTCGGCGAATGGAATAGGTTGCCCGCTCCCGTCAGTTTTCCCATCAGAGATTTCTGTCAGGAGGGGGGGCCAAGCGAACTCACCCTCGCCGCCTACCTCATAGGTGTATCTGCGGATCGGATGCGAGGTGCTGGTGGTAAGGTCTACGAAGTCGACCCCGGTAATAACGGGCCGCTTAGGTATCGAAATAGCGCGATCCCCAGTCCCGTAGGTCATCGCCTGATAGGTGTAGACAATCTTGCCGAAAGCGGTCGTCGTGCTACCGCTCTTTCGGGACAGCACGATTTCCTTGATCATGGGGCGATCAGCAGTCGGTACGACAAACCACTCATAGACAAAGTCAGCGACGTTGCCCCGATTGTCGGCCATCTTGGTAATCTCAGCTTGGACAGTATAGCCCCGAGTGAAACTGATCTTGTAGCCATCCGGCCAGCGGACACTCAACAACGGGAAGGGTGACGTGTAGGCGCTGGAGAACTCCCGCACGACGCCGCGACCGTCGTCGATCAATGCCCGACCTGCGGTGCCGCCCGCGTAGAAGGCCCCGCCGCCGAAGCCGAGCTTCACCGACCAATCTCCATCAAGGAAATGGATCGAGCGTCCAGAACCCATTCTGAAACGCCAATAGCTCGTGGTGTCATCCGGATCATACGGATTGTTTGTCGTCTTGGCCATCCGGTCATCGAATCCAAACCGCCAGACACCACCCAGCGGGTCTCTCGCATTTGTTGACCCTTCAAATTCCCGAACCAGCAGCGTGTCTGAGCGATAGAACCGATCGATCGCAAACCGCGGTTCAGACGGCGCACTCCAATCGACTTCGCGGACAACCTTGGTGCGCCCGGGAAGCTCGACAGGATTGTTCACAGTAACCGAGTCGCCGCAGGTCTCGCATGGGCAACGGCCATACCACTTCCGTGTGAGTTCGCCGGTCGCAGTATCTTCTCGCATGCAAACAAGATTTGCAGGATGCGACACTTTATTTGGTGGGGGGTTGTTGCCGCCACAAATTTCCTCGCCCTGGCAGAACGAGTAGCACAGAACTGCAGTGCCGGGCGCTGACGAGGCAACGGGCTTGATCCCTTCATAGAATCTGGCCTTGTAATAAATTTTGGGATGGCCATACTCATTGACCAACTTGCAGACGGCTTCGGGCGAATCCGCGTACTTCGGAATATTGCCATTTTCGCTATCGAGGGATTCCCACATCTCCCGGTAGACGATGTCTCCAGTGCTCTGAGCAAGCACCGACTGGCTCAATATTGCGAGCATGACCACGAAAATGTGCACAAAGCGAACAATCATATCCACGTTCCCAGAAAATTCTGGTCTCCCAGAACCAAGCATCTGAGACAATTCAACTCAGCCAGTTCTCGATTCGTCAACGCTTGTTGACCCTCCGGGCGGGAACTCCCTCAAATATCAGGATAAAAATATATCGAAGAGCGCTTCTGACCTGCCCTTGGTCTTTCATGCAGCGGAGACCGGAGCCGGTCGCTGATTTGCGCCTGTTGGCATGGGTGAGCAATCGCCCGAAGCGTGGAATTTTCATCGCGCGAAAAGGGCCGGGTGACTGCGATGGTAACGCGCGAAGCAAAAGCTGCTGGGGATCTGGTAGCCTGGAACTGAATGGGGATGTGCGGTGTTGCAAGTGATCCGGCCTGCGCTTGGATCGTGGAACCTGACGAGCCTCAGGAAGGGAAGCAGACTGATACCGGAGTTTCGGCCCGAAGCTATGCGGTTACCGCGGACCAGTGGCAGGTCGCAGCGAGCATGATCGCGGAGAGGAAGGTTACGCCGGGCACCGCAGCGCCCGGCCCTTATTCGCCGGTCGAACCCGAGCTGCGACTGCGGCGCGGCATTTCCGAAAGCGGTCACTCGCATACAGAGCAGCATTTCTCTGCGGCGAACGTTCATGCATAGGATGAGGCGTACTTTCGCGGCATCGTGAAAGAATGTCTGCTCCAGCGAAATGCCTGGAGACACGTTTTGCACGACGACTCTAGCTCTCAATGCCCCGGACGCGGATGAGCAACGCCCACGGTTGGATCCATTCCGCCATATCGTCGCCTCCGCTCTACCTACGGGGCGGCAACAGCTTGAAATGTTCACTCGATGTTCCTAATCTCTCTTCGCGTAACCTCGTGAAGGGATGGTCGATGAGGCAGCTGACGGTTGAGAATAGCCTCCGTGATTTAGTCAGTCGTTTGGAACGCCAAGTCGAGCTGGCTACAGCCCAAGGCCGCACGGACATCAACTTGGCCCTTGAAGATGCATTCATCCCGATCCTGAAAGCGATCTATAATCTTCCAAACCTCGTAAACCTGAACCGTAAGCGGAAGAACTACCCTGGAATCGATCTCGGCGATGACCACGACCGGGTCGCGTTTCAGATCACCGCGACCACCACGCTCGACAAAGTGAAGTCGACCGTCCAGCAGTTTATGGATCGGACCTACTATAACAGTTTCGACGAACTATATGTGTTGATGATCACCCCAAAGCAGTCCTCCTACAGCCAAGCGGCGATTGACGGACTGCTAACCGACCAATTCTCCTTCATCTGCAAAAAGCACATAATAGACCTTGGTGATCTTCTTCGAGAGGTGTCCGCCCTACGTGTCGCAGCCCAAGAACGAATCCTAAAGGAGTTCGAGTATATCTTGGGCGAGACCGAAGCCTTCATCAGTTTCAGCACTGAGACCATCGAGACGCCGACTACGATCACGTCCAACCTTCAGGCTGTTGAACTTCCAGAATCTGTCTACGTTGCGGAACTCGCGATTGACGATAAGGCAGTGATCGCGCGTGCGAAGGCCGAATTGAACTATGGTGGTCGATCAACGAACCGGCGCTCGATAATAAAAATGGCCCTCCTACTGGAAGGAGTCGATACGGATGCCTGGGTCTATTACGATGGCAGGATCTTCGCGTTTGAGGACATGGAGAAAACGGGGTTAGCGGCGATCATCGACGCGGGAACGCCGGAACGGCTGGATGTGTCTGACCTCTCCGGCTCGCCGGAGATCGAGAACGTGAACGTCCTCAAACAACTCCTCATCGCGCAGACCCAGGAGCGCCTGAAGGGCAAACAAGTGCGACTGCACTCAAAAGATAGGTTCTTTTTCTTCGGCCCGAGCATGGAGGGGCAGACGGAGCGCAAAGAGTCGTGGATCGGCAAAAAGCGGTCGGAGCGGCGTGTTTACAAGGTTGTCCAACAGACGAAAGACCCCTCGAAGGTCGCGCATCATCAGCATTTGTCCTTCGAGCTTTCGTTCATCAATATCGGTGATGCGTGGTACGCTGAGATTGTGCCGAGTTGGTACTATTCCTTCAACGGCTACAAGCGATCGAACTGGCACGAAGACCTTCTGTCGAAGCAGAAACGTCAAGAGCACAATGCAACCGTGCGCGATCAGGTTCGTTTCATCGCATACTTCCTAGCCGGCCTGAGCGATGATGGCGCGGTTAGCTCTGACATCTGCTACCGGTCGCTTGTACAGCTCGAAACGAACCGAGGCGTTGAGGCTGAGGCTTTGATGAATGAGTCGGAGGAGGACGTCGACAGGAATGGCGGTGATCCTGATGAGGTGGCGGCATGAAGCTCACGATTCTCTCGGAACCATTGCTGGAGTTCGGCACAGGTACACATATCTGCCCGCGTACCGGTATCGAGCAGATGGGGGTCTATGACAAACGTGACGAGCTGCGCCGCACCGAACTGAGAATCGGTGTAGTCGGGCGCGGAGAAGGAATCGACCTTCTGGACGAATGGCTTGCGAAATGCAGGGCCGGAGTTGAGCGCAAGGCTGACTCAAAGTTGTTAAACCTCTTTCGAGGATTTGGCGGCATCAGCCCAAATCATGGCTTTCTTACACGTCTCATCAACTCACCGCAGTACACCCGACCGTTGCAGAAGTCAGAGATTACTAGCGCTCTGCAACTAGACACGCGGAAGGCCCGAATTGATCGGGCGGTTGATCTCTTCTACGAGCAGGTGCGCTTTCTCGCGGAGAACAGAGCAGTCGATGTCATCGTCTGCGTCCTGCCGAACGAACTATTCGACGCGGTCACGACGACGGTCGGGAGCGAAACGATCAGCGAGGAGCTCGAGCACAATTTCCGGCGCATCCTGAAGGCGCGGTGTATGCACCTGAGTACTCCGCTCCAACTGGTACGCGAGAAGACCATGCTTGTTACCAAGCACTCCGGCGATCAGCAGGACGCGGCGACTAAGGCGTGGAACTTTGCAACGGCGCTCTACTACAAGGGTAACCGTACAATCCCGTGGCGGCTTGTTGAGGACAATGCCAAGCCCCCATCGTGCTACATAGGCATTGGCTTCTACAAGAGTCGTGATGGCGAGACGGTCTCATCGAGCCTGGCCCAGGTCTTCGATGAATTCGGCCACGGCATCATCCTGCGCGGCACGCCGGTGTCGATTGACAAGAAGAATCGCCGCCCCTACCTCTCCGAGCAGCAAGCCTATGAACTACTGCGTGATGCGCTAGACGAATATGACCGGGCGCTCCAGCACATGCCGGCTCGCGTTGTAATCCATAAATCCAGCCATTTCCGCGACAGCGAGCAAGTTGGGTTCCGCCGGGCGCTGAAGGAGAAAGGCATCCGCTCGCGCGACTTTGTGGCGATAACAGGCACTGATATCCGCCTCTTCGGGGACAAGAACTACCCGCCGAAGCGTGGGACGCTCCTGACGATGTCAGAGTCTGACGGAATCCTTTACACGCGCGGCACGGTAGACTTTTACAAGACCTATCCGGGAATGTACGTGCCCAGCCCTATAAGGGTGACAGCTTACGATCAGGACTCGTCATTGGATAGCCTTTGTGAAGAAATTCTGGGGCTAACGAAGATGAATTGGAACAACACACAACTAGATGGACGGCTGCCCATCACGCTCGAATGCGCCAGTAAGATTGGCGATATCATGAAGTACGTAGATCCGAACGAACGACCGCAGGTCAGTTACAGCTTCTACATGTAAAAGGGTGCCGTTGAGGTAAGGGACCGCACTCAGAGGGGTGCCCATGCCCTCAACCACGAGAGTCCGGGATCAGCTTAGCCCCATGATCTCTGAGTGAGCAACGAGTGTACGGGGATCATCACGTCGACCTTGCTGGATCGGGCCCCATGACACGGGTGGGCAAGTTGACCCTAGGTTCGCGCCCCCGGGGGTGGCTCTTGACGAGAACGACCTTCCCGCTCCGATAATGTCGCTCGTGCTCGCTTACCCAATGACGAGCGGGCCCGTTCCTGGTCGACTGGCCGCTACGCTCGAACTCGATGCGAGCCCGTCTTTCTTGCATATGCGCAACGGCCTGCGGACCGATACGTATCGTAAGGTGCGATTTCTGGGCGGCAAGAATCCATGATTTACCGAACTTCCGGGCGGTCTTAGCGTCCTTCGCGCTGAAGGTTTCGATCTCTGAAGGAATGATGCCGCCGAGGTCCGGTGAAACCAGCATCGCGAAGAGTGCGAAGGGGATGAAGAGGTCGTAACCGGTATCGATGCGGTACAGCGTCCGTAGAGCTTGGATCTTTTCCGTCGAGTCGCCAAGGCGCACACGGAAGTCCACCATTGATCTGCTAAGCTCTTCCTTCACATCATCGTAGTCCAGCTTGCCTTGACCGTTGCGATTGACGCGCAGGGCACAGAGCGGATCCATGATCTTGCTGCCCGATTCCCGGCTGAACATCGTGATCATCAGATGGTCATCCTGTCGGCCATCAATCAGGAAGCCCCGATGACCCGATCCGATGGGCCGATCGTCATGCGCGGTCGCAGGTGACCCCCTCTCGAAACGGGCAACCACCAGCTCGCGATAGTCGAACTCCACCCATGTCACCGGGGCAGGAAATTGTATCTCACCTAGGATCGTCATCGCAGCGACACCAGCCTCAACAGCCTTCTCGTTCACGCTATTGCGCAGTGTATCCGCATAGGCCGCAGCGTGATGGTCGAGCAGATACACCTTGGCCTGCTGGAGCGCGGCTAATGTGCCTTCCCGACTGCACTGCAGCTCCTCAGACCAGGCAAAATGCCAGACAGGGTCATCGCCTGGTGCGGACCTGCCCGCCAACGACGCGCCGAAGGTCGACATGACATCCTTGTAGAGCATTCGTAAACTTCCAAAAGAACCTGAAACTGAGGGTGACGAAGCTCTCTCAGCGTTTCATCTCGTCATAAGATCATCGATGTGCCGCGCCGCTGCAATCGCGAGCTGGAGAACGACATGCTCAATCTAACCGATTCAGAAAAGGTTGGCCTTGCGTCCATAGATCTGTGTGAACTTCACGCCCAGATAGATAGGGCCATCCGGTGCGAGCGGGTGGGCACCTGGGATAAGATCGATTTCCATGCATGCGGTCCCTACGTCATGCAGCATCTCAGAACATTCGAATCCAGGATGACGGACTACCGAAATTCGAAGTCTGTCGAAAAACGCAAGCGAACGCTGTATGCAGTTGAAAAGGCTGGTCGCGACCTGTCCTTTGCGGTCTCGCAGATGAAGGACAGGATGGAGCGCGAAACCAAGGAAGGAGAGCACTTCTACGTCGATGATATCCACTTCCCGCCAGGAACGCTTACAGAGAATCTGATGGTTCGGGTTGCTTTCAAGTGGAGACGTTCCATCGACGAGGATTGGTCCTACGGCGGGATAACGGTTCGACATCGATACACCAAGCTGCGCGTCTACGACGGGATCCCGCGGCCGCAGAGAAAACCAAGTGCTTGGAAGATCGATGAGGATCGGCAGAGTGATCTTTTCGCCGTTTGGCAACATTTGTATCATTTGACGCAGTTCGCCCTACAAGAATTTTTCCGCAATGGCGGCGATGGCGCAAGCATTCCCAACGAGTTCCAAGCCATCTCGGGCTACGACGGCCAGTTGAACAATCATAGCGCGGACTTTTGGCGAATGGCCCAAGGCAATGGAGCAATTTGAGGGTGGCATAAACCGGCATGACTTAGGTGTCCGATTTGACTTGCACTCCGGCCTCAGCACCTCCTCTGTACCTGATGCGGCGTTAACTTGGGAGCGGAGCCAATTGGCGCGCGCTTGCCATTTGTGCGGCTTTCGAACTCAGGCAGCTACAGCCTTATCGTCCTCAAAGACATAGAAGTGCGGATCCGCCACGGCATCGCCGACGAAGTTCCGGCTAATTTCGACAGCTATCAAGGTATCGCCAGCGAACGCCGGGCTTAGTTCGAGCGTGAGGTACTCGAACAAGGCACGCTCGTGCACTGCAATCACCACCTGTTTTCCAAGTCCCTTGGAGAAGGTCCGTAACAATGCCGCGAATTGCGTGATGTGAACGTCATCCATCGACTGCACGGGATCGTCGAGCACCAACCATGGCAACTGCGAAGGCACCGACAAATTCAACGCGAGGAACAGTGTCAGGGCCGCGGTGTTCAGGTTGCCTTGGCTGAGCATGGCTCCCGGAGGACCGGAGGCTTGACCCGACCGATGAAAGGTCTCGAGTACCGCCTCCACCTTGCCATCCCCCCGATCGGGAAGGCGGAACTGTGGAACAAACTGCTCGTTCGGAGCAAGCCGCACGAACAGGTCGCGCCAAACCGTGTTGAGCGACCCGCTGAAGACGTCACGGACGATCCCGGAACGGACCTGGATTGCTGCGGTCGCGATGGTCTTCGCCCGCTCCCGGACCTGGCCAATCGACGAAAAGGCCCCCTTCATCGTCGCAAGGCGCTCTTCGAGTTCGGTAGTTCGAGCCACGCGGTCCGAGAGCAACTGGGCCTCGCGGGCATATTGCTCGAGTTCGGTCTCGACAGCGACGCGCGACGAAAGAGCCGCTTGGACGGCTCTGAGACGGCCCGAAAGCGCTCCAGTAGCCGCCTCGAGAGCCTCGCGTAGGCCCGAAAAGCTCGTCGTCGGCTGGCCCGTCGCCCGTTCCACGGCGGCATTGATCTCTGGAAGCAAGGACGCCGACTGCAGCCTTGCCCGTCTCGTGGCCGCAAGGCTCCGGCGAGCACTGTCGAGGCGGACAAAGAGGCTCTGCCCGTGAGCGGCGTCCCCCTGTAGCGGTTCAAGCCTTGACCTGATCGACGCAATCATGGACTGGCGTTGACGGAGATCGACGAGCGCGTCGGGCTGCAGCACCAGCCGCTCGGCAGTCGCCTCGTCCCGCCGGGCCGTCGTCAATCGCTCGCTCTCCGACGCACGCTCTGTCGAGAACGCCTGCAGCCGCCCTGCCTCCGACGTGAGGTTCGCTATCGTGGCCGCAATGTGCGCGGTCAGGGAGCCACTGTCGATCTCCGCGTATTCGCGGTTGCAGACCGGGCACAAATCCCCTTCGACATGCGGCGCTATACCTGCAAGGGCAGCGGCCAAGGTTCGCGCATCCTTGGCACCCGTTTCGAGCGCCTGGTTGATCTCACTAATGCGGGTCGTCGTCCTCTGGATTGTCGTTCTAGCCGCCGTCAGCTGCTGGTTCGCGGTGCCGTGCTGGTCCAGCAATCGCTGGCAGCGATCAACCTCGTCGATGCACCAGTTCAGTGCATCCCGGACCTGATCCGCGACGCGGGCGCCATCGAGTGGCGACAGCTCCGAATGGAACTCTCTGAGGGCGTCCAGCCCCTGAGTGATCTGCGCTCCCTGACCGTTCAGCCACGTCTCGTACCGCGATCCAATTGCGGCAGCATCGCGCTCCAGCGCCGCGATCTCGGCGTCGGGACTTTCTGCCGAGGTCTGTTCCAGACGGCTCAGCAACGAGCTCACCTCCGAGCTCTGCTGGGTGACACTGGCGAGTTCTGCTTGGTCCCTGTCCCGGTATTCGGCCCGGGCACGCAGCGCGGCTACATCGAAACCAGCACCGACCGGCACTGCGGTAGGGTCCAACACGGCTAGCAAGTCGTTGAGACGGGAGATGCGCTGAGTCGTCGCCTGCCGAGCGGACTCGACGCTCGACCGTTCGCGCTCGAGTTGCTTGTCGAGTAGATCGCGAGCCTCTTCGAGCTGCTTGTAGACCGGGGCAAGCTTGCGGATCCGGGTAACGTTGAACGCATGGTCGAGGCCGTCTACCAAGGCGTCGAGCGCGTCGAGCCGCAGCAATTCCTTCACGAACTCCGTCAGCCGCGAGTTCGTGGTCTTCTTTTGATCGTAGATGTCCAGCAGGCGACCCAGTACGGCCTGTGGCAAGTAGCAGCGCTCTGAAAAGAAGCTGGCATCGCTGGCATTGAGCGCCGGTGCCGCGTCGAATGAACCCGGACCGAACGAGACCTTGCCCGCCCCGGTCGAGCGACCATCCATCCCTTCGACGGCAAGCTGGATCGAACCACCCGCCGTATTGATATGGGTGAGAAATTCGTGGTACTTCGACTGGTCTTCGAGGTGAGCGATGGAGCCGGTAAGGCCAAGCTCGATGGCCGACATCAAGCTGGTCTTGCCCATGCCGTTGGTGCCGTGAACCAGCACCACTTGCGCATCGAGCGGAATGACCACCGATCCGTGTATGGAACGAAAATTGTGGATCGAGAGCGACTTTAGGCGCGGGTTCATGACTGCTCCGCTCCGTCCTCGAGCACCTTGTCGGCAAGCGTCGAAATCTCTAGGGCAAGCGCCGCCTCCACGGCCTCCTTGCCCCTTTCGGCCAGCTGCACGAACCAGCCGACAACCGGTTCGTCATCGGTGCCTTCCAGCTGCTTTTCTAGGCTGGCCTTCCAGTCGGCCAAGTGCTCGACCGGCGGCGGGCCCTTCAGCGGCAGAAGCACCGCCAGCCAATCCCGTACCATTTTTTCCGCCATCGGCCCGGTCGGGGCGCCGACCGGCAGTACTCGGCAGACGCGATTGATCGAGTTCACCAGATCATTATCCGCCTGACCCGAAGTCAGAACGGCGGTTACCGATCGCTTCGAGCCCAGCACATCGAGTGCACGGGTAAAGGCGAGGACCGACCGCGTGACCTGTGCGTCTTCAGACGCGCCGGTGAGCTCGATCACGATGACAAGGTCGTTGGCCCGTTCGCCGGCTACCAGCACATGGGGGAAACTGAAAGTCTGCGAACCGATCCTAATCGGCTTGCCGAGCGGCCGATAGCCACCCTCCTTGGTCAGGATTTCAAAGACTGTTTCCGCTGTCGTCATAGACCGACCTCAAAGTTGAACCTGCTCTGGATCTCATCAAACGATGCAGGGCCCTCGAGCAGGTCGCTGACGCTAACATAGCGCGGCAGTGCCTTGCCTGTCCGCCAGGACTTGGATGGGCTTCGCTGCTGCCGGGGCGTGACCTTGCGCGAACAGATGACTACCACGTCGCCGTCTGCCTCGTCGAAAGCCCCAGACGCGACGAGCTGGTTAATGTTGTCGTCATTGGCGGCGAGAAACACGCGGGCCGCGGCCGCCGGAGCGATCAGCCGTAGCGCCCCACTCGTCGGCTGCTCCGGGTCGTCGACCGCAATCGACCAACGGTTGGCGACAAGCCCTTGGCCGATTAGCCCCAGTGCGGCAGCGGCTTCCGGCTTGCCAGAGAACCCTACCCCCGGGTCTTGCTGCATCAGATGCGCCGGCTGCGCACTCAGCGGCATGTAGGGGCGGCGGCCGGGGCCACCCGGCCCCCCAAGAAACTGCTCGGAGACCCTGCCCATCAACGCAGCGATGGCTCGGACGTAATCATACCGGTTAGCGCTCCCGGCGTTCGCCGCGACACGCTCGAGTGCTCTCAGCCCCTCGATGAGGCTCTGCTTGCCCGCAACACCTAAGACTGGCGACGTCACCAGGCAAACGAGGGCGGCAAGCTTGCCAAACACTGTGCTTAATAGGAGCGCCAGTAGCAGTGATTTTCCAAAAGCGGGCAAGGTAGCACCCGCCTGGATCGTGTCGCGATTGGCCTCATAGTCGCCTTGGTATGCACCCTCAAGGATAGATTTTTGTCCGTCCGACAGCTCCTGAGCCGAGAAAATGATCGGAGCGGGATCGGAACTCCAAGGCAATTTGTTTGCGCTGAATAGCTGTTGGATGTTTGTATCCTGTCCGGACAGGCCAATCATCAGGGTTCTTGAACGAGCAATGAGTGCCCTGAGCTGTTCCCGCATCTGCGTGAAGCGTGGGTTCTGCCCCCAATGCGTGATAGCCGCTTCCCTAGCTACGAGCAGTGGTCGGTACTCGTTTTCATTCACAATCGCCCGGTTCGCGCATCCGTGAAATTTATACAGTGTCCCGATGCCTGGCGGTCCCTGGAGGTCGCCCCCGGTAACTGCAACACGAAATGTTTCGTTTTGTCGACCGAGATCCTGCATAGCCGCTTCCAGAAGGCCATCCCAATTGGCTGTTGCGAGGTCCGACACCACACCCTCGAGAACCAGCATCGCGATTGCTAGGTGCTCGGCATCAGCTTTCTGCGCAGCGAAAGTGGTTGGAAAGTCAAGGACGTCCCAGAGAAGGTAATCGAGGCGCTGGCCATTGACCTCGATGCCCAACACTTTTGAGTACTTATTCCAGAGCCGGTTAATGAGTTCGTTATGGACCGGCCAGGAAGCAACAGGCTGACCGAGGTCGATCTGCGCCTTTTGAACGGCAGACAGGTCGGCAAGATCAAGGATCTTTTCAAGGGCGCGATGGTGATCGCAATCGACTCCGGTGATGCGCAGCCGCAGGTTCTCGAGCAGCTTGGCAAGCACTCCGTCAAGGCCCACCACGCGCTCACGCGAGATGCCCGATCCCAACCAGAGGGCGTAAAGACCGGTCTGGAAGCCTTTGGAAAAGCCGCTCAGCGGACCGTCGAGCAGGTCGAGCGTCTCCGCGATGGTGATTGTTGTCGCTGTCGGCAAACTGCACCCCCTAAAAATGCGTTAGCGTTATGGAGTTGCAATTTCTACAAGTATCTTTTCGATGATCAGAAATCGCCGAATTCAATCGATACTTTGCCGCGAACCAACGATCTGCTGCCTCAGGGAGCAGGGCGGAAGATTCGCTGCAACACACATGAACGACCGCTCAGCTGGCTTTCCGCGATGACTATGCTGCACCGCCGTCCGTCGGCTTTCCGCCCCATTGCGTCCGTTAGAGATGTGCGCCAAACGACAGCAATACATCGTTCGGAGCCGCTAGCCCCGACTCCATTCCAACAGGCATCTTGACGCCGGTCGGTTGTCAGCTTAGCTACGCGGAACCTACGCGGGCGTTGTGTAATGGTAAGACCCCTGCCTTCCAAGCAGGAGACGCGGGTTCGATTCCCGCCGCCCGCTCCAAGAATCGTCTCCCGACAAATCGCCGACAAAAAATCGAACGCGTTGTGTACAAGTATTTGTTGTTAAACGATAATATGGCGATATAGCGCAAGCCTTCCAAGCAGGAGACGCGGGTTCGATTCCCGCCGCCCGCTCCAGTTTCCCATGCCTGCCTTCCCAGCCCCACCGCGCAGCATCAGACCCGCGGCGCAGAGCGTGGTACATCGCTGCGAGAAACGGATCCGGTCTGTTCTGAGGGGCGCGGGGCGGGCGGCGCTGCCGCTCGCGGCGTCACAGGTTGTCAGGCTGCGGAAAGCCCAGGACGTGATAGCCGCCATCGACATGGACGATCTCGCCCGTCGTCGCGGCGCCATAATCCGAACAGAGCCAGACCGCCGTGCCGCCGATCGCCTCGAGCGTCGCATTGGCGCGCAGGGGGGTGTTTTCTTCGGTATGGCGGAAGGTCGCCCGCGCGCCGCCGATGGCCGAACCGGCCAAGGTTTTCATCGGGCCGGGCGAGATCGCATTGACGCGGATCTTCTGCGGGCCAAGGTCATTGGCCAGATAGCGCGTCGCCGATTCCAGCGCCGCCTTGGCCACGCCCATCACATTGTAATTCGGCGCAACCTTGTTCGAGCCCTGGAAGGTCAGGGTGACCAGGCTGCCGCCATTCGGCATCAGCGCCTCGGCGCGCCGCGCCACATCGATGAAGGAAAAGCACGAGATGTTCAGAGAATTGAGAAAATTGCCGCGCGTCGTGTTGACGAAGCGGCCGGTCAATTCGGTCTTGTCGGAATAGGCGATGGCATGGACCAGGAAGTCCAGGCTGCCCCAGGTTTCCGCCAATTGGGCGAAACAGGCATCCAGCGAGGCCTCGTTCGTCACATCGACATCAACCATCACCTCCGACCCGACCGACGCGGCCAGCGGCGCCAGCCGCTTGCCGAAGGCCTCGCCCTGATAGGAGAAGGCCAGTTCGGCCCCTTCGGCGGCCAAGGCGCTGGCGATGCCCCAGGCAATCGAACGGTCATTCGCGACGCCCATGACGAGCCCGCGCTTCCCCTTCATCAAATCGGCCATTCTGGCATCCTATGCTTTGTTCGGATCAGGCAAGATATTTCGACATCACCAAGGTCGCATTGGTGCCGCCGAAGCCGAAGGAATTCGAAAGAACCGAGTCGATCGCCACATTCTCGCGCAAGCTGGTGACGATTTCGGCCGGGTCCAGCGCCGGGTCCAGCGTTTCGACATTGGCCGAAGCGGCGATGAAGTTGCCGTTCATCATCAGGATCGAATAGATCGCCTCCCAGACGCCCGCGCCGCCCAGGCAATGCCCGGTCAGCGATTTGGTCGAGGCGATGGGCGGGGTTTTGCCCTGGCCGAAGACACGGCGGATCGCCTCGACCTCGGTCACGTCGCCGACCGCGGTGGAGGTGCCATGGCTGTTGATATAGTCGATCCTGCGGCCTTGCGGCAGGGTGCCAAGGGCAAGGCGCATCGCGCGTTCGCCACCTTCGCCCGACGGGGCGACCATGTCATAGCCGTCCGAGGTGGCGCCATAGCCGGTGACCTCGGCATAGATCTTCGCGCCGCGCGCCAGGGCATGCTCCAGCTCTTCCAGCACCACGACCCCGCCGCCGCCCGCGATGACAAAGCCGTCGCGATTGGCGTCATAGGTGCGCGAGGCGCGTTCGGGCGTATCGTTGTACTTGGACGACATTGCGCCCATCGCATCGAACAGGCAGGACAGCGTCCAGTCCAGCTCCTCGCCGCCACCGGCGAAGACCACGTCCTGCTTGCCCATCTGGATCAGCTCGGTGCCGTTGCCGATGCAATGGGCGCTGGTCGAGCAGGCCGAGGTGATCGAATAGTTCACGCCCTTGATCTTGAAGGGCGTCGCCAGGCAGGCCGAAGTGGTGGAGGACATGCCCTTGGTTACGCCGAAGGGCCCGATCCGCTTGGGGCTGCCGGTTTCGCGCACGATGTTATGGGCCTTGAAGAAGGATTTGGTCGAAGGCCCGCCCGAACCGACGATGATCCCGGCGCGGTCGTTCGAGACCTCGGCCTCGGTCAGACCGGAATCCTTGATCGCGTCGCGCATGGCGATGAACGTATAGGCCGCGCCATCGCCCATGAAGCGCAGGTCACGCTTGTCGATCAGATCTTCCAGCACGATGTTCGGTGCCCCGTGCACCCGGCAGCGGAACCCATGCTCGGCATAATCCGGGGCGAAGACGATGCCGGATTTCCCGGCGCGGAGACTGGCTTCCACCTCGGCTGCATTGTTGCCGATGGACGAGACAATCCCGATCCCGGTGATGACGACGCGGCGCATGGGGCCTCCCTTCGTGGCGTGAGGACTGTTTAGGGCAGAGGGGGGGGAGGGGGCAAGGCGCTTGGCGGTCGCAGGGCGCATGGGTCGCCTTCGGAAATGGCGGATTGGTGGGGCGCCTGTCTGGCCGCTACGGGCGGGCATTTCGGCGGCTCTCATCGTTTTTCTGCATAAATAATGGGAAATAAGCATTCAATCTGCCCAAAAACTAATCTACGGCGAAAAAGCCGGGCTGGGCCCGGAGCCAGATCATCTGTTTTCGAAAGTGCCCCGATGAATGCGATTGACGAAAAGCTTCAGCCGATCCTGGCCGAAGTGACCCGGCGCAATGCAGGCGAACCGGAATTCCACCAGGCCGTGCACGAAGTCCTGGAAAGCCTTGGCCGCGTGGTGGCGAAACATCCGCAATACCTGGACCTTGCCCTGATCGAGCGGATCTGCGAGCCGGAGCGGCAGATCATCTTCCGTATCCCCTGGGTTGATGACAAGGGCCGGGTCCAGATCAATCGCGGTTTCCGGGTACAGTTCAACTCTGCGCTTGGTCCCTACAAAGGCGGTATGCGCTTCCATCCCTCGGTGAATGTGGGGATCATCAAGTTCCTTGGCTTCGAGCAGACGTTCAAGAACGCGCTGACCGGAATGCCGATCGGCGGCGGCAAGGGCGGGTCGGATTTTGATCCCAAGGGCAAATCCGATGGCGAGATCATGCGCTTCTGCCAGTCGCTGATGACCGAACTTCATCGCCATCTGGGCGAGCAGACCGACGTTCCGGCAGGCGATATCGGCGTCGGCGGGCGCGAGATCGGCTATATGTTCGGCCAGTACAAGCGGCTGAACAACAAGTATGAGGCAGGGGTCTTCACCGGCAAGGCGCTGGCCTATGGCGGATCGCGCGCGCGGACCGAGGCGACCGGATACGGCAATACCTATTTCGTCCAGGCCATGCTGGCCACGAAGGGCACCTCGTTCGACGGCAAGACCGTGGTGGTATCAGGGTCCGGCAATGTGGCGACCTACACGATCGAGAAGGTGCAAAGCTTCGGCGGCAAGGTCGTCGCCTGTTCGGATTCCAGCGGCTATGTGCTGGACGAGGCTGGGATCGACCTTGCCTTGCTGAAGGAAATCAAGGACGTGCGGCGCGAGCGGATTTCGGAATATGCCCGTCGCCGCGGCGCTGGCGTGCATTTCATTCCTGCCGACAGGGGCTCGGTCTGGGATGTCGCCTGCGATGTCGCGATGCCGTCGGCCACGCAGAACGAGCTGTCGGGCAAGGATGCGCGCGCGCTGGTCAAGAACGGTGTGATCGCGGTGGGCGAGGGGGCGAACATGCCCTGCACGCCCGAAGCCGTCCGTATCTTCCAGGAGGCCGGCGTACTCTTCGCTCCGGGCAAGGCCGCGAATGCGGGCGGCGTCGCGACCTCGGCGCTGGAGATGCAACAGAATGCCAGCCGCGACAGCTGGACTTTCGATCAGACCGAGGCGCGCCTTGCCACGATCATGCGCGGCATCCACGACACCTGCGCGGCCACCGCCGAAGAGTATGGCGCGCCCGGCGATTACGTGCTGGGGGCCAATATCGCCGGCTTCGTCCGCGTGGCCGAGGCGATGCGGATGCTGGGCGTGATCTGAGCCGATCGTCAGACAGAAAAGCGGGGCCTTCGGGCCCCGCTTTGCACTTCGCCTGTCGAGATGCGGCGTTTACGCCTCGGACAGCGCGACCTTCATGTCCTTGACCAGATAGATCGTTTCGCCATCGGCTTCGACCCGGCCATCGGCCACGCCCATGGTCAGGCGGCGGGTCTGCACAGCCTTGGTGAAATCGACGTAATAGGTCAGCTTCTTGCGGTCGGGCCGCACCATGCCGGTCAGCTTGACCTCGCCCACGCCCAGCGCATAGCCGCGCCCCTGCCAGCCGCGCCAGCCCAGGTTGAACCCGGTAAGCTGCCACAGGCCATCAAGCCCAAGGCAGCCCGGCATGATCGGGTTGCCGGGGAAATGGCAGGAAAAGAACCACAGGTCGGGGGTGATGTCGAATTCGGCGACCACATGCCCTTTGCCATGTTCGCCGCCATCTTCCGATATGTCGGTGATGCGGTCCATCATCAGCATGGGCGGTTCGGGAAGCTGGGCATTGCCGGGGCCGAAAAGCTCTCCCCTGGCACAGGCCAGAAGCGCCTCGCGGTCGAATGTCTTAGGGTATTGCCCCATCTGCCCCGGTTCCTCCCTGTTCGCAGAAATTGTTGCCTTCCCTGTAACAGAGGCATGGATTGCAGGGCAAGGGCAGGGGGAGAATCGGGGCAATTGGCGCCTGCGGCTTGAAAGCACGGGCCAGCGCGCCTTATACTGCGTTTAGGATGCAGGAAAAGGCGCGGGCAGGAATGCGCGGATCGGATCTGTCGGCAGAAGACCGGGCGGCGACCTGGCTGGATCGCGGGGGCTTGCGCCCGACGCGGCAGCGGCTTGCGCTTGCGGCGATGCTCGTGGGCGATGGCGAGAACCGCCATGTCACCGCCGAGGGCCTGTATGAGATGGTGGGACGGGCGGGCGAGAAGGTCAGCCTGGCGACGGTCTATAACACCCTGCGCGCCTTTTGCGGCGCGGGGCTGATGAACGAAGTCGTGGTCGACGGTTCGAAAAGCTATTTCGACACCCGCATGGACGACCATCCGCATTTCTACTGGGAAGACACGGCCACCCTGACCGATGCGCCCAAGGAAGAACTGAAGATCGCGGGCCTGCCCGAAGCCCCCCCGGGCACCGAGATCGCCCGCGTCGAGGTGGTCATCCGCCTGCGCCGTCAGCCGCGCTGATCACAGGGGCGCGCGAAGCTGCGCGGCCTGTCATTTCTGTCTTGCGGCTATTCCTGCCCGTGGCATCTGCCGCCAGCCAGAGGCGCTTTGCCGGTCAGAACCACTGCCCCGGTTCCATCAGGCCCAGATCCATCAATTGCTGGCTGTGCCAGTCGAACGGGATCGAATTGTGCCAGCGGAAATTCTGGATGTCGAAGCGCGAGCCGGGGTTGCTGCGCAGGGCCTTGGCGGTGCGGAACGAGCAGACGGCGGCGGTCAGGTTGTTGTGCCAGGGGCAGGCGAAGGTGTTCAGCTCTTCCTCGCTGAAGGTGAAATCGGGCCGCAGCTTCAGCCCCTTCTTCGCCTTGAAGATTGCGACCCGGTCGATCTTGCGTTTGGTCCAGGGGACATGTTCCTCGAATCGCCAGCGCAACCCGCCAAAGAAATCAAGCTGCCGCTCGCGCGGTGCCCAGCCCTTGGCCTCGTCCTTCCGCGCGAGCGCATAATAGCCCGACCGGTCGAGATGGGCATCGTCCAGCGAGACCGCATTGCCGAAGCGGTCAAGGTCGCCGGCATAAAGGTCGATGACATAGGTCAGCATCGCCTCGCGGCGTTCCTCGGCATGAAAGGCCACCAGGTCGCGGAAGCTGCGCGTCTCGCAGAAGGGGAAGAACAGGTATTCGGCATTGTAGCAGTAATACATCCAGATGCCCGGCGCGGCCTCGGCGATGCGGGTCACGGCCTGCGTCAGGGCCGCTTCGGCATGGACATCATGCCAGGTGATATGGATCAGCTCGGCCAGGTCCGTCGGCAGGGCCAGACCCTCGGGCGCAAGCAGCAGCACGTCCCGAAAGCCGGCTTGAAGGTGGTGGCGCAGGGTGGAGGCGACCTCGACCTCGTCTTCGGCCATGATCACGGCAAGCGGTCCCTTGGTCAGCGCCGCCTTGCCCTTGGCGAGAAATGTCTCAAGGTCTGGGTGGATCATGCTGCCCTCTGCCCCGCGGCGATTGTTGCGCAGATTCGGTCAATCATCCGTGCAAGGCAAGGGGGCGGTTGTCGGCGCGCTGCCATTGCCCCACCGGGCGGGCGGGTGTAGAAGGCCCGCCTCAGGAGGCACGCATGGCTGACGTGAAGAAGCTCTACCTCAAGACCTATGGCTGTCAGATGAATGTCTATGACAGCGAGCGCATGGCCGAAGCCATGGGCGCCGAGGGCTATGTCACCACCGAGGTGCTGGAAGAGGCCGATATGGTGCTTTTGAACACCTGCCATATCCGCGAGAAGGCCTCCGAAAAGCTCTATTCCGACCTGGGCCGCCTCAAGCCGCTCAAGGCCGGCAAGCCCGATCTCAAGATCGGCGTCGCCGGCTGCGTGGCCCAGGCCGAGGGCGACGAGATCCTGCGCCGGATGCCGTTGGTCGATCTGGTCGTCGGGCCGCAGGCCTATCATCGCCTGCCCGAGATGGTGCGCAGACAGGGGCAAAGCGTCGATACCGAGTTTCCGGCCGAGGACAAGTTCGACCACCTGCCGCAGCGCAAGGGCAAACGCGGCCCGACCGCCTTCCTGACGGTGCAAGAGGGCTGCGACAAATTCTGCGCCTTTTGCGTGGTGCCCTATACACGCGGGGCCGAGGTCAGCCGCCCGGCGGCGCGGCTTCTGGCCGAGGCGCGCGATCTGGTAGAGCGTGGCGTGCGCGAGATCACGCTGCTGGGCCAGAACGTCAATGCCTGGCATGGCGAGGGGCCGGGGCCGCGCGGCCTGGGCGATCTGATCCGCGCGCTGGCGGCGATCCCGGGGCTTGACCGCATCCGCTATACCACCAGCCATCCCAATGACATGGCCGATGACCTGATCTCGGCGCATGGCGAGGTGCCGCAATTGATGCCCTATCTGCATCTTCCGGTGCAGTCGGGCAGCGACCGCATCCTCATGGCGATGAACCGCAAGCACACCGCGGCGCAGTATCTCGACCTTGTCGCCCGCATCCGCGCCGCGCGTCCCGACATCCTGCTGACCTCGGATTTCATCGTGGGCTTCCCCGGCGAGACCGATGCCGATTTCGAGGCGACGATGGCCCTGGTGCGCGCCGTCGGCTATGGCGCGGCCTTCAGCTTCAAATATTCCGCCCGGCCGGGCACGCCCGCCGCCGAGAAGGCCCCGGTGGACGAGGCTGTGGCAGATGCGCGGTTGCAGGCGCTTCAGGCGTTGATCACCGAACAGCAGCGCGCCGCGCAGGCGGCGATGGTCGGGCGTGAGATTTCCGTGCTCTATGAAAAGCCGGGCCGGATGCCGGGGCAGATGGTGGGCAAGTCCGAACATCTGATGGCGGTCTTCCTTGACGATGCGCAGGGCCGCGTGGGCGATCTGGTACGGGCCCGCGTATTGGCCGCGGCGCCGAATTCGCTTTCTGCGCGGCGCTTGCCCGGCTGAACCGCGCCAGGCCTGCAACCCCAGCGAGTTTCTGCGGCAGGGACAAGGCCGAATGTCCTGCCGAACCGTGTGGTTCGGAAAAACCATACGCTATATGAATGCCTTAGCTTGGCCGCCGCCCAGTCGAATCCGCTTTACTTCCCGGGTCGGCGACGGCAATCCTGCGATAGTAGTTATCAAAGTTTGGTGAAGGGGGCTCTCGCTGTGAGCGGATTTTCACGCGCTATGCGTATTCTTGCGGCAGGGGTCGTCCTCGCGACCGGATTGTTTGTCGCCCATGCCGCCCCGGCGCAAACCCAGCCCGAGGTCGTCGGCCAGATTGAATGGGGCGTCTGGGTCGACGATGACGGCTGCATGCATTGGTGGGCCGATGGCGGACATGAGGGCTATATGGTCCCCCGCCGCAACCCCAAGACCGGCAAGCCGGTCTGTCTGAAGAAGAATACCTGCCTGGTCGAGAACACCGACACGCTGTTTGCCACCGACAGCGCCAAGCTGACTGGCGCGGGACGCGAGCGCCTTCGCAAGTTCTTCAGCCAGTCGGGGGCTTTTGGCTATGCCATCTACGGCCACACCGACAGCCGCGCCTCGGATGAGTATAACATGAGCCTCTCGAAGCGCCGCGCCCATGCCGTGGCCGAGGTGGCCCGGTCGGTCGGAGCCTCGGTCGAGCGTGAACTGGGTTTTGGTGAACGCCAGCCGATCGCCTCGAACAGCACGGCGGCTGGCATGGCCAAGAACCGCCGCGTCGAAATCGTTTGTTACCAGTGGTGAACGCCATGAAAAGCATCGGGAACATCGGCTTCGGCCTGGTCGGGTCGCTTCTTCTTGCGGGGTGCGTAACCGAAAGTTTCGAAGGGGCAGAGCGGTACAAAGGTGCCGAGTCGGTCATCGCCACCGGCCAGGACCAGGGCAAGGACGAAGGCGTACTCGTCAATGGGCGCGCGGCCATCGCCTATGATCCCGATGGCTGCCAGAACTGGATCATGGATGACGGGCTCGAAGGCTATTCCACCCCGCGCTACGATCCGGCTTCGGGCCTTCCTGTCTGCAACGACAAATATCCGCCGGGCACCGTGCTGCGGGACTACCAGACCGGCGACGAAGGCGTTTCCGACCGGGTGTCGGGCCATGGCATCAAGACCGTCGTGGTCAAATCCTGCCCCTCGGGCACCCATTCCGTCGAGGGTATCTGCGTTCCGGGCTGATGCCGCCGGAACCCGGCCGTCTTATATGCGTTTCCTGCCCATGGGTTGCGCCGAAAGGGCCGCGGAGAAACCGTGGCCCTTTCGCGCTTTCTTAGGGGATTTTGCAGATTTGCCGCAAAATGTCACAATTCCTGCGCAGTCCCCCGCAAGATATGGTGTCAGGGATGAAATCGCTTGCCAGATTGAACCGGCGGTCGCACCATCCCATATAGGCCCTGCCACAGAAGGAGACCCTCTTGGGCATCAGCGCGCTGACCCCCCCGACCAAGCCCGAGGACATGATCGAAACCATCCTCGAATTTCCCGACAACCGGCTTCTGATCGAGCTGTGCGGCGAATTTGACCGCAACCTCGCCCAGATCGAGCATCAGGTCGGCGTCCATATCCTGCGGCGGGGCAACCGTCTGGCGGTGATCGGCGAAAAGGCGGGCAGGGATCAGGCAGCGGCGGTGTTGCGTTCGCTTTACGCGAAACTGGAAGGAGGCCGCAGCGTGGCGGCAGGCGATGTGGATGGCGCGTTGCGCATGGGGCGCCCGGTCAGCCCGGCAGCCGAGGGCGAACAGATCGAACTGTTCACCTCTGGCATGGAGTTGCGCACCCGCAAAAAGCCGATTGAACCGCGCACCGAGGCCCAGAAAGCCTATGTGGCGAACCTGTTCCAGAACGAGTTGGGCTTCGGCATCGGCCCCGCCGGCACCGGCAAGACCTATCTCGCCGTCGCCGTGGGCGTGACCATGTTCATCTCGGGCGCGGTCGAGAAGATCGTCCTCTCCCGCCCCGCCGTCGAGGCGGGCGAACGTCTGGGCTTCCTGCCCGGCGACATGAAGGAAAAGGTCGATCCCTATATGCAGCCGCTTTATGACGCGCTGAACGACTTCCTGCCGGCCAAGCAGGTTGAAAAGCTGATCCAGGAAAAGCGCATCGAGATCGCGCCTCTGGCCTTCATGCGCGGCCGCACCCTGTCGAACGCCTTTGTCGTGCTGGACGAGGCGCAGAATGCCACTTCGATGCAGATGAAGATGTTCCTCACCCGTCTGGGCGAGGGCAGCCGCATGGTCATCACCGGCGACCGCACGCAGGTCGACCTGCCGCGCGGCACCGCTTCGGGTCTGGCCGAGGCCGAGCGCATCCTCAAAAACGTCAAGGGCGTCAGCTTCAACTATTTCACCTCGAAGGACGTGGTCCGCCATCCGCTGGTCGGCCGCATCATCGAGGCCTATGAAGCCGACGAGGCGCAGGGCTGACACGCCCGGCATGCCGAGATCGACAGGGGCAGGGCTTGGCCTTGCCCCTTTCTCGTCCGACCTGTAGGGCCGCGCCATGCAGATGCTTGTCGATACCGTGATCGAGGAGGAGCGCTGGGAAGGCTTCGGCCTCGCGGCCCTGGCCGAAACCGCAGCGCGGGCCGCGCTTGCGCATCTGGGCCACCCTGCGACGTGCCTGGAAATCTCGCTTCTTGGCTGCGACGACGCGCGAATCGCGGTCTTGAACGGCGAATTCCGGGCCAAGCCCAAGCCCACCAATGTGCTGTCCTGGCCCGCCTGGGACCTTTCGCCGGAAATGCCGGGCGGTCAGCCCGAAGACCCCGAAACCGGCACCGCGGATGACCCCGAACCCCTGGGCGATATCGCCATCGCCTGGGAAACCTGCGCGCGCGAGGCGGAAGAGCAGGCCAAGCCGATGCGCGACCATGTCACGCATCTGATCGTTCATGGCTGTTTGCATCTTCTGGGCTATGACCATGAGACCGAGGCGGATGCCGCGCTCATGGAAGGCCACGAAGTGGCGATACTTGCCTCGCTGGGTCTTTCTGACCCATATTAGGGGGCCTCTGCGCGACAGGGGTGTTTTGGGCAAAGGACCAATGGGCAGTACGAGCGACAGTCCGGCCATGACGCAATCCGCGTCGGCCGATGCGGAAGACGAGTCTAGCGAACCCGCCGGACGCGGGTTCTTCGGGCGGCTACTCTCCGCCTTCACGCCGACCAATGATGAGCAAGCGGCCCCCGCGACGGCGCCGACTGCCGCTGCACCAAGTCTGGGTGCGCTGCGCCGCCTGCGGGTTGATGACGTGGCCATCCCTAAGACCGAAATCGTGGCCGTGCCCACCGACATCGGCAAAGACGATCTGGTCGAAGTCTTCCGCAAACATGGTTTCAGCCGCGTCCCGGTCTACAAGGGCACGCTGGATCACCCGCAGGGCCTGGTGTTGCTGAAAGATCTTGCCCTCACCCATGGCTTCGGCGCGTCGGGCCGGTTCAGCCTTAAGCGCCTTCTCCGCCCGATCCTTTACGCGCCCCCGTCGATGCCGACGGGCGTTCTGCTGCAAAAGATGCAGAAAGAGCGGGCGCATATGGCGCTGGTGATCGACGAATATGGCGGGGTCGACGGGCTTGTCACCATCGAGGACCTGATCGAGACCGTCATCGGCGAGATCGAGGACGAGCATGACGAAGACGAAGGCGCGCTGTGGAAAGAGGAAAAGCCCGGTGTGATCCTTGCCCAGTCGCGCGCGCCGCTGGAAGAGCTGGAACAGGCGCTTGGCCTGCGCCTGCGCACCGGCGAGGAAGATGAGGAAATCGATACGCTGGGCGGGCTTGTCTTCCTGCGCACGGGCCGGGTGCCCGCGCGGGGCGAGGTGGTCAGCCATGAAAGCGGCGCGGAAATCGAGATCGTCGATGCCGATGCCCGGCGGATCAAGCGGCTGCGCGTGCGCCTGCCGGGTGTGCTTCCCGCCCCGGCCGAAGACCCTGACGCCGGCAGCACGGCCGGCTGACGATGCGGCGACCTGACTGGCGCGGCCTCGCCCGCGATTTCGCGCTGGGGGCGGTGCTTGCGCTGGGGCAGGCGCCGCTTGGCCTCTGGCCGGTCGCGCTGGTGGCGCTGGCGCTTGGCCTTGCCCGCATCTCATCCGCCCCCACGCCCCTGCGGGCCGCAGGGCGCGCGCTGGTCTTCGGTGGCGGGCATTTCTGTCTGGCGCTGTCCTGGATCGTGCAGCCCTTTCTGGTCGATGCTGCGGCGACCGGCTGGATGGCCCCCTTTGCCCTGCCGATGCTGGGCTTTGGTCTGGCGCTGTTCTGGGCCGCCGCTGCCTGGGTGACGGCCCGGCTGCGGGGCGGGGCGCTGGGCCTTGCCATCACGCTGCCGCTGGCGGAACTGGCGCGCGGCCATGCGCTGACCGGCTTTCCCTGGGCCTTGCCTGGCCATATCTGGCTGGACACACCGCTGATCCAGATGGGCGCGTTGGTCGGGGGCTATGGCTTGACCGCGCTGACGGTTCTGGCGGCGGCCCTTCCCGTCGCGCTTGGCCGTCGGGGGCTTGTGCTGGCGTCGCTTCTGGCGCTGGCCGCGTGTGGCTGGTCCTGGCACCGCCTGTCGCTGCCTGAACCTGCAGCCCCCGGTGGCACGTTCCGCATGGTCCAGCCTGCCATCGACCAGGCGCTGAAATGGGACCCGGACCGCGCCCGCGACAATTTTGGCACCTTGATCCGCCTCAGCCTGTCCGGACCGCCGCCCGATCTGGTGATCTGGCCCGAAACCGCCGTGCCCTACACGGTGGAACCCGGCAACAGCGCCGCGGTGGCGATCGCCGACACGATCGGCGCGCCCGTGGCCGCCGGGGCGCAGCGGGTTGAAGGGCCGCTGGCCTGGAACAGCCTTGTCCTCTTCGGCCCGGATGGCAGGTTCCAGGCGACCTATGACAAGACCCACCTCGTCCCCTTTGGCGAATATGTCCCTCTGGGCGAAGCCGCGCTGGACATTTTCGATGTGACAGAGTTTTCCGCCCGCGCCGGGGCGACCTATTCGGCGGGAACCCGGGTCCATCCCGTGGATTTCGGCCCGGGCCTTGGCCTTGCGCGGGTGCTGATCTGCTATGAGGCGATCTTCCCCGGCGAGGTCGCCAGCCCCGGACCGCGCCCGGGCTGGATGCTGCAGGTCACAAATGATGCCTGGTTCGGCACCCTGACAGGCCCTTACCAGCATTTCGCCATCACCCGCCTGCGCGCGGTTGAGCAGGGACTACCGCTGGTGCGCGTTGCCAATACCGGCATCTCGGCCGTGGTGGATGCACGGGGCCGCATCGCCCGCGATGCGGCTGGGGCCGCCCTTCTCTTGCCGCTGGGCGTTCGCGCCACGCTTGACGCAGCCTTGCCCGGCGCGCTTCCTGCGCCGCCCTACGCGAAGACGGGGGATGCGCCGCTCCTCTTCCTGTTGCTGGCCGGGCTCGGCCTTCTCGCCTGGCGGGCGCGCGCGCCGCGATAGGCCTTGCCTGTTCCGCCCCCGCCGCGTAAGCCCGTGGCGCAACCGTCACAACGGCTTCCTGGCGTGACGGGTTTATCAACGGAGCAAATACCCATGAGCCGGAACAACTATGTCTTCACCTCCGAATCCGTTTCGGAGGGGCATCCCGACAAGCTGTGCGACCGCGTGTCGGACGCTGTGCTGGACGCGTTTCTGACCGAAGAGGCCAATGCCCGCGTCGCCTGCGAGACCTTCGCCACCACCGGCCGCGTCGTTGTTGGCGGCGAAGTGGGGCTGAGCGACAAGAAGGCGCTCAAGCACATGATGGACAAGGTCGAAGACATCGTCCGCCATTGCGTCAAGGATATCGGCTACGAGCAGGACGAATTCCACTGGAAGACGCTGAAAGTGCAGAACTATCTGCACAAGCAATCGGCGCATATCGCGCAAGGCGTGGATAAGGACGGCGCAGGCGACCAGGGCATCATGTTCGGCTATGCCTGCCGCGAAACGCCCGAGCTCATGCCCGCCCCGATCCAATATGCGCACGCGATCCTGCGCCGTCTGGCCGAGGCCCGGAAGTCGGGCAAGGAAAAGACCCTCGGTCCCGACGCCAAGTCGCAGCTTTCCCTGCGCTATGAAGATGGCAAGCCGGTCGAAGTGACCTCGATCGTGCTCTCGCACCAGCATCTCGACGAAAGCCAGACCTCGGATGACATCCGCGCCATCGTCGAACCCTATATCCGCGAGATCCTGCCCTCGGGCTGGATCTCCGACAAGACCGAATGGTGGGTCAACCCGACCGGCAGATTCGTCATCGGCGGGCCGGATGGCGACGCGGGCCTCACGGGCCGAAAGATCATCGTCGACACCTATGGTGGTGCCGCTCCGCATGGCGGCGGCGCCTTCTCGGGCAAGGATCCCACCAAGGTCGACCGTTCCGCCGCCTATGCCGCGCGCTACCTTGCCAAGAACGTCGTCGCGGCGGGCTTGGCCGACCGCTGCACCCTCCAGGTCTCCTACGCCATTGGCGTGGCCAAGCCGCTGTCGATCTATGTCGACACTCATGGCACCGGCAAGGTCGATGCGGCGCAGATCGAACGCGCCGCGATGGAATGCATGGACCTGACCCCGCGCGGGATCCGCACCCATCTGAACCTCACCAAGCCGATCTATGCCCGCACCGCCGCCTATGGCCATTTCGGCCGCGCGCCGACCGAAGATGGCGGCTTCTCCTGGGAGAAGACCGATCTGGTCGAGGCGCTGAAGAAGGCGGTCTGATCCTCAGCCGGGGAAGGCCATGTCCACGACGTTGCGGGATGCCGCGATCATGCTCATGGCGGGGATCGGAATCCCGATCCTCGCCGTCCTCAACAGCCAGCTCGGCGCCCGGATCGGCGCGCCGGTCGCGGCGGCGGTGACGCTTTTCCTCGTCGCGCTGACGGTTGCTTGCGTCACGCTGCTCCTGTCCGGCCAGGCCTATGGCTTTGCCCGCATGGTGGGCCAACCCTGGTATCTTTTCCTCGGCGGGCTGTTCGTCGCCTTCTACGTTCTGTCCGTCACCTGGGTCGCCCCCCGCTTCGGTGTCGGCAATGCCGTGTTCTGCGTTCTGCTGGGCCAGATGTTCGCCGCCGCGCTGATCGACCATTTCGGCCTGTTCGGCGCGCAGATCCACCCGATCACCCTGTCCCGCGGCCTTGGCATCGCGGCGATGGTCGTCGGCCTCGCTCTGATCCAGCTCGGCTGACCGGGGGCTGCGCTGCCGCCTTGCCGCGGCGCGCCGCCGGGCCTAGCATAGCGGCGCAGGTACAGCCGAGGCCGCCCCATGACCGCAACCGATGTCTCTGGTCTGACCCAGCTTGGCGGCAAGACTGAACTGCCCGCCTCGCCCGAGGCGGCCGTGCTGGAAAAGGTCCCCGCCGGCCATGCGGGCAGCCTTTACCTTGTCCGCTTCACCGCGCCTGAATTCACCTCGCTCTGCCCGATGACCGGCCAGCCCGATTTCGCCCATATCGTCATCGACTACGCGCCCCGCGACTGGCTGGTAGAATCGAAATCCCTCAAGCTCTACCTTCACAGCTTCCGCAATCACGGCGCCTTCCACGAGGATTGCACGCTCGACATCGGCAAGCGTCTGACGGCGCTTCTTGACCCGGTCTGGCTGCGCATCGGCGCCTATTGGTATCCGCGTGGCGGCATCCCGATCGACGTCTTCTGGCAGACCGGCATGCCGCCCGAGGGGCTCTGGCTGCCCGATCAGGGCGTGCCGACCTATCGGGGGCGCGGCTGATGGGCAAGGGTCACGCCCCCGCGCCCTGGGCCAATGGGCTGTATGAGATCATGGTCACGGATTTCCCCCGCAGCTTCGCCTTCTGGACCGAAGTGTTGGGGTTCGAGCCGACCTTCCAGCGTCCCGAACAGAAGCTTGCGCATCTGACCCATCCGCATGGCGCCCCGCATGGCGCGCAGATGATGCTGTATGAACGCGATGGCGATTGGGAGGTGGCCCCGATGCAGGCCCCCTTCGGGCGCGGCGCGGTGTTGCAGGTCTTTGTCGACGATATGTCCAAGGTCGCCGCGCGCGTCACAGCGGCGGGCCTGCCCTTTTATGTCGAGCCGCGCGAGAAATGGCGCGACTGGGGCGATTGCCTGGGCGGCCAGCGCGAATTTCTGGTGCAGGATCCCGATGGGTATCTGGTCATGGTGGCCGAACGGCTTGGCACAAGGCCCTTGCCCGCAGCCTGACCCCGGCCGTTTTCACCCCGGCATGAACACTCTGCCGGCGGTCCGGCGGCGTGCAAGAACCCTCTTAGGTCTGGCCATGCGCCGCGCGGCAGGATTTGGCCATCACGCGCTGCCCATGCCCGTTAGCCGCCCGCGCAAAGCAAGGACCGACAGGCACAGAAGCAGTGCCCCCGTATTGGCCAGAAGCGCCGTCACCAGCCCTGCGGCCTCGACCAGAAGGCCCAGTCCCATGGTCCCCAGCGTCGCCAGACCCCAGATCGCGGTCTGATCTATGCCGATCAGCAGCGCCCGGTCCCGGGCCGGGGCCTCGCGCAGATAGGCGCCATAGACCAGCGCCTTGCCCAGCCCGTTCATCCCCAACACGCCAAGCGCAAGCAGATAGGCGGCAAAGCCCGGCATCAGGGGCAGGGCCGCGAACAACAGCGCCATCGCCGCCCAGACCGCCAGCGCCAGTGCGCCGGGGCGGCGGATGCGATGCGACAGCCGCGTGGCCGTAGCCGAGGCGGCAATCGCCCCGATCCAGCCCACGACACCCACAAGTCCGATCAGTCCTTCCTGCTGCGGATACCAGGTCCGCAGCATCAGCGGCTGAAAGACATAGAAAGCCGGGATCATGAATAGGCCCAGCACGGCGCTGGACAGAAGGATGTCGAAGCTGCGGGGATGCGCCCGGAAATGTGCCGCGAGCCGCCCCGGCGCGGCAGCCCCACTTGGTTGCGACACAGGGCGGGGCGCGCGCGGGTGGCGCAAGAGCAACAGCGCGCTCGCCGCCATCAGCAGGCCATTGGCGATGAACCCGCCCATGGCCGACAGCACGGGCAGGGCCAGCGTCGCCGCATTACCGCTCAGCTTCGCGACATTGTGCACGGTCGCGGCCAGAAGCGCGTTCTTCGTGGCAGGCGCCGGGGTCGCCTCGGGGATGAACGTGTCGATGGCCGGGTTGGCGATGGCGCTCAGAAAGCCCGAAAGCAGGCAATAGGCGGCGAAGAGCGGGCCGTTGAAACCAAAGGCCGGGTCGGTCAGCCCGTAAAGACCCAGCGACAGCGCGAAAAGCCCGGTCGAAGCCGCGAAACTTGTCCGCGCGCCGACCCGGTCGGTCACGCTGCCGCCAAGCGCGGTGAAGAGCAGGAAGGGGATCAGTTGCAGCGACTGGTAAAAGCCGATCTCGGCCGGTGACAGGCGGGCATGGAAGGCCATGTACCACATGAGGAGCACGGTCTGGAAACCCTCGCCGCAATGCCACAGGCCATAGGCGGGGAAAAAGGTATTGCGCATCTGGGGTCCTGGCTGACCGGGCGAGACTGCCGGGCAAAGCCTGTGCCGTCCAGCGCGATCTTGCATCCGTGGCAACCGCTCTCACAGGTACCCGCCACGGGAGGCAGGCGTTAACAAAGGGTAAAATGGGATTCGTAAGCGATTGATATTGTTTGAGTCGTATCTTGTCCCACCGTGAGACATCTTGACCCCTTCCCGAAGCGGGGCTAGGGGCGCGGCCCATGAGCGACGCCGCCCCCCCCAACACGCCCGCCAGCCCGCGCCGGAACTTCTATGGCCGCATCCATGGCAAGACCCTGCGGGCCAGCCAGAAATCCTATCTGGCCGAGGATCTGGAACCCCTGCGCCTCAAGGGCGTGACCGCCGAGGAGAACCCCGCGCGGGTGACCCCCGACCTGTCCTTCGCCGCGGGCAAGCCCCTCTGGCTCGAGGTCGGCTTCGGCGGCGGCGAGCATCTGGTCCATATGGCCGCCCGCTACCCGGATGTGGCCCTGATCGGGGCCGAGCCCTTCGTCAATGGCATCGCCATGCTTCTGGGCAAGATCCGGGCGGCGGGGGTCGCGAACCTGGCCCTCCACCCCGGCGACGTGCGCGACCTCTTCGACGTGCTGCCCCCGGCCAGCCTGCAAAGGGTCTTCCTCAACTATCCCGACCCCTGGCCCAAGGCCCGCCACCACCGCCGTCGCTTCGTGACGCCGGACTACCTTCAGGCGCTGGCCCGGGTGACCGCGCCGGGCGCCGAGTTCCGGGTGGCGACCGACATTCCCGACTATGTCCGTCAGACCCTGGAAGAGGTGCCGCAGGCGGGCTTCGTGCTGGAGCGTCAGGCGGGCCAGGGCGGGGCCTGGCAGGACTGGCTCTCGACCCGCTATGAACAGAAGGCCCTGCGCGAGGGCCGTTTGCCGCACTACCTGACCTTCCGCCGCCTCTAGAAGCCCCGCCCTGCTTGCGCTATCAGGCGGCGGGTGCGCGAGGGGAGACGACAGATGTCCGGCCATGGTGAAGCTCAACCGATGATCTCGGCCGCCTGCGGGCCGCTGACAGGCACGGCCGAAGTGCCGGGCGACAAGTCGATCAGCCACCGCGCGCTGATCTTCGGTGCCATGGCGGTGGGCGAGACCAGGATCACGGGGCTTCTGGAAGGCCAGGACGTGCTGGACACGGCCTCGGCCATGCGCGCCTTCGGTGCGCAGGTGACGCGCCATGGCGAGGGCGCCTGGAGCGTGCATGGCGTCGGTGTGGGCGGGTTCTCGGAACCGGCCGACGTGATCGACTGCGGCAATTCCGGCACCGGCGTGCGGCTGATCATGGGGACCATGGCGACGACCCCGATCACCGCGACCTTCACTGGCGATGCGTCCTTGCGCAAGCGCCCGATGGGGCGGGTGACCGATCCCCTGTCGCTGTTCGGCACCCAGGCCTATGGCCGCAAGGGCGGGCGCCTGCCGATGACCGTGGTCGGCGCCGCCGATCCGGTGCCGGTGCGCTATGCCCTGCCGGTCGCCAGTGCGCAGGTGAAGTCGGCCGTCCTCTTGGCCGGGCTGAACGCGCCGGGCGAGACGGTGGTGATCGAGAAAGAGCCGACCCGCGACCATTCCGAACGGATGCTGCTGGGCTTTGGCGCCCAGCTTCACGTCGAGAAGGGCCGCGAGGGCCATGTCATCACCCTGACCGGCCGACCCGAGCTGCGGCCGCAGAGCGTGGCGGTGCCGCGTGACCCGTCCAGCGCCGCCTTCCCCGTCTGCGCCGCGCTGATCGTGCCGGGGTCCGATATCACCGTGCCGGGCGTCAGCCAGAACCTGACGCGCAACGGCCTTTATCTGACGCTGGTCGAGATGGGGGCGCTGATCGAGTTCCAGAACCCCCGCGAAGAAGGGGGCGAGCCGGTGGCCGACCTGCGCGTCCGCTTCAGCCCCGACATGAAGGGCATCGAAGTGCCGCCCGAACGCGCGCCCAGCATGATCGACGAATACCCGATCCTTTCGGTCGTCGCCTCTTTCGCATCGGGCCGCACGGTGATGCGCGGCGTCAAGGAGTTGCGCGTCAAGGAAAGCGACCGGATCGACGCCATGGCGCGCGGGCTTGAGGCCTGCGGCGTCACGGTCGAAGAGGAAGAGGACGTGCTGATCGTTCAGGGCATGGGGCCGGGCGGCATGCCGGGCGGGGCGACCTGCGCCACCCATCTGGATCACCGCATCGCCATGAGCTTCCTCGTCGCCGGAATGGCAGCGAAGGCCGAGATCGCGGTCGATGACGGCTCGCCCATCGTCACCTCCTTCCCGATCTTCGAGGGGCTGATGAACGGGTTGGGCGCGGCGGTGCGGCGGGGCTGATTGCCCCTGTCCCACGGTGAGACACCGGGTGAATCCAATGTCTTCAAGGGCTTGCAGATTGAGATTCACGCATTGTTAAGAATTCTCCCTGCCCGTCGGGGCGCCTTTGGTTGGGCGGGGCCTCCGCCGGGAGTTGGTGCGGCCAAGGTGAAGGCGGGACGCCAAGGTCTGGCATAGCCCTGGCGGGCGCGCCGGCAGCCGGTCGGCGCGGCGGCAGGGCAAGCGCCTGTTCGGGAAGTGCGGTGGGGCCGAGGAAATCGGCGACCGTCGGGCCGGGGCGGGGGCGGCGGGTCAGGAAATCGGCCCATTCGCGCAGCCAGACGCCGCGACCCATCTGCGTATACCAGCGCATCGCATGACGAATCTCGAGATCGGGATGCCGCCAGACCCGCCACAGCGCGCGGGGGCGCAATTGCAGCGCGGCCTCGATCAGCTTGACCCAGAGGAACACCCGCCAGGCTGGGACATAAGGGGTTTCCAGCACCTGATGCTTGTAGTCCCAGCGCCGCAGATCGGTGGACAGGACGCGGCGATGGGCGCTTTGGGCGAAGAAGGGCGTCCAACGATGCGGCGTGGCGAAGACCGACATGATCTGGTCGGGGTCATAGGCCAGGAGGTGGCGCAAGAGGCGCCAGTAATCGGCATCGGTCTCTTCTTCGAACCCCACGGCGAAGGTGCACAGGCCGATCATGCCGTGCTGGCGCAGAAGCTGGATCGCCTGGCGATCCTTTCGCCGCGAGCCGCCCTTCTGCACCGTGGCGAGTGTCGCCTCATCTGTCCCCTCAAGGCCCAGAAGAAAGCGCAGGCATCCGGCGCGTTTATACAGCGGCAGAAGATCGGCATCGCGGACGATGTCATCGGCGCGGGTGGAGCCGATGATCTGCACCGGCACGTTCTCGGCGATCATCGCCTGAAGAAACGCTGTCCAGGCTTTGCGCGACGAGGTGGGGTTTTCGTCGGCGAGATTCACGAGCTCGACGCCGTGGTCGCGATGCAGGCGGGCGATCTCGGCGGCGAAGCGCACAGGGTCGCGGTGGCGCCAGCGCGTCCAGAAGCCGCGCTGGCCGCAATAGGTGCACAGATGCGGGCATCCGCGCGAGAATTGCATCACCACGGCGCGTTTGCCGCCCCAATAGGAATGGGCGGCAAAGTCGATCAGTTCCCAGCCGATGCGGGCGCTCTCGAGATCTTGCAGCATGGGCGCGGGGGGCGTGGCCTTCGGGCCTTGTGGGCCGTGGAAGGCAAGGCCGGGAATGGCGTCAAGGGCTGCGCCCACCGCAAGTGCGGCGATCAGGCGGGGGGCGGTGATCTCGCCCTCGCCCCTGATGATCACGTCGATTTCGGGCGCCTCGCGCAGCGTCTCGGCCCAGTGATAGCTGGGATAGACCCCGCCGACGACGATCCTTGCGGTGGGCAGGGCCGCGCGGATCAGCCGGGAGAGGCGCAGGATCGTGGGATGGGCCGAGGTCGAGCCGGAATGGCCGATCAGCACGGCCTCGGGCGCCTGCGCGGCAAGACGGCGCAGGATTTCCGCATCGGGCAGATTGCCGGGATCGGCGTTCAGAAGCGTCACCTGATGACCCGCGTCGATCAGGGGGCCGCCGATGGCCAGAAGGCCGAGCGGCGGCAGATGCTCGCGTGGGACACGGCTGCCGATGGCCGTATGCGGCGGGTTGAGAAGGGTGAGACGCATGGCGGTCCTTGATTGCTGAACGGGGCCAGATTTGACGCCCCTTCGTGCAGCCCCTATGCAGATCGCGACTGCCAATGGTGCAGGCGAGGGGGCGGCGGATGATCTTTACGGTGGCGATCGATGGGCCGGCGGCGGCGGGCAAGGGCACGATCGCGCGCGCCGTGGCGGAACGCTTCGGCTTTGCCCATCTTGACACCGGGCTTCTGTACCGGGCCGTGGGGGCGATGGGCGGCGATCCGGTCGCGGCGGCGCGGGCCCTGTCGGCCAGCGATTTGCAGCGCGACGGATTGCGCACGCTTGAGGCGGGGCAGGCCGCCAGCCGCGTCGCGGTGATCCCCGAGGTGCGGGCAGCCCTGGTCGCGTTCCAGCGCCGCTTTGCGCGGGCGCCCGGTGGCGCGGTGCTGGATGGGCGCGACATCGGTACGGTGATCTGCCCCGAGGCCGAGGTGAAGCTGTATGTCACGGCCAGCGCCGAGGTGCGGGCGCATCGACGCTGGCTGGAGGTCGGCGGCGATGCGGCCCGGGTTCTGGCCGAAGTGATCGAGCGCGATGCCCGAGACATGGGACGGGACGATGCGCCGCTGAAACCCGCCGTCGACGCGCTGGTGATCGACACAAGCGAGATGGGCGCCGATGAGGCGGTGGCCAGGGCCATCGCGGCGGTCGAGGACCGGCTTCCGCCGGTGCCTTGACAGCTATACGGGGCTGTGGCTCCCTTTGGCATGCGGCTGTCATCCGGTGGTGCGGGATGCGGGGACTTCATGGAATCTGGCTGGTCGTCATGCTTGCCGGACCGCTGCGGGCGGAGAGCGGGCTTATAGAGTTTACGCTAGGGCTGCCCGAGAGAGACCTGTCGCAGGCCCAGAGCGATCTGACATTTGATCTGGCACGCCGCCTGGAGCACGAGGCGCGCGCCGTGTTCGATCCGCCGTCGCGCGGCGCGCTTGGCCGCGCGCAACAGCGCCTGTCCGCCGCGATCGACAAGGCCGATGCCGAGGCGGCGGCGGCGATGGGGCCGTCGAGCCGCGGCATGGCCGAGTTTCTGGCGCGGACGCTGCTGTATCGACAGATGGCGCAGGGCTGGGACGCCATGTGGCAGGACGCGGCCCGCGCGGTCGCGATCGAGCGGCAGTTGTCGGCCAATGCCGTAGTGCTGGCCGAGTTCTTTCCCGGAACGATCGAGGCTCCGGTGCAGGGGGTCAAGACGCGCGCGGTCGAGGATGTGTTGACCTATCTGGATTTCGAGGCCGAGATCGAACGCGGGCGCGGGGCGCCATCGCCGACGCGGTCCGAGGCGGCGGCGTTCTGGTTCGCGCAGGCGGCCTTTACCGGCGAGACGGCAATGGCGACGCTGGCACCGCGCCGACGCGAGGCCGTGGCTTTCGTCGAGGCCGCGGAAATCTCGCGCGTTCAGGATCTGCGCCGTCTCGTGGCCCAGTTGAACCATCTGAACATGCTGATCGCACAGGGGTTCGCCTTTCCCGATCCCGAGCGGACCGAAGCCTCGATCTGGGCGGGGATTGAGAAGGCACAGGCCGAGATGCAGGCGCTGATTGCCGAGCGGGCGGACGTGGCGGATGCGTTGTTTCCCTGGCTGCGGACCGTAGGCGATGCGCAACGGGCACTGCGGCCCGACGAGGCGCTGGTCCTGATCGCCCCGGCGGGGGCGCATGTCCTGCTGTTTGCGCTGACGCAGGACGGCTTTGTCATGCGGCGCGCGGGGGCCGATCCCGTGCAGTTGATGGATCAGGCACAGCGGTTACGGCAGGCGGTGGGCTGGGCAAGCGACCGATCGGCGATTCCCATCGCAGGCGCGGCGGCGCGGCCGACCCGCGATGCTGCGCTGCGCGACGAGGCCTATCTGGCCTATCAGGCGCTGCTGGAACCGCTGGACTCTTTGATCCGGGATCGCGGGCGGCTGCTTGTGGTCGCAACGGTTCAGGTCGGGCTGAACCTGCCTTTCGAGATGTTTCTGACCAGTCCTGCCCCAGCCGGGGCGGCCAATGCCGAGCTGGACTGGCTGGTCAAGCGTCAGGCGGTGACGCAGGTGCCGTCGGTTGATCTGTTATGGCAGCGCGATTTCCCCGGTCGTCTGCCCGAGGCCGAAATCTGGTATGCCGGGTTCGGCGGGCCGGATTATGCGCTGCCCTCGACGCGCGGCCGGTCGAACTGGGCGACGCGGCTTTTGGCGCAGCTGCGCCCGCTGCCCGATGCCGCCGAGGAAGTGCGCCAGGTGGCCGCGGCCTTCGGCGAGGGCAAGGGCATGGCTGTGACCGGGGCGGATGCCAGCGAGTATCTGATCGAAGAGCTGAGCGAGGCGGGGACGCTCGGCAGGTTCTCGGTGCTGCATTTCGCGACCCATGGCCTTGTCCATGGCGATCACCCCGATGTGGGCGAGCCGCTGCTGGCGCTGACGCCGCTTCTGGATCTGGCGCAGCCGGCGCGGTTTGAACTGGGCACGATCGATTTACCGCGACCGGACGGGGCGCTGGAGGCCGGAGAAATTCGCCAGCTCAAGCTCAGGGCGAGGCTGGTGATCCTGTCGGCCTGTAGCACCGGCGTGATCGATGGGGATCAGGATGCCTTGCAGGGGCTTGGCACCTCATTTCTGGCCGCAGGGGCAGAGCGGGTGCTGGGCACGCATTGGCCGATCAATTCGGCCGCCGCGGTAGAGATCGTGACGGGCATGTCGCGCCGCGACCCGCAATTCGCCGACCCCGCACGCGCCTTGCAGCAGACTCTTGTCGAAATCATCGGCCAGGGTGGCGCCAAGGCCGATCCGGCCTATTGGTCGGCCTTTTCCCTGATGGGCTCTCCCTAGAGAAACCGCGCGCCTACATCAGAGGTTCTGGAAAGGGCAGGGGGTCTCACTGTGCATTTTTTGTGAGGTGCCTGTGATTTTTGCGGGGGCATGTGCCTTCTTGCGGTGCGGACCGGCTGTCTTATCTATGGCGCGGAACGAAATCACAGGGCTTCCGACCCGGAAGCGCAGGACCCGCAAAGGAGCGGCCGATGTTGCAGGACAAGCTGAACTGGCGCTATGCCACCAAGAAATTCGACGCGGCGCGCAAGGTGCCGCAGGACAAGCTGGACGCGATCCTCAAGGCGGTGCAGCTCGCTCCGACTTCTTCGGGCCTGCAACCTTTTGAAGTGATCCTTGTGGAAAGCCCCGAGCTGCGGACGCAGATCCGCGAAGCGGGATTTGACCAGCCGCAGCTTACCGAGGCCTCGCATCTTCTGGTCTTCGCGGCCTGGGACAATTACACCGCCGAGCGCATTGACGCGGTGGTGGATGAGATCGTGGCCCAGCGGGGCGGCGGTCGCGATGCGGTTGGCCCCTATTATGAGCGGCTGAAGGGCATGTATCTGCCCCGTACCGCGGAAGAGAATTACCAGCACGCCGCCCGCCAGGCCTATATCGCCTTTGGCCTTGCCCTGACGGCCGCGGCTTTCGAGGGCGTCGATGCGACACCGATGGAAGGCTTCGATCCGGCCAAGGTCGACGAGATCCTGGGTCTGCGCGCCCGCGGGCTGCGCGCGGTCACGCTGATGCCGATCGGCTATCGCGATGCCGAGGGCGATTGGCTGGCCGGGCTGAAGAAGGTGCGCAAGCCGATGAATGAGCTGGTTCGCGCCGCCTGAGCCGTTGCGCGGGTGCTTGGTCCCGGCGGCGCTGCCGCTTTGTCGCCGGGATATTTTCGGACAGACAATGGACAAAGGCGCCTGCAGCTTGCGGGCGCTTTTGCTTGCCGGGGCAGGGCAAAGGGTCTATAGGGCCGCATCCCGAAGGTGACAGTGCCTTGCCGTTTCGCGCGGCGGGGCCTTGGCGTTCCGGGGCCACCAAAGACCGGCGGAGCCAACCGCATGGCCAGAAAAACCGTGAAAAGGATGAAACTCGCATGTGCGCCAAAAACGCAATGGATGAATTTGAAGCCCTTCTGAAGGAGAGCTTCGAGATCGATACCCCCGAAGAGGGTTCGGTCGTCAAGGGCAAGGTCATCGCCATCGAGGCGGGCCAGGCCATCATCGACGTCGGCTACAAGATGGAAGGCCGCGTCGACCTTAAGGAATTCGCCAATCCGGGCGAGCAGCCGAACATCAACGTGGGTGACACTGTCGAGGTCTATCTGGACCGCGTCGAGAACGCCCGTGGTGAAGCGGTCATCTCGCGCGAGAAGGCCCGTCGTGAAGAAGCCTGGGACCGTCTGGAAAAGGCCTATGCCTCCGAGCAGCGCGTCGATGGCGCGATCTTCGGCCGCGTCAAGGGTGGCTTCACCGTCGATCTGGGCGGCGCTGTCGCGTTCCTGCCGGGCAGCCAAGTCGATGTGCGCCCCGTGCGCGATGCCGGCCCTCTGATGGGCATGAAGCAGCCGTTCCAGATCCTGAAGATGGACCGTCGCCGCGGCAATATCGTCGTGTCGCGCCGCGCCATCCTGGAAGAATCGCGTGCCGAACAGCGCGCCGAAGTCATCGGCAACCTGTCGGAAGGCCAAGTGGTCGACGGCGTGGTCAAGAACATCACCGAGTACGGTGCCTTCGTTGACCTGGGCGGCGTTGACGGCCTGCTGCACGTCACCGACATGGCCTGGCGCCGCGTCAACCACCCGTCGGAAATCCTGTCGATCGGCGAGACCATCAAGGTTCAGGTCATCAAGATCAACAAGGAAACCCACCGTATCTCGCTGGGCATGAAGCAGCTCCAGTCGGATCCGTGGGATGCGGTCGAGAAGGCCTATCCGATCGGTTCGGTCCACAAGGGCCGCGTCACCAACATCACCGATTACGGCGCCTTCGTGGAGCTGGAAGCCGGTGTCGAAGGTCTGGTCCACGTTTCGGAAATGTCCTGGACCAAGAAGAACGTGCATCCCGGCAAGATCGTCTCGACCTCGCAAGAGGTGGACGTCATGGTCCTTGAGATCGACAGCGCCAAGCGCCGCGTCTCGCTGGGCCTGAAGCAGACCATGCGCAATCCGTGGGAAGTCTTCGCGGAAACCCACCCGGTCGGCTCGGCCATCGAAGGCGAAGTCAAGAACATCACCGAATTCGGTCTGTTCGTCGGCCTCGACAACGACATCGACGGCATGGTGCACCTGTCCGACATCTCGTGGGACAAGCGCGGCGAGGAAGCCATCCAGGAATATCGCAAGGGCGACACCGTCCAGGCGGTCGTCTCGGAAGTCGACATCGAGAAAGAGCGTATCTCGCTCTCGATCAAGGCGCTGTCGGATGACACTTTCTCGGGCGCTGTTGACGGCGTGAAGCGTGGCGCGGTGATCACCGTGGCCGTGACCGCGGTCGAAGACGGCGGCATCGAGGTGGAATACAACGGCGCCAAGTCGTTCATCCGCCGTTCGGACCTGGCGCGCGACCGCGCCGACCAGCGCCCCGAGCGCTTCCAGGTCGGTGACAAGGTCGACGCCCGCGTCGTCAATGTCGACCCCAAGACCCGCAAGCTGGGCCTGTCGATCAAGGCGCGCGAGATCGCCGAAGAGAAGGAAGCCGTCGAACAGTATGGCTCGTCCGATTCGGGCGCCTCGCTGGGCGATATCCTGGGCGCCGCGCTCAAGGACCGTGGCTGAGTTTTCAGCGCGATTGTGACCTTACCGGGGGCTCCGCCAATGGCGGGGCCCCTTGTCTTTGCGGGCCAAGACCTTGTTCAGCCCCGATTTTCATTTGTCAGCCGACAAAACTTGCCTCTATAGTCCCTGCACAAGAACAGCGTGGCGGCCGCTGCCAGAAGGGCCGAACCACAGGGGGGACATAGGGATGATCCGGTCTGAGCTGATCCAGAAGATCGCAGACGCCAACCCACATCTGACACAGCGCCATGTCGAGCGCATCGTGAACACCGTCTTCGAAGAGATCATCGAGGCCCTGTCGCGCGGCGACCGGGTCGAGCTGCGCGGCTTCGGTGCGTTCTCGGTGAAGGAGCGTGACGCAAGGCTGGGGCGCAATCCGCGCACGGGCGAGTCGGTGCAGGTCGATGACAAGAAGGTTCCCTTCTTCAAGACCGGCAAACTGTTGCGTGATCGGCTGAACGGCAAATAGCCCGGCCGCAGTCCAAGGCTTGCGGCGGCGGCGCTGGCGTCGGATAGTCCGGCTCAGTCCTGACCCGCCGCCGGAGAGCCTGCCATGGTCCGCTATCTTCGTTTCGTCTTTCTTGGCCTGACTGCGCTGGTGCTGCTCGTCCTGGCGCTGGCCAACCGTGCCCAGGTCGAGGTGCATCTGCTGCCGGGCGAGCTGGATTCGCTGATGGGCCTGGGCATGGTCTATCAGATGCCGCTGTTCCTGGTGATCCTGATGGCGGTGGCGGCGGGGGTGCTGATCGGCTTCGTCTGGGAATGGTTCCGCGAGCGGCGCATCCGCGGCGATGCGCGGGCGCGGGCCAAGGAAGTGACGCGGCTGGAGCGCGAGCTTGCGGTCCTCAAGGATGTGACCTCGACCCCGGCGCCTGAGGATGACGTGCTTGCCCTTCTCGAGCCGGGACGGCGCTGATGGCGGGTGTGCGCGTCAAGATCTGCGGCGTAAGGACCGAGGCCGAGCTGCGCGCCGTGGCGGCGGCGGGGGCGGCCTATGTCGGGTTGAATTTTTTCGCGAAATCTCCTCGTTTCGTGACCCAGGCCGAGGCCCGCGCCCTGGCGCATGCCGCGCCCGAGGGGCTGTGCAAGGTCGGGCTGGTGGTCAATGCCGACGATGCCGCGTTGGATGCTCTGGTCGAGGCGGTGCCGCTGGACATGCTGCAACTTCATGGTTCGGAAACGCCGGATCGGGTGGCCGAGGTGCGGGCGCGCTATGGCCTGCCGGTGATGAAGGCAGTGGGTGTCGCGGATGAGGGCGATCTGGCGGGGTTGCTGGAACATGCGCTGGCCGCCGACCAGATCCTGATCGACGCCAAGGCGCCGAAGGGCGCGGCTCTGCCGGGCGGCAATGGCGTGGCCTTCGACTGGCGGCTGGTGGCGCAGCGGCGCTGGATCCGGCCCTGGATGCTGGCGGGCGGGCTGACCCCGGAGAATGTGGCCGAGGCGATCAGGCTGACCGGCGCGCGGCAGGTCGATGTCTCGTCGGGCGTCGAAAGCGCGCCGGGGGTCAAGGATGCGGCGAAGATCGCGGCCTTCACCGCCGCCGCCCATCGCCGCACCGAGGCCGGGGTGCCGATCCTGCGATGACGGTGGTTGTGTTCAGGGATGCGACGCGGGCGGATGTTCCCGCCCTTGTGGACATGCTGCGCGACGATCTGCTTGGCCAGGGACGCGAGACTGACGATCCAGCCCCCTATCTGGCGGCCTTTGACGAGATCGCGGCCAATCCCTGCCATCAGCTGATCGTCGGCGAAAGCGGCGGCCGGGTCGTGGCGACCTGCCAGCTTACCATCCTGTCGGGCCTGTCGCGCCAGGGCGCCCGGCGGGCGCTGGTCGAGGCGGTGCGCGTGGCCAGCACAGATCGCGGCCATGGAATCGGAGCGTTGCTGATGGCGGAATGCGAGGCGCGGGCGCGCAAGGCGGGTTGCGCAATGATCCAGCTGACCACGGACCGCGCCCGGGCGGCGGCGCATCGCTTCTATGAACGGCTGGGCTACGAGGCCAGCCACCTGGGCATGAAGAAGGCGCTCTGAGCCGCGGCCGAGGGCCTGTGCGCGGGCCTTTGCGACTTCCGGGCCCGCGCCGCCGAGGAGCGAAACGGCGCGGGCCCGGACCTGCCGCAGAACCCTTACATCGCGGGCAGAACAGTGATGTCGCGGATCGGCTGGTCGGTGCCGGTCAGCGCCCAGCTGCCGCTGACCGCTCCGGTTTCCAGATCGACCGTGTGCAGGTTCGACCCGGCGACCAGCCAGGCGGTATTGGCGCCCTCGGGCGTGGTGGCGATGTCGAAGGCATAGGTTTCGGCCGCATCGACCCCGAGCTTGCCGATCGCCTTCAGCGTGCCGTCATTGGGCTTGGTCTGCTGGATCAGCCCGCCGATGGTGGCGTCGATGTTGAACATCGCGGTCTTTTCCGGCTTGCCATGGCTGTTGGTATAGGCGGCGGCCACGATCATCGGCGCCTCGCCCGCATGCATGTCGCCCTCTTCGAAGGCCAGGTTTCCATCCACCGTGACCGCGCCGCTGTCAGGATCGACTCGGTGGTTGGTGGTCCCGGTCATGAAGCGCAGCTTGTCGGCGGCGGGGTTGAAATCGACCACGACCGGCGTGTCGGCCAAGGGCAGCATCGTGTCCATCGTCGCCACTTCGGTTGTCGCGCCGGTCGTCGGGTCGATGGTGACGATCTTGTGGTCGGCGGTGACGCCATAGACCTTGCCATCCGAGGGGCGCAGATCGATGCCGAGCAGGCTGTCGACGCCCTGTGTCTCGGCCTGGCCGGTCACGGTGGCGGTTGCGGTGTCGATCCAGAGCAGCGTCTTGTCGCCGGTCAGGGCCACCACGGTCTGGGCGGCGGCGGGAAGGGCGGCGGTGGTGGCCAGCAGGGCGGTGAGGGCGAATGTCTTCATCGTCTTGGGTCCCCTTGGGATTGCTACAGGTGAACCCGCAGTTACGAAGCGTGGCCGGGCGAGTTTCACACCGGACGGCGGGGCGGGATCACGAAACCGTCAGGCGGCGCGAGGCCAGCGGCTTTACCGCCCCCCGCATTGGCGCTACATCGGGCGGAACAGCAGGGATGGGTGACATGGCCGACGACGGTGTGAACAGCTTCATGACAGGCCCCGATGAGCAGGGCCGTTTCGGCATCTTCGGCGGGCGTTTCGTGTCGGAAACGCTGATGCCGCTGATCCTTGAGCTTGAGGCGCGCTACGAACACGCCAAGACCGATCCCAGCTTCTGGGCCGAGATGGACGACCTGTGGAAGCACTATGTCGGCCGCCCCTCACCCTTGTATCACGCCAGCCGCCTGACCGAGCATCTTGGCGGTGCGAAGATCTATATGAAGCGTGACGAGCTGAACCATACCGGCGCGCATAAGATCAACAATGTGCTGGGGCAGATCATCCTTGCCCGCCGTATGGGCAAGACGCGCATCATCGCGGAAACCGGGGCGGGCCAGCATGGCGTGGCGACGGCCACGGTCTGTGCCAAGTTCGGGCTGAAATGCGTGGTCTATATGGGCGCGCATGATGTGGAACGCCAGGCGCCGAACGTCTTCCGCATGAAGCTTCTGGGGGCCGAGGTGATTCCGGTGACCTCGGGCCGGGGTACGCTGAAGGATGCGATGAACGACGCGCTGCGGGACTGGGTCACCAATGTGCGCGACACGTTCTATTGCATCGGCACGGTGGCCGGGCCGCATCCCTATCCGGCGATGGTGCGCGATTTCCAGTCGATCATCGGCAAGGAAGTGCGCTGGCAGCTGGCCGAGCAAGAGGGCGAGGGCCGTCTGCCCGATACGGTGATCGCTGCGATCGGTGGCGGGTCGAATGCCATGGGTCTGTTCTTTCCGTTCCTCGACGATCCTTCGGTCCGCATCATCGGCGTCGAGGCTGGTGGCAAGGGCGTGGACGACCGGATGCAGCATTGCGCCAGCCTGACCGGCGGGCGCCCCGGCGTGCTGCATGGCAACCGCACCTATCTGTTGCAGGACCCGGACGGGCAGATCCTGGAAGGCTTCTCGATTTCGGCCGGCCTCGACTATCCGGGTATCGGGCCGGAACATGCCTGGCTGCATGATATCGGTCGTGCCGAATATGTCAGCATCACGGATGCCGAGGCATTGGAGGCTTTTCAACTCTCCTGCCGCCTCGAGGGCATCATCCCCGCATTGGAGCCGAGCCACGCGCTGGCCCATGTGATGAAGATCGCCCCGACCCTGCCCAGAGAGCATATCATCGTGATGAACATGTGCGGCCGGGGCGACAAGGACATCTTCACCGTCGCCCGCCATCTGGGTGTCGAGATGAAGGGCTGACGGCATCCTCAGCCGATAAACCACGGTTTATGCCGCTAAACCGTGGGCAAGGAGACGTGGTTCTAAACTCTTGTCCAATGGCAGTCCGGCCCGTCCTGTGGCCCGACTGTGCCATCGTCGACGACCTTCGCGGTCGCATGACGACAGCAACCCAAAGACGAGAGGACAGACCATGACATCGACAACCCGCGCCATTCTGCTTGCTTCCGCGCTGATCTTCGCCGGGCCGATGGCCATGGCCGCGGTGACGACCGATCAGGTCGTCGAGACCTATAAGGCGCAAGGCTACAGCTATATCGAGGTGAAGCAGGGACCCACCCAGATCAAGGTCGAGGCCGTGAAGGGCAGCGAAAAGGTCGAGGTGGTGATCGACATGGAAACGGGCGCGGTTCTCAAGCAAGAGACCGAGCAGGCCTCGGCTGAAGACCAGGGCCGGAGCGGCGTCGAGATCCGCACGCGCAAGGAGGACTTTGTCGAACCCGGCGACGATGACGAAGATGGCGTTGACGACAACGGCGACGACGATGGCGATGACGATCACGGCGGCGACGATCACGGTGGCGACGATGGCGGTGATGATGGCGATGACGATCATGGCGGCGATCACGACGGTGGTGACGATGACCATGGTGACGACGACAACTGATCCGTAAGGACAGAAGGATTGCCCCGGCCCTGGTGCTGCGCGATAGTCGCGACACCGGGGCCCTTGGCCGGGACGGGATGGCACGGATGCAACGACGCGCATTTCTGATAGGGTCTTTCGCGGGTCTGATGGCCGGACCGGCGCTTGCGTCGCGCGATTTCGTGGAAGAGATCGTGCGCGAGCTCAAGGACCAGGGTTATCGCAAGATCCAGGTGTCCCGCACGATGCTGGGCCGGATGCGCATCACCGCTGAAAACGCGCGCGGCAGCCGCGAGATCATTGTCAATCCTGCGACCGGCGAGATTCTGCGCGATCTGCGGACAAGCGGCGCGACAGAGGACATTCTGGGCGGAGAAAACGGCAATTCGGGGAAGGGCAAGGGCGACGTCGACGACGATGACGACGATGACGATGACGGCGGAGACGACAAAGACGGCGAAGGTGGTGGCAGCGGCGAGGGTGGCGGCGACCATGGTGGCGGCGACGATGACGGAGGCGATGATGACTAGGGCGGATTTGCGTGATCCGCGCCCGCGGGCACCATCACGAGGCCAGCCGTGACAGGGCGCTGGCTGCTGGCTTTGCTGTTCCTGGCGCAATTCTTCTGCGCCTTCTTTTTCGTCTCGGACATCCTGACCTCGGTTCTCGGCATCGCGGTCTCGCCCATGCCCTGGGAATATCGCGAGCTGATGGAACTGGGCGCCGCGCTGGGGCTGATCACCGGCCTTGTGCTGGGCGGGCTTGCGCTTTTGCGCGCGCTGAAGGGAAGGCATCATGCCGAGGAGCGGTTGCGCCGTGCCTCGGGGGCCTTCATGTCCCTGTTGGAAGAGCGTTTTGCCGAATGGGGTCTTACGGCGGCGGAACGGGACGTTGCCCTGTTCTCGATCAAGGGGATGAGCACCGCCGAGATTGCGGCCCTGCGCAACACCAGCGAAGGCACGGTCAAGGCGCAGACCAATGCGATCTATCGCAAGGCAGGGGTCAGCGGGCGGCCGCAGCTGCTGTCGCTATTCATTGAGGATCTGATGCGCGATGATGGCGCGATCAGACCCATGCCCGAGGCGTCAGCGCAGGATGGGCGGGCCGCCGGGATGGGCCAGGGGCCGGTCTATCAGACCATAGCGCAGCCCCGCACCGATGCGATGGGCAAGGGCTGACCAGGCGGCAGCGGTTTCGGGCGGCAATTCGCGTTTCAGAACCGAGTCGAACAGACCAAGCCAGGGTTCGAACATGCCCGGCCTGACATTCCCCGCCGCGCGGTGCACGGCCAGCGGATTGCCATCATAGCTGCGGCTGTGCAGGATCGCATTGGCCCAGAAACCGGCGATCTTGGCCTCATGCGCGGGCCAGTCGGTGACATGGGCGGCAAAGACCGGGCCAAGGCCCGGATGCTGGCGGATACAGGCATAGAATTCGGCCACGACAGCGGCGATCTGGGCCTGGGTGATCGGGAAACGGGGCGGAAGGGTCATCGCTTGGCTCGTCATCGCCTGTCCTGCGCACTTCTTGGACCGTGATGGCCCTTGGCGCGGGTGATGTCCATCGCGAAGCGTGCCTCAGCCGCCCTCGGCATCGGCGGCGTAGTGCCGCAGCACCTCGAGCGGCACGATGTGCAGGGTATTGGCATGGGTGGCGGCGAGGTTCACCTGCGGCGCGGCACCTTCGTGATGAGCTTGCAGGAAGCGCTCGGCGCAAAGGCACCAGCGGTCGCCCGGTTTCAACCCCGCAAAGCCGTATTCGGGGCGCGGCGTCGACAGGTCATTGCCAAGGTATTTCGACATGGCCAGGAATTCCGCCGTCATCACCGCGCAGACCGTATGCAGCCCGCGATCCTGCGGGCCGGTGTTGCAGCAGCCGTCGCGGAAAAAACCGGTCAGCGGCGCTGTCGAGCAGGGCTCAAGCGCCCCGCCGAGGACATTGATCGAAGGTTCCTTCATGCCCGGTATCATGGCGCGGCGCCGTGCACCTGTCCATCGCGGCCCGCATCACGGTGTTGTGCCGCAGCTGGCGCCATAGCCCACCACCGGCGGCAGGCTGCCATCTTCGGCGATCTCGCCCACGGTCGTCACCGATAGGCGGCCCGCCGGACCCGCATAGGTGAAGGCACAGAAGCCAAAGCCGGTGCCTGCGCAGGACTCGACCTCGGGCACGCCCGCTGCGGCAAGGTCGGGCGCGATGCCGAATTCCTCGACCGCTTCCGGCGGCGCGGGTTGCCAGCCCGCCAAGGCCAGCATCTGCCGCGCCATATCGATGGGCAGGCCATAGATATAGGGCACCTGTGCCGCGCCGTTGCAGACCGGCTCGCTCAGGGCGGGGGGCGTGACGACCAGCCCATCCGCGCCCACCGCTTGCAAGTCGGCCACCGGCTGCGGCACCAGATCGCCGCTGTAGATGCGCAGGCCCGCCGCGCCGAACCGGTCGATCTGGCCGATCATCACTGCAGGTTCGTCGGTCGCATAGACGACGATCTCAAGCTTGTCGCCGGTGAACAAGCCGACATTGCCGTCGACCAGCTCGCAAGTGCCGCTGGTCGCCGCGGAATAGCCCGACACGAAACTGACCGCGGTCCAGGCGCCAATCGTTTCCTCGGATGTAACGCCCCAGCCCAGTTGCGCGAGGCGCTTGCCCGCGGGCGTCTGCGGCTCGGGCAGGAGGAGATGTTCGCAGGCGGCGCGGTCGGGGCCGGCCGCCGGGGCGGGGTTCAGGTGGTCCAGCCGCAGCACCTGAAGCCCCGGCACCTGAGAGGCGACATGGGGGCCGGCCGCGGCGGCGGGCAGGGCGAGAAGGCCAAGGAAAAGGGCGGCGACAGGGGATCTTGCAGGCATGAATCGTCTCCGGGGCAATCCTGAACATGTTCGCCTTTGCCTGCCGCCTGTCCAGTCGGGTTTGCCCGCTGGCCCACTGGACCCTGCCGGGCCAAGCTTCTATAAGGCGCGCCATGTGCTGCGGGCCCGCCTTTCGTCGAATTAGCGGCCCGGCGGTCTGACCCTGTCAGCCGCCGGGTTTTTGTGATTCCCCCCAGGCCGCAACAGATTTCCAGACAGAGGCTAGACATGCCCGCCGATACCGCCCCGACGCCCGATTACCGCGACAGCGTTTTCCTGCCCGAAACCGAATTCCCGATGCGCGCGGGCCTGCCGCAGCGCGAGCCGGGCTGGTTGGCGCGCTGGGAAAGGATCGGCGTCTATGACCGTCTGCGGGCGCAGACGGGCCGGGCGCCCTTCGTGCTGCATGACGGTCCGCCCTATGCCAACGGCCATCTGCATATCGGTCACGCGCTGAACAAGGTCTTGAAAGACATGGTCGTGCGCAGCCAGCAGATGATGGGCCGCGATGCGCGCTATGTGCCGGGCTGGGATTGCCATGGCCTGCCGATCGAATGGAAGATCGAAGAGCAATACCGCGCCAAGGGCCTGAACAAGGACGATGTCGACACTGTCGCCTTCCGTCAGGAATGCCGCAAATTCGCCGAGGGCTGGATCGACATCCAGCGCGAGGAATTCAAGCGCCTGGGCGTGACCGGGGCCTGGGACCGGCCCTATCTGACCATGGACTACCACGCCGAGGCGGTGATCGCGGGCGAGTTCCTGAAGTTCCTGATGAACGGCTCGCTCTATCAGGGCTCGAAGCCGGTCATGTGGTCGCCGGTGGAAAAGACCGCCCTGGCCGAGGCCGAGGTGGAGTATCACGACCATACGAGCCATCAGGTTTGGGTCGGTTTCCCGGTTCTGGCCGGGGCCTCGGGTGGCGGTGAACTGGCGGCACAAAAGGCCAAGGTCGTGATCTGGACCACGACGCCCTGGACCATCCCGCAGAACCGCGCGGTCGCCTTCAACCCGGCTATCGCCTACGGGCTGTACGAGGTTTCGGGGGAAGCGCCGGGCTTCTATCTTGTCGCCGACAAGCTGGCGGCAGGTGTTTTTGCCGCTGCCAAGATCGAAGACGGCGCGGTAAAGCGCCTGCGCGATGTGCCGGCGGACGAGCTGCGGGGACTGTTCCTGGCGCATCCGTTCCGGCGCGTCGAAGGCGGCAAGGGCGAGTGGGACTATGACGTGCCGCTCCTGCCGGGCGAGCATGTGACCGACGATGCGGGCACGGGCTTTGTCCATACCGCGCCAAGCCATGGCGATGACGACTATCAGCTGGGCCTCAAATTCGGCCTGCCGATGACCTATAATGTCGAGCCGGACGGGTCGTATCGCGCCGATCTTCCGCTGTTCGGCGGCCAGCACATCATCCTGCCCGATGGCAAGGAAGGCCCGGCGAATGTCTCTGTGATCAAGCAATTGGCCTATGCGGGCGCGCTGTTCGCCAAGGGCAAGCTGCGGCATTCCTATCCGCACAGCTGGCGGTCCAAGGCGCCGGTGATCTATCGCAACACGCCGCAATGGTTTGTTGCCATCGACAAGAAACTTGACGATGGCATGACGACCTATGGCGACACGATACGCAGCCGCGCCCTGACCTCGATCAACCAGCTGGTCGAATGGACGCCCTCAACCGGGCGCAACCGGCTGCATTCGATGATCGAGGCCCGGCCCGACTGGGTTCTGTCGCGCCAGCGCGCCTGGGGCGTGCCGCTGACCTGCTTTGTGAAGAAGGGGGCCAAGCCGACCGATGCCGATTTCCTGCTGCGGGACCCGAAGGTGAATGCCCGCATCATCGACGCTTTCGAGAAAGAAGGCGCCGATGTCTGGTATGTGCAAGGATTCAAGGAAAGAGTGCTGGAAGGAATCGTCGATCCGCAGGATTATGCGCAGGTCATGGATGTGCTGGATGTCTGGTTCGACTCCGGCTCGACCCATGCCTTCGTTCTGCGCGACCGCGCCGATGGCGCGGCGGATGGCATTGCCGACCTGTATCTGGAAGGCACCGACCAGCATCGCGGCTGGTTCCATTCCTCAATGCTTCAGGCCTGCGGCACCAAGGGCCGCGCGCCCTATCGCGGTGTGCTGACCCATGGTTTCACCTTGGACGAGAAGGGCATGAAAATGTCCAAATCTCTGGGCAACACCGTCGCGCCGCAAGAGGTGATCGACGAATATGGCGCTGATATCCTTAGGCTTTGGGTCGCGCTGGCGGATTACACGGTCGACCTGCGCATCGGGAAGGAAATCCTGAAAGGCGTGGCCGACAGCTACCGCCGCCTGCGCAATTCCATGCGCTTCATCCTGGGCAACCTGGCCGGCTTCACCGAGGCGGAGCGGGTCAGCCCGGAGGAGATGCCGGAACTGGAACGCTGGGTGCTGCATCGTCTGGCGGTTCTGGATGCGCGTGTGCGCGAGGGTTACGCCAGCTACGACTTCCAGGGCGTGTTCCAGGATCTCTTCACCTTCTGCACCACCGATCTTTCCGCCGTCTATTTCGACATCCGCAAGGATTCGCTCTATTGCGACGCGCCCTCCTCGCGCACGCGGCGGGCCTGCCGGACGGTGCTGGACCTTCTCTATCAGCGGCTGACCACCTGGCTGGCGCCGATCCTGACCTTCACCATGGAAGAGATCTGGCTGTGCCGGAATCCGGGCGACGACTCCTCGGTTCATCTTCTGGACTTCCCGGAAACCCCGATCTCCTGGCGCGATGACGCGCTGGCGGCGAAATGGGACGGCATCCGTGCGGTGCGCCGCGTTGTCACCGGGGCGCTGGAGATTCAGCGCACGGCCAAGGTGATCGGGGCATCGCTGGAAGCCGCGCCCGTGGTGCATGTGGCGGATACGGCCATTCTGGCGGCGCTGAAATCGGTGGATTTCGCCGATCTCTGCATCACCAGCGGGCTGCAACTCACCGCCGATCCCGAGCCGCAGGAGGCGTTCCGTCTGCCGGAAGTACCGGGTGTGGGTGTGGTTTTCGAGCGCGCGCCGGGCGAGAAATGCCAACGCTGCTGGAAGGTCCTGCCGGATGTGGGTACGCATTCCCATCCGGGTACCTGTGCTCGGTGCAACGCAGCATTGGGCTGATCTGAAAAGGAAAATGTCGCGGAGGGCCAAGGCCCCCCGCGACCAGTCCGCTAGCCTGCCACAGGGAGTGTGAGGCCAGTCGTCGATGCCTGCGGCGCGACGGCCGCGATGCCCTGACCACGATGCAGAGCTTCCAGATCGGCACGGGTCAGACCGATATCCTCGAGCAGCCGGTCGTCGGCCCGTTCCAGCAGGAACGCGGTCGAACGGCGCAGCTGCAGCAGGGTGACGAGACGGGCGAACATGAGAACCTCCTTCGGATGATGTCCTTTTGTCTCATGTGGTTTGACATTTCACAAACGAATAGCTCTAATGGGCATCATTTGTAAAACTCATGAGTTTGCCGTGGCCGCACCGCTCGACAGCGATCTGATGCGCAGCTTTCTGGCCGTGGCCGATACCGGGTCGGTCACAAGCGCCGCCGCGCGGCTGGCGCGCACGCAATCGGCCGTCAGCCTGCAGATCAAACGGCTTGAGGAAAGCCTTGGCCAGCCGCTGTTCCAACGCCAGGCGCGCGGGGTGGTTCTGACACCGCGGGGCGAACAGCTTGTGCCCTATGCGCGCCGCGTGGTGGTGCTTTTGGACGAAGCGGCGCTTGCGTTGCGGGAAAAGCCCCTGGTCGGGCCGGTGCGGGTGGGAATCCCCGACGAATATTCCGGCACCATCCTGCCGCGCGCGCTGGCCGCTTTCGACGAGCGGCATGAGGGCGTGCAGGTGACCGTGCGTGTCGACCATTCGGAAAGCCAGATGCGCGCGCTCGCCGCCGATGAACTGGACCTCGCCGTGATCTATGACTGGTCATATGTCGATGAAGGCGAGATCCTTTGCGTCGATCCTACCGTCTGGGCAACCTCGATCACCCATGCCCAGCATCTGCGCAAGCCGGTGCCGGTTTGTACCTATTTCCGGTCGGACTGGTGCCGGGAATTCGCCGAAGGCTCGCTGAACCGGCAAGGGATTGACTGGCGCGTCGCCTGGTCCTGCGATCTGTCCAGCGGCTTTCGCATCGCCGTAGTGAACGGGATGGGCATCGCGCCCCTGTCGCGTTCGACCATTCCGGCGGGCTGCCGCGAGCTGACGGCGGCCGACGGCTTCCCGATCGTCGACAGCGCACGCGTGGTGCTGCGGCGCAACCCGCGCGGCACGTCCCCGGCGGTTGAGGGCATGGCTGCGCTGCTGCGCGAGGCCTTTGCCCCCTTGGCGGGCGCCTTGCCCAGCCCGGCCCGGCGGGCGGCGGAATGAGGGTTCTGGACACCCCCTTCGGCCCGGTCGCCCTGCGGCTGCGCGAGGGCCGGATCAGCGCGCTGATCTGGGGGCGCGATGGCGACGAGGGCGCACCGGTGCAGGACGGGCTGCGCCAGCTTGCCGAATATTTCGCGGGGCAGCGGCACGTCTTCGACCTGCCGCTGGATTGGGGCGAGGGGCTGAACGGCGCGGTGCGCCGGGCGATGGCGGCGATCCCCTTTGGCGAAACCCGCACCTATGGCGAGATCTCAAGGCTTGTCGGCGCTCCGGCGCAGGCGGTGGGCCAGGCCTGCGGCGCGAACCCGATCCCGATCATCATTCCCTGCCACCGGGTTCTTGGCGCGAAAACCCTGGGCGGCTTCTCGGCGCCCGGCGGGGTCGAGACCAAGGTGGCGCTCCTGCGCCACGAGGGCGCGGCGGGGCTGCTGATCTGATGATCCGTGCCGGCCTCTGCAGGGCTGATCTTGCGCCCGTCCTGCTGCAACGGTAACGGTTGCGCGACAGTTCTGTGACACCTTCTGGCGATGGGCGGCCCGATTGAGCCTTGGCGTCTTTCTGGCGGTCCTTGCGGCGGCCTTCCTTCATGCGCTGTGGAATGCGCTGATCAAACTTGGCACCTCGAAGCTGGGGGCCATGGTGATCATGTCGATTTTCGAAGTGCCGATCGGCCTGGTTCTGGTGGCCTTCCTGCCGCCTGTGTCGCTGGACTCGATCCCCTGGATCATCGCCGCCGGCTGCACGCATTTCGGATACAAGTTTTTCCTGTCGACGGCTTATGACAAGGGCGACCTGAGCCGGGTCTATCCCATCGCGCGCGGTGCGGCGCCGATGATCGTGGCGTTGGTCGGCGCCTTCGTTCTGGCGGATGCGCTGAGCGGGCGACAATATCTGGCCATCGCGATTCTGGCCCTGGGCATCCTTCTGATGGCGCGGGGCGTCTTCGCGGCGGGCGAAGACCGGCGGCTTCTGCCCTTCGCGCTGGGATCGGCGGCGGCGACGGCGGCCTATACGCTGTTTGACGGGATAGGGGCGCGGATTTCCGGCTCGGCCGTGGCCTATGTGTCCTGGGTCTTCGTGGCGGATGGGCTGATCTTCTCGTTGGGGATGCTGGCGCTGCGTGGCCGCGCGATCCTGCCGCGTGAGCCGCGCGCCTGGGGCATGGGGGCGTTTGCAGCCGCCGCCTCTTTCGGCTCCTATGCGGTGGCGATCTGGGCGATGACCCTGGCGCCCATCGCGCTGGTGGCGGCGCTGCGCGAGACCTCGATCCTCTTTGCCGTGCTGATCGGCTGGCTGGTCTTTGGCGAGCGTATGGGCAGCGGCAAGGCGGTCGCCGCATTGGTCATTGTCTGCGGCGTGTTGCTGACCCGGATTTAGCCGCGGCAAATTCCCGACGAAAGCGCGGGTTGCCTCAGCGCAGACGGCGGATACCTTCGGGAAGGATCTGCTGCGCTATGCCCGCAAGCGCCAGATAAAGCGAGGTCAGGATCAGGCTCCAATGCGCGAAGCTGCCTTCGGCGAAGTCGACCCACGCCGCCCAGGCCGCGAAACCGATCCAGGCGATGCAGACCCAGAGATTCATCAGATGCCAGCGCGGGGTGCGGGTGGGATGGATGAACTTGAGATTGGTGAACATCGCCAATGTCAGGCCCACGGTGACGAAAAGGGTGATCCAGGGCTCGGGATCCACGGCGAAAAGCACCAGCACGACCATGTTCCAGCAGGCGGGGAAGCCGGCAAAGCTCTTGTCCTTGGTCTTCATCCGCGTGTCGGCGAAATAGACCACCGAGCCGTAGCAGATCACGATGATCGCCAGCCATCCGGTCCAGCCAGGCAGCAGGCCCGATTTGAACAGCGCGAAGGCGGGGATGAAGACATAGGTCAGATAGTCGACGATCAGGTCCATCAGGACGCCGTCATAGGTCGGCCAGTTCTTCTGGGTGTCGTAGCGACGGGCCAGCGGGCCGTCGATCCCGTCGACGATGAGCGCGACGACGAGCCAGAGGAACATCAGACTCCACTTGCCTTCGACAGCCGCCAGCATGGCAAACATCGACAGGACCGCGCCCGTGGCGGTCAACAAATGGACAGAAAGGGCCTTGAGGCGCGGTGACATGGTGCACTTGTTGCCGCAAATGGCCGGGCATTTCAATGCCGCAGCGCGGGGGGCAGGGGCAGGAAGGGCCTACCTGCCGTCGATCTGCGGCGGTGGCCCGGTTCATTTGCCGCAATGCGCGCCCTGCGCGGCAAGTGGCTCCGTCGCGTCCTGCGTCGGCCGGCTGGCGGTGGTCTGTCAGGCGCGGGGATGCGCCTTGTCGTAGACCTCCATCAGCCGCGCCGCATCGACGGCGGTATAGGCCTGGGTTGTGGACAGCGAGGCATGGCCCAGCAATTCCTGGATCGCGCGCAGATCGCCCCCGGCGGAAAGCAGATGGGTGGCGAAGCTGTGGCGGAGCGCATGGGGTGTTGCGGTGGCCGGAAGGCCCAGCTGGTTGCGGGCCTTTTCCATGGCAAGCTGGATGATGCGCGGACTGAGGGGGCCGCCCCGCGCACCGCGGAACAACGGTCCCGCGGGATCGGGTGGATGGGGCAGAAGCGCGACATAATCGGCCACCGCCTGCGCTGCCTGCGGCAGCACCGGCACAAGCCGCGTCTTGCCGCCCTTGCCGGTGATGCGCAGCACCGGCGGCAGGGGGTGATCCGCGCCTGTCAGCCCCAGCGCCTCGGAGATCCGCAAACCGCAGCCGTAAAGCAGCGTCACCACGGCGGCATCGCGGGCCTGCTGCCAGTCGCCGCGCGATTGCTGGCCGGCAACTTCCAGCATCTCTTCCGCGCCCTCGATGCTCAGGGGGCGCGGCAGCTTGCGGCGGTATTTCGGGCCACGGGCCGAAAGAATGACTGTGGCTTCAAGGTCTTCGCGCTCGGCTGCCCAGGCGGTGAAGCCTTTCACCGCCGACAGGGCGCGGGCCAGCGAGCGGGAACCCAGCCCCTCGGACCGGCAGAAGGCCATCCAGGCGCGCAAGTCGGTCTGCGGCGTGGCCAGCACGTCGCGCAGCGCCAGGGGGCCGCCATGATGGTGGGCCAAAAAGCCAAGAAAACCAGACACGTCGTGGGAATAGGCTGCCAGCGTGTGGCGCGAGGCACCTTTCAGTGCCTTGAGATGGGCAAGCCATTCCGCAAGGGCGGCAGAGACTTGCGGAGAGAGGGCGAGGCTCACGCCAGCCAGCGCCGCATCGTGCGCTCGAACACCCCGGCGAAGAAGGCGAGCAGATCGCTGCCCTGAGTGGGTTTGAAATGATGCGGATCCTCGGCGCCCAGAACCAGCATTCCGGGCAGGCGGCGCTGGCCGAAATCAAGCCGCAAAAGGGCCTCTGAGCGGATGAAACCGGCGCGGTCGCCATAGAGCGCGTCGCCCTCGGGCATGGTCTGGCGCAGGGTGACCGGGCGCAGCGGCACATTGCGCCCCCCCGAGATATAGCGGGAGATGAAACCCGGCTCCGCCACATACAGCACATCGCCCAGGCGGCGAAGGGCGGGATCGTCGCCTTCGACCTTGGATTCCAGCACGAGGCGGGCGCAATCGACGCGCAGGGTGGCGGCGACATCGGTGGCCAGGGTTTTCAGGAAATCCTCGAAGCTCAGCGGGTCGAGCATCTGCAGGATGGCGCGGTGGACGAGGTTGGTGCCGGCGAGGTTTTCGTAGGCCGCGGCGATGACGGAACGGTGGGTGTCTTCCAGCCGTTCCAGCCGGGTTTCCAGCCGCTGCATCGCGATGCCGCGCAGGTCTACCACGTTGTTTCCCATGGCTCTTTCATTCGCAGCGACAAGGGCATTCATCACGTCGCGATCTTCCAGCAGGGTTTCCGGCTCGGACAGGATGCGGTCGCGGAGGTCTGGTTCGATCATGGAAACTCGGCCCGGTTCTTCTTGTGGTTCGCGCCGCAGTATAGGCGGAAAAGGCCAAGGGGCGGTAGGGCCTGAGCGCAACAGGCGGGGGATTTCGGCGGCCGCAAGCGCGGCGGAAGGGGATGTCTTCCGAAGGTCTTCCCAACGTCTTCCGAACGTCTTCCGGGTGGGGGCATGTGCGCCGCCGATCATCGACGTGTTGCACGGCGCCTTCCAAGGGGTCGGCAGGGGGGAGCCGCAGGGCCGAAACCATCGCGTATTACCGCAAGCGGGAGGAGAGCCATGACGGGCCGAAGCCGGGTTTTGGCGATCTGGCGCGGGAGATGGGCGAGGCCTGGGCCGACGAGGGGCCGGGGCTGGAGCAGAACGCGCGGGCGAAGCTGCAGGAGTTGATGCAGCGGAAGTTCGGGGCGAAGGGCGTGCCGGCGGGGGAGAAGGGGGAGCCTTGGCTGAGGTGAGGGGGGCTAGACGCCAGATGCCGGGGTTGGCGCTCGCGAGGGCTGGCGGCTTTGGACGCGACAATAGTTAGGTCAAAGCGGTATTCGTTGCTTTTCAAGCCCAAAACGTGAAGTAAGCTATAGGAAGGCGGTAGGTACCACCAGTAACCAGAGGCGAAGCAAACGAATGGACTTGTCTAAGATCACCAAACCCCAATGGGTATTTCATTCAGATACCGTGGGCGACTGGGACGTATACTTCTATTCTGTTAACGCGGCCATCGCCATCGAGAAGCACCTAAAGAGTGAGACTCAGAACTCAATAGAGGCAATCCGAAAGATTATGGGCTTGATGCTCAAGAGCCGCGTTGATGGTCAAGACGGCGACAAGCCGCGCGAGCCAACAGAAGCCGAAATCATCGCATTCTCAGGCGAAGATGTCGATAGATTCTCGCGCGAATTTCTCGCGAATGACAAATCATTCGACCGGAACCCGGAAATCATTAAAAGAGAAGATCAGTCAGATTCGGATTTTTTGTTGAGAGTGCTAGAAGATGAGAATAATAGGACGAGCGCGAGGTTGCGCGAGACTTTTGCCACTTTCAAGGACACTCTTGGCGGACTTCTTGGAAGTCAAAATGCCGGTATCAGAAACGTCAGCGAAGCACTTCTAAAACAGAACGAAGGGCTGGAGAGCTTCTACGGCTCAAAACGCGCCCCCAAAATAAGCTCTTTGAATTGGGATCCGACGAGCTTCAGACCAATAGACCTCCCTCCGAACCCGATCCACGAAACCAATGAACGCTTGGGCGACGTGACCGAAAGGCTCGAAAACCTCGTTGGCTTCGGAGAAAACGCGCTTAAGATAATGAATGGCCTGCAGATTGCGACGGCGGAGTTTCTTGATAATTTCTCGACAGAAGCAGATAAGAACAGCAAGGCCGCAAACAAAGCCATCCTCGTTGGTATTTTCGCAATTGTCTTCTCGATTGCGCAAATCGCATATACCGAATATTGGCGAGTGCCGCAAGATACTGTGGCCATGGACGCTGCGCTTGCCAGTATCAGAGGCGAGATAGATGAACTCCAAACGGCATTGGGAAGCGATCTAGGCAGTTCGCAAGCCGCATTACAAAGTGTTTCCGTGGCCGTCGTGGATGCGGTTCAGTCGAGTGGCGACACCAGTTCCACGTTGCTACAATCAATCGAACAGTTACTGAGGCTGCAGCAGGCGCGGGATCAGGCCATCCTTGAAGCGCTAAAAGGTATTGCTGCGATCCTGACTCCGCAGTCGAAATAGCCATTCTGGCGTTGGCCTCCTGCATTGGCAATCTTACTGCCATCTGGCGTCTGACCACGCAAATGTGGACCGCGGGCAAACCTCGGGTGGCAGGCGCGGTCAGCTGGGCTTTGGACAAATCCGACAAAAAGGGAGGCGCGGGATCTCGGGGGCGTCAGAGACACTTCTGCTCCATCCTCGCCCGCCGTCGCGCAAGTCTGACCGCGCCCGCCCCCGGGGGGCGGGTCGGGCGCGGTCAGATTTGCTTTGGCAAATCTGACGGAGGGGAAGCGCCAGGGATGGTGCGCAATGAATGCGCATCCTACGGGCGGTGTCGCCCCCCTCCCCCAGCCCCTCCCCACAAGGGGGAGGGGAGGCGATGGGGGGGAGGCGCGGCGATTGCTTAAAGAATCTTCTGCCCGGTCTTCGCCCAGTCCTTCATGAACTGCTCCAGCCCCTTGTCGGTCAGGACATGGCCCGCCATGGCCTTGATCACGTTCGGCGGCGCGGTCATCACATCGGCGCCGATCAGGGCGGATTGCGAGGCGTGGTTCAGGGTGCGGACCGAGGCTGCGAGGATCTGGGTCTCGAAGGCGTAATTGTCATAGACTTGGCGGATGTCGGAGATCAGCTCCAGCCCGTCGAGGTTGATGTCGTCAAGCCGCCCGATGAAGGGCGAGATGAAGGTGGCGCCGGCCTTGGCGGCCAGAAGGGCCTGGTTGACCGAGAAGCAGAGGGTGACGTTGACCATCTTGCCTTCGCCCGACAGGGTCTTGCAGGCTTTCAGCCCGTCCCAGGTCAGCGGCACCTTGACGGTGATGTTCGGCGCGATCTCGGCCAGTTTGCGGCCCTCGGCGATCATCTCATCGGCCTTGAGCGCCACGACCTCGGCGGAAACCGGGCCCGCGACGATGGAGCAGATTTCCTTGGTGACTTCCAGGATGTCGCGGCCGGATTTCAGGATCAAGGAGGGGTTGGTGGTGACGCCATCCACCATGCCCAGATCGTTCAGCTCGCGGATCGCCTCGACATCGGCGGTGTCGACGAAGAATTTCATGGCCGGGTCCTTTCGGGGAATGGCAGGGGTGGAGATGCAGGGGTGGGGCGGGTATTACCCCAGAATGGAGCGCGGCGAAAGATGGGCCGGGCGAAAGATGTGAGCGCTAACAGTGGTCGAGCGGGTCTTCAGCGAAGGCGAGTTGGTCGGGGTTCTGACGACCGAGCCGCTGGGGCGGGTGCTGGACTACAAGGCGCCCGAGGGCGGTTGCGGCACGGGGGATTTCGTCGAGGTGCCCCTGGGGCCGCGCCGGGTGCTGGGCTTGGTCTGGGGCCCGGGCGCGGGGGGCTGGGATCCGGCCAAAGTAAGGCCGGTGAACCGGGTGCTTGACGCGCGGCCGATGCGCGAGGAGCTGCGGCTGCTTTTGGCGCGGGCGGCGGATTACACGCTGACGCCGCTGTCCGCGATGCTGCGGCTGGCGACGCGGGCGCCGGGTCTGGGCGAGGCGCCGTCGACACGGCGGGTCTATCGGCTGGCGGGGCCGGTGCCGAACCAGTTGACCGAGGCGCGGCATCGGGTGATCGAGGCCTTGCGGGCCTATGGCGGGGCGGCGGTGACGCTGGGGGAACTGGCCGAGGCGGCGGCCTGCGGGACGGGCGTGGTCAAGGGGCTGGTGAAGCTGGGGGTTCTGGCCGAGGAGGAGGCGCCGAAAGACCTGCCCTATCCGCGGCTGGAGCCTGCGGGGCTGATGCGGCTGGAGGGCGATCAGCAGGCGGCGGGGGATGCGCTGGTCCATGCGGTGGCGGCGGAGGCCTATCAGACCTTTCTGCTGAAGGGCGTGACCGGGTCGGGCAAGACCGAGGTCTATCTGGAAGCGGTGGCCGAGGCCCTGCGGCGCGGGCGGCAGGCGCTGGTGCTGCTGCCGGAAATCGCGCTGACGGCGGATTTCCTGGCCCGCGTCGAGGCGCGGTTCGGGGCGCGGCCGGGGGAATGGCATTCCGGCGTGACGCAGACGGAACGGCGGCGGCTGTGGAAGATGGCGGCGGAGGGCGAGGTCGGGCTGGTGGTGGGCGCGCGTTCGGCGCTGTTCCTGCCGTTCCGCGATCTGGGGCTGATCGTTGTCGATGAGGAACATGACACCTCCTACAAGCAGGAGGAGGGGGTCTTGTACAATGCGCGCGACATGGCGGTGCTGCGCGCCTCGATCCTGGGCTGTCCGGTGGTCTTGTCCTCGGCCACGCCCTGTCTGGAAAGCTGGGTGAATGCGGAAAGCGGCAAGTATACGCGGCTTGACCTGACTTCGCGTTTCGGCGTGGCCGAGATGCCGGCGATGCGGGCGATCGACATGCGGGCGGAAAGCCTGCCGGCGGGGCGCTGGCTGTCGGAGACCCTGGCGCGGGGGGTGGAGGCGCGGCTGCAGGCGGGGGAGCAGAGCCTTCTCTTCCTCAACCGCCGCGGCTATGCGCCGGTGACGGTGTGCCGCGCCTGCGGCGGGCAGGTCGGCTGCGACCATTGCGATGCGCGGATGGTCGAGCATCGCTTTCTCAAGCGGCTGGTCTGCCACCAATGCGGCGCGACCAAGCCCGTGCCCGAGGCCTGCCCTTCCTGCAAGGTCGAGGGCAAGATGCATGCCGTCGGCCCGGGGGTGGAGCGGCTGGCCGAGGAAGTGGCGGCGCGCTTTCCCGAGGCGCGGATGGCGGTGCTGTCCTCGGATCTGTTCGGCTCGGCCCGGGCGTTGAAGGCGCAGATCGAGGAGATCGCGGCGGGGGCGGCGGATATCGTCATCGGCACGCAGATCGTGGCCAAAGGGCACAACTTCCCGCTGCTGACGCTGGTGGGGGTGATCGACGCCGATCTGGGGCTGCAGGGCAGCGATCTGCGGGCGGCGGAGCGGACCTTCCAGTTGATGCGCCAGGTGGCCGGGCGCGCGGGGCGGGCGGAGAAGCGCGGCGAGGCCTGGTTGCAGACCCACCAGCCCGAGCATCCGGTGATCCAGGCGATCCTGTCGGGTGCGGATGAGGCCTTCTGGCGCGCCGAGGCGGCGGAACGCCGGGCGGCGGGCGTGCCGCCCTATGGCCGGATGGCGGGGATCATCCTGTCGGGGCCGGATGTGGCGCAGGTCTTCGATCTGGGCAATGAGCTGGCCCGCCGCGACGCGCCGCTGCGCGAGGCCGGCGCCCAGGTTTTCGGCCCGGCCCCAGCGCCGATCGCAAGGGTGCGTGGGCGGCATCGGGTGCGGCTTCTGGTCAAGGCGGCGAAATCGGTGCCGCTGCAGGCCGCGCTGCGGGCCTGGATCGGGCAGGTGCGGGTGCCGCCGCAGATCCGGCTTGCCGTCGATATCGACCCGCAGAGCTTCTACTGACGCCGCGGCGTCAGATTGAGCGGCTTCGCCGTGGGTCTTTTCTCTCTCCTCTGGCCTCGCGGCCAGCCGGCTTGGCCGCGCCTCCGGCGGGGATATTTGGGAACAGGTGATTTGCGGCGAGACGCCTTTCGCCCTTCTTCTGTTCTCAAATATCCCGGGGTCCGGGGCGGCGCCCCGGCGGGATCTGCAAGGCACGGCGCTTGCGAATGAGGCTTCCACGGCCTAAAGCCCGGATAAGCCAAGGAGCGCCGCCATGCCGACCTATTCCGCCCTGACCACCCTGACCGGCGAAGAGCCCGCGCGCGCTCTGGGCGAGGCGATGGAGCGCATGGATCCGGAGCCCTATGGCGTCGGCGTCTTCGAGGTCGAGGACGGGTCGGGCATCTGGGAGGTCGGCGGGTATTTCCACGACGCGCCCGACGAGATCGTGCTGGAAATCCTGGCCACCGCCTTTGGCGCCAAGAGCTTTCTGGTCAGCGAATTGCCCGAGGTCGACTGGGTGGCCAAGGTGCAGCGCGAATTGCACCCGGTCGATGCCGGGCGCTTCTTCGTCTATGGCAGCCATGATGCCGACAAGCTGCCCGAGGGCCGCATCCCGCTGCAGGTCGAGGCGACCATGGCCTTCGGCACCGGCCATCATGGCACCACGCTGGGCTGTCTGCTGGCCTTCGACCGGCTTTATACCGACGGGCTGCGCCCGACGAACATCGCCGATATCGGCTGTGGCACCGCGGTTCTGGCCATGGCGGCGGCCAAGGTTCTGCCCGAGGCAAAGATCATCGCCAGCGACATCGATCGAGTGGCGGTGGATGTGGCCGAGGCCAATGTGGCGATCAACGATCTTCAGGGCCGCATCGTCTGCCTGGAGGCGGCGGGCTTTGCCCATCGCCGCATCGGCGACGCGGCGCCTTTCGACCTGATCTTCGCCAATATCCTGAAAGGGCCGCTGATCGAACTGGCCCCGGCGATGGGAAAACATGCCGCCAGGGGCGGGCATGTGATTCTCTCTGGCCTGCTGGTCGTGCAGGCCGAGGCGGTGATCGCCGCCTATCTGGCCGAGGGCTTCCGTTTGCAGGATCGAAACGATCTGGGGGAATGGTCGGCATTGGTTCTGGTTCGAGAATAAGGGCCTGAAAATCCTCAGGAAATGCCTTGCGCTTATCGCCTTGCGAAGCCGTTCGCCCCATTCTTGCCACAATCTCGACGCATCAATTCCTTAAGGCGGGGGCCTTAGTATGATTGGTGAACGAGATGTGGGCCGACCCGAATCTCAATGAGTTTTATGGCCGCGTGAAGCGGATCGAGCGTCTGCATCGCAAGGGCTATGGTTTCGAGGCGGCGGGCACGCTGGGCCGGTCGGCCACCTATCGGCGCGAGCGGTCCTGGGGGCGCATGCTGCGCAAGGCGCTTGTGATCGTCGCCATGGGCATGGCGCTCAAGGGCGCGATCCATTTCACCGTCGGCGCCGAAACCTATGACCGCCGCGTGGCCGAACTTGGCACGGGCACGGGCGTCGATCCTCTGGCCGCGACACTGATGCAGGCCGATCCGGTGACCCGTCTGATCTCGGCCTTCCTGGAACAGGTTTTCCCCGCGCGCTGAGGCCTTGCGGGTGGGCAAGGCGACGGGCACGGCCCTGCCCGGACGCCCCCCGCCCGCGGTCTATGCCGCATTGCAGAAACAGAAAGACCGTCTTCGGTGTCCCGAAGACGGTCTTTGCATGTCCGGCGACCGTTCTTGGTCTTCGGGCGCTTTCAGCGCCCCAGCATCTCGATGTCACCGCGGCACAGGCCGATATCGTCCAGCTCGCGATCCGAGAGCTTGCCGAGGGCCTTGCGGGTGACGCGCGCATCATTCCAGGCCGAGAAAGCCGCAAAGGCGTTCGACAGCACGTTGACTGCGCGGTAGGTCGTGATGGCGCCGAACGGCGCCGGGCGGCTCGTTTCGATGGCGGCCATGGTGTGTTCCTTTTCAAAACTGACTAAAACGAAGGCGTTCCCTCGTTCGTGAAGCCAGATAATCGGGCCATGTCTGACTGGCAAGCTGCAGTGCAGCATGACAGCCTTGCGCGCGCTGCATGGGTGCGGACACAATTGTGCCGCAATTCGATGTGGGGGTCTGGCGGCGGCGCGAATATGTCGTTTTCCGTACTCGAACTGTCGCCTGCAACGTATGTTAGGCGCCCGGCGCAGAGGGTGCAACCCCTGACAAGGTCCTTGGCGGATGTTCCCTATTCGTGCTATTTCGTCACGAAATGACAATAACGGGCGGGGCAGTCGTAACAATGCGTGTGATCGGCATCGATCCGGGGCTGCGAAACCTGGGCTGGGGGGTGATTGATGTGCAGGGCACCCGAATCATCCATGTCGCCAATGGCATCTGCCACAGCGAAAGCGGCTCGGATGAGCTGGCGGGGCGGCTGGCGCTGTTGCACGGGCTGTTGACCGAGGTCTTCCGCACCCATGCACCGGATGCGGCGGCGGTGGAGCATACATTCGTCAACAAGGATGCGGTGGCGACCCTGAAGCTGGGGCAGGCGCGGGGGATCGCGCTGCTGGTTCCGGCGCAGTTCGGGCTGCGCGTCGGGGAATATGCGCCCAATGCCGTGAAGAAATGCGTCGTCGGCGTGGGCCATGCCGCCAAGGTGCAGGTCGATCACATGGTCCGGCTGCATCTGCCGGGCGCGCAGATCGCGGGGCCGGATGCGGCGGATGCGCTGGCGGTGGCGATCTGCCATGCCCATCACCTGCAATCGGCGGGCCGTTTCGAGGCGGCATTGCGGAAGGCTGCGGGATGATCGGCAAGATTTCCGGCAGGGTCGACTGGAAGGGCAGCGACAGCGTGCTGATCGATGTGCGCGGCGTGGGCTATATCGTCCATGTCAATGACCGCACCCTGGCGGCGCTGCCGCCGGTGGGCGAGGCCTGCGCCCTGTTCACCGATCTTCTGGTGCGCGAGGACCTGCTGCAGCTTTTCGGCTTTCCGACCATGCTGGAGAAGGAATGGCACAAGCTCTTGATGACGGTGCAGGGCGTGGGGGCCAAGGCCAGCATGGCCATTCTGGGCGCGCTGGGGGCCGAGGGCGTGGCGCGGGCGATCACGCTGGGCGATGCGCGGGCGGTGCAGGCGGCGCCGGGCGTGGGGCCGAAGCTGGCGCAGCGGGTGATCCTTGAGCTGAAGGCCAAAGCCCCGGCGGTGATGGCGCGGGGCGTGTCGCTGGCGGGGACGGCGGAGCTGGACGAGGTGATCGAGCCTCTGCCCGCCGCGAAACCCGCGCGGGCGGCGCCCAAGGCGGCCGAGGGGGCGAAGCGGGCGGCGCAATCGGCCGACGCGCTTTCGGCGCTGCTGAACCTGGGCTATGGCCAGGGCGATGCGGCGCAGGCCGTTGCCACCGCGGCGGGCGAGGCGCCCGAGGCCGAGGCCCCGGCATTGATCCGGGCGGCGCTGAAACTGCTGGCGCCACGCTAGCGGGGAACTTGCGGCCGGCTTGGCGACTTTCCATATCCGATGGGATTTGGAGAGGATGGCGATGGTTCGCACCTTTGTGCTGATGGCGGTGATGACGGCCCTGTTCATGGGGCTGGGGGCGCTTCTGGGCGGGACGAGCGGCGCGCTCGTCGCGCTGGCCGTGGCGGGGGCGATGAACCTTTTCGCCTTCTGGAATTCCGACAAGGCGGTGCTGCGGATGAACGGGGCGCGGCCCGTCGATGCGCGCAGCGCGCCCGATCTGGTGGCGATGGTGCATTCTCTGGCCGACCGCGCCGGCCTGCCGCATCCGGCGGTCTATGTGGTCGAGACGGCGCAGCCCAATGCCTTTGCCACGGGCCGAAGCCCCGCGCATGCGGCGGTCGCGGTGACAACCGGGCTGATGCAGGCGCTGAGCCGCGAGGAACTGGCCGGCGTGATCGCGCATGAGCTGGCGCATATCAGGCATCGTGACACGCTGACCATGACGGTCACGGCGACCATGGCCGGGGCGATTTCCATGCTGGCCAATTTCGCGCTGTTCTTCGGCGGCAACCGGGACCGGCCGGGCGGGGTGATCGGGACGATCCTTCTGATGATCCTGGCGCCGCTGGCGGCCGGTCTGGTGCAGATGGCGATCTCGCGCTCGCGCGAATATGAGGCTGACCGGCTGGGCGCCGAGATCTGCGGCCAGCCCGCCTGGCTGGCGCAGGCCTTGCAGAAGATCGAGGCGCTGGCGCGGCGGGTGGTGAACCCGGCGGCCGAGCGCAACCCGGCGATGGCGCATCTGTTCATCATCAATCCGCTGAACGGGCAGGGGGCGGACAATCTGTTCGCCACCCACCCTTCGACCGCGAACCGGGTGGCGGCGCTGATGCAGATGGCGGGCGAGGGGCGGGCGATGCGGCCCACCGCGCCCGAGGCGGCGGGAAGCTCGATCCCGCGCGCGGGCCAGCGCCGCAACCGGGCGCCCTGGCGCTGAGGCCGCGCGCCCGGTTCCGGCTTTTCCTGCGTCCTAAAGGCCAGGCTGAAGGAACATCGGCTTCATCTTGGCGAAAGATACGCCCGCCGGAGGCGGGGCGCGGCTGGGCACGCCCCGGCGGGGATGCGGCGCGGGCCTTGCAAAGCGCGCGGCGTTCGGGGATTGTTCCGGCCATGTTGGCCCCCGATCCCCAATTGCGCCCCGAGCGCCTGCCGGAAGATTCTGACCGCGCCCTGCGGCCGCAGGTCTTGGAGGAATTCATCGGCCAGGCCGAGGCGCGGGCCAATCTGCGCATCTTCGTGGAAAGCGCGAAGATGCGCGGCGAGGCGATGGATCACACGCTGTTCCATGGGCCGCCCGGGCTGGGCAAGACCACGCTGGCGCAGATCATGGCGCGGGAGCTGGGCGTGGGGTTCCGCATGACCTCGGGGCCGGTTCTGGCCAAGCCGGGCGATCTGGCGGCGATCCTGACCAATCTGGAACCGCGCGATGTGCTGTTCATCGACGAGATCCACCGTCTGTCGCCGGTGGTCGAGGAAGTGCTGTATCCGGCGATGGAGGATTTCGCGCTGGATCTGGTGATCGGCGAGGGGCCTGCGGCGCGGACGGTGCGGATCGATTTGCAGCCCTTCACGCTGGTCGGCGCCACGACGCGGCTGGGGCTGTTGACGACGCCCCTTCGCGACCGCTTCGGCATTCCGACCCGGCTGCAATTCTATACCGAGGATGAGCTGTTCGAGATCGTGACCCGGGGCGCGCGGCTTCTGGGCGTGCAGGCCGAGGAGGCGGGCTGCCGCGAGATTGCCCGCCGGGCGCGCGGCACGCCGCGGATTGCCGGGCGGCTGCTGCGCCGGGTGGTGGATTTCGCCCTGGTCGAGGAAGGCGGGCGGATTTCGCGCGCACTGGCCGACCGGGCGCTGACGCGGCTGGGCGTCGACAATCTGGGGCTGGATGGCGCGGATCGGCGCTATCTCGTGCTGCTGGCCGAGAATTACGGCGGCGGCCCGGTCGGGGTGGAAACCATCGCCGCCGCGCTGAGCGAGCCGCGCGATGCGATCGAGGAGGTGATCGAGCCCTATCTGCTGCAGCAGGGCCTGATCCAGCGCACACCGCGCGGCCGGATGCTGGGGGCAAAGGCCTGGCGGCATCTGGGGTTGGAAGCGCCACGGCAACCGGGCCAATCGGATCTGTTCGACGGGTGAGGCCGACAGCGATCTGGCCGCGTGGCTGCCGCCGCATGGCTTTTGTTCGTGGCTCGTGGCCGCGCCCGATGCGGACCATGGAATGCTCAGCGGCACTGCTCCTCCCGCGCCAGCTGGCTCGAGCCTATGGCGCCTCGCTGGCGCGCCCCGGAATGGTGCTGTCAAGTTGAATGGGCTTGACCCCAAGGCGCGGGGCGGGGAAATCCGGGGCCGGTTTTTCAGGGAGCAGGCGATGGTGGCGGGTGAGATCGAAAAGCTGTTCACGCGCGGCGACGGAAGGTTTCTCTGCGCCCGCTGGGGACGGCCGATCGTGCCGGTGGTTTTCGGGGTCGAGGAGGCGACGCTTGCCGTGGTCAAGGGGGCGATCGAGGCCATGGTCGCGCTGGCTGGGCATCAGATGGCCGAAACCGACCCTGAACTGGGCGCGAACCTGATGGTCTTCTTCTTCCGCGACTGGGCCGAACTGCCGCAAGTGCCGAACCTGGACCGGCTGATCCCCGATCTTGGCCCGCTCTGCGACCGGCTTTCGACGCAGGGCGCGAACCAGTATCGCGCCTTCCGCTTCGATCCCGAGGGCGGCATCCGCGCCGCTTTCGTTTTCCTGCGCATGGACGAGCATCTGGCCGCCATGCCCGCCGAGGCCCTGGCTTTGGCCCAGGCGGCGGAAGCGATGCTGACCTGGGGCGAGGGGGCTTTTGCGGCGCTCTCGCCCCTGGCCGAGGTCGAGGGCAAGATCATCCTGCGGCCAGAGATCGCGGCGCTGATCCGGGCGGCCTATGATCCGGTTCTGCCGGTCATGGCGCAGGATGGCAGCCATGCCTTGCGCCTGGCGGCGCGGGCGGGGGGCTAGACCGGCGGTCAGTTCGGGGCGGGCACGTCATCGGACAGGGGCACGACCGAGATCGACATCTTGCCCGAGCCTTCGGTGATCTCGCTGGCATGGGCGAGGTAGACGAGGGCGTGGTTCTTCGCGTCATAGATTCTTGTGACTTCGATCGTCTTGAGGATCAGCGACTGGCGTTCGGAAAAGACCGTCTCGCCGCCCTTATCGGTGTCGATATCTCCCAGCGTGATCGGCCCGGTCTGGGTGCAGTCGACGGCGGACCAGGACGGGTCCTCGAACCAGTTGCCCTGGGTAAGCCGGTCGTAGATCGAGCGGTCGAAATAGGCGAGGTGGCAGGTGACGCCTTCAACCTTGGGATCGGTGATCGCCTCGACGATGATGTCATTTCCGACCCAGTCGACGCCGACCTGGCCAATTTCCTCGGCTGAGGCGGGGGCGGCGAGGGCGCAGAGGGCGAGGGCGGGCAGACGGGGAAGCGACATCGGAACCTCTTGCTGTTTTGCGGATCAACGCCAATGGGCCGCATGGCGTTCCCGGCAGGCGGATGCCATGAAGGGCGGGACAGGGGCAGGACGGGAGCCGCACCATGACCGAAAGCGCCGCGCATCGCATGACCCTGCGGGTCTATTACGAGGATACCGATCTTGCGGGTATCGTCTATTACGCCAATTACCTGAAATTCATCGAGCGCGGGCGCACCGAATGGGTGCGGGCGCTGGGCGTGGATCAGGCGGTGCTGAAGGCCGAGACGGGCATCGTCTTTGCCGTGCGGCGGGTCGAGGCGGACTACCTGCGCCCGGCGCGCTTCGGCGACGAGCTGACCGTGACCACCCGGCTGCAGATGATCGGCGGGGCGCGGATCGTGGTCGAACAGGAGGTGCTGCGGACGGGAGAGCGGCTGTTCCAGGCGGTGGTCACGCTGGTCTGCATGGGCGAGGATGGCCATGCCGCCCGCGTGCCGCCCGATCTGCGGGCGAAACTGGCGCCGCCGCTGCATTAGGCGGGGGCTGCCGCCGTGCTGCACTTGTGATGGGCGGGGCTGTGCCGGTCTCCAACTTGTGTTGGCATTCCCTCTGTAACCTTGATAGAATCCACGGTAACGGGCGGCAGAACGGCCCGATCCTAAACGAGCAGGCGTATTGAACATGGAAACACTCGCCCCGGCGGCGGAGATCGATTTCTCCTTGCTCGCCCTTTTCGCACGCGCGACCGTGACGGTGCAGATTGTCATGATCGCGCTGATGATCATGTCCTTCTGGTCCTGGGCGGTGATCATCCAGAAGCACATCCTGTTCCGCGAAGCCAAGCGCGAGGCGGCGATCTTTGACCGTGCCTTCTGGTCGGGCGAGCCCCTGGATGAGCTGTATGAGAAGATCGGGCCGGAACCGCAGGGCGCCAGCGAAAAGGTCTTCGCGGCGGGGATGCTGGAATGGCGGCGCAGCCACAAGCCGGATGGCGCGCTGATCGCGGGGGCGCAGGCCCGGATCGACCGGGCGATGGATGTGGCCATCGCGCGCGAAAGCGAGCGGCTGAACAAGGGGCTGTCCTTCCTGGCCACCACCGGGTCGACCGCGCCCTTCATCGGGCTGTTCGGCACGATCTGGGGCATCAAGCATTCGTTCGAACAGATCGCCCTGTCGCAGAATACCTCGCTCGCCGTGGTGGCGCCGGGCATCGCCGAGGCGCTGCTGGCGACCGGCATCGGTCTGGTCGCGGCCATTCCGGCGGTGGTGTTCTACAACAAGCTCAATGCCGACAGCGAGCATATCCAGGGCAATTACGAGAGCTTCGCCGACGAATTCGCGACGATCCTGTCGCGTCAGCTGGATTCCTGAGCCATGGGCGCGGGGGTGATGAAAAAGGCGGGCGGCGGTGGCCGCAGGCGCCGGCGGCGCGGCGCGGCCTCGTCGATGAGCGAGATCAACATCACGCCGATGGTCGACGTGATGCTGGTTCTTCTGATCATCTTCATGGTCGCTGCGCCCCTGATGACGGTGGGCGTGCCGGTGGAACTGCCGAAGACGGCGGCGACCGCCCTGCCGACCGAGCAGGAAGAGCCGCTGGCCGTGACGCTGACCGCGGACGGGCTGATCCTGATCATGAACAGCGAAGTGGAGGAGGCGAACCTCATCCCGCAGCTCAAGGCGATCGCGGCGGAACGGACCAGCGACAAGATCTATCTGCGGGCCGATGGCACGCTGCCCTATGAACGGGTGGCCCAGGTCATGGGCGCGCTGAATGCGGGTGGTTTCACCAACATCGGTCTGGTGACCGATGCGCAAGGCCCCGACATGGGTGCGGGGAACTAGGAGCGGTCCGGGCCATGCAGGAGCGGATGCAAGCGGGCACCATCGTCTCGGGGATCGGCCATGCTGGGCTGATCCTCTGGGTGATGCTGGGCGATTGGCTGTTCCAGCCGCAGCCCTCGCCCGATGTTCCGTCGATGTCGGTCTCGATGATCAGCGCCGCCGATTTCGCGGCGATGCAGGCGGCGTCCACGCCGCCCGCGGACACGCCGCCCAGCGTCGAGACGGCCACGCCGCCCACGCCGGAGCCGCCCGCCGCCGAACCGGCGCCGCAACCCGCGCCCGAGCCGGAACCCGAAGTGCAGCCGCCCGCGCCGGAACCGCAGCCCGCGCCGGAGCCTCCGGCCCCGGAGCCCGCGCCCGAGCCGCAACCGGCGCCTGAGCCCGAGCCCCTGCCGGAACCCGAACCCGTGCCGCCCGCGCCCGAACCGCAGCCCGAGGATGTGGTGGTGCTGCCCGAAGAGCAGCCCTTGCCGTCGATGTCGACGTCGATGCGGCCCAAGCCCAAGCCCGCCGATATCGTCGCGCCCGATCCCGTGACGCCGCCGCCCGATGCGGTGACCGCTGAGACGCCGGAACCTGCCGTCAGCGAGACGCCGTCGGAAACGCCGCAGCCGCCGCAAGAGGCGCAGGAAGAGACCGTGCCGGAAGAAACCGGCGACGTGCTGCGCACCGAGGCGACCGAGGAACAGGATGAAAGCCTGGGCATGACAGGTTCGATCCGGCCCAAGTCGCGGCCGAACCGGCCCCGCCCGACCGAGACGCCAACCGAGACGGCCAGCGCGGCCGAGACCGACAGCACCAGCGACAGCGATGCCGCAGCCATCGCGGCGGCGGTCGCGGCGGCTGCGGCCGAGGCGGCAAGCGAGCCGGCCTCGAGCGGCGCTACCGGCGGCCCCTCGGGCCCGCCGCTGACCGCAGGCGAGATGGGCGACATCTCGAGCGCGATCGGGCGGCGCTGGAACGTGGGGGCGCTGTCGACCGATGCGCTGTCCTCGGTCGTGGTGCTGCGGGTCGAATTCGGGCCGGATGGCCGCCCGGCCAATATCAGCCTGATCGAAAGCTCCGGCCCCAGCCAGGCGGGCATTCAGGTGGCCTTCGACACGGCGCGCCGGGCCATCCTGCAAACCGCGCGCGATGGCGGTATCCCGCTGCCGCCGGACAAATACGACACCTGGAAAGTTCTGGAATTTTCCTTCGACGGCAACGGGATGCGGGTGCGATGACCGGGTTCCGCCGCCATCCGTCGGGCAAAGGGTCGCCGATGGGCGGACTTTCCCCTCTGAACCCCGGCCCCCATGGGCTAAAGACAAGAAAAACCGGAGCATGAGGCATATGAAACAGCCCTTCCGCCTATTGAAGCTGCTTGCGCTGGGCCTGACGCTGGTCGCCGCCCCCGTCGCGGCGCTGGCCCAGGACGGCCGCCCGCCGCGGATCGACATCACCGTCGGCACGATCGAGCCGATGCCGATCGCGGTGCCGATGTTCGTCGATGAAGGCGGCGCGGGCGATTATGCCACGCAGCTTAGCCGCGTCGTGACTTCGGACCTGGAGGGCACGGGCTTCTTCCGCGCCATCCCGCAAGAGGCGCATATCGGCCGGATCAGCAGCTTCGACGGCGGCATTGCCTATGAAGACTGGCGGGCGATCAATGCCCGCGTTCTGGTGACGGGTGCGGTTTCGGTCGCGGGCGACCGGATCACCGTGAAGTTCCGCGCCTTCGACGTGGAAAACGGCTCGGTGATCGAAGGGGCCGCGCTGCAATTCGCGGGCACCACGGCGGGCTGGCGGCGGATGGCCCACAAGGTGGCCGATGTGGTCTATTCCAAGATCACCGGCGAAGGCGGCTATTTCGACAGCCGTGTCGTGTTCGTCTCGGAGAGCGGGCCGAAGAATGCGCGGGCCAAGCGGCTGGCGGTGATGGATTACGATGGCGCGAATGTGCAGTACCTGACCGACAGCGCCTCGATCGTGCTGGCGCCGCGCTTCTCGCCCGCAGGCGACCGCATCCTCTATACCAGCTACGAGACCGGCTTCCCGCGCATCACGCTGCTGGATGTGGGCAGCCTGCGCCGCCAGACGCTTGAGGACCAGCAGGGCACGATGACTTTTGCCCCACGCTTCTCGCCTGATGGCAATACGGTCGTCTTCTCGCTGGAACGTGGCGGGAATACCGACATCTACGCGCTGAGCCTGGGTGGCGGATTGACCCAGCTGACCAATTCGCCCGCGATCGAGACCGCGCCTTCGTTCAGCCCCGATGGCAGCCAGATCGTGTTCGAAAGCGATCGGTCGGGCACCCAGCAGCTGTACATCATGCCGGCTTCGGGCGGCGAAGGACGGCGGATCTCGGGCGGCGAGGGGCGGTATTCGACGCCGGTCTGGTCGCCGCGCGGCGACCTGATCGCCTTCACCAAGCAGAATGCGGGCCGCTTCCATATCGGCGTCATGCGCACCGATGGCAGCGAAGAGCGCCTGCTGACCGCCAGCTTCCTGGATGAAGGCCCGACCTGGGCGCCGAATGGCCGCGTGATCATGTTCTCCCGCGAAAGCGCGGGCGCGGGCGGGCAGTCGAGCCTGTGGTCGGTCGATATCACCGGCCGAAATCTCAAGCAGATCTCGACCGAAGGCCCCGCCTCGGACCCGGCCTGGTCGCCGCTTCTGCCGTGACAATCGCGTGATGCGCCCCCGATTCCCTTGGGGGCGCAAAGCTGATAGGGTACCCCCGAAACAATTGCCCAGACGCCGCGAAACGGCGCGCCCATCGAGCCAGATAGAAGGACAGAACCGATGACCCTGACCCCCAAGGCCCTCATCCTCTTGGCCGGCCTTGCGCTGGCCGCCTGCCAGAACCCCGACCGCTATGGCGCTGGCGGCGCTGGCGGCGCCGGTGGCGCGGGCGGAAACGGCTATGTCGATACGACCGGCCTTGGCGATCCGAGCGATCCGCGCTCGATCGCCTATTTCAATCAGACCGTCGGCGACAAGGTTCACTTCGCGCTTGACCAGTCGACCCTGTCGCCCGAAGCGCGCACGATCCTGACCGCGCAGGCCGGCTGGCTGAACCAGAACCCTGCCTATGCGATCATCATCGAGGGCCATGCCGACGAAAAGGGCACGCGGGAATACAACCTTGCCCTTGGCGCGCGCCGCGCGGCTTCAGTGCAGCAGTTCCTCGTCTCGCAGGGCGTTGCCGCGGCACGGATGAAGACGATCAGCTATGGCAAGGAACGCCCGCTGGAGATCTGCTCGGACGAGGCCTGCTACTCGAAGAACCGCCGCGCCGTGACGGTGCTGTCTGCGGGCGCGGGGGTCTGATCCCATGCTCCGGCTTCCGCGCCTTGCGCCTGCGGTGCTTCTGGGTCTGACGCTGGGGCTGACCGCCCCGGCGCGGGCCGAGACCCTGGCCGATATCAAGGTCGAGCTTGACCAGCTTGCCGCCGAATTCAACGCGCTCAAGGCCGAGACCGTGGCCTCGGGCGCTTCGGCGCGGGTTGGTGGCGCGGATGCGCTGGCGCGGATGGATGCGATTGAGGCCGAATTGTCGCGCCTGACCGCGCGGGCGGAAGAGATCGAGCTGCGCCTGAACCGCGTGGTGGCCGATGGCACCAACCGGATCGGGGATATCGAGTTCCGGCTTTGCGAGCAGACGCCGGGCTGCGATCCGATGGCCATGCCCGCGACCCCGACGCTGGGCGGAGGCGGTGGCAGCGCTGCCGCCGCCCCTGCGGCCCCCTCGACCCCGACGGCGCCCGCCGCCGGGACCGGACCTGAACTTGCCGTTGCAGAAAAAGACGATTTCGACCGGGCCAAGGGGGTGCTCGGTCAAGGTGACTTTCGCCGTGCTGAACAGCTCTTTGCGGCCTATGCCCAATCCTATCCTGGCGGGCCGCTGATCCCCGAGGCGCATTTCCTGCGCGGTGAGGCGCTGACCTCGCTGGGCGAGACAGCGAATGCGGCGCGGGCCTATCTGGACAGCTATTCCAGCGATCCGCAGGGCGAGTTCGCCCCGGATGCGCTGCTGAAACTGGGCCAGGCGCTGGGCACGCTGGGCCAGGTGCCTGAGGCCTGCGTGACGCTGAACGAGGTGGCGACGCAATATCCGGGCACGACGGCCGCGACGCAGGCGCCGATCGCCATGCAGGGGCTGGGGTGCCAGTAGACGAGACGGCGCTTCTGGCGGCGGCCGGACGGGCCTTTGCCGGCGACCGGCCTGCGATCATCGGCGTGGCGGTTTCGGGCGGGGGAGATTCCCTCGCCCTTCTGCATCTGATGCAGCGGGTCGCGCCACAGGCGGGCTGGCGGGTCGAAGCGGCGACGGTGGACCATGGCTTGCGCCCCGAAGCGGCGGCGGAGGCGAGGCAGGTCGCGGCGCTGTGCCGCGACTGGGGCATCGCACATGAGGTGCTGCGCTGGGCCGATCCGCAGGGGGTGGGCAATCTGATGGACCGGGCGCGGCGGGCACGGCGCGCGCTGCTGGCGGATTGGGCCGGGCGGCGTGGCATCGGCCATGTCGTGCTGGGCCATACCGCCGACGACCAGGCCGAGACGCTGCTGATGGGCCTGTCGCGCAGCGCCGGGCTGGACGGGCTGTCGGGGATGCGGCACGCGTTTCGCGAAGGCGGGGTGGTGTTCGGGCGGCCCTTGCTGGATATCCCGCGTCAGTTCTTGCGCGACTATCTGACCGGGCGGGGCATCGGTTGGATCGACGATCCCTCGAACGAGAACGAGGCGTTTACCCGCGTCCGGGCGCGCCGCGCGCTGAAGGCGCTGAAGCCCTTGGGCATCACCGTGGGCAAGCTGGCGGCGGTGGCGGATCATCTGGACATGGCACGGTCGGCGCTTGAGGCCGCGACACAGGATGCGGCGCGGCGCTGCGTCACCGAGCGGGCGGGGGCGGTGCTTCTGGACCGGGCCGGGTTTCAGCGCGCGCCGATGGAGATCCAGCGCCGGGTGGCGCGTCAGGCGCTGTGCGGGCTGGTCGGGCCGGGCTATCCGCCGCGCGAGGCGGAACTGAACCGGATTCTCGGAGTGCTGGCGGCGGGGGGCAAGGCCACGTTGCGCGGCACGCTGGTATCTGCCAGCGGTGGCGAGGCGGTCTTTCGCCGTGAGTGGCGGGCGGTGGCCGGGGTGACGGCGCGGCGCGGTGCGCTTTGGGACGGGCGTTGGACGGTCGAGGGGCCGTGGCAGGGAGATGAGGAGCTGCGCGCGCTGGGCGCGGCGGGCCTGCGGCACTGCCCCGCCTGGCGTGACACGGGCCTTGCGCGCGGCATTCTGGAGGTCACCCCGGCGATTTGGAGCGGCGAGCGGCTGATTGCCGCCCCTCTGGCCGGGCTTTCCGGCGGGTTTTCTGCGACATGCACGCCCTGTTTCCAGTCTTAACTCTTATCGCATTGAACCCGGCCCACGATTGACTATCTTGGGACCAAAGCCCGAAGGCGATTGCGCCTGCGCGGGCCGTTACGGGAGTCTCATGTGAACAACGCACGCAACATCGCCTTCTGGGTCGTCCTGCTGCTGTTGATCCTGGCGCTTTTCAACCTGTTCTCGGGTGGCCAGGCAACTCTGAACGCGCGCAACCTGTCCTATTCCGATTTCATCACACAGGTCGAAGCCGGCAAGGTCGCCTCGGTCACGCTGGATGGCGAGCGCGTGACGATGAAGGGCACGGACGGCAACACCTATTCGACCATCAAGCCCGATGGCGAGATGCTGACCGACAAGCTGATCGCCAAGGGCGTCGACGTGCAGGTGACGCCGCAGCAGCAATCGGGCTTCATGTCGCTGCTGATGACCTTCCTGCCCTTCCTCGTGCTGATCGGGGTCTGGATCTATTTCATGAACCGGATGCAGGGCGGTGGGCGTGGCGGTGCCATGGGCTTTGGCAAGTCGAAGGCGAAGCTTCTGACCGAAAAGAATGGCCGCGTCACCTTTGACGATGTGGCCGGCATCGACGAGGCCAAGGAAGAGCTGGAAGAGATCGTCGAATTCCTGCGCAACCCGCAGAAGTTCAGCCGCCTGGGCGGCAAGATCCCGAAAGGCGCGCTGCTGGTTGGCCCGCCCGGCACGGGTAAGACGCTGCTGGCCCGCGCGATCGCGGGCGAGGCCGGGGTGCCGTTCTTCACCATCTCCGGCTCGGACTTCGTGGAAATGTTCGTGGGCGTCGGCGCAAGCCGGGTGCGCGACATGTTCGAACAGGCCAAGAAGAACGCGCCCTGTATCGTCTTCATCGATGAAATCGACGCGGTGGGCCGCGCCCGTGGCGTCGGAATCGGCGGCGGCAATGACGAACGCGAGCAGACGCTGAACCAGCTTCTGGTGGAAATGGACGGGTTCGAGGCGAATGAGGGCGTGATCATCATCGCCGCCACCAACCGCAAGGATGTGCTGGACCCCGCGCTGCTGCGCCCCGGCCGCTTTGACCGCCAGATCCATGTGCCGAACCCGGACATCAAGGGCCGCGAGAAGATTCTCTCGGTCCATGCCCGCAAGGTGCCGCTGGGGCCGGATGTCGATCTGCGCACCATCGCCCGCGGCTCGCCCGGATTCTCGGGTGCCGATCTGATGAACCTGGTCAATGAGGCGGCGCTGATGGCCGCCCGCGTGGGCCGCCGCTTCGTGACCATGGACGATTTCGAGAATGCCAAGGACAAGGTGATGATGGGGGCCGAGCGTCGCAGCATGGTGCTGACGCCGGAACAGAAGGAAATGACCGCCTATCACGAGGCCGGCCATGCCATCGTCGGCATGTCGCTGCCGAAATGCGATCCGGTCTACAAGGCGACGATCATCCCGCGCGGCGGTGCCCTGGGCATGGTCATGTCGCTGCCGGAAATGGACCGGCTGAACTGGCACAAGGACCAATGCGAGCAGCGCATCGCCATGACCATGGCGGGCAAGGCGGCGGAAATCCTGAAATACGGCGCCGAGGCGGTGTCGAACGGCCCCTCGGGCGATATCCAGCAGGCCAGCGCCCTGTCGCGGGCCATGGTTCTGCGCTGGGGCATGTCGGATGTGGTCGGCAATATCGATTATGCCGAGGCGGCCGAGGGCTATCAGGGCAATACCGGCGGTTTCTCGGTTTCGGCCGAGACCAAGCGGGCCATCGAACAGGAAGTGAAGCGCCTGATTGATGAGGGCTATGAGACCGCCCGCAAGATCCTGCTCGAACGGCAAGAGGATTGGGAGCGGCTGGCCAAGGGCCTGCTGGAATATGAAACCCTGACCGGCGACGAGATCCGCAAGGTCATCGCGGGCGAGAAGCTGGGCACGGGCGACGATGCCGACACACCGGCAGCCCCCGGCGGCGGCGCGCCTTCGGTGGCGGCGATCCCGAAGACCCGGCGTCCGCGCAAGCCGAAGCCCGGACCGGAGCCGGAACCGGCGCCTTTGTGATCCGAAAAGCCCCGCCATCGCGCGGGGCTTTTTCTTTGCCGCGCGTGCCGCTAGCATCCGGTACAGAACTTGCCGGAGGCCCCGATGATCACCGCCTATCGCGCGCAAGGGGCGCGGCTTGTGCCACTGGACCTGAACAGCCACAGCCTGCGCGAGGCGCTGTGGATCGATCTGGAGCATCCCACGGCCGCCGAGGAAGATGCGGTCGAGGCCGCTCTGGGCATCGGCATCCCGACCCGCGAGGACATGCAGGAGATCGAGGCCTCGTCGCGGGTCTATGTCGAGGGGGGCGTGCTGTTCCTGACCGCGCAGGTCCTGGCGACGCGCCCTGCCGGGATCGAAGCCGGGCTGGACATCGGCCCTGTCACCTTCGTGCTGATGCAGGACCGGCTGGTGACGGTGCATTACCACCATCCCGGCTCGTTCAAGTTCTTCGCCGACTGGGCGGCGCGGCATGACACGGCGCTGAATTGCGGCGTCAACGCGCTGCTCGGGCTCATGGAATCGGTGGTGGACCGGCTGGCCGATGTGCTGGAGGGGGAGGCGCGCAAGCTGGATGCGCTGTCGCGCAACATCTTCGACGGCAACCGCCCGGCCAGCCAGAGCGACCGGCTGAGCCTTGTCCTGCAACGGATCGGGCGGGCCGAAGATCTGAACGGCAAGGTCAAGGAAAGCCTGGCCACCGTGCTGCGGATGTTGAACGCGCTGGCGGTGCCGGGCTTGCAGGGTGTGCATCCGCTGCTGGCGGGGCTGGAGAAGGCGCAGCTCAAATCGCTGCTGCAGGATCTGAAATCGCTGCGCGAGGTCGCCGCGGCCCAGGCCGAGAAGATCCGCTTCCAGCTGGATGCGACGCTGGGCGTGATCAACATCCGACAATCCGACATCGTGAAACTGTTCTCGGTCGTGGCCTTCGTCTTCCTGCCGCCGACGCTGATCGCCAGCATCTATGGCATGAATTTCGACGTGATGCCCGAGCTGCGCTGGAGCTGGGGCTATCCGATGGCGCTGGTGGCCATGCTGGTTTCGGCCGTCCTGCCCTGGTTGTTCTTCCGCTGGAAGAAATGGCTGTGAGCGACTGGAATCCGCCGCTCTATTCCGCTTTTCGCGCGCTGCGCCTGCGCCCCGCGCTGGATCTGTTGGCGCAGGTGCCGGCGCTGCCGGCTGGCGAGGTGATCGATCTTGGCTGCGGCGATGGCGCCGTGGCCGGCGCGTTGAAGGCGCGCTTTCCGGGCCATATCCTGCTGGGCGTTGATGCCAGCGCCGCCATGCTGGCCCGCGCCGAGGGCTATGATGCCAAGATGCTGGTCGATATCGCGGCCTGGACCCCGGCGCGGGCGCCCGCACTGATCTTTTCGAACGCCGCGTTGCAATGGCTGGGGGCGCATGAGAGGCTGTTCCCACGCCTGGCCGGGCTGCTGGCGCCGGGCGGCGTGCTGGCCGTGCAGATGCCGCGCAACCATGTCGCGCCATCCCATGCGCTGATCCGCGATCTGGCGACGAAGCTGTTCCCCGACCGTTTCCCGCCCGGTCCCTTTGTGCCTTCGGTCGCCCCGCCAGAAGACTATTGGCGGCTTCTGGCGCCGCTGGGCCGGGTTTCGGTCTGGGAAAGCGAATATCTGCAAGAGCTTGACCCGGTGGACAGGGGCCACCCGGTGCGCCGCTTCACCGAAAGCACGGCGATGCGGCCTGTCATGGAGCGACTTTCTGACGCAGAGGTGACAGCGCTCACTGCGGCTTACGATGACTCTCTGATGCAGGCTTATCCGCTGTTGCCTTCGGGTGGGGCGCTGTTTCCGTTCCGCCGCCTGTTCCTGATCTTGCAAAGGTCCTGACGCATGCCCGCCCTGAAACCGACCGAGTATTCCGGCATTGTCATCTGGCTTGGCACCCAGCGCCGTCCGGTCGAAAAGTTGGAGATTTTCGGCGAGGCGGTGGAGGAGATGCCGCTGACGCTGGGCGGCTATGCTGATGAGATTCACGCCGGTCTGACCCGGCCCTCCTGCAGCCGGGTCCGGACCCTGCACCCGCTTGGCACCGAGATCCGCAATTCCCGCCAGCTTAGCCTGGTCTCGGCAGAGGAACTGGCCGAAGTGGCGGCGACCCTTGGCATGGATCGGCTCGACCCGGCCTGGCTGGGGGCGAGCGTGGTGATATCCGGCCTGCCGGATTTCACCCATCTTCCGCCCTCGAGCCGGCTTCAGGGGCCGGATGGCGTGACGCTGGTCGTGGATATGGAGAACCGGCCCTGTCAGGAACCGGCGGTGACCATGGTCAAGGCGACCGGCGGGCTGGGCAGGGCGTTCAAATCCGCCGCCGAAGGCAAGCGTGGCGTCACGGCCTGGGTCGAACGTGCGGGCATGTTGCGCCAGGGCGACCGGCTGCGCCTGCATATTCCCGACCAGCGGGCCTGGGCCGGATGAGCGGCGGGCCCGACCGGCGCCGCTGGCGCATTTCGGCCCGGAAGGTCGCAATCCGCCTTTGTGGCGGGCCGGACGCCCGCTATCACGTCGCAGACAGAACTTCACCGCCCCGGGGAGGAGCAAGACATGGCATTCAAGACTGACATTGAGATAGCGCGTGAGGCGCGGAAGCGTCCGATCCTTGAGATTGGGTCGCAGCTTG